>JBBDWK010000054.1:0-27181 GCA_040902885.1 Bryobacteraceae bacterium | reverse complement strand
CCGTTATGTCAAACTCGTTTGAGAAAACTAAGTGGCATTGGGCTAAAGCCCACCCTACTCACACCACGTGTACAAACGGGCGCCGGTCCGGGTCGGGAATGTTCTTCCGCAGCACCTCGCGGGTGATGGGCGCCACATCCCCCTCGCCTAAGAAGAGAAAGCGGAAGATGTATCCAACCGGATTTCCTTCCGTCCAGCCGAAGTAGGCGTGCGGCAGCTTCCCGGTCAGTTTATTGATGTGGATCAGCAGCGCGGCGATCGCATTCGGGATGGCCGGACTCTGCGCGCGCAGAATTTTGTGCCGCCCCACCCGCACGCCGGCCACGTGCAGCGGAGCGTCGAAATCCGAGGCGTCGCCCGAGTTGATCTCCAGGAAGAGCAACTGCTCCTCCGGGCTCAAATGATGCACCTCGCGCGAATGCCGTTCCTTGGCATCGTACTCGCGGAGGTTGTCGTTGCGCCCCGGCCGGTGGGCGACGATGCGGATTACCCTGTCCGTATCGCTCTCCAGAATCTCCTTCGCCTCGTCATCCAGAACGATTCCGCTGATGCGCAACTCGGTCGAGCGGAGCGCGCGCGAGAACAGCGAGCTGGCAATCGTCAGAACGATGAAGAACGACGCGATCTTGATGCCTTCCGGCCGGCTCACCATATTCATCGCCGCGGTGTAGATGAAAACCGCGGCGATTGAGAGGAACGGCCATCGCCACCGCGTCGGCGCCATCACGATCGCGACGCTCACGGCCGCCGAAGTCATCAGCACCAGCACGCCGGTCGCATAGGCGCCGCCCTGCGCGTCCACGTCTGCGTCAAACAGGACGGTGACGCCGAACGCGATCGCAATGAACACCAGCACCAGCGGACGCGAAGCCTTGGCCCACTCGGGCGCCATGCCGTAGCGCGGCAGGTAGCGGGGAACCAGGTTCAGCAGACCGGCCATTGCGGAAGCCCCCGCGAAGCTCAGAATCAGGATTGTGCTGAGGTCGTAGAGCGTTCCGAAGGTCTCGCCCAGATGGCGGTGGGCCAGGAATGCCAGCGCCCGCCCATCGGCCGGCCCGTGAAACTCCTCCGGCGAGATGAGTACTGTGGTCACGATGCTGCTGCCCATCAGCATTGTGCTCATAATCAGCGCGGCAGTCAGGAGTAGTTTGCGCGTGTTGCGGATGCGGCCGATCGGCTTCGCGGGAGTGTCGTACGGTCCGCCCGCCACCTGCGGCATTACCGCCACGCCGGTCTCGAAACCCGAGAGTCCGAGCGCCAGCTTGGGAAACAGGAGCAGCGCCGCCAGAAACATTCCCGGGCCGCTCGCGTGACTGAGGGCCAGGTTCGCGCGCCATTGCGCCAGCAGCTCCGTATGCCGCAGGATCTCAAACGCACCGGTAAGAATCACGATGGTGTTCAGCAGCAGGTACGCAGCCACCAGCACCACCGCAATTCCCATGGCTTCCTTGAATCCCTTCAGGAAGATGGCGCCCAGAAAGGCCAGCAGCACAAGCGTGATGCCTACGCGGTGCTGCATCCACTCCGGCGTGTAAGGATTCTCCAGCACGTGGGCCGTCGCATCCGCCGCCGAAAGCGTCATGGTGATGATGAAGTCCGTGGCCGCGAAGCCCAGCAGGATCAGCGCCAGCACCTTGCCCCTCCACCCCGGGAAGAGCCGCTCCAGCATGGAGATGCTGCCTTGGCCATCGGGGCTGTGCTCGGCGACTTTCGCATAAACCGGAAAGGCCGCGAACAGCGTCATCAGCACCAGAACCAGCGTGGCCACCGGCGAAAGATAGCCCGCCGCCAGAAAAGCGATTCCAGGCTGATAACCCAGAGTGGAGAAATAATCGACGCCCGTGAGGCACATCACCCGCCACCAGGTGTTCTGATGAACGGCCGGCGCATGCGGCCCGGCCGGCCTGCGCAGCTCCTGAAGGAACCACGCGCGGAAATGCGCCAGCGCGCGCTTGGAGGACAGGCGGGAGCTCACCTCAATAGACGGTTCCGGCCGCGGTGAGCGCCTGCTGCCGGATCTCCAGACAGCCCTTGCCGGTCGGAAGGACTTTGCCTGGATTCAGCCGGTTCTCCGGGTCGAACAAATCTTTGAAGGCCTGGATCATGTCCAGCGATTCGCTGGTGAACAAATTGCCCATCAACTCGTTTTTCTCCATGCCGACGCCGTGTTCGCCCGTGATCGATCCGCCCACCGAAATACAATAGCGCAGAATGTCCTCGCCCGCCGTCTTGGCCTTTTCGAGATCGCCCGGTTTGCGCGCATCGAACAGGATGATCGGATGCATGTTGCCGTCCCCGGCATGAAAGATGTTGCTGATGATCAGCCCGTACTTCTCCGCCACCTCGCCGATGTAGCGCAGCGTGGGCGCAATCTGCGTGCGCGGCACCACGCCGTCCTGCACGTAATAAAAGGGACTCACGCGGCCCACGGCTCCGAACGCGTTCTTGCGGCCCTTCCACAGCAGCTCGCGCTCTTCGGCGGATCGCGCGACGCGAAACTCGCGCACGTCACAGACCGCCGCGACTTCGCGAATCTGCTCCACCTGCTCCTCAACGGCCTCCTTCAGGCCCTCCAACTCCACCAGCAGCACCGCCGCCGCATCCATTGGAAAGCCCGCGTGCGTCGCCTCCTCCACCATGCGCAGCATCACGCCGTCCAGCATCTCAACCGCCACCGGCGTGATTGCCCGCGCCGTAATCTCCGCCACTGTGCGGCCCGCGTCCTCGGCCCGGTCGTAGATAATCAGGACGGTCTTCACCATCTCCGGCGCGCGCATCAACCGCACCACGATTTCCGTCACCAGCGCCATGGTGCCCTCCGAGCCCGTGAACAGCCCCGTCAGATCGTAACCAATGGAGTCCAGTTCCTTGCCGCCCGTCGTGTAAGCCGATCCATCCGGCAGAACCATCTCCAGCCCCAGCACATGGTTGGTCGTGACGCCGTATGCCAGGGTGTGCGGACCGCCCGCGTTCTCGGCCACATTTCCGCCAATTGTGCAGGCGCGCTGGCTCGATGGGTCCGGAGCATAAAAATACTTCTGCGCCTGCACGGCCAGCGTCAGATCCAGATTGATCACGCCCGGCTGCACCACCGCGCGCTCGTTCTCCAGATCGATTTCGAGGATGTTGTTCATCCGCGCGAAGCCGATGACGATGCCGCCCGCCCTCGGAATCGCACCGCCGCTCAGCCCCGTTCCGGACCCGCGGCCCACAATTGGAATGCCGTGCTCGCGCGTGATCTTCACGATCGCGACGACGTCGTCCCTGCTGCGCGGAAAAATCACCATTTCCGGCCGCGCCTTATCGACGCTTCCGTCGTACTCGTACAGAATCAGGTCTTCCGGACGGTCCAGATAGCCGCGCGGGCCCACTATCGCCGTCAACTGCTTCTTGGCCTCGGCGGAAATCATGTCGGGGAGCTCCGGAGCAGGCTCTTTACGTCGGTAACTATCCGCTCGTCCGTCCAGTCCTGGTCCGCGATCAGTTTGCGAACCACCTTGCCGTTCGTGTCGATGATATAGGTTTCCGGATACTTGAAGGTGCCGTAATCCCCGCTGATTTTCGCTTCCGGGTCCCGCGCCGTCAGGAACCCCGGCTGCGCGCGTTCCAGAAATCTGCGGTAAATCTTCTCATCCTTGTCGACGCTGATGGCCAGCACCACGACGCCGGAATCGCTGAACTCCTCGGAGAACCGGTCGAGCGACGGAAGTTCGCTGATGCACGGCGGGCACCAGGTCGCCCAGAAATTCAGCACCAGCAGTTTGCCGCCGAAGTCCCGAGCCGTGATGGTACGGCCGTTATCCGTGCGGATGCTGAATCCAGGCGCCGAATCGCCGACTCCTATGATGCGCTCGTGAACGGCATCGAAGATGACGTAAACAAACGTTCCCAAAAGGATCCCGATCAGAACCCGCAAGATTCGTTCCGTTTTGAAGGGCTGCATGTACGATCTATAATTTTATTGTATCCCGCAATACTCGTGCGGCATCAGACAAGTATCCATGCGCATCACCAAAAAGGTCGAGTTCTCGGCGTCCCACGTCTGCAGGAACCCGCGGCTCTCCGACGAGGAGAACCAGCGGTTGTTCGGCGCGTCCGCGAACCCGAGGGGGCATGGCCACAACTACGTCATTGAAGTGACGCTTGAAGGAGAGCCCGATCCCGTCACCGGCATGGTCTTCGACCTGAAGGACTTGAAGGATCTGCTGCAACGCCAGGTCCTCGATCCGTTCGACCACCGCTTTTTGAACCACGAGGCGCCTCCGTTCGATCGCGTAATCCCCACCGCGGAGAACCTGGCCATTGAAATCTGGCGCCGCGTGGAGCCGCAGGTTTTGAACGGACGCGCACGCCTCTTCGCCATCCGCGTCAGCGAGACCCCGGACCTCTTCGTGGACTACTTCGGAGAAAACGCATGGTCCGCGTAACCCGGCGCTACCGCTTCTCGGCCTCCCACCGTCTGCACTCTCCCCAATTGAGCGGAGAGGAGAACCGGCGGATCTACGGCAAGTGCAATTATCCATTTGGCCACGGCCACAACTACGAAATCGAGATCAGCGTGCGCGGTCCCGTTGACCCGGAGACCGGCCTTGCGGTGAATCCGGCCCTGCTCGACCAGCTCGTAACCGAGCGCATCGTGCGGCCTTTCGATCACCGGGACTTGAACACCGAAGTGCCCGAGCTCTCCGAGTTCGTGCCCACCACCGAGAATCTCGGACGAGTGATCCGCCAACGTTTGGAGGAGCGCTGGAAGGATACTTTCGCAGGCCCGTGGCCGGCTCTCGATACCGTGCGAATTCGCGAAACCGACAGGAATATCTTTGAAGTTGACTAAAACAGTTGCAGACAATATACGGGAGATTCTTGAACAACTGGTGGACGATCCCGCCAGCGAGGGCTTGGAACGCACTCCGGAGCGCGTCGCGAAGTCCCTGGCGTTTCTTACCAGCGGCTATGGCGCCGATCCGAAATCGGTAGTGAACGGCGCGCTTTATCCCGTGAAGTACGACGAGATGGTGATTGTGAAGGACATCGAGTTCTTCAGCCTCTGCGAGCACCACCTGCTTCCCTTCTTCGGGAAGATGCACGTCGCTTACCTGCCCAAGGACCGTGTCATCGGCCTCAGCAAGATCCCGCGCATTGTGGACGTCTTCGCGCGCCGCCTTCAGATTCAGGAGCGGCTCACGCAGGAAGTGGCTCACAGCATTCAGGAGCTGATTCAGCCCGCGGGCGTGGGCGTGGTTTGCGAAGCGCGCCACTTCTGCATGATGATGCGAGGCGTGGAGAAGCAGCACTCGGGCGCCATCACGAGCACAATGCTAGGCGCCTTCCGCAACCGCAAGGAAACGCGCGACGAGTTCCTGGCGCTGGTAAACCACAAGATTAACAACGGCTTCTAAAGGCCGCCTTACTGGATGGTCGCCGTCCTGATGTAATCGAGGTCGGGGAAATTTTTGGTCAGGTATGCGTTGCCGCTCTTCGTGATCGCTTCCTGGTCGGGCGCTTCGCCATAGCCGCTGTGGATCTGTTCGACGACTTCCATGCCTTCCAGCACTATGGCGAACGGCGCGAAGCCCTGGCCGTCGAGGTTTTGATTGCTTCTCAGGTTGATGAAGATCTGCGCTGTGCGCGTGTTGGGTCCCCGGGTGGCGAAGGAAAGCGATCCGACGCGGTTGGTCTGCAGAACGGGATCGTCTTCGATCATCCTGTCCCACTTTTTTGTGGTTGCCGGATTCGCCGCCAGCCCGAACTGAATCACAAAATTGGGCACGACCCGGAAGAAGCGGGCGCCGTTGAAATATCCAGAGCTCACCAGTTGGTGGAACTGTTCCGCGCCGATGGGCGCCCAATCCCGATGCACCTCGACGACGATCGGCCCCTTGCTGGTGTCGAACCGAACCTTAAACGTATTCGCAGCCTTCTCTTGGGGCGGCTCTACCACCGGAGGGGGCGTAGCGGCCGGTTCCGACGCGGCGGGGGGCTGTCTTTCTGCCTCGGCGCTCTTCTGCGGCTCTGTGGAGCTGGAGCACGCTGCCAGCAGGAGCACGCTCGATACAATCGGCGTCAAAAGCTTGAATCGACTGGTCATTTTGATCTCAGTGCCCATTATAACGTCCTGTTACAGCAGAGGAATCACCGGGTCCGGTCCGCTTCCCTTGGGAGTCTGAATGACACGGAGAATTTTCTTTTCGGGCACCGAAATCACAAAGATTTTGTCCTGGTCCTGCACCGAAGAGTAGGCAATCTGGCGGTCGGCGGACATGGTCAAGGACAACGGGCGTCCTCCCAGCGGAATCTGCTTCAACTCTTTCTTCGTGGCGAGGTCGGCAAACCCGACCGCCTCGCCGGCCTGAAGGTTGTACACCAGAGTCTTGCCATCCGAAGTCAAAGCGACGCGGCCTGGACCTTTGCCGGTCGCGATGGTTCCCGTCACCTCCTGCTTATCGGCGTCGATAATGGAGATCGTCCCGCTGTCGGAATTCGTGACGAAAAGCGTCTTCGAGTCGAGTGAGAAAGCCGCGCCTTGCGGGCGCTTGCCGGTGGCAATGAGCCTGGACTCGCCCGACTCCATGTTGACCGCCGCCAGCGTCCCCGTACCCGTGTTGCTCGCGTAGGCCCACTGCGCGCGCGGTCCGAAGAGCACCATGTGCGGGTCCTCGCCTCTCACGTCGTACTTCCTCAAAACTTTGCGGGCGACCGGATCGAGGAGCAGCAGCCCGTCGGGGTTCTCGATGGTCACTATGACGCGTCCCGACTTCGGGTCCACATCGATCCCGTGCGGGCGCCGGTGGTTGCCGAGGTTGATCTCGCCCACCTTCTTGCGCCCGGCGATATCGACAATGGAGACGGTGTTTCCGCCTTCGCCGGGGTCCGTCATCCAGAGCATCCCATTGTCGGTGACGTAGAGCAGCCGTTTGTCGGGTGAAAGGGCCATCTCGTGAGGATGCGCGTTCACCTTCACGCCGCCGACGCGCTGGCCTTCGGCGCTGTAAAAGCCCACCGAGCCGGCGACTTTTTCAATCACGGCGAGCGCCGCCTTCTGCCCGAACGCGCCGACCGACGTCGCCGCCAGCACGACAAAAAGATTGAATAGCCTCATAGTTTTTCCCCCTACCGCATGAATGCGTCCTGAAGGCCGCCGTCCACCGTGACGATCTGCCCGGTCATCTTCGACGAACGTTCGGAGACCAGGAAGAACGTTGCTTCAGCCTGGTCCTCCGGAGTGATCGCCGACTTGGTCAGTGTGCGCTGCGCGTAGAAATCCGCCAGCTTGCCGCGCAGAGCGTCCGTGTCCTCAGACTCCTCAAATGGTATGCCGTACTTGGCAAGAGAAGCGATGACGCGCTCACGCGGAAACATCGTCGAACCGGCCACTACCGTCGCGGGAGCGAGCCCGTTGACACGCACCAGCGGGGCCAGTTCCACCGCTAATCCGCGGACCAGATGGTTTGCCGCGGCCTTGGACGCATCGTAGGCCAGCGAGCCTTTCTTGGACGTGACCGCGTTCACGCTGGTGGTCACCACCAGGCTTCCGCGCAGTTCCTGCCGCTTCCACACCTCCCGCGCTTCGTCCGCCACCAGGTAGCCGCCCATCACGTTGACATCGAAGGTGAGTTTCCAATGATCGTCGTTGATGCGGCCTTCGCGATCCGGCGGCATGTATACGCCTGCCGTGACAACGATGCTGTCGATGCCGCCATACGCCAGAACGGCCTGCCCCAGCATGGCGCGCACGCTGGTGCGGCTGGTGACATCCACCGCAAGCCCGATGGCGGGGCCGCGGGCCGAGATGCCGGTGCCGGCGACGCCGATGCCATGGCCATGGACCGCCGTCAGTTCCCGCGCGGTGGTTTCGGCCGCCTCCACGCTGAGGTCCGCGCAAACCACGTGCGCGCCTTCCTTCGCCAGCCGGTGCGCCACGGCTCTGCCAATTCCGCTGCCCGCGCCCACCACCACGACCACGCTCCGGGCCAGCTCCTTCTCGGGCGGCATACGCTTCAGCTTTGCTTCTTCAAGCAGCCAGTATTCGATGTCAAAGGCTTCCTGCCGCGGCAGCGCGATGTACTCGTCGATCGCCTCCGCTCCGCGCATCACTTCCACGGCGCAGTTGTAGAATTCCGCGGCGACTCGCGATTCGCTCTTGTCTTTCCCCCAGGCGATCATGCCGATGCCGGGAATCAGGATCACGGTTGGATTCGGATCGCGCATCGCGGGCGAGCCGGGACGCTTGCAGGCTTCGTAGTAGGCCGCATAATCTCTCCGATACTGCGTCAGCCCGGCGCTCAGCTTACTCTGGAGGGCGTCAAGACCTTCTTGTTGCGGATTCCAATCCACGAAGAGCGGCTTGATCTTGGTGCGCAGAAAATGGTCCGGGCATGAGGTGCCCAAATCCGCCAGCCGCGCTGCGTCGTGGCTGTTCACGAAGCGGAGTATCGCCGGGCCGGACTGAACTGTCCCAATGAACCGCTTCTGCCGCGAGACCTGCCCCCGCAGCCAGGGCAGGAGCCGGACCAGAATTTCGTCGCGTTGGCTCTCCGGCAAAGCTTCGTACTTTACGCCTCCGAAGGTCTTCTCGCATTTGTCCCTGGACTCGATATAGACGGCTGCCTTCTCGATGAGACGCAGCGTGAGATCGTAGCAGGCCTTGCCCTCGTTTGCCCAGTTGATCAGCCCGTGCTGCCCCAGGATCACGCCCTTCAGCTTCGGGTTCGCCTGGTACATCCTCTGTAGCTCGAGGCCCAGTTCGAAGCCCGGCCGCAGCCACGGCGTCCAGGCAATCTCATCGCCGAAAATCCGGGTCGTCAACTCCGCCGACCGCCTGGAAGCGGCCACGGCGATGACCGAATTCGGGTGCATATGATCGACGTGCTTCTCCGGAACAAACGAGTGTAAAGGCGTATCGATGGAGGATGCCCGGGGATTCAGGTTGAAAGTGCAATGCGGATAATAGCCGACCATTCTGTCTTCGGCTTCCGTCTTCGCGCCCCTTGGCTCGACGGCGGCGTAGATGTTTTGCAGCGCGAGGAGTTTGTCCTGATAGAGCGAAGCAAAGTTTGCCAGCTTGCTGGTCCGAAGGTCTCCGCCCGAGCCCTTCACCCAAAGGACCTCCACATCCTCGCCGGTCAGCGGATCGCGTTCGGTCAGCTTTGCCGAGGTATTGCCTCCGCCCGTGTTCGTGATACGAAGGTCCGTACCCAGCAGATTGGACCGGTAGACGAGCCTCTCCGCGGGAGAAAGTCCGCTTGCAATCTCATCGTTCCAGAGATCGTCGACGTGCTTGAATCGGGCGACAGTTGCCGTGGACATTTGGATAAAGGATCGGGCCTCTTCCAAAGTCTATAGAAAGTCGTAGGCAAAAATATAGCGCAGTCCGAACTGCGAGAGTCGCTAAGGCGCGGGGACCAGCGGCGGACGGGGAAAATCATCGTCGATCTTCTGAATTTCCAGATCGTCGATCAGCACGGAGGGGGCGATTACGACGCTGTCGGCTAGCGTGCTTCCCGCGCCCATCAGGGCGAAGGGCGCGCCGGAATCCAGATACTCGAAGCTGTGGCTCTCATTCGAGGCCGCCAGAATATCCTTGAGCGACCGCGCGGTGAGCCCTTTGAAGCGCACGCCGCGAATCAGTTCCTCGCGTCCGTCCGGATAGACACGTGAAACCAGTATCGGCGCGCTGACCGGGTTCGCGGAGCCGGATTGGCTGGAAATCACGCGGCGGACCTCGTCCACGGAGGCCGACGACGGAAAATCCATTTTCCGGACGATCAGGCCGTACGGCTTGTCGCGCAGCTTGCAGAGTTCCATCAGTTGCGCCTTCAGCTTGTCCGGGGTCAGCGTCTCCGAGGCGCGGACAAAGAGATTGGAAATGGCCGCGGTCCTGGCGCCGAACGGCCCTGGGAGGCGGGCGCGGCCATTGGATGCGGCCCGGCCGCGCGAAGGCCGGCGGGTGTGAAGGAAGTTCTTCAGCACACCCTTTTCAACGACCACCACGGGCTTGGGAACCACCGCCTCCATGTCGATCGCATAGTGCCCGATCAGTTCCTTGCCACGCCATTCCTTCTGAGTCGGGTCGTCAACCACGTCGATCCACTCCGGCAGGATGCGCGCGCCCATTCGGCCTTCCAGCTCTCCGGAAGGAAACGGCGAGCTGCGCCCGGGCTCCATGACCGGCTTACGGAGAGTCGCCAGATTCCTCCCCAGCACCTGCGCGAAGAGCTGGGCGGCGGCCTCGCCCTCAAATAGAATGGGTCCGTTGTAGTCCTCGCCCACGGGCGCGTTCTTGAGCGCTGTGAGCGATTCGGCCACCCCGGCAATCCCGGCCGCCAATTCCTGCTCCGAAGGAAGTCCGCCGAAATGGCGCGCGTGAACCACGTGGGCCGACCGGAGCAGCATGCCATCGGACGCCTGTGTGTTCGCGCGAACACGCACGAAAATCAGCGAGCCCGTATCCCGGACCTCGCTGCCTTCGGAATTCACCAGGTACCGCAAGCCCTGAAAAGCTTGCAGGTCCACCGTGGAATGCATCACCTCGGGATACTTCTTGAAGATGCCGGAGAGGGAGCGCACCAGCGACTTCCAGGCTTCCTCCTGAAACGGGGCGGGCTGGTACGGGAGCAGGAGACGCACCGGGTCCGCGTGCGAGAAATCGGGAAGCTGCTCGGCGCCGGCTACGTTCTGCAGCGCGGACCGTTTGCGCGCGATGGCCTGCAAGGCGGCCTTGTAACCCTGATCGGTCGCCAGCCAGAGGTGCCGCCGCATCACATTGTAGCTGTCCTCCACCGGAAAGCGGCCCAACCGGTAACGGCTTCCAAAAGGAAAACCGCTGGCGATGTAGTTCGTGTTGTCAAAGTCGTAATCGCCCACGCGCACCTGAACGTTGGGCTGGCGGAATCGGTCGCGGTTGAAGCTCACCAGACCGCCCAGACTGGCAGCGGCGGAGAACGTGTCGCCTTCGTCGATGGCGTACTCGATGTAGTACGGAGAATCCAGTGTTTCGAGCTTGATGCCGCGCGCTCTCGCGAGCTCGTCGCGCATGGCCTTCAGCACCACGTCCTCGGTCTCCGCGGCGGACGCTAGACCCGCCGCCAGGAGCGGCAGCAGTGCGACAGCTTTGAAGGCCCTCACCGGGCTGCCTCCGGTCCGGGCAGGATCGGCGGGCGCTCCTGAGAGGTGGCTTTCTTCTCAATCTCCATCTCGGAGACCAGCAGGGAGGGCGAGACGGCGCTCACCGGAACGCTGCCCGACTCCGCGCCGCAGTAGCCGTTGAAGACCTCGGGGCGGTCGGCAGTCGCCAGAATTTTGGAGAAGCTGGCCAAGGGAGTGCCCACGATATCGGCACCGCGAACCAGCTCGTCGGGCCGGCCGTCCGGATACACTCGATACACGATCACCGGAATCACTTTGAAGGCCTGAACGCCCATCCGCGAAGTGGTGGTGAACCCTCCGGTTACCCGGTGGATCCGGTAACCATACGGCTTTTTCTGGCGCTTGATCTCTTCAATCAGCATTTCGCGCAATCGCTTTTCTGTGACCTTGTGCCCGGATTCCACCAGCAGGTTGGACTGGCGGGAGACTACCTCGAGGCCCGGTTGGCGCCGGCCATGGCCATTGGACTGCGAGAAATTGCGGATCGGGGAACGCGACATCAGAAACGTCTTGAGGATGCCCTTTTCCACCACCGGCACCGGGCGCGCGCTCACTCCTTCATCGTCGAAGCGATACCAGCCGTTCAAGTCGATATCGGCAACCTTGCGGCGCGTGGGATCGAAGACGACGGAGAGAAACTGGGGCAACACGGGAGCGTTCACGCTCTTCGTGAAAGTCTGGCCTTCGGTTTCATCCTTTTGGCGATGGCCTTCCACGCGATGACCGAAAATCTCGTGGAAAAACACGCCCGCGGCGTGACCGGAAAGCATGGCCGGACCTACGAAGGGTTCCACCATGGGCGCATCCAGAAGACCCTTCAGGTCGCGCGCGACCCGGTGGATGACCTCGCGAATGGCGTCGTCGCCGGGCAGGGAATCGTCGTCAAGCCCTTCAAAGCTCTCGCTGGTGCTGAGGTCCATGCCGTCGGCTGCACGGGCGTGCGCGGAGATGGTCAGCCGCGCGAAATTCCTGCCGTGCCGCAGCCGCGTGCCTTCCGTGTTCACCAGATACTTGGTTTCCGTACTGGCAAAGACGCTCACCTGGGAGGCGAGGATTTCGGGGTACTTCGCGAATTCGGCGGAGAGCTTGCGAACCCGGTCGCGCCACTGGTCCTGCGCGAATTTGAGCTGGGCGGGCGGCTCGGAGAAGACGGCCGGCTTTTCAACCGAGAAGTCGTCCGAATCGTCCTCCTCGGCGACCTTCACCTGTGTGCTGGTCTGGAGCTTGGTAAGCCGCTCGGCGGCGGAGCGGTGTACGCGGTCCGTTTCCAGCCAGAGCCGGCGCTTGATCGAGAGCATTTCATCGTCAATCGATACCGGCACGCCGGAGGTAAATCGCACTCTCTCGCCCCGGGCGCGATGGTAGTTGTCGAGCTTCGGACTGCCGACGCGCATGGAAACGTCCAGAAAGCGATTGCGGCCCTGGTGATCCTCCGTGAGGGCGCCCATCGTCGCCGAGACGCCATTGCCTTCAATCTCCGTAACGGCGTAGGACAGGTAGTAGGGCGGCGGCTCGGCCTTTTCCTTAAAGATGCGGAAATTGCGGTCGAGTTCCTCGGCCATCCCCTTGAGCAGCGCGTCGTCCTGGGCGGATGCGAACTGTGCGGCGAAAATTGTGAGCGCCCAGACGAGGGCGATGCGCGGAATTACGGCCGGGCGCACAAATATCCTCGCGCGCCCGGCACCGTTCGCGGCCGGTTATTCATCGTGATCGTCGTCCGCCGGGCCGCCGGGGCCGGAGGCCCGAACCAGGGCGGTCAACTGCTCCCGGCTCATGCTCTCCGGTTTGGGCTTGTTCCGTATGCCCTCATCGAGAACCGGTTCCATGAGGAACTGTGTCACCTGGGAGAACTGCTCGTCCAGGTTGAAGTCGGGCGGGGCCTGCAGCCCCGGTATCCGCGCAATGCCGTGCTCGTCGAGAACGCACTCCATCCCGTTAGGCAGATGAAAGCCGATCCGGACCCTCTTTCTTACCGTGACCTTCCGGACATCGGAAAGCTTCATTTAGATTCCGAAGCGTGCTCGGCGGAGTAGGAACCAATCATCTCCTGGCACTTCACGCAGTATTTCGCCCACGGAACGGCGTCGAGACGCTTGGGAGAGATCGGCTCGTCGCACTCCCCGCAGACACCGAACGTGCCATGCCTGATGCGATGCAGGGCTTCCTGGACCTGCCGCAGGAGCGTGATGTCTAACTTATTGCGGTTTAAGAAGATCCACTCTTCGTGGCTCTGCTGGCTGAGGTCGCCTTCATCGGAAGGGACATCCAGCCGCGCCACCACGGCGGCGGCGTTTTGCGCCGACAGGCTGCGCCGCACGTCGGTCACCTTCTGCTCGAGAATCCTCCGGTACTTGTCGATCGTTTTGGTTGCGCCCTTTTGCATAACTCTCGTCATCAACCTGTCCTTTTCGCCGTTCTAAAAAACACAGCCGCTCTCGCCCTAAGTCTGTAAGAACTCTTTAGAGACGCTCAGCGTGCGGCGAAAGTTTCAGAGATACGGGAGACTACAGGGAGCGGCTTAAAATTATACTGTCTTGACGGTATGCCGGGCAACCGGCCGGAATTCTCAATGAGGTACGTAACGGAAGCCGAGGTCCGCGAGCTGCTGCCGATGCACGAAGCGATCGGCCTGATGCGCGAGGCCTTCCTGAGACTGCGCGGCGGCGCCGCCCAAAATCAGCCCCGGCGCCGTCTGTTTCTGCCCACCCGGAGCGTTCTCCACTACATGGCGGCCAGCGACGGAAAATATTTCGGCGCCAAGATCTATGCCACGCACCCCGAGCATGGGGCTCACTTCAGGTTCCTTCTCTACCGCGCCGAAGACGCCGCGCCCCTGGCGGTGTTGGAAGCGAACTATCTCGGCCAGATCCGCACCGGCGCCGTTACCGGCCTGGCGACCGATCTGATGGCGGCACGAGATGCCAGCGTGCTGGGCCTGATTGGCGCCGGCTTTCAAGCGCGTACCCAGCTCGAGGCCGTGCTCGCGGTGCGGCCGATCCAACTCGCACGGGTCTGGAGCCGGTCGAGGGAGAAGCGCGACCGGTTCGCCAAGGAGTGCAGCCGCGCCTTCCCGGTAGACGTACGAGCCGCTGAATCCGCGGAAGAGGCGGTGCGGGAAGCCAGGATCGTGGTGACGGCGACGTCCGCGCGCGAGCCGGTGCTCTCCTCCCATTGGATTGCACCTGGCACGCACATCAATGCGGTTGGATCGAATCATCCGCAGCGCCGTGAGTTGCCCGCGGACCTGGTGGAGCGGGCGGACATGATCGTGGTCGATTCGCTGGAGCAGGCGCGGACGGAGTCCGGCGACCTATTGCTCACATCCTGCGATTGGGAGCGGAAAACGATCGAGTTGAAAGACGCCTTGGCGCGGCCGGACGCCGGCCGGAAGGGCGCAGTTTCAATTTTTAAGTCGAACGGCCTTGCCTTGGAAGATGTGATTGCGGCCGGGTTTGTCTACGAGCGCCTGACAGAAGTGTAGATCACTCTTGCGCGGGCATCTGCGCGACCGATTCCCGCCAGGCGCTGATCTTGAGACGGCGGCACACCCAGCAGAGCGTTTCTCCGCTCTGGGCGGCGGCCAGATCCCTCGATTCGCTGGGCGCAAGAGTCGTTTCGCAGACCGTACATTTGCTCGCCTTCAAGTTCAGCCGGTCGGCGACGGCGGCGTGGCGTGCCTGTTCCAGAATCTGCTTGGAAACGACTTCTTCGGGTTTTGGCTGCAATTTCCGTCTCATTTCGGTTCCAAGCACTACTATCTCAGAAGCCTTAGCGCCGGGGCAAGCTTTTCAGTACCCGGCAGTACAGACCTATGCCGCCTCGAGAATCTGAACCACGAAGCCTGCATCCAGCGCGGCCGAGCACCGGGCGCACTTCTGCCCGGGAAGGACCTTGGCCTTGCGGCCGGTGATCTCGGCATCCGCCGGCACGGTGTGCGTACATATGGGGCAGTAAACCTGCGCCTTGGATTGTTTATCGACAGGAAGTTGTTTCATGCTTCCTCCTTCATGAGCCTCACTTCTTCCAGACGCAGGGTTCGCCTGTAAGGTTGTAAAAAAATTGTAAAAGTCGCGAGCCGGTTTTTAATCGCCCACGGCGGGCGCGGCAGTGGCCTCCTGGCGGGGAATGGAGCGGCGGCGGGTGAGCCACGCTCTCGCCTCCTCCAGGTAGGAGTAGGTGACCGGAACCACCAGCAGCGAGAGCAGAAGGCACAGCATCTGGCCGCCGATGATGGTGACCGCGATCGCCGACCGCTGCTGCGCCCCCGAGCCAATCCCGACAGCAGTCGGAAGCAGCCCCGCCACGATGGAGAACGTGGTCATCAGGATGGGCCGCAACCGGACGCGGTTGGCCTCCACGATGGAGTAGTGCAACGGATGGCCCAGGGCGCGGAGGTGGTTCATATAGTCGATTTGCAGGATGCCGTTCTTCTTTACGATCCCCAGCAGCAGGAGGATGCCCAGCGCACTAAAGAGGTTCAGCGTGCGGCCGGTGGCGATCAGGGACAACAGGGCGAAGGGAATGGAGAGCGGCAGCGTGAGCATGATGATGAATGGGTGGGACAGGCTCTCGAACTGGGCCGCTAGCACCATGTACATGAAGACCGAGGCCAGAGAGAGGGCCATGATCATATTGGCCGTGGTCTCCTCCAGTACTTTTACCTGCCCCGAGAACTTCAATTGGTAGCCGGAGGGCAGACCGATGTTTTGGACGACGGCGGCCGTCTCCTCGGCCGCCTGCTGCAGGGAGTAGCCGGGCGCAACGTTGCCGTAAACGCCTACGGAGAACTGGCGGTTGAAACGGTCGATGCGGCCCGGCCCCAGTCCTCGCTCCAGATGCGCCACCGAGTCCAGGCGGATCAAGCCCAAGCGCGCCGAGGGAACCAGAAGCCGGCTGAGCGCCGCCGGATCGTCCCGCTGGGACGAGAGGAGGCGCATGGTGACGGGGTACTGTTCGGATCCCTCCTTGAACGTCGAGATCTGGTCTTCGCCGGACATCAGCAGCCGGACCGCGCCTGCGATATCCGAAACGCGCACGCCCAGATCGGAGGCGAGCGCCCGGTCGATGGTAACCTGCATCTCCGGATTGTTCAGATTCAGGGCCACGCGCACATCCACCACGGATTTGGTCTTCATCAGCTCCACGCTAACCTCTTTGGCCAATTCGGAGAGCTTATGGAGATCCGGACCGAGCAGCATGCCGCGGATGGGAGCGAACGAGTCGCGGCCGCCCAGCGCATTGGGGAAGTTGATGCGCGGACGGGTATAGGCGTAGTCGCGCAAGACCTCGCGGATTTTGGACGCCATCGTATTGATGTCGCCGCGCTTGGTGGGGTCGTCCAGCAGTATGGTTGAATACGACATGTTGACGCGGTTGGAAAACGTGGAGGTTTGCGGCAGCATCCCGGTCACTCCGGGAATCTTCTCGATCCTGGAGGCCATTTCCAGCGTGACGTTCTCCGTCGCCTCCAGCGATGAGCCTTCCGGAAGTTCCAGGAAGACCGACAACTCGCTCTGGTCTTCCTGCGGCATCCAGTCGCGGCCGACGTATTTGTTCAGAACGAACGTCGATGCGAAGGTTGCGATGGAGACCAGCACGATCGCCCAGCGGTACCGCAGAGACCACTCGAGCAACCCTACATAAGCCCGGTCGAAGAAACCATGGGATGCCCTCGACCCGTGCTTGCGGCCTTTCGCGGAAGTCCTCTTGCGCAGCATCCGCGCGCTGAGCGCGGGCGTCAGCGTGAACGCTACCAGCATGGAAACCATGATGGACATGGCCATGGTCCAGCCGAACTCGTTGACAAACCGCCGCGCGTAACCGGACATGAAGGCGATGGGCACGAAGATGATCACCAGGGAAAGCGTGGTCGCCATCACCGCCAACCCGATCTCCTTGGTCGCCTTTACGGCCGCCTCCATGGGCGGGACATCCTTTTCCTCGATGTACCGGTAAATGTTTTCAAGCACGATGATGGCATCGTCGATGACGATGCCCACGGCCAGCGTGAGCCCCAACAGGGTCATGGAGTTGAGCGTGAAATCCATGGCCTTGATGAGCGAGAACGTCGTGATAATCGAGGTCGGGATGGCGATGAAGCTGATCAGGACCGTGCGCCAGTCACGGATAAACAGCCAGACGATAATGGAGGCTAGCAGGCTTCCCAGCAGCAGGTGCTCCTCCAGCGACTTCACCGAATTGCGGATATAGATCGCCTGATCCTTGATCACCTGGACCTTTACGCCTTTCGGCAGTTCCGTCTCCAGTTGCCGGATTCGCGCGTGGATGCCGTCAACCACTTGTACGGTGTTCGTGCCGGTCTGCCGGCGCACCTCCAGAACCACGGCAGGCTCCTTCCGCCAGAAGGCGAAAGTGCGCTTCTCCGCCATGCTGTCTTCGACGTAGCCCACGTCGCGCAACCGGATGGGCGAGCCGTTCACGTTCTTAATGATGATGTCGTTGAACTGGGCGACATCCTCGACGCGCCCGAGCGTACGGACGCCCACTTCGGTCAGCCCGCGCACAATCCGGCCACCGGGCGTTTCGATATTCTCCGTCTGTACGGCCCGCTCGACGTCCTGCGCGGTGAGGCGGTATCCGGAAAGCTTGTCCAGATCGAGAAATACGTTGATCTGGCGCATCCGCCCGCCGCTGATATCGACGGCCGCGACCCCATCCACGGTTTGGAGGGAACGGCGAACCTGCTTGTCGGCTATCTCCGTCAGTTCCCGGTTGGAGCGGTCTCCGGCCACCACCATGGTGATGACCGGGTCCATCTCGGGATCGGCCTTCTGGACCACCGGCGGGAGAACGTTGGGCGGCATCGAGCGCATCGCGCCGCTGACCTTTTCGCGGACATCCTCGGCAGCCTCCCCGATGTCGCGCTCGAGAACGAACGTAACGATGATGCTCGCGTTGCCTTCGCTCACCATCGCGCGCATCTCGTCAATGCCGCTGACGGAAGCAATGGCCTCCTCGAGAGGCATCACAACCTGTGTGGAGACCTCTTCCGGCGTTGCGCCGGGAAGCCGGACACGGACGTAGACCGTGGCCGGATCGCTGCGAGGAAACAGATCCACCCCGAGGCTCATGAACGACGACGCGCCCAGAACCACCAGGAAGAGGATCAACATGAAGGCAAACACCGGCCTCTGGACACAGATTTCGGAAAGTCGCACGAGCTCTCCCTCCAGGAACTTCAGAAATTGTAGCGCGGAAACGAGAGCAAAAGAATGGGTGGGCGCGGCCGCATCATCCGGCCGGGCGATATCCGCTACGATTGTTCCTATATGACGCAGCAGCCGCCGACCAAGATCCACCTGGAACATTCCAGCGATTACCGCGAGAACTACGCCAACAGTGTACAGATTCGAGTTAACCTGTGGGACTTCTTCCTGCTGTTCGGTCTGGTCAACCAGACTGCCCCCGACCAGGTGGCGATTCAGAACTTCCAGGGCGTCTACGTGAGCCCCCAGCAGGCTAAGGCGCTGCTGAATGTCCTCCAGCAGAACGTGACGCAGTACGAGGCCGCTTTTGGCGAGATCAAGCTCGAGCCGCAGGCCAGCGCGGGAGCTGTGCAATAGACATGGTGGCGTGGGTAATTTCGGCGCTGCTGGCGGCGCAGGCTGCGAATCTCGATCCGAAAATCGTGCAGCATGTGCGGGCGGGGCTTGGCGCGCGCGAGGCGGGCCGGTTCGAAGAGGCCGTGCGCGAGTTCGGCGAAGCTGCCCGGCTGGCGCCCAACATTGCGGAAATTCACCTGAACCTCGGTCTGGTGCAGCATCAGTTAAAGGATTGGAAGGCGGCGACAGGTTCCTTTGAGGCCGCCCTGAAGCTGAAGCCGGACCTCAAGGGCGTGCGCGACCTGCTGGGCTTCGATTACCTGATGCTCGGCAGCCTGGGGCCGGCGCGGCAACAATTGGAGCAGGCGCTGGCGGAGAATTCGTCCAACGCGGATGCCCATCTGTGGCTCGGCCTCGTACAGATGGAAGCGGGCGATTTTCGCGGCGCCATCGCACGGCTGGAAGAGGCGCGCAAGGCCAAGCCCAAAGATCCCGACCTGTTGTTCTATCTGGCGCGGGCTTACGAGCGGGTTTCGTCCGAACTGAGGCAGGAACTACTGTGGGTGGCCCCAGGTTCGGCGCGCGCGCACATGGCCGCAGCTGAATTCGCGGCCTTTAACGGGCGCACCGAAGAAGCCATTCAGGAGTACCAGAAGGTTCTGGCCTTAGATCCGAAGATGCCGGGCGTTCACGCCGCCATCGGCGAGCTGCATGCCAACGACGGAGAGTACGCCAAGGCCGAAGAGAGCTACCGCCTCGAGATCGCTCTCGCGCCTCAGAACGCCCGGGTGAATTACCGTTACGGGCTGGTGCTGGCGCAGCTTGGGCGCGTGCCCGATGCCATCCGGCTCCTGCAGAATGCTGTAGATGCGGACCCCGGTCTGATGGACGCGCACCTGCAGCTCGGCAAGGCCCTGGCGCAGACCGGGCAGCTCGAACGCGCCGAACAGGCGCTCTTGAAGGTGACCAACTCCAGTGCGCCGGCCGAGATGAAGACCACCGCCCACTACCAACTCACCCTGCTCTACCGGAAGCGGGGGCAGGCGGCGGAGGCTGCGCGGCATCAGAAGATGCTCGAGCAGCTCCGCAACCAGGCCAAGTGAGCTCTACCAGCGGATGCGGGCGTTGTACTGAATCTGGCGCCCGAAGAACGTGGCGCGTTGCGCATTGACGCGGCCGAACTGCGCATTGGTGACGGTCAGGTTCGGGTCGGCTCCCACAAAGTTATTGAACAGGTTGTATGCTTCCAGTCGGATCTCGAGGCCGACGCGCTCGGTAATCGGGTGCGTCTTCGCCAGCGTCATATCCACCGCCGAGATTCTCGGGCCGGTCACGCCTGGCATTTGGAGGGGGTTCGTTCGGCGTGTAAAGGCCGGCTGAATGCTGAACTTCGAGATGTCGAACCACTGGGATTGCGTCGGATTGTCCAGCTTCGGGTCGCCGGACACCTGCATCGTTCCAAACCGCAGATACCGGCCGCTGATGTAGGTGTAAATGCCGCTGGCGGTCCAGCCGCCGAGGACCGTATCGAGGACCGGGTTCAGGCCCGCGGCGAATTTGCGCCCGCGGCCGAAGGGCAGATCGTAGATGCCCGCGATATTGAACTTGTGCCTCGGGTCGGGGGCGTCCTGGAAGGTGAGATTGTTATCGAAGTGATCCTGGATGTCGAAAAATTCGTCGGCGCCGGTGCGGTGGTAGTTGTAACCGATCAGGAAGTTGAACCCGTTGACGAAGGGCCGCTGCGCCTTCAACTGGATGGCCTGATAGCGCCGGTGTACTCCGGGCGTGTGCAGTTGCGTGAGCTGCCCGTATTGCGGGTAGGGTTTCAGTAGATCTCCCACAGTGACGGTTGGTTGCGTGCGCAGGGCGCCGGGGAACTGTTCCTCCGGGAGGATGTTCAGGAACGGGTTCGCGACGCGCTGGTTGACGGCCGACTGGTGCTGGTAGTCGAAGCGCGGGTCGCGGTTGTTGAGCTGCTGCTGATAGTAGTGGTCTGTTCCGATGCTGACGAAGTAGGTGGCGTCCACTACGATCTGGCTGAAGATCTGCGCCTGGTAGCTGACGTTGATACGGTCATTCCAGGCATTCTTCAGATCCTGGAAGAACCAACTGCTGTTTGCCGTTGTGCCCAGGTTTGTGTAGCGGCCGAATCTCTTCTCTGTAGGCGCATTCAGCGGGTTCACGCCGGCGGGAAACGGGTCGCTGAATCTGGTTTGAGGGATGCCCTCGAGAATCTGCAGAGGGAAAGACTCGTTTTCGTAACCAGGGTAGGGAATCGTGTCGTTGAGATTGATGCCGCCGGTATCCGCCACGGACGGCGGGATCACGTAGCGCGAGTATCCGAAGCGGAGAGAGCTGCGGTCGTTCAAACGGTAGGCGATGCCGAACCGGGGCATGAACGCGAATCTGGGCGACTTGTAAGCCGCACGATTGCTGGAATCGGTGAAAATCCACGAGCCGTTCCACGCCGGAGCGTTCGGATTCACGGCAAGCACCTGGCCCGGCAGTTGGGGAGCGTTGGCGCCCTGGAACTCGGCAATGGGCGAGTTGAGATCGAGGAAGCGGCTCAGGCGGTCCGTGGTATCGACAATGGGGCTGTCATACTCGTACCGCACGCCGATATTGATGGTGACGTTCTGGTTGACTTTAAAGTCGTCCTGTATGTACGCCCCATAGAAGCTGTTCCGGGCGGCATAGAGCGGCGAGGTGCGGATGCGGGTGTCGCTATCGAGCACGCCGAGCAGCATGCTAGCCCAGGCATCGCCGCGCTGGCGCGTGTCGGGGTTGATGAACGTATCGGCCGTGTGGGCCGGACTGAAGCGAAAATCTACGGGCTGGAAGAAGCCGGAGTTGCCGCGGAAGCGCCGGAACTCCCCGCCGGCTTTCACGTAGTGACGGCCCATCTGCATGGAGACTTTGCTCTGCAGGTTCCAGAAGTCGGGGGCCGAATACCACCAGGACGCGCGGCCGAAACCCGAGCCCCCGACGTTGATGCCAGGGTAGTAGTTGGCCGGCAGCGTTTTAGCGTACGGCTCGTACCAGTTGTTGCCGGGCCAGAAAGCGCCGTAATCCTCCACTTCGGCAACCGGATCGATGAAGCGGTCGACGGGCTTGTTATAGGAGCCGCGGACGTTGAAGATGACGCGCGGGCTGACGGTCCAGACAGCGTCGCCGGCGGCGGTGAGGGAGTTACGCTCGGATCCACCCGTGGAGCCGGCCGGGCTGCCGGAGGGATTGGGCGAGGTCACATTTGTGTGCATGCGGCTGAAGCGGCCGAAGACCTTCCACTGGTCGTTGACGTTCCAGTCCACCCGATCGGTGAAGTTATAGAACTCGTAGACGCGCGGGAAGGTGTTCTTGTAGTTGCGGACACGGGTGATGTCGTCGCCGGGGCCGTTCGGCTCCCAAATGTCCTGCAGGAAGCGCGCCGAAACGGGATCGATGCGTGAGCCGGGTATGATGTTATTCGGGAACGGCGTCCGCGTGGAGGTGTTGCTGGCGCGGTTGAACTGCGTGGTGTAGGGATCGTAGATGGTCCGCTGCGCGCCGAGGATATTGAAGGACTGTGAGAAGTCTCCCTGGCGCTCGAGCGCCGTGGGCAGGCTGACAATCTGGTTCACCGGCTCGCGCAAATTCTGGCCTTCGTAGCTGACGAAGTTGAACACTTTGTTCTTCACGATGGGGTTTGCGGAGGTGGCACCCCAGACGTTGTGCCGAACCACGTTCGGGCTGCGCGTGATGCGGTCCGCGAGCGCGTTGAGCTTGGGATTGCGGCCGAAGTAATACGCGGTGCCGTGCCACTCGTTGGTGCCGCTCTTCATTTGCATGCTGATGACGCCGCCGGCGGAGTGGCCGTACTCCGCGTCGGTGGCGTTCTGCTGCACGTTCACTTCCGAGACGGCGTCCATGGGCGGCACGTAGTTGGTCTTGGGTCCCCAGGTGTTGGGCGAGCCGTCCACCAGAACGTCGTTCTTAAGCTGCGTGGCTCCGCCCACATCCACCCGGGCGGCGGCCCAGTGGTGGTAAGGGCTCTGCTCGGCGGAGCCTCCAGCGAAGACCACCTGGGGATCGATGGTGAGCAGCAGGAAGGGATTGCGGTGAATGATGGGCAGCGAGTTCGACATCTTCGTGTCGAGCGTGGTCTCCATGGTGGTCCGGTTGAATTGCACCGCGACCGGCGATTCGGTGACCTTGACGGTTTCGGTGACGGCGCCCACTTCGAGGCGGGCGTTGACCGTGACGTCGCCGCGCGTCTGCACCAGGATGTTTTCCTGGATGAAACTGCGGAAACCTTCGAGCGCGACGGTGATCGTGTACGTTCCGGGGCTGACGAAATCGAAGACGTACTGGCCGGCGGTATTGGTCTCCTGCACGGTTTCAACGGCCGTGCCGACGTTGCGGAGCGCGACTCGCGCGCCGACGACCACCGCGCTGCTGGAATCGGTGACCGCGCCCCGGACGCTGCCGCGCAACTCCTGGGCGGAAGCCGGACCGGGGGAGAGTATTCCAAGCAAAACGAACGAGAGAAACAGTGCGAATAAGGGGTTAGATGTTTTCATTTGGCCTCCGGAGCGAGTGGAGGCTAAAGTATCACAGCGGAGGACCCGGCGGCAAGCCTGATTCAGCCTGCCGGATGCGCCTGCGGGCCGAATCGGAATAAGCTGGAGTTATGGTGCTTCCGGGCCGGCAGAAGTCGATCGCGTTCTTCATAGCGCTCGGCGCCGCCCTGATTTCCATCATTCTTCTTCTGTACGTCGGCTGGATTCTGCTCAACTGGCGCACCGGAATCCTGCTCTTTCTCGGTGTGTTGCTGCTGGCGATCATCATCGCCGGTGTCGTGCTGAACACCATTTTCCTGGTGCGCGAAATCCGCCGGAACGAGCAGCACGACGCCTTCATCAACGCGGTCACGCACGAACTGAAGACGCCCGTCGCTTCCATCCGGCTTTATCTGGAAACGCTGCAGACGCGCGCGGTCGACGAGGCGAAACGCAAAGATTTCTATCGCATCATGGTGGACGATAGCGATCGGCTGCTGGCGACCATCGAGCAGATCCTGCGTACCGGGCGCATCGGCCCGGCCGGCCGCAAGCTCAACTTCTCGACCATCGACCTGGGCGGCGTGGTGGAGGAATGCCTGGAGCGGGCGCGCACGCTGCATCGCGTCTCCGCGGAATCGCTGCGCTATCGCCCAGGACCGCACGTGCGGGTTCTAGGCGATCTGGACGAAGTGCGGGCCGCCGTATCGAACCTCATCGACAACGCCGTGAAATATTCGGGACGCGATGTGAACGTGACCGTGGAGACTGCCGAGATCGACGGGAAGTACATCTCGCTGCGGGTGAGGGACCAGGGAGCGGGCATTCCGAAGACCGAGCTGAAGCGCATTTTCAAGCGCTTTTACCGCGTGCCGGGCGCTCTCGCCACGCGGGTGAAAGGGACCGGCCTGGGCCTCTACATCGTCCGTTCCGTGGCCAAGCGGCACGGCGGCCGCGCCTGGGCGGAAAGCGAGGGTCCGGGACGCGGGAGCACCTTCGTGCTGCAGCTTCCAATCGTCAAATGAGCCGGGTTCTGGTGGTGGAAGACGAGCAGCACCTTGCCGATGGGTTGCGCTTCAACCTGGAAGCGGAAGGCTATCAGGTGCAGGTCGTGGAAACGGGAGAGTCGGCGCTCGAGCTGCTCAAGATGGAATCGCCCTCCTTCGACGTGGTGGTGCTGGACGTGATGCTGCCGGGCCAGGACGGTTTCAGCGTAATGTCCGAGATGCGCAGGTCCGGACAGTTCATCCCCACGCTGATGCTGACCGCTCGTGGTCATCCCGACGACGTGCTGAAAGGCTTTGCCGCGGGAGCCGACGACTATCTCACCAAGCCCTTCGAGCTTGCCATCCTGATCGCGCGCATTCGCAGCCTGCTGCGGCGCCGCGAGTGGCTGAACGCCTCTTCCGACCAGGCCGCCGCGCAGCCGGAGGAGCCGGACACGTTCACCTTCGGCGAGAAGTCGGTGAGCTTCGATTTTCTGGAGCTGCGCGTCCGCGGCCAGGTATTTCCGCTGACGCTGATGGAAGCGAACCTCCTTCGCTACCTGATCCAGCACGAGGGCAAGCCCGTGTCCCGGAAGGCGATGCTCGAAGAGGTCTGGGGCCTTCAAGAGGACACCGACACGCGGGCGGTCGACAATTTCATCGTGCGCTTGCGGCGTTACATCGAAGACGACCCAACACGCCCGCGCCACCTGCTCACGGTACGCGGGGTGGGTTATCGGTTCGTTGCGACTCCGGGGTAGGCTGCGCGCAGTTCCCGAATCGGTTGCCTCTTTCTTGTCTTTTCTCCTTTTTGTCAAGTTTTTGTCAACGCGTTTTTGACATCGAAGGAGGTCGGTAGTATACTTCTCTTCCGGCGACCTCTGTACGACTACGGGAAAACGCGGCAGGTAGGAGGTATGCTATGCCTTTTTTGAGAGACCTAGTTCGCTGGCGTTCGCAACCCACTGGGCTCGCACATCCTGATCATCCAGCCGCCAAGGAGACTAGGCTGGCGGCGGAAGTTGCTAACCAAGTCATTAAAGTTTCCGACGACCTGACATTTACGCAGACCACTACGCACGAGGCTCCACAGCTTATCGCAGCGATTGACCGCGCCCTGAGAGTCTGCCCTACTGATCCGGACCTGCTGTTCGCAAAAGCCGCAGCGTGCCGGCACGCCCTTCGTGGAGCGGATGCTGACGACTTACTGCAGCAAGCTGTACTGATACGGCCGGATCACTTGGATGCTCAGATGCTGATGAAATGCGGTAAGAACTGGACGACCCTGTTCGACCTCCCTCCAATGTCCGAATTTGACACCGCTCTTCATCCCGGTATCTGCAGTCGATCTCAACCCACGATGGTTTACCTCGTCCGCGATGGCCTCCAAGTCGGAGTGGCCATAGTCGCGAGGTCCGAACAGTTCGGCGTGCCGGGGTCATTGTCACCTCAAAGACGTGCGAAATGGATTCCCGTATGGTCGGAGGCGCCTTCGTACCCGGCGGTCGCTCACTATCTCCTCATAGAGAGCGATTCTTCTGAAGCGTGGAAGGCCGAAGGGTTTTTGTCGACCTACATTCCAGATGAAGTCTCACCGCGTGAAGGCTACTGGCTACTAAGACGGCTTCGTGATTTGTCGAACTGCTTTTTGGTTCTCACAGAGGGCAATCGTGTGCTGTTCTCCAAGCGGCATTGGTTCCCCAAGTTCACGAAGTCGGCACTGAGCTCAATCGCTAGGAAGATCGTCGATAACCCCGTTACTGAAGATGTACAGGCGTTTCGTGATGCTGCCGAATGGCACATGGAACATTTCGATCTTGCGCGGGTCCGGCTGTGATGTTAGTCAGGATCGATCATGTTCAGCAGGCCAGCACCGTCCGACAAAACAACAGATGAGCAGTCGGAGTTTTGGAATGGGCTTTTGGAATATCATATTTCCCAGCTCTAGGGGGAGGTCGAATGCTGCGTAAATTACTACGGGCATTGCATATCGGAATCTTGAAGGAGCGCATACAGGCAAACGCGCTGTCTGACATGGGCCGCCAGACCGACAGAGGACTGCCGCTCCCGACCGACGAACTCCGTACGGGCGCAGCTGTTGAGGCAGCACCTGATTCCGCTGCAGGCGGGACCAGTGCGCATGCAGGCGAAGGTGTCCGCGATTTAGCGGAAGCGCAAGGGGCATCGGACGAATCGGGCACCTCAAATCCGGCATCGCCGCCACCCGTCAAAGACGATGAACGAACCGACACAAGCCACGGATTTGAGATTTCTCCGGATCGTGACCGACCTCCCCGAATCCTCAGTAATCCGCAACCGATTCGTCGCATCATCGACGCCGCCAGCATCTATAGCGACTTGCTGCATTCTGTGCAACGCTATCCAGGCATTCGGGCGCGCTACGTTTGTTTTGACAACAGCAGCACACTATTAAACGTGGCAATCGACGTTATTACTGCTCAGGCTCGGAAAGAATTTCCGGATCATATCGAAGTGGTGGAAGTCTCAAACCCGTTTCCCGAAGCAAAGGCGTCAATGATAGAGGATGTCAAGTACGAGCTCGACAACATAATGTTCAACCGCGGCAGCCCCCAAAAACGCATTGTATTTACAAAGATTCCGAATGGATATGGACCCAAAGTGTCAGAGCGGAAAAATGCAGAGCGATCCTTGTTGATCCTGATCACTGACGCTCATGGGGAGTTCCTCAAGGTACTCCAAGAGAGCTATGGTAAGGGTACGACCGATCTTCTAGTTTTTGGTTATGGCTTTCCTTTGCCCCCCGGCGACCACAAAAAGAATATTTTCATGCACGCCGCCGCAGATGGCGACCTCGGCATAATCTCGAGAGTGCTTGCCGAAGGAATCGATGTGAACAGCAGATGGACGCGAGACGTGATCTACGATAAAGGCTCCACCGCTTTGATGGTCGCCGCATGGAAGAATCGGA
>JBBDWK010000053.1:0-27576 GCA_040902885.1 Bryobacteraceae bacterium | reverse complement strand
TTAGTCGATTCCGGCAAGCAGTTGATTCTGTTCGACTTTTAGCCGGACACTAGTGGGTTCGCATGTTCGACTCCCGGCCGCCATTTCCGGCACGACCTTAGCGACCTCCGATAAGAATAATCCTGCAACGCCAGGCACATCGAATTGCTCGACGTCCCGGCGCCCAGCCGAGGCGAGCGAACTGCAAAGGTACGGGTCGCGATAAAGCCGAACGATGCCGTCGGCCAGTGCCTCAGGGCTTTCAGGCTCCACGAGAATTCCGTTACGTACCACCTCCGGGACGGCCCCGGCGCGTACCGCCACAATTGCTTTGCCAGCCGCCATCGCTTCCAAAAAGACGATGCCAAAGCCTTCTTGACGACTGGGCAAGCAAAATACATGCGCGCGCTTATATTCCTCGGCCAATCTCGCGAGCGTCAGATCCCCGAGCCAGTGCACGATGCTTTCGAGGCGCAATTCAGTGCAGATCCCTTGCAGTCTCTTGTACTGCGGCCCATTGCCGACGATTCGAATCTCGAGCTGTGGAATCGTTTCGCGCAATTGCGCGGCAGCTCGGAGCAGAATGTCGAGACTCTTTCGGGGGTAAAAACGGCACACGGACAGGACGGTGAACCTGTCCCCCTCCGACCTGGCAGGGATTGAATCGAATAAGTGGCGCCAAGCATTGAGATCGATGACCTCCGGTACAACGACTGCGCCTCTTACGTTATAGAGCTCTTCGATACGCTCGGCACAGTACCGGCTTATGGTGATGACGAGATCGGCGCGGCGCGCATTCTTCGCTTCCAGCCGGGAATGAAACGCCATACTAGCGCGCGTGACGCCGGTTTCAAAACGAACCGCATCGCCGATGACGCCTTTAATGCAGGCAACATGAGGCGGCGAATTCGGCCTTCCAGCGATGGCGTAGCCGTCAGCGTCGATTCCGATTGTTGCGTCGGCGTCGAACTCGCGCCAGCGCAATGCTTCGTTGAACAGGACCCGCGTAGCCGTGAAGAAAGGCACCTGGATTTGCGGCCTGACCATTTCTACGCCGGTTCCCAACCGGCGCAGTCCATCTATCAGAGTTCGAGTCCCTACATAACATCCGCTCCCTCTGTGAACGTTCTGTGGGATCGCGCTGATGAATTGGAGACGACTCACGATTAGCCTGCGATGGGCGACGATTCGGCGACTTCCGTGTTGGCGCCCCGAGCTGTTCTTCGTGAACGATTTTACCGTTCCCGGAGCTGGCCATTGAGCGAGGGAGACGGCAAGAACCTCGCATGCACCACCAAATCACCGCCTGATCGCAGTATCACGTTGTAGACCGTCGCTTCCCTGTCGCCGTCCTCCTTCGGTCCGCGATTCGGAAGGGGAAACAGCAAAACCCTTCCTCGATCTGTGTCGTTCCTATAATCATGCAAACGCAGGGCCACTGTACGTAGCCAGAGGAGTCATGCCGCGATTTCCGAAGTTGCGACACTTCCCCTTTTAGGCATGCCAGGAGCGGCGCCCGTAGTATTCGTACAGCCGCCGCTCGTACTCTCTGTCGACGGGCTGCGACGGATCGAACTCGGGCGCGCCGCGGATCTGTTCCTTCTCCAGACTGACGTAGACTCTCCGGTCCTCCCAGCTAATGCGCTGCGCCCAATCCGGCGCGATGAGCACCTTCTTTCCGATCCACCAATTGCTGGTATCGATGACCAGAAAGCGCACCGCCCAACTCTCGTCGTCCAGAAGAAGGTCGTCGACGTGGCCTATGTCCCCGCCGGCAGCCTCGATATAGTAGCCCATCAAATCGCGTGCGCTGCGCAAGTGCGGATCAACCGGCCGCTCCCGCTCCGGCCGCGCGCCTTCCACGGGCGGCACGTATTCGGGCGTGTAATCCATCGGAGGCGGGGCGTAAATCGCTCCGATATCCCAATACACCGGCCACCCGTAATACCCCGTCATCTGCTCTTCCTGAACGCGCGAGACGGGCCGGTCCGTACCCACATCGGGACTGGTCTCAACCTGCCGCCGCGTGAGGTTCACGGGGATCATGCGGACGCCCCAGTTGGGCTGCCCGACGGCCACAGGCGAAATGAGCACTTCCCTGCCCGGCAGCCAGTCCTCGGTATTCACCACCAGATAGCGAAGCTTCCACTCCAGGTCGTCGAAGTAAAAGTCGCTGGCCGCGCCGATATCGCCATCGGTGGCGCGGATGCTGTAGCCGGTCAATTCCTTGATGCTGCGAATCATGCCGATTTCAGCTTAGCGCCCCGTTGTCAGGGACAGCATCTTCGCGCCGCGGGCAAATGTTCGAATCTCCACAGATTCAGGCGATCACTCGATGCGCAGCGCGACCGCCGGCTCGACTGAGGCGGCGCGCCGGGCCGGCAGCCACGCCGCCAATGAGGCAACTCCCGCAAGCGTCCCGGCCGCGCAAAGCAGCGCCAGGGGATCCATGGGCCGAACCTCGAACAGAATATCGCGCACGGCATTCGATCCGTAGTAGATGGCTGGCAGCGCCAGCACAATCCCCAGGGCCGTCCAGGCGGCAACGCTCGACACAACCAGCCTCGCGACGGCCATAGGTGTTGCTCCCAGTGCGAGCCTGACACCGATCTCGCGCTGCCGCTGGTTGACGAGATAAGAAAGGATTCCATAGAGTCCGATCGCGGCGAGCGCGGCGGCCAGCACGCCGAAGAATGCGGCCAGCCACGCGATCATGCGCTCAAAGCGCTGCCCTTCCGCGATTTGCGCTTCGAGCGTCCGGACGTTCAGAGCGGCTACGTTCGCATCCACATCCGCAATCGCTCGCCGCACGCCGGCGATGGCGCGCGCCGGGTCGCCAGTCGTCCGGACGTAGACCGTGAGGAAATTGCGCATGGTGGACTGGTCAACCGGTATGTACCAGAAGCGGGTCGTTTCGTCGCGCACGCCCCGGTACTTGCCGTCCTTGGCAACACCGACAATGGTGAACCTGGGAGGCTCCTTCGGGTCGCCTCCCTGATCGATGCGGCGCCCGAGCGGGTTCTGATTGCCGAAGTAGAAACGCACAAAGGCCTCATTGACAATCGCGACCTTCGGGGCAGCCTCGCCGTCGCGCTCGTCGAACTCGCGGCCAAGCACCATCGGAATGCCCATGGTGGAAAAGTAGCGGGGACCAACCGCATTGCGATCCGGTCCACGCTGGTTTTCCGGAATCGTGACGCCCTGTATCCTGAGCGCGCTGCCCCAACTGCCATTCGCCATCACGGGCACCGCGGCCAGGGAAGCGGATCGGACGCCCGGAACGCTTCGAATGCGCTCAATCGTTTGATGCATGTATGGGAGCACCTGGGCATTGGAGTACCCGGCGTTCCTGGGCATCAACGTGAGTTGGAGGAGATGCTCCGGTGCGAAACCAAGGTCGGCTGTCCGCATGTTGCGCAAGGTGCGCACGAACAGGCCGGCGCCGGCCAGCAAAAGAAGGGTCAGCGCGATCTGGGCGCTCAATAGCATCTTCCGGCCGAGCAGCTTGGTTCCCGCCGCGGTACGGCGCGCACCGATGCCTTGATTCAACTCCATGCGCGCCGCCTGCCAGGCCGGCGCAAGACCAAACAGCACTCCGCAGACCGTGGCTACCGCAAGGGTGAACAGCAGCACCGTCAAGTCCGGCATGGCGCTCTGGGTGAGTTGCGGGTCGTCGCCTTTGGCCAGCCTCAGCACGAACGGTCCCGATGCGAAAGCGAGCGCCAACCCGAATCCGGCGCCCAGGACCGCCAACAAGAGGCTCTCGGTCAGAAGCTGGCGAAGCAGGCGAAACCGTCCCGCCCCCAGCGCCAGCCGCATGGCTATCTCGCTCCTCCGCGCCGACGCCCGCGCCAGCAGGAGGTTGGCGAGGTTCAGGCAGGCGGCGAAAAGGACGATGCCGGTGATGCCAAGCAATGCCATCGAGTTCGCCGCCGACGCCGGATCTCTGTGCCAGCCGGTTGCCATGGGACGCACCTGGACCCGGTTGGATTCGTACATGCTCCGAACGTACGCGGATGTTCCGGGCTGTTGCGTGCGCTCTTGAAAGTAGGCCCGGACCTGTGGCAACAGCGCGAGTTCCGCCTGGCGGTGCGTTGTTCCTACCTTGAGGCGGCCGGCGACATTCAGCCACCAATGCTCCCGGTCTTCCAATGACGACCGTGACTGATAAACCTGCGCCTGCATCATCACGGGTATCACCGCGTCGGGAGACCAACCATGGCCGAGGCCGTCGAAGCCGGGCGGCGACACGCCGATCACCGTCATCGGATGCGTGTTGACACGAACCCTCTTGCCCACGATTTCAGGATCGGACGCAAACCGCCTCCGCCAATAGTTATGGCTCAGCACGATGACTGGATGGGCGCCCGGATGACGATCGTCATCCGGCGTGAACAGGCGCCCCACCAGCGGCCGGACTCCTAGCAACTGGTGAAAATTGCCCGACACAAGTTGAATCGAAATCGACTCGGCCGCGACGCCATCGGCGCCTACCAATGAGACAAGGCCGCCAGCAGTGCAAATCAGGCCCTCAAAAGGCGCCGGCGCTTCCCTCATCTCCCGATACAACGGATAAGTGAACGAGCTCGATTCGGGGGAGTTTATGTTGGAGCGTGTAATTCGAACCATCTGTTCCGGATCGCGCACGGGAAGCATCTCCAGGTACGACCGTTTGATCAGCGTGAAGATCGCCGTGTTTGCACCGATGCCGAGTCCGAGCGACAAGACCGATACCGCGGTGAACGCCGGAGACTTGCGTAGCAGACGCAGCGCAAAGCCGAGATCGTCGGCAAGATCGTGCAGATAGCGCACGCCCCGCGCGTCGCGCGACCGATCTGCAAGCTGCCCGAGGTTGCCCATTTCCCGCAGCGCGGCCGAACGGGCTTCGGCCGGCGCCATCCCGGCCGCAAGTTTCTCCCGCATCAGTTGCTCCACGTGCAGATCCATCTCTCTTCGCGCTTCCGCCTCCGCCGTGGAACGGGCGAACAACGAGCGCAAACGCAATCTCAGGATTCGCAAGATCCTCATGGATGCCTCCTTACGCTCTCTCGATCACCAGCCGGACGGCCGACGACAGCCGGTCCCATGTCTGGAGTTCGCGCGAAAGCTGCTTGCGGCCGTCGCGCGTCAAAGAGTAGAACTTGGCTTCGCGCCCGAGGTCGGAGCTGCGCCACTCGGCCTCGATCCAGCCCTGATGCTCCAGGCGGTGCAGGGCTGGGTACAAAGATCCCTGCTGCACGGACAGCACGTCGTTGGAGAGCAGTTGGATTCGCTTGGCGATGCCCCAGCCGTGAAGCGGCTCACGGGCGATGCTCTTCAAAATCAGCAGGTCAAGTGTTCCCTGCAGGAGATCGGATGGCTTCGGCATGGTGAAGAGAGACCTCGACCATCGACAATAATACCTAGATCATCGTCAATATACAAGTCACCCGCGCTCTCAGATTCGCCACGCCCGCCGTGTATCGCGAATCGACGACCGAGAACGCCACCGCGTCCTCCAGCCAATCGTGCCACACGCCATCCGGATCGTGCGAGGCCACGGTCAGCGTGTACTCCTGCGCGCACAGCTCGCACCGGAACGCGAAAGACACACGCACCACTTGCCCGGCCGCGCAAGGCCCCAGCTGTAACTTCTCAAGCTCCGTATTCGTGCCATATACGTTCAAGCCGACGCGCGTGCGAATCAACATCCCGATCACCGGGTCTTCCACGGCCTCGCGGAACCGCACCGCAACGCGCACCTCAACCGCCTCGCCGCTCCTCCAGACCGAAGCCGGCTGGCCGCTCTCCCCCAGCATCTCGATACTCAGGATTTCCGCCCGCCCATCGCCGCGCCGCATGGCAGTGTGGACCGCAGCCGCCACGCCCTCGCCGGACGCCCGTAGACAGGCCGCCACATGCCGCCGGTACCGCGTAAGAATTTCCTCTGGCTCGCCCCGGCCTGCCAGCCGACCCTCGTGTACCCACCACACCTCGTCGCACAAAACCCGCAGCAACTCCTCGTCATGCGACACCAGCACCACCGTGGTCCCGCCGCGCCTCAGTTCCTCGATCCTTGCCGCCGCCCGCGCGCGTGTCCAGGCATCGCGCGTGGCCAGGGCGTGCTCCAGCAGCACCAGATCCGCCCGTTCGAGCTCCAGAACATCCGACGGTCCGATCCGCAATATGGAGCCGCAGTCGGACTTGAGCGCCTTCGCCGCCCCGTCGGCGCCAATCACGCCAATCACCGCGCCTGCCGGCGCTTCCGCGTCCAATTCGGGAAACCTTACAGCCATTGAAGATAGAATAACGGCAAATGGACGACGTCCTGGAACAAATGCGCGCGGAGTGGAACCAGCGCGCCGCCGAAGACGCCAACTATTACGTGGCATTCGGCCGTCGCGACCAGGACGACGACGAGTTCTTCGCCACCTCCGCCGACGTCGTGCGGGCGCTGGAATTCGAGTTAAAGCGCTTCGAACGGCCGCCGCGCCGCGCTCTCGAGATCGGCTGTGGCCCCGGACGCCTGCTGCGCCCTCTCAGCCGCCACTTTGAAGAGATCCACGGCGCCGACGTGTCCGATGAGATGATCCGCCTCGCCCGCGGCCGTCTCGCGGCCACCCCCAACGCTCACGTCCATCGCAGCTCCGGCAGCGATCTCGCTGGGTTCGAAGACTCGAGCATCGACTTCGTCTACTCCTATGCCGTCTTCCAGCACATCCCCAGCCGCGAGGTGGTTCTGCAATATTTGACTGAAGCGCGTCGCGTTCTATGCCCGGGCGGCATCCTGCGCTGCCAGATCAACGGCCTCCCGCAGGACGGCAAGCGTTACACCACTTGGGAAGGCGTCCGCATCGCCGCTTCCGAGATCCTCCAATTTGCAGACGATAACGGCCTCGATCTTTTGGCCCTGGAAGGCGAAGGCACGCAGTACATGTGGACCACCTTGCGGAAGCCGGCCGCCATTCCCGAACCGTTGCCCGGCGCGCCCTGCCGCATTTACGCCATCACCGACAGTTTCACCGGCGAGCCCGCCGTTCCCGCCCGCGGACGCTTTGCCAGTGCTTCCATCCGAGTGGAAAACCTTCCGCGAACGTGCAACCTCAATCGCCTCACCGTCCTCTTCGACGGCGTGCCCGGCAGTCCGTCCTATCTCGGCTGGCCTCAATCCGCGCAGCTCAACGTTGGCCTGCCATCCGGAATCCGCACCGGCCTCGTGCCCGTCGAAGTCCGCTGGCGCGATGAGCCGCTCTGCGCGGTCGCGCATGCGCGCATCATCTCGCCCGGCCCGATGGTCCCGCGCCTGGTCTCCATCGCCGATGGGGTCAATCTCCTCTCCGGCCCGCGCATCGTCTCCGGCTCCGTGAAGGCCGTGCTCGAAGAAGTGCCTCAGCCCGATGACCTCGACGCCGCCGTAGGCGGACGCCCCATCCGCGACCTGGAATACTTCCTTACCGATGCCCTTGCGCGCCGCTTCGAAGTCAACTTCCGGCTGCCTGAAGGCTTGTCCCGCGGCCCCGCGAAAGTTGAAATGCGTCTCGGCCATCGGCGCTTCGCTCCCATACCGATCGAGGTCGCCTGATTGCGCCCTCTGCTCCTGGCTCTGGGCTGCGTTTTGGCCGCCTGCTCGCCGAAAACGAATATCGTCACTCTGCCGCCCGGAGTCGTGGAACTGGATCGTCCCATGGAGGTCGCGTCGAACACCAGCCTTCGGGGAGATCCTGCCGGCACCATCATCCGGGCCAAGGACGGTTTCGAAGGAGCGGCGCTCATCCTCTGCCGCAACGTCGCCAATGTCCGCATCGAAAACATCACGCTCGACGGCAACCGCGAGGCCGTTGGACAACGCATCGAGATGGCGCCCTCCGATGTCCCCTTCGCCCGCTTCTACCCCAACAACGGCATTCTCGCGGTCAACGCAAGGAACCTTCTGATCGCCGACCTCCGGATCGGGGAGATCGCCAACTTTCCCATTCTGGTCAGCGCTTCGAGCGGCGTTCTCATCGAGCGTGTGAAGGTGAAAGCGAGCGGCTCTCACAACAGGCGGGGCCGCAACAACACCACGGGCGGCATCCTTCTGGAAGAAGGAACGGGCGACTTTCAGGTGCTCGACTCCGAGTTCCGCGGCATCCGCGGCAACGGCGTCTGGACGCACTCGCTCTACACGTCGCCGCGCAACGGCGGCGGGCGGATCGCCGGCAACTTCTTCGAACGCATCGGCCGCGACGCGATCCAGATCGGCCACGCCATCTCGATCGATGTGTCGGATAACGCGGGCAGGGAGATCGGCTTCCCGGTGGAGGAAGTGGACATGGAAGCGCGCGCGATTCCGGTAGCCATCGATACGGCCGGCAACGTGGAAAATACGCGCTATTTGCGCAATCGCTTCGAAGAGGTAAACGGCAAGTGTATCGACCTCGACGGCTTCCACCACGGCGAAGTGCGCGAGAACCAGTGCGTGAACAGCCGTCCGCCCGAGAGTTACCCGCACGGCAACTTCGGCATCGTGATGAATAACAGCAACCCGGACATGCAGTCGGAGAAGATTCAGATCGTGGGAAACGTGATGGACGGCATGTTGTTCGGAGGCATCTTCGTGATCGGCAGCGGTCACGTGCTGGAAGGCAATAAACTGCTAAACCTGAACACCGCCCAGTGCAATGAGAACGCGGCCAAATTCGGCTGCTACTACGCCCCGGGCGAGCCGGACATGCTCCAGAGCGGCATTTACCTGGGAAAAGGAGCGGAGCGTCCCGCGCCGGCCCGGAACAATGTGATCCGCGACAACGAGATCTCCGGCTTCCGGATGCAACGCCGCTGCATCGCCTTTGCCCCAGGCATCCGCCCCGACGCGAACTACGTGGAGCGGAATATCTGCAGGGAGCAGGGGAAATGAGTTGTTGAGTCAGGCGCCTGCCATTCTTGGCGGCTGCGCTCTTACCGCCGCTGTTTCGCTCGCACTGGGTCTGCTGCTTTTCGATGCGCTCCGGCTTCCGCTCAAGGGCCTGGAGCGCGCCGGCCTTTCTTTCGTTACCGGCAGCGCTATTTTGAGCCTGATGGTGTTCCTGCTCGCCGCGGCCGGATATGCGCGCAAGGAGATCTACATCGCCTTCGGACTTGCGGTGTTGGCGGCGGCGGCGTGGAAGCGGGCGTTCCGCTTCCAATCCGACACGCATTCAGCGCTCAGCCGCCCGTGGCGAGCCGGAGCGGTCGTGCTGTTCGGCGTCTTCACGTGCATTTATTTCCTGCACGCCATGGCGCCGGAATTCAGCCCGGACGGCAGCTACTATCACCTGGGCTTCGTCGGGCTGTACAACGATTCGGGAAGACTGGTCAAAGTCGTTGACAACATGTACGCGCATTTTCCGCAGGCCGTGGAAATGCTCTTCCTGCATGCGTTCTCGATCGGACGACACTCGGCGGCGGCGCTGGTCCATTTTCTGTTTTTGATTGCGCTTTGCACGCTGATCTACGCGTTCGGGCGGAAAATCGGGCAGCCGATGGCGGGTCTCTTCGCCGCCTTCGCGGTGTACGCGAGTCCCATCGTGGGATGGACGGGCACCCGCGCCTACATCGATGTCGCCGTGGCAGCCGCGATCTTCGGGATGTTCTATCTGCTGACCGTGTGGGAGGACAGCGGTTTCGACGCGCTCCTGATCCCGGCCGGCGCGCTCGCTGGTTTTGCGTTCGGGTCGAAGTACACGGCCGCGTTGGCAATCCCGTTCGGATTGGGTTTCATTCTGGGCAAGCGGAACCGCCTGCTCCGCGCACTCCTCCTTTTCGCGGCGCCGGCCGTAGGCCTCTTCGCGCCGTGGCTCGTCCGGAACCGGGTCTGGCTGGGGAATCCGTTTTCACCCTTCCTGAACCGGTGGTTTCCCAATCCGCACGTGTTCCCGTCTTTTGAGCGGCCGTACGCGGACCTCGTGGGCTGGAGCGAAGGTCTCAGCGGATGGGCAGCCGTGCCGCTCGACCTGACCATCCACGGCTCCTACTTGCAAGGCCTGTTCGGCCCTGTGTTCCTGCTGGCGCCGCTAGCACTCCTCTCACTTCGGACAGCGCCGGGGCGGCGGCTGTGCATCGCCGCGCTGGCATTTGCCGTCCTGTACCCTTTCAACGTCGGCGCCCGGTTCCTGATCCCGGCCATTCCATTCCTGGCGCTGGCGATCGCCATGGTGCTCGCACGCAAAGAATGGCTGGTCGCGATGGCGCTCGCGGGCCATGCGATCACGGCATATCCGGCATTCCTCGATCTCTATTGCGACCCTCACGCACTGCGGCTTGTCGCGACACCGACGCTCGCCGAAGCATTCCGCGGAGTGCCGGAAGAGGAATTCCTCAAGAGCAAACGTTTCGGATACGAAGTTGCCCGCATGGTGGACCGGCACGTGCCGCCGGACGCCGAGGTCTTCAGTTTCGTGACTTTCCCGGAAGCGTATTCGCGAAAGAAGGCTTTGACGTACTACACGTCGGCTCGAGCCAATCGAATTACCGAGATCCTGTTCACGGCGATGGACGCCGCGCCGCTGTTCAAGGGAAAACCGATGCTCACCGGCCTGAGCGCGGACCTGTCGCCAGTTTGCGTAGCGGACTACCGGTTCGAAGCCACGACACTACACGCGATCCGGCTGGTGCAGCCAACCGCCAGAAGCGTGCTGTGGACCGTCACCGATGTCCGAATTTTTTCGGGAGACGCTGAAGTGCATCTGCCCCAATCGAAGCCCTCGGCCTCCGCTTCGCCGTGGTTTGCCTGGGAAGCTTTCGACGGGAACCCCGTAACGCTCTGGAGCAGCCGTGAGCCGGCTGCGAACGGGATGTACCTTCAGACGGAATTCGCGCATCCCGTGACCGCCGGCCGCGTAACCGTCGGAGGGCCGCGAAACCAGCAAGGAACGGCCGCCCGGCTGGAAGGGAAGACGGAGAATGGCGGGTGGGTGGTGTTGGATGCCCGGCCCTCCGTAGCGATTGTCCCGCCCCCTCGAAATCTGCGCGGGCTGGCGGCGCGCGAGGTGCGCCGGCGCGGCATCGAGTACCTGCTGGTGAACGAGGGCAACCTCGTCGCCCGCGATTTTCACGAACGCGCGCGCGATTGGGGCGTGGAGACGGTCGCCTCGGCGGAGGGCTTCACGCTGTATCGCATCCAGTAACGATGCTGTCACCAGGTACGCGTCAGCCCGACTACCTCGGCCTTGCCGCCACGCACGCGCAGGTAAGCGGTTACGGTCTTCCGCGCATCTTCTCCACGGATTACCGCGCATAAATAATCCGCCGCGGGAGAAGGCTGCGGCAAGGTGAAAGTGGTCTGTCCGGGAAGCTCCGTCTTCTCTCCGCTGCCGTTGTCGTAGCGGGACCATTGGACGGTGTGAGTACGCGACTCCCGAAAGCCGTGCTGTACTTCCAGGTCGTCGAAGGCGAGCCGGCCGTCTTCAACGCGAAAGCGATCGAGGGGAAGCACCTTCGAAAAGAAGGCACGCCCGATCTTGTCCCTGCGCTTGATAAGGCAGTCGGCGACGTATTTTTCGGCCTCGGGGTCGCTGTACTCGCCTGTCCGGACCATCGCGCGAATCTCTTCGTCCGTGAAAGCCATCACCTGCCGGGTGCCCCAGAAGGCGTCGTCGGGCAGGCGGTTGGAGAAGGCGGGATTGGGGTACTCGGCCACCCAGCGCTCCGCGTTGAAGACGTCGGCTTCGAAAGTTCCGACGGAGGGAATGTCGGGATACTTGGCGCGCGCCCATTCAGGCACGAAGAGGCCCATCGTAAAGACCTGGAAGATCGCGGGCTTCCACGCGAAGAGGTACTCGGGACCGGAGCGGGGCGTGTTGGGACCGTTGCTGGCGCTGCCCAGCGTGGAGCCGAAGTCGATGAGGAAGTGCTTCACGAATTGCACCCCGTTCTCGGTGACCAGCCCGTCGAGCGTGTTGATGGCCCGCGAATCGTCGTGCGCGAGCCACGCGCAGAACACGTTGAGCCCGCGGAGATCCCGCCGGTGCTCGTGCGGCACGATGTCGTTGGGATCGTCGCTGCGCGTGCTGTGGTAGCGGAACGGACCGATTGGCTTGATGGGCAGATAGAGGCTGGCGACGGCGCGGTACGTGCCCTCGGAGCTGCGCGGAACGTTCAGCAGGATTTCGGTGACATCGCGCTGCGTCATCCGGCGCTGCTTGCCGAGCCGGTCGGTCAGCATGGTTTCCTCACCGATGCGGAGCTGATCCGGCGGAAAGTGGACGATGTAGTTTTCGGGAACGTGATAGCCCAGCGCGTGGAAGAATTTCGAGGAGATGACGTCGGCCGAGGTGGCGAGCTCGGGATTGCGGCTGGGATCGAACTTCACGATGTAACGCCTGCGTGCCGCATCCACGATGGTGAAGCCGGGAGTGATGCCTTCGTTCTTGGCGGCCACCACGGTCCACTGCCCGTCCATGGAAGGAGGCGTCGAGTTGCCCGGTCCCGCGACCAGTTCTTTCACGGACATGCGTTTGAAGTAGTGCCGGTTGGCGTACCATGGGCCGTCGGGCACTTCGCCCAGCGTGTTAATGCCCTGCGCCGGGATCAAATGGTCCTTCTTGTGTCTCTCGCCCGGATGGCCGAGCGTGTTGAGGAAGAAATCGTAATAGTCGCTGATCTTGCGGCTGAGCGCGCTGTCTACCTGCAACGGCTTCGGCTCGGCGCGGATGGGATCGTCGTCGTAGAAGCGCGGCGCCCCCGAAACCTGCGCGAGCGCGACCAGCAAGAGTGCAAGGCGCCGCAATATCATATTCCTAGCGGACGCGCGGACTCGCCGCCGTTCCGGAACCTCCGCCGAAGACATCGTTGAATTTGATCCAGACCTGGAATCCCTCATGGCTGAAACCTACGTCGGTCCGCAGAAAGGTGCTGTTGCGGATGTTGAACCGCAAGCCGAATCCGGCCGACCCTTCCAGATTGCGGAAGTTCCAATTCGACCTATGGGCAAACACTTTGCCCCCGTCCACGAAGAGCGCCATATCCAGGCCCGAGAAGGCTTCCCAACGGTACTCGCCGTTGAGCACAATCAGGTTCCGATCGTAGAACCGGAAAGGGCGGAAGCCGCGCAGATCGTCGGAGCCTCCCAGAACCGGCTGCAGGTAGAAGGGGACGCTGCCGGGCCGGTCGTTCAAAGTGATCGCCGTTTTGCCCCGTAATGCAAAGACGCGCCGCTTGTTGAATAGCGGGAGATACTGCTGCAGCTCGATATCGAGGCGCTGAAAATCGTGCAGCTTCAAAGTCCGGTCCGAGTACGAACTGAGCTGTGCGAGGTAAAGGCCGCCGCTTCGCGGCCCGCCCGGATTATCGCGCGAATCGTACCGGACGAAAGTGGCAGCGCGAATAAAATCCGTCTGGTGGTCCAGGCCGGGAACGCGATCCGGAGTAAAGGCCTGCTCGGTGGAGATGAGACGGCGATCGCTGCCGGGGCCGGTGTTGAAAGTCAGATACGCCGTGCTTACCCCCCAGGACAGCCTGGGCAGCACGCGGACGCCTACCAGCGATTCAAACTCCAGGCCCTCGCGGCGGAAGCTGCTCCGGCCGCCCTTATCCGAATCGGGACCCGGGCCATAGTAATTCATCGCCGGGTAGTCGTGCCGCGCGGCGAACAGATCGAAGTACAGGCGGTTGCGAACAAGGCCGGGCGATCCCAGTTCGATCTCAAGCTGCTGATAACGCCGGGTAGAGGCCTGGGCGGATGCGCGGAAGAAGAAGCTGCCGTCGCGGATGTCGCGGCGCAGATACTCGGGGCCGAGGGCAAAACCGCCGCCCGTGACAAGGCCGCCCAGCTTCAAACGGAAACCGCCGACCCCGGCGCTTAGGCGCTCCAGAACCTTGTTGTCCTTAAGGTTCAGTAGTGTCCTCTCGGGCTTGGCAAGCACGTCGGGCTGAAGCGTACGCGCCTTGCGTTCCCGGGCAGCCTGAATCTCTTCGGCGCGGGAGGAAAATTGAGCGGGAAGAGGAAGCGCAAGGGCGAGCGCGAGTACTGTGGATGCTCCTACATGCAAAGCTGTCACCTGACGCAGTTCTGGCACAGTTTAGCACGCCTGCCGGCAACCGCTCCCTCACGGTCGCGGCTCTGAAAGACTTACCGAGCCGCGACCATGAGGGAGCGGTCCTTACGTCAGAACTCCAGCAACAGGCCCATGGTAATCAGACGCGCACCCTGCTGCGGCGCGGTGGCACGGCCGAAGTCCGGGCTGTTGTAATTCGCATTCACGCCGAAATTGGTCCGGTTAAACAGGTTGAAGAAGTCGGCGCGATAGCGGAACTGCAGAGCCTGCTCCCCGACGTAGACCACATTGAAACGCTTGGCGATGGACAGGTTCTCCTGCAGAACAACGGGATTGCGGAACTGCGTGTGGTAGCGGGCGGCGCTGCCGAATTCGAACTCCCCCGGATTGGCGAAGGGCGCGGTGCCATTTACACATGCGGCTCCCGCGGCGGTGCAGGGCGTAAACCAGCGGACGTTCGGATTGCCGGGATCGAGAGCGCCGCGTTCGCCGTTAGCGCGGATCGGCGCGCCGGTCGAGTTGGCCTTCCGATACTGAGTAAAGAGAACGTTCGAGAGGGTGTTCGGCGACGCGATGTCGATCGGATTCGGCGTGTAGTAGCGCTGGATGGTGGCGATCGTCCAGCCGCCGACCACGGCATCCACCGCACGGTTGGCGCCGCTAAGGTATCTGCGCCCGTTGCCGAATGGGAGGTCGAACGAGTTCAACCAGTTAAACATGTGGGGCTGGTCGAAAGACAGAAACGACTTCTGATCGTCCAGATTGTAATTGTCCTGCGCGCCAACCGAGAAGTGCTGGCTGAAGATCTGCCGGTAGTGAACGAGCGCCAGGGACTTCGACCACGTGTAGGCGGCCATCATCTGCCAGGCGCCGAAGCGCCGCTCTACTTTGGTCTGAAGCGAGTCGTACCACGTCCGCCCGTCGCCGGAATTGCGGTCCGCGACGTTGCGGAATTGCGGGTACGGCCGTAAAGCCTGGGCGAGCGTTTCATTATTAGGGAAACTCTCGTAAGGCTTGGCGAAGCCGGCCGCAATTACCGCCGGCGAGTCGATCCTCTGACGCAGCAGCGGGCCGAGCGCCAGGCGGTTCGGATCAACCTGGTTGAAATCGAGCGTCGAATTCAGGCGGTGTCCCCGGTTGCCGACGTATGCGACGTCGAACAGAAAACCTTTGGCCTCATGCTGCACGTTGAGGCTCCAATTGTAAACTCGCGGAGCCGCACCGAAGTCCGGGCCGGTGTAGTCTACGTCGAGGAAGTTGCCGAAGCTGGGGTCGATGAACGGCGGCCGCGCGCCCTGCGGGACCGGCACGCCGCCGTCCCAGAGAAAGGCCGGGTTCCGGCCGTCGGACTGCAGCACGCCCGGCCGTCCGGCGAATCCCAGGGTGCAGCCGCAACCGCCGTTGCCCAGAGTCTGGTAGAAGATGCCGAATCCGCCGCGCAGGACGGTCTTCGATGTCAGTTGATAGGCGAATCCGGCTCGCGGCCCGAAGTTGCTGAAGTCGGTCGAATAGGGGCGTTTCGTGCCCGTGCGCCCGGGTCCGGGTCCCATGAAGATCATCGCGCCCGGCAGGCCGCCCGCCGCCGGATTGGGCTTGTCCGGATCGAAGGACGAGTACTGGTAATTGGCCATGTGCCAGCCCACCGGCACCTCATACCGGAACCCCAGATTCAATGTGAGTCCCGGAGTTACCTTCCAGTTGTCCTGGAAGTAGCCGGCATGATAGCCATAGCGAATCTGCGGGTCGGGAACCGGCAGAGTGGTGAACTCCACGCGATCCGGTGCGCCCAGCAGAAAACTTGCAAAGCTGTGCCCCGTGTTGGCCAGTTCCGACGGCAGAGCCGTCTGGAAATTTTCGAAATTGAACAGCCCGTTGGTGCCCGCCGCATCGAAAGCGATCGTTTGGAGGCGCCGGAAGTCCCCACCCATCTTGAATTCGTGCTTTCCGCGAATCCAGGTGAGATGGGAATTCACGTGATAGGTAACGTTGTCCTGCCCGCCGTTGTTTACTTTGCCGTCCTGAACGCCCCAAGGCGTCAGCAGGTCCCGGGCCGAGAATCGGATGCGCGGTGTCGCGTCCGTCGGCACGCTCAGGCCAACCTTGGAAGCGAAGCCGCTCTGCAGCGGATTGTCCCAGCCCTGCCGTGTCTCGCTGTAGCCGAAGGTGGAATGCAGCAGGACCGTGGGCCGCAGCACCCAATCGTGATTGACGCGATAGTACATGGGCTTCTGGGTGTTCTCGCCCAGACCCTGGCCGAGCGGGCCCGGCAGAAAAGTTGAGTTGTCGACGTTCTGGTTCTGGAGGCTATGGAAGTACGCCAGGCGGTTGTTCGGCGTGAATGCGTGGTCGATCTTCAGACTCCAGACGTTATCAGTGAGCGCACTTACGTTTGTGAAGTTCAGATTATTCTGCAAAGTTCCCACGTCCGGATCGGGAATGAACGGCAGGATATTATTGGCCACGCGGCTGAAGCTGCTGGCGGGAATCACGTTGTTCGGAAACGGCAGGCGGGTATCGCCGGCGGTAGTCGCGGGATCGTAGATCCGGAAACCCGAAAAGTTCCCGGATTTCATCGCCGCCGTCGGAACCGTACTCAGCCCAAATGCCGCGGTTGCCGGCCGCAGATCTCTGGTGTAAGTGAAGTACCAGAACGTCTTGTTCCGGCCATCCAAGACTTTCGGAATCCAAACCGGACCCCCCAGAGCAAAACCAGCCTCATTAAACCGCTCCTTCGGGCGCGTTACGCCACTTCGGTTATTGCCCCACTGGTTGGCATTGAAGATGTCCCGCCGCAGGTTCCAGTAGCCGCGCCCGTGCAAATCGTTATTGCCCGACTTGGTGATGAACAGTTCCACACCGCCGCCGAAACGGCCATGCTCGGCCGAGTAAGTTCCAGTCAACAGCTTGAACTCGCCAAACATTTCCGCCGCGGGGAAGTTGAAGACCGTCCCGCCCGACTCCGGAATAATCAGGCTCGCACCGTCGATCATGACTTCTTTCGCGCGCCCGCCCGAACCGTTGATGCTCTGCTCGCGGTTCGAGTTCACGCCCGGCATGTAGGCGACGAAAGCCTCCGGGTTCCGGATCCCGCCCGTGAACAGAGGCAGCGTCTCCATGAATTTCGGAGCGAAGCTCTGCCCGCGCTCGCTCGTGCTGGCTTCGAGCACCGGCGCCACGCCGGTGACCTCGACGGTCTGCTGCACGTCTCCCACTTCGAGCTGCAGATCGAGAGTGAGCCGCTGTCCCACGCGAACGTCGATGCCGCTGCGGTTCAGCTTCTTGAACCCGGCTTTCTCAACCGCGAGATTATAGTTGCCTACCTGCAAGCTCGGGAAGACATACAACCCGGCGTCGGTGGAAACAGTCTCCAGTCTGACGCCGGTCTTGTCGTCATGCGCCTCGATCCTGGCTGCTGGGACCACTGCGCCGTTCGGATCCGTGATGGTGCCCGATACCGAGCCCGTATTGAATTGCGCCAGCGCGAGCGACAGGCCGAAGGCGTAAACTATCGCGAAGCGAAGAACTGATCTCATTACAAAACCCTCTTCCTTAATCCAAGATGAGGCTCTCCGGTCCATGATCGCGGTCCATGGCGGGATTACACTGAAACCGCGCGGTTCCGTTGGAGGCCCACAGAAGCTAGTTATTCTCAACGATTGTAGGCCGCGTGACCGGTAGAGTCAAACATCCTGAATTGGCCCGGGTGCGAGAGATCGCTCCGTATTAGAAATACAGCTTCAGGCCAAACTGGAAGATCCGCATCGGCTGCCGCAGACTCCTGGCCTCGCCGACGCGCGGGCCGTCCGGAATGATGGAGTCATTCGAGGCGTAGGTCAGACCGGTTGGCTGGCCGAACTGAGGGCTGTTGAACGCGTTAAAAGCTTCCGCGCGGAACTGTAGCCGGCCGCGATCGCCGAGCGGACTGAACTTCCAGTTTTTGGCGAGTGACAAATCAAAATTGGCCAATCCGGGGGTGATGAGCGCGTCGGAGGCGCTGTTGCCGTAATGGCAGAGCTCCGGACGATTCTGGATGTTGCAGTCGGTGCGCCGGAACGCGGCCGGGTCGTACCAGAGCTGGCGCGAGGCGTCGTCGAATAGCCGGCCGTCGGCGACTCGGTCGGGATAAGTTGTCGAGTTGGTGTTGAGGTTGCCGCCGGTGACGGAGAAGGGGAAGCCCGTGCGGAGCGTGATGACGCCGCTGCTCTGCCACCCGCCGAAGACACTGTAGAGCAGGCCCCTCGAATTCGCGAAGAGGGGCACTTCCCAAACGTAGTTCAGTACAGCATTGTGCGTGACATCAAAGCCGTAGCGGCCGCGATTCTGGCGGCGGTCGTTCGGGTCCTGGTAGGTGGAATTCACTCCGCCGGCCGGATCGTTCCTGCCGTAGCCTTCGCCGAGAGCCTTGCTGAAGGTGTATGCAAGACCTGCCGTGAATCCATTCGAATAGCGCTTCTGGACCTGAACCTGGAGTGCATGATAATTGGCGTTGGCGAAGCTGTCCAAATAGCGGATGTTGCCGAGCAGGCGCGCCTGATCGCCCTCTCCGCGGCTGACGTAGGCCTGCCATGGACGGCGGCTATTAAAATCCGTGTCGGTAGAGGGTGTAGCCGGGGAATTGAAATTGGAAATCGTGTTGTCGATGTGGCTCGTCTTGCTGCCAACGTATCCAGCGGTCAGGATAGTCGACCACGGCAGCTCGCGCTGGATGTCGAGGCTCCACTGAACGACGCTGCTGGCCTTGTTGTCGGGGGTGAAGGCGAGCACGTTGGTCCGGGCGGCGGCGGTGCCCTGCCCCGGAAAGGGATTTGCCAGGGTGAGAATCGGCGAAGTTTGCGTGAATCGGCGGGTGGTAGCCGTGGAATCCCTGCCGCCGTACGAGATCGGAATGGTGAGAGCGGCCTGGTCAACCTGGTTGAAGCCGAAGGTGCCGGAGTATGGCGGCTGCAAGTCCAGGATGGTCATATTGTTCATCTGTTGGACATTGGCGAACCAGCCTCCGCCCGCCCGGATAACCCACTTATCGGTGGCGCGGTAGGCGATCCCAACGCGAGGCATGAAATAGCGGTTGTCGGTGCCGTAGAAATCGAAGTCGGTATTCGGCTCCGGCACGACAGTGGGGAGTTGGCGGCCATCGGTGGCCTGCGTCAGAATGTCGAGCCGTAGCGACCGCCATTTCTTGTTGACGTCGTGCGGGACCTGGAAAAAGTCCCAGCGCAGGCCCATGTTGATGGTCAGTTTGCGAGTGGCGCGCCATTCATCCTGGAAATAAGCACCCCAACGGTTTTGACGGGGTGCGGTCCAAACCAAGCCCTCGGCACTCGATGCGGTGGCCGGATAGCCCAGGAGCCACCCGGCTAAGTTGTAGCCGCCGGGACAGCAGGTCAGGTTACCCAGGGGAACGTTGGCCGCGGCCCTGTCCAGTCCATAGCGGAGGAGCTCGAAGCCGGCCTTGAAGTTGTGCGACTGCCGGATGAAGGAAAGGTTGTCGGAGAACTGATAGATCCCGTTGAGGTCGAAGCGGGCGCCGCCATCGCCACCGATGATCCCGGTTGGCGGAATACCGGTCTCGTCGGGCCGGAACTTGCGGTTGTTGTCAACGGCGACGCGAAACTGGCCGACGCCCAGTGTATCGGGATCGAAATCGGTGTTGCTGCGTCGGTTGGTCTGGTCGTTGTTGACCTTGTTGAAGCCGACTCGGAACTCGTTGAGCGTGGTCGGACTGAACGTATGGAGGTGCTGAAATGCGACGTTGTAGTTCTGGATCCGTTGCGTGCTCGGGAAGTTCGGGTTGATGTTATTGATCGCGTAGTCGCCGTGCAGGGTGGCGAACCGCCCAAAGATCCTGTCCTTGACGCTGAACTGGTGGTCCAGGCGGGCGAAATACTGGTTCTGATAAAGGACATTCGGGACCGAGCGGATGACGTTCGTGTCCACGACGTCGTCTGGAGTAAATTGCGGAAGCGGCAGATAGGTGTTAACGAAGTTCTGCGCATTTCTGTTGATCCGGCTGGGCGGGATGATATTGGTGATGTTCCCCTGCATATCCCGGAAGGGCTCGCCCGTCAACGGATCGTAGATGACGGTGGGCGCGCGGACGGGAACCCCGTTGCGGATCAGCGGCGTCAGCAGAGCGGAGAAGTCGCCGTTCCGGAAGGCCTCCGGAAACCAGAACGCCTGCTGCACGGATTCCTGGGTTTCACGGGTACCTTCATAGTTGAAGCTCCAGAACGTGCGGTCTTTGCCGTTATAGATCTTGGGCAGCAGCACGGGCCCCGCCAGCCAGGCGCCGAACTGGTTGCGGCGCAGGCGATTCTTTTGCTGACGGGGGGAACCGGCCGGGACTTGGAAGTTCAGGAAATAATCCCTGGCGTCGGCCGCGTCATTTCGGAGGAATTCGAAAAAAGTCCCGTGGAAGTCGTTCGAACCGGACTTCAGCGCCACTTGCACGTTGGCTCCGTTATTCATGCCGTACTCGGCCGAATAGGAGCCGGTGTGGACTTTTACCTCTTCGATGGCGTCGATCGAGGGATTGAAGTAGACGGTGTTGACCAGGGGCTCGCTCGCGATCACTCCGTCGAGCGTGACGCGCTGGTTGGCATCGCGCTGGCCGTTGGCGCTCACCTGCGTTGCGCCCGGGAAGAAGGATCCCGCGGTCGAATGCGGGCTCAAGCCCATCCGCGTTCCGAACTGCACGCCCGGCGTGAGAACCACCAAGCTGGCGAAATTACGGTTCACGATGGGCAGTTCGACAACACGCTTGTGGTCGATGGTCGCACCGAGGGAGGCGTCGTCGGTTTTGAGTTCAACGCCTGTGGCAACGACCTCCACTCGTTCGGTCGCCGCACCGACCTCGAGTTGCACGTTCACGCGAGCTTTCTGCTGGTACTCGACGTGAACGCCGGTCTTGGTTTGGGACTTGAATCCCTGCATCTCGATGGTGACGGTGTAGTCGCCAATCTCGATGAGGGGGAATGAATAGTTGCCGTTGTTGTCGGACACGGTGGTGCGTCGTTCGCCTGTCTGAGTCCGAAGCAGGGTTACGTTCGCTCCCGGCACGACCGCGCCAGTGGCGTCGGAAACGGTGCCCAGAACTTCAGTTGATGTAGTTTGCGCCAGCAGCCATAAGGAAGAGAGGAACAGGCTGCCTAAGATACGAACGGTAAGACTAGACATTTCAGCGCCCCCTTTTGCTGGGCCGCGATCCACAGGCGACCTCAGTTTTGTAGGTAGTATACACCTGCCGTGCAGCAGAATCGATCCCCTCAGGCCGACATACGAGCGCCGGGAAAGAGGACAGTCCATCATCTGGAGCGTAGGCCTCAACGTTCCGCCTCGATCCGGTAAGGCAGCGCGGGATTTTCGGCGCGCGCCCGCTCCGCGGCCTCCCGCTGGCGCTTCAGGAGTTCGTGGTGCGCTTTGCGGTGCTCTACCGCGCGCGCCCGGTCCCCCAGTTGCCCACAGAGCCGCGCGAGGCTGTAATGCGCGGGCGCATACTCCGGGTTGAGCGTCACTGCCTGGGCCAGCGCCCGCACCGCTTCCTCGGGCTTGCCCTGCGCTTCGAGCAGTTGACCCAGCTCGTATTGCGCGGGCCAGAACTTCGGCTCCGTCCGAATCGCCTCGCGCAAGAGAGCCTCCACTTCCGCCGCCCGGGCGCGCTCCACCGTCAGCGCTTTTGCCAGCAGAAAATGTCCCACCGGAATCGCGGGCTGCCGCTTCCGGAACTCCCGCAGTCTGGTAACGATCTCCGGAAGTCGGGAGCCGGCTTCCGCCAACAGGGTTTCAAGGGAAGCGTAGCCCACCTCGGAATCCGGATCGAGATCCGAGACCGCGAGAAACGCATCAATCGCCTTTCCGATGTTGCCGGTTTGATAATGCGCGAGCCCCAGCAGCCTCCAAAACTCGGACTCCTTGGGGAAACGCGCCACGGCGCTCTCCAGCACCGCGACGGCAGGTTCGGGGGTGCGATGGTCGAGAAACAGGCCCGCCAGGTCGAAGTACGGCTCCGGTTGCTCGGGAGCCTGGCGAATGGCCTTCTGATACGCTTCCACAGCCTTCGCGGGATCCTTCGCCATCCGGTAAAACATGGCCAGGGCACGCCAGACAGCCGGATCTTTCGGGGCCAGCTTTGCCGCGCGGCCGGCCGCTTCGAGCGCCGGTTCACGCCGCCCCAGCTTGAGCCGTGTCTGCGCGACCGCGAGCCACGCCAGCGGAGAATCGGGGGCCAACTGAGCGGCTGTTTCCAACCGCTCGGCTGCCTCGCCCGTTTTACCTTGGCGCAGCAGGATCAGGCCGAGCCGGTAGCGGATCTCGAATTCCTTCGGATGCGCCTGTTCGAGAGGCCGCAGCGCCTGCTCCGCCTCCGCGAACCGTCCTTGGCCGGCGAGCTGCATGGCTCGCGCAAGCTCTTCCGCCGGCCCCTGCGCCCACATCGCGCAAGCCAGAAACAGCAGTCCCGGCAGGCGGAAGTTCATCAGGGAATTATACGCGCGTGCGCCAAGGCCCCGCGTCGTGGCACTATCGACACATGCCTCTGAACCGAAGACAACTGCTCCTTGGCGCAGCCCTCCCGGCGGCCGTGCGGGCGCAGAGCGGCGCCAAAATGTACCTCTGCATGCACCAGACGACTACGGCGGCCGCGGGCTACCGAAGGTCGCTCGAAGGTTATGCGAAAGCGGGCATCCGCTACGTGGAAGTCATTCCGCCGCACGTGGACGAGTTCGTCAAACAGGAAGGCATGCCGGCCGCCCGCCGCCTGCTCACCGACCTGGGCATCAAAGCCGTGGCCAGCGGAGGCGGCCGGGGCGTGGTTCAGCCCAAACCAGAGCGCGCCGCGCTTGAAGAGATCAAGCGGCTCGGTGAAACTCTGGCCGCCTTGGGCGTCGACCGCATGGTCTGCCCCTGCAACACCGCCGGCAAGTTCACGCTCGACGATTACCCGCGCACTGTGGACAGCCTCCGGCAGGTAGGCGAGATTCTCAAGCCTTACAAAGTTGTGGCCATGGTGGAGTTCATGCGCGGCTCCACGCTGGTCGGGACGCTTCCGACAGCCCTTAAAGTGACGCGTGAGGTCAATCACCCCAACGTCATGCCGATGTTCGACTTCTACCACTTTGGCGCGGGCCTGAGCCGGCTTGAAGACCTGGATCTCGTCCGGGAGGGAGAGCTCCATCACGTGCATTTTCAGGACGTGCCGGACATTCCCAGAGAACTGCTGGACAACGGCACGCGCGACGTCCCGGGCGATGGCGTGCTGCCCCTGGTGCGAATCCTGCAAATCCTGGATCGTAAGAAGTACCGCGGGCCGCTTTCGGTCGAGCTCTTCTATCCCCATCTTCAGAAGGGCGACCCCTTTGAAGTAGCGCGACGTATCCGACAGCAGTCCGAGCCGATCATGAAGCGTGCGGGAGTCGCCTGAACGCCATCGTGGCGTCTCCTTCCGATCTTCTCTGTTGTAGCTTTGCGCGACCACGGTCGATAATAAAATCATGAGGTTGCAGAACCGGTGAGCCCCGCTCCGGCGGATGTGGTGCTCCGCGCCGAAAAACTCACCAAAAAGTTCCGCTCCGGGGAGAGCGATCTCGTTATCTTCGAGAACCTCGATCTGGAGGTCAGGCGGGGTGAGCGGCTCGCCCTGGTCGGCGAATCCGGAGCGGGTAAATCCACGCTTCTGCACATTCTGGGAGGCCTCGACCGGCCAACCAGCGGTACGATTTTTTACGGAGACCAGGACATTTCCAGGCTGGCGGAGACCGAGCTGGCCGATCACCGCAACCGGGCCATTGGGTTTGTTTGGCAAATTCATTACCTCCTTCCCGAATTCACCGCCCAGGAGAACGTGATGATGCCGCTCCTGATTCGCGGGGTGCCCTACAACAAAGCCGCTCCAGCGTCTCTGGCGAGGCTGGACGAGGTCGGGCTGAGCGAGCGCGCCTGGCATCGGGCGGGCGAATTGTCGGGCGGCGAGCAGCAGCGGGTTGTGCTCGCCCGGGCGCTGGTCGCCGGTCCCATGATCCTGCTCGCGGACGAACCGACCGGAAATCTGGACTTTAGGACTGGCGAGGCGATCTTCTCCCTCCTTGAAGGTCTGCATCGCTCGCATCAGTTAACCTCGGTCTTCGTCACTCACAATCTTTCCTTCGCCAGACGATGTGATCGTATACTTAAGATGGAGGGAGGAGTCCTGGTCCCGTGGGAACCGGACTCGGCTCAAGGCGATGCTCCGCGGTAAGGGCAGGCCTAACGGCCCGTCCAGGGTAGAAATGGGGGTCTATGTTTGAACGATATACGGAAAAGGCACGGCGAGTTATCTTTTTCGCGCGCTATGAGGCCAGCCAGTTTGGCAGTCCTTACATAGAGACGGAACACTTGCTCCTCGGTCTGCTGCGCGAGGACAAGGCGCTCGCGAATCGATTCCTGCGCTCCCATTCGGCGATTGAATCCATCCGGAAGCAGATTGAAGGCCACACCACCATCCGGGAGAAAGTATCCACGTCGGTGGATCTGCCTTTGAGCCACGAGTGCAAGCGCGTGCTCGCCTATGGCGCCGAGGAAGCGGAACGTCTGAGTCACAAGCACATCGGCACCGAGCACCTGCTGTTGGGCCTGCTGCGGGAAGAGAAGTGCTTCGCGGCGGAGATCCTGCACGAGCGGGGCTTGCGCCTCTCAACCATCCGGGAGGAGCTGGCGCGCTCGCAGTCCGAGAAGGTCTCCAACCGGCCCAAGGAAAGCTCGCTGCTGGCCGAGTTCAGCCGCGATCTGACGCAAGCCGCGGTCGACAACTCGCTCGATCCGCTCATCGGCCGCGATTACGAGCTCGAGCGGGTGGTTCAGATTCTATGCCGGCGCACCAAGAACAACCCGGTGCTCATCGGCGAGCCGGGCGTCGGCAAGACGGCCATCGTCGAAGGACTTGCCCAGCGCATAGCCGAAGGCGACGTGCCTTCCTTCCTCGCCGACAAGCGCATTCTGGCGCTCGACCTCAGCCTCATCGTGGCCGGCACCAAGTATCGCGGCCAGTTCGAGGAGCGGCTCAAAACCATCATGAAGGAGCTGATGGAGAACCAGAACGCCGTCATCTTCATCGACGAGCTGCACACCCTGGTCGGGGCCGGTTCCGCGGAAGGCTCGCTCGATGCCGCCAACATTCTGAAGCCGGCGCTTTCGCGCGGCGAGATTCAGTGCATCGGCGCGACCACGCCGGGCGAGTACCGCAAGTCCATCGAGAAGGACCGCTCCCTGGAGCGCCGCTTCCAGGCCGTGAAGGTTCCGCCTCCCAGCGAGGAGGACGCCGTCAAGGTCCTGTTTGGCATCAAGGACCGCTACGAGAAATTCCACGCCGTCGGCTACACCGACGAGTCCATTGTGTCCGCCGTCTACGCTTCCAGCCGCTACATTCCAGACCGCTTCCTGCCGGACAAGGCCATCGACCTGATCGACGAGGCGGGCGCGCGTGTCAAGCTGCGGCAGACCACTCTGCCCAGCGACCTGGCTGACATTCAGAAGCGCATCAAATTCATCGTGCACCGCATGGAGAACGCCATTGCGAACCACGAGTTCGAGAAGGCGCGCTTTTATTCGGACGAAGAGCGCCGCGAGCGCGAGAACATGCGCCAGCTGCGCGAGAAGTACAACCTGGACGAATCCTCCACCGGCATCGTCACCAAGGACGATATCGAGGACGTCGTGGCGCGCTGGACGGGCGTGCCCATGACCGCCATTAAGGAAGAGGAGATCGCCAAGCTGCTGCGCATCGAGGAGGAGCTGCACAAGCGCGTCATCAGTCAGGAGAAAGCCATCTCCGCGCTGGCCCGCTCCATCCGGCGTTCGCGCGCCGGGTTGAAGTCGTCCAACCGGCCCGCCGGCTCATTCCTCTTTCTCGGCCCGACCGGCGTCGGCAAGACGGAAGTCGCCCGCGCGCTCGCCAGCTTCCTGTTCGGCACCGAGAAGTCGCTCATCCGCTTCGACATGTCGGAGTTCATGGAGAAGCACTCGGTTTCGAAGCTCATCGGCTCGCCTCCGGGCTACGTAGGTTACGAAGAGGGCGGCCAGTTGACCGAACGCGTGAAACGCGCGCCCTACTCGATCATCCTTCTGGACGAGATCGAGAAGGCCCACCCGGACGTCTACAACATTCTGTTGCAGGTGTTCGAAGACGGCCATTTGACCGACGGCCTGGGCAATTCAGTGGACTTCAAGAACACCATCATCATCATGACCTCCAACCTGGGCGCGCGGTTCCTCGAGAAGAAGGGCGGTCTGGGCTTCGCGCTCCCGCACACCGAGGGCATCGCGACGAAGGTCGAGGAGCAGGTTCGCGGCGAAGTGAAGCGTGCCTTCAACCCCGAGTTCCTGAACCGCCTGGACGAGGTCATTCTCTTCACCTCGCTCAGCGACGAAGACCTCATCAAGATCATGGGCCTGCTGGTCACCCAGATCAACCAGAACCTGGCGCCCAAGCAGATCAAGATCCGGCTCACCATGGACGCGTCCAAATACATCCTGGAGAAGACCTGCGCGGACCGCGCCTATGGCGCCCGGCCGTTGCGGCGGGCGCTCCAGAAGTACATCGAAGACCCGCTCTCCGAAGCGCTCATACAGGGTTTGCTCCCGAAGCCCGCGGAGTTGGAGGTCTACCTCGGCGACACCGGCATCTTCTACCGGCAGATTTTCGAAGAAGGCGAGCCGGTAGTTGCCGGAGCGGGGACGGAGCCGCAACAGGGCACGCCTTTGTACGTGTTCTAATACGGGAGTGCGCTCTGTCGTTTCATTTACCCTGGTTTGTTTTCTGGCCGCGCCCGGCCTGCTGGCACAAGACGATTCGCTCGAAGGCCGGGCGCGCCGCTATCTGATCGACCTCATCCGGATTCAAAGCATCAACCCGCCCGGCAACGAAACACCTGTCGCGCAGTACCTGAAATCGGTGTGCGACCGCGAGGGCATTCCCAGCGAGCTGATGGGCGGCGATACGTCGCGCCTGAACTTCGTGGCCCGCCTGAAGGGCGACGGCTCGCAGCGCCCTTTGCTGCTGATGGCCCATAGCGACGTGGTTCCGGCGGACCGCTCGCAATGGACCGTGGATCCCTTCTCCGCCGAAGAGCGTGACGGCTTCATCTACGGCCGCGGCGCGCAGGACGACAAGTGCTACATCGCCGCGGAGCTTTCCGTGCTGGTGGAGTTGAAACGGCAAGGCATGCCGCTCCGCCGCGACATCATCCTGCTCGCCGAGTCCGACGAAGAGACCGGCTCCACGGGCATCCAATGGATGATTGCCAACGCCTTTCAAAAGATCGACGCCGATTTCGGCCTCAACGAGGGCGGCTTCGCCTTCGATGCAGCGGCAGGCCAGCGCCTCTTCCACGTCCAGACGAGCGAGAAGATTCCCAGCCGCATCACCCTCACCGCGCGCGGCACCGCGGGTCACGGTTCCCTGCCCCGCCCCGATAATGCGGTGGTACGTTTGGCGCGCGCCATCGCGCGCCTCGCCGAAGCCGATCAGCCCGTGCGGATGAACACCACCACCCGCCGCTACTTCCGCATGCTGGCCAAGCTTCCCGACTACCGCTGGCTCGCGCCGCACGTCGGCAAGCTGGAGACCGCGCCCACCGCG
>JBBDWK010000052.1:0-130066 GCA_040902885.1 Bryobacteraceae bacterium | reverse complement strand
GGATTACCGGGAGGCTCGCCGGGCCGCCTAATCTCCACTTCTATGTCGCACACCCAACCTGAACAGCCCCATCACGGACCTGACCAACCCCAACTTCGGCAGGATCACCGGTTCGGGCGGTGCACGGGTCATCCAGCTTGGTTTTCGAGTGGATTTTTAGTCTGGGACTGCGCTTCCGCAGTGTCCTGCTCTGCCTGGCGGCGAACTTCGGCATTTCGTTCGCCGCCGGATCTCTGCCGCAATTTGCCGACGTTACCCGGCAGGCAGGTTTGAGCGGTTTCGTCAACAAGCAAGGCTCCGTCCGGAAGGACTATATCCTCGAGTCGATCGGCGGCGGCTGCGCCTGGTTCGACTACGATCGGGATGGCTGGCTCGACATAATTTTGATTCGCGGCGCGGATTTGGAAAGCTACGCGAAGGGCGGCGAACGGGTCTGCGCTCTGTACCGCAATAACCGCGACGGGAAGTTCACCGATGCGACCGGAAAGGCCGGTCTGGCGGCGCGCGGGTGGGGGATGGGCGTCACCATCGGCGATTACGATGCCGACGGCCGCGAAGACATGTTCGTTACCGGCTACGGCCGCAACTTCCTCTTCCGCAACAAAGGCGATGGAACCTTCTCGGAAGTAGCCGGGAAGGCGGGTTTGCTCTCAACGGGGTTGTGGTCCACCGGCGCCGTTTTCTTCGACTATGACGGAGACGGGCGTCTCGATCTCTACGTCGCGCGGTACGTTCATTTCGACGCTTCGAAACCCGTGCGGCGCGGCCCGGGCTGCAAGTATCAGGGCATGGGCGTTTTTTGCGGCCCGCAAGGCTTCCACTCCGATCCGCATTCCCTATACCGCAATAACGGCGACGGCACATTCATGGACGTGTCGGAACCGGCGGGTTTGCGAAAGGCGAGCGGGCCGTATCACGGGCTGGGCGTCGTCGCGCTCGATTTCGACAACGACGGCCGCCAGGACCTCTATGTCGCGAACGACTCGACGCCCAATCTGCTTTGGCGCAATCTCGGAGGCGGACGCTTTGAGGAGGTAGCGGTAGCGCGCAATGTAGCCTTCAGCTCGGACGGTCTGGAGCAGGCCGGGATGGGCGTGGAAGCCGGCGACCTTTTCAATCGCGGCCTCCTCGATCTTCACGTCACCAACTTTTCGCGCGAGCCCAACGAGCTGTACCGCAACATGGCCGACTATTTCTTCGAAGACATTACGTGGTCTTCGGGCATCGGCAAGGTTACCCTGCCCTACCTCGGATGGTCCGTACACTTCGCGGACTTCGATTTAGACGGCTGGCAGGATATCCTCACCGTCAACGGCCACGTGTATCCCGAGGTGGACCGTGCGGAGACGGGCACAACCTACCGGCAACGCCTTCTGCTGTTCCGCAATCTGGCGGACGGCCGGTTTGAAAGCGTGGGGGACAAGCTCGGCGCGGGCTTCGCGGCTCTCCATGCCGGCCGTGGAGCGGCGGTGGGCGACTATGACAACGACGGGGATCTCGACGTCCTGATCGCTAACATCGACGACCCTCCGGCCTTACTGCGGAACACCGGAAAGCCGGCGCACAACTGGCTGCAGGTCGGTTTGGAACCGGCGGGCGCAAGCAGCCATATCGGAGCGCGTGTCTATGTCACGGCGGGCGGTTTGAAGCAGATGCGGGAAGTGCGATCGCAGTCGGGCTACCTCTCGGTGAGCGATCCCCGCGCACATTTCGGCCTGGGCGCGGCCGCAACCGCCGATGCAGTGGATGTGGTTTGGCCGGACGGGAAACGGGTTTCGACGAAGAACGTCAAGGCGAATCAGTTCGTCCGGTTGCCGAGGCCCTGATCTGGCCGGGCCAGCTTGCGGAGCGTTTGCTGGTGAAGCTGCATTTCGCGTGCGGCCTCCACGTTCTTGCCCAGCATCCTGTAAGCCTGCGAGAGCAAAAAGTGGATCTGCTCGTCGTCCGGGTTCGCGTCCTCTACCGCCCGCAGGTGCGGCAGCGCCTCCGCGGGCTCCTTTGTATTGACCAGCGCGCGGCCCAGCGCCTTGCGGGCATCCAGGAGATCCGGCTTCGCCTCCAGTGCCGCCCGCAACAAGGGAATGGCCTCGGCAGGCCGATCCAGCGCCACGTGCAGCCGGCCGAGGAGGCTCTTTGCCGCGTAATGCAGCGGGTCGATGGCCAGCTCCTTTCGGAGCAGCTTCACCGCCTCCTCGGGGTCCGTATCGCTCGAGAGTCTGGCCAATTCGTAATGCGCGCCGGGCAATTGCGGCTGTAGCGCGATCACTTTCCTATATTCGGCGATGGCTTCGGGCTTCCGATGAATGGAGGCGTAATTTTCAGCGAGAATCTGGTGCAGCCGATAGGAGTTTGGACTGGCGGTCTTCAAACGCTGAATGGCCTTCACCTTCAGATCCGTGAAAGCTTCGCCGAGGTAGTAGTAAACGTCGGGGTTCGACGGCTCGGCCTCGCGCCATCGCAACAAGTGCGGCAGGCTCTCCTCGATCCGTTTTTCTTCCAGCTTGCGGATGCCCTTGGCGGCTTCCCCAGGCGAATCCGGCGGCAGCGGCGGCAGTTCTTTTTGGTAAGCCGCTTGCGCCCGAACGGCATCCTTCAATTCCCTTTCGTAGATGCGTCCTATGGATGAGTGAATGCCGCGAGTATTGGGGTTGACCTTCAGCGCCATCTCATACTCCCGGATAGCATCCTGCCAGGATTTCTCGAGCTCAAAACGGATTCCCCGCATCTGATAAGCGCGCGCCGATTCCGGGTCCAGGCTAAAGATGCGCTGGAGGCTCATGAATGCCAGTTCGGAATAGGTTCGCGCAACGGCGTAAAGCACGTCTTCGTCATCGGGTTTCGATTGAAGATACTTTTCGAACTGCGCGACGGCCTTGTCCCGGAGGGACAGAGCGAGGTAGGCATACCCGAGCCAGTAATGCGACTCTGGAGCGGCCTTCCCGGATGCGATCTCCGTTTCCAGGTACGTGCGCGCCTCCTGAAACCGGTTGGCGAGATAGAGATCGGCGCCCGCGGTGCGCGGGCGATCCTCGCCGGGCGTTTGCGCGAATGCGGCGGCAACCGCCGCAAGACACGCAATTAGCCGGATCATGCCCTCAGAATAGCCGGTTTCGCCCATCCGGAGGGGATGATAAGTTAAGAGAGAATCGGAGCCGACCTTGCGGAGCCGTCTGTTTGCACTGCTGCTGTTTGCGTTCGTTTCCCCGGCGCCCGGAGAGACGGAAACGGCGTGCGTTCGCGGCGCGGCCCTGATGGAAGCGCGAGCCTTCCGCGAGGCCCAAGACGCGCTATGGCAGTGCGTGCTTCCCGGCGCGCCGGATCGCGAAGGCGCATACCGGCTGGCGCAGACTTACCGCGAAGTGAAAAATTACGGGTCGGGGCTGGAGCGCGCCCGGAAAGCGCTGAAGCAAAATCCGGCTTCCACGGACCTGCTCTATATCAACGCGTTTCTCGAATTTCGCACGGGGAGGCACAAGGAATCCATCGAGCTTCTGGGCCGCGCCTTTCGCATCGACAAGTACGACTGGCGCGTGCATCATCTTTCAGCTTTGAATTATGTGGTGCTGGACTTGAAGGACGGCGCACTGGAAGGCTTTCGCAGCGCGGTGGCCTTGAATCCGCGCAGCCCGGAGCTTCACTACCATCTGGCGCGCCACTATTACTCGAACAACCGCATCGAAGAGTCCATGACCTCTTCGCGAACCGCCCTGCGGCTTCTGCCCGGTTATCCGGACGTACTGGTGAATCTCGCCTTCTGCTATCGGAGTTTGGGAGACATGGGCCAGGCGAGAGCGCACTTCGAGATGGCTATCGAAGCCTCATCCAGGCTGAAGGCGAGGGATGAATGGCCATTCATCAACTATGCATCTTTCCTCATTGAGCACGAGGAGATGGAGCGGAGCCTTCAGTTGCTCGGCGAGGCTCTGACGCTCAATCCCCAATCCGCGAGAGCTCGCTACTATCTGGGCCGGATTTACCGCAAGCTGGGGCGCAATCGGGAGGCGCGGGAGCAACTGGAACAATCCATCGCGCTCGATCCGACCGATGCGCCCGCGTTCTACGAGTTAGGCCTGCTGAAACTGCGGCAGGGCGACCGCGAAGGCGGCAATGCGATGCTGGCACGCTTTGAGGCCCTCAAGCGGAGCAAGCCCCGGCAATGAGGCTGGCAAAGCTCAGTGCGCTCATTCTCGCCGGCCATGCCTGGGCGGGGATCTCTCCGCTCGAGGAAGGCCGCAGGCTCTACGAGAACAACCAGTTTCAGCGAGCCCGGACAGTTCTCGAGAAAGCGCTGCGCGCGGACCAGTCTCATGCCAAGGTCCGGTACTGGCTGGCCTATTCGTGCTTCGCCCTGGACGATCTGGAATGCGCGCTGGCGCATTTTGAACGCCTCGACGAAGTCATGGCGAAGGATCCCGATTACCTGTTCGCCGCTTCGGAAGTCTACACACGGCAGGCAAGACAGCTTTCAGAGAAGCTCTCCAGCCTGCCCGGCAGCTTAGCGCGCAAACACCAGCATCTGTCCTACCGTCACAGCTCGTCTGGCGACACCGATAACGCGCTGGCCGAGCTGCGCGAGGCCCTGAAAGCGAATCCGCGTCTGCCTGGGCCGCACCTGGATGCGGCGGAGATTCTCTGGTCGCTGAAGCGGTACGACGAAGCCGCGAAGGAACTGGAGGACGAGCTGCGCCTCGCACCGCGGAGCTTTCTCGCGAACCTCCGGTATGGCCAACATCTCCTGCGCTCCGCGAAGTATCGCGATGCAGCTCCCTACCTGAAAATCGCCGTCGCCTACGAGAAGTATCCCGAGGCCCATCAGTTGCTGGCTTATGCGCACGAACAATCCGGAAACGCGGCTGAGGCGATGGCCGAGGTGGATGCCGGTTTGGCGGCTTTTCCCCAAGACAGAGATTTGTTGGAGATGCGGCGCAGTCTGAGATCCCGGCACCCGCTGGTGAAACCGGCCGTGCCCTCCCAGATTCCCATCCGGCTGCGGGAAGAGATTCCGGAGCCGCTGGCGCTGCGCGCGAGGCTGCGGAAGCACCCCGAGGACGAGGAAGCGCTGTTCTGGTTGAATCGCATCTATAGCGCCGGCGCCGCCGAGCGCTTCGAGCGTCTCGAGAAGGCCGCGCCCGATTCCGCGCAAGTATGGCTGAGCAAGGGATTGAACGCGGAATTCGCAGCCGATTTCACGGAGGCCGAGGTTTGCTTTCGGGAAGCGCTGCGGCGCGACGGGCGGAGATCCGGGGTGCGCTTTTCCCTGGGGCGCGTGCTGCTCCTGCAGGGCCGGGACGAGGAGGGGATGCGCGAATTGCGTGAGGAGCTGAAGTTATCGCCCTACCATCATGGCGCCTACTACGAGCTGGGCGCCGCACTGGTAAGAAAAGGCGACGCAGCCGCCGGAGGTCCCATGCTCGAGAGGTCCCTGGATCTGCGCTCCGGCTTTCAACCCACCAAGCTGGAGCTGGCCAAGGCCTATCTGCAGTTGGGCAAGGCCGCACAGTCCATTCCCCTTCTGCGAGAAGTGATTCGAACCTCGCCGCAACATGAAACCGCGCATTACCTGCTTTACCGGGCATACCGCGGGACGGGAGAGGCGCAGCTCGCTCAGCGCGAACTCGAGATCCATCGCCGCCTGTTACGCTCCGCGAACAGCGGGGCCAAGAACTGATCTCCGGTCTTGACTCAGACAGTGTTCCCAAGCGGTAGAGGCGGCTGACCGGATATGTGATTAAACCCAGGCGCGGCACGCGCTCATGTAGAATGAGGGGAGAATGAGCATGGTCATTCCCGCCTATTTGGAGATCATCGACTTCATCGCCGCCGGCACCACGCCGGAGGCTGTTGCTCATTTCCGGCCCTCGCCGGAAGCGCAGCAGAGAGTCGCTGAGCTGATCGAGCGTGAGAAGGAAAGCGGCTTGCCGCCGGATGAGAAGGCGGAACTAGACCACTTTATGGAGTTGGAGCACATTCTGAGAATGGCGAAGGCGAAGGCTCGCCAGATCCTTTCGCGTGGCCAGTGAGATCAGCGAGCAGCTTCGCGCCGAAGTAGCCCGCCGCGCGGATTATCGATGCGAATATTGCCTCCTCCACGAAGAAGACGCAGGTTTTCCGCACCAAATCGATCACGTCATTAGCCGCAAGCACGGCGGCTCTTCCGATTTCGACAATTTGGCATACGCCTGCGTTCTCTGCAATCGCCACAAGGGGAGCGATGTCGCTTCGATCGATCGAACGACGGGACTCGCCGTCCGACTCTTTGATCCGCGACGCGACCGCTGGGCTGATCATTTCCGTCTCGATGCCGAATTCATTGGATCACATACGCAGATTGGCGCTGCCACGGTCCGATTACTGCGGCTGAATGCGGCGGAAAGAGTCGCGGAGCGCCGACTATTACAGAGCTTGGGTACCTATCCGCTACCATCAGGCTGACCGCTCGCCGCTCATGTTACACTGATGCCTTCCCATGCCAGTACTGATTGAAGCGCCCACGCGCGTTACCGCGGCGGGGAACAAACCCAAATTGATTGACGAGTACATCGGGCGCGTGAACTCGAACACCGGCGCGCTCAGCGTGGCGCACATGCGCAGTCCAGGAGGCTGGGAGGAGCCCGGCCAGACGCCGGAGTTCGACGAGTTCACGGTCGTGCTCAAAGGCGTGCTGCGCGTCGAGCATAGCGAAGGCGCCCTGGATGTTCGCGCCGGACAGGCGGTGATTGCCCAAAGCGGCGCGTGGGTCCGCTACAGCACGCCGTTCGAGGAGGGCGCGGAGTACATCGCGGTGTGCATGCCGGCCTTCTCCATGGACACGGTTCATCGCGACGCCATCCGGTAGAATAAGGACTGTTGTTAAGGAGGAGTTCGGAATGAAACGAATCGGGTTTCTTGCATTGGCCGGCGCCTTGATGGCCGGCGCCGCCGCGGCCGAGTCCTGGAACGGCACGCTTGTGGACGTGATGTGCAAGGGTAAGGATCTCGCCAATCACACCGCAAAGTGCGCCGTGGGATGCGCTAAGAGCGGCTTCGGGCTGGTGCTCGCCGACGGCAAGTTCGTGAAGTTCGACGAGAGCGGCAACGCCAAATCCCTGGCGCTCCTGAAGACAAGCGCCAAGGACAAAGACCTCAAGGCCAAAGTCACCGGCTCGCTGGACGGCGAGGTGGTGAAGGTGGAATCCATCGAGATGCAGTAATCAGGGTGCGCCGTTCGCCGGGGGGCCGTCGCGCGCGATGGCCCTCTTCCGCAGCCCCGCCCAGCTTTCGAATACGTCCGGATTCTCCAGCCACACCAGCATCCACAGCGCCATCTCTTCCTTCAGCGCCTTGCGCTCGGGGTCCGCTTTGGGATGGCGGGCCAGCATGCGTGCGCGGTCCTTTGCCTGAATCACGAGTCTCCGGCACACCCGAGCCTGATCCCGGCCGCCCTCATAAACTTTGTGCAAGGCCAGAAGAGAACATTCGAGCTGGTCGAGCGATCCCTGCCGGACGCCGTCCAGCGGCTGTTCCGCGGGCACACCCAGCCGGTGGAGAAGATGGCGCAGCGCGTCCTCCGAGATGGGGGCCAGCAACTCGAGCAGCTCGCGCCACTCGGCCCGTGTAACGACGGAGATCCCGCGCCGGGCGAGATAGTCCAGCAGCCGGGATTTTCTGCTACTTGCCTTGGCGGGCACGGCGATATTTGGCGGCGGCGGCGCTGTGCGTGCTGAGGTCGCGGGAAAAGACATGGCGGCCGGCGCCGTCGGGAACGGCGACAAAGTACAGGTATTCCGTATCGGCCGGATCGAGCGCGGCGCGCAAGGACTGCATACCGGGATTGGCAATCGGACCGGGCGGCAGCCCCGGGTTCCGGTAGGTGTTGTAGGGGTGTGCGTTCAAAAGATCGGACCTGTGGAGCGTTCCGCGATAGCGCCCTTCGAGCAGCGCCGCGTAAACAGTGGATGGATCGCAGTCCAGCTTCATGCCTAGCTTCAGCCGGTTTTGAAAAACCGACGAAACCGCGGGGCGCTCCTCGGGGACCGCCGTTTCCTCTTCCACCAGCGATGCCAGCGTTACCATGTGATGCACATTCTCCGGTGCGCCGAGAGCCTTCCACTCCTTGCGAAACCGAGCAACCATAACCTGGCACATCTGCCGCGCGCCGGTGTTCCGTGGAAAGCGGTACGTGTCGGGGAAGAGATAGCCTTCGAGCGAAGGCGCGTCCGGCGCGAGATCGCGAATGAGAAAGGGATCGCGGGCCGCTGCCAGAAAGTCCGCCGCCGAAACAATCCCCAGTTTGTCCACCGCGGCAGCGATGTCGAACATGTTGTTCCCTTCGGCCACCAGCAACTGATAATAAAAAATGTCGCCGCGTGCGATGCGCTCGAAGACGTCCAGCACGGAACCGGGACGCGCGAACCGGTACTCGCCCGCCAGAAGCAGGGCGTTCGGCCGCACCGCGCGGGCCAGCAGAAAGAGTCCTTCGTGGCGCACGACTCCGGCGTCGCGCAGCATGCGGGCGATCTGGCGTGTCCCGGTGCCGCGCGGAACGTCCACGAATACGGCGCTGTTGAAGCCCGCGTACTCCTGGGTGAGCAGAAGCAGAGCCGCGCCCCCGGCCAGCGTGGCCAGGAAAACCAGCAAAGCGAGAGTTCGCAACACCCGAAACATCACGATTGAGTCAGTGAATCGAGATAGCTCTGGAGCAGAATCACGGCCGAGAGGCGGTCCACGGCTCCTGCGCGCTTCTCAATTCCGATGCCGCTTTCGCGCAGGACGCGCTGTGCCGCCACCGTGGTCAGCCGCTCGTCCCAGAGCTTCACTTCCACGCCGGTCTTGCCGGCCAGCTTTCCGGCGAAATCGCGGACCCATTCCGTCTGCCTGCCCTCGTCTCCGCTCATGTGAAGGGGATACCCGACAAGGAAAAGGTTGACGCCCTTCTCGGAAGCCAGCCGGGAAAGCTCTCCCAGGTCGGCGCGCAAGTTGCGGCGCTGAAGCGTTTCGAGACCCTGCGCCGTCCAACCCATCTCGTCGCTGATCGCCAATCCTATGCGCCGCTTTCCCAGATCCAGGGCCAGAATCCTGCCCGCCGGCGGCTCCATCTCTCTCCAATTATACGGCCCGGGGTTCACCGCGTGGCACAGCATGATAAATTACATATAGCTTAGTCTTCTCGTTGTGGCGCTGATTACAAGAACTTTCGGTCGAGAGGGAGTCCGGAGCGGCTCTATTTCCGTGCTTGTGATCTGCGCGGCTCTCGCCGTTCTGTACTGGGCCCAGGCGTTTTTTATCACGCTGATCGCGGCCGTGGTGATCGCCTTCATCCTCGAGCCGTTCGTGGCGCTTCTGATGCGCCTCCGTCTGCCCCGCAGCCTGGCCAGCTTCGTCATCTGTAGTCTCGCGCTGCTGGTCGTCTACCTTCTGGGACTCGGCGTTTACAGCCAGATGTCCGTGCTGGTCGACGACCTGCCTACTTACAGCCGGCGCATCGGCGAAGTTCTGGAGGCGGCGCGCGACCGGGTGGAAGGCATGGAACGGGCGACCTACCGGCTGATTGTCCCAAGGCGCCAGCAGGAGAAGCAGCAGGAGGTTCTGGAACAGGCCAAGACCAAGAAAAAGACGAGGGGCCGGCCCGCCGAACCGGTGCTTCCCCTGGAGCCCACCATCCAGGAAGTCCGGATTCACAGCGAATCTCCCATGCTGGCTTATTTCTACTCGCGTCTGGGGTCCTTGTACCAGATGCTTCTGATGGCCTCGTTCGTCCCCTTCCTGGTGTACTTCATGCTGAGCTGGCGCGACCATATACACCGCAGCTTTCTGCAGTTCTTTGAGAGCGAGGATCGTGTGGTGGCGGCCAAAAGCCTGCAGGGCATTGCCGACATGGTGCGCGGCTTCGTAGTGGGAAACTTCGTGCTCGGCCTGCTGCTGGCGGCTACCAGTTCGCTGGCATTCTGGAAGCTGGGGTTGCCCTTCCCGCTTCTGGTGGGGCCGCTGAGCGGCTTCCTCAGCCTGGTGCCTTATATTGGTCTGCCCGTGGCAATGATCCCGCCGATCTTCGTCGCGCTGGCGGTGCACAGCGATCTGAGCGCCTACCTGCTCCTGGGCGCGACGGTCACTCTCTTGCACGTGGTGGCGCTGAACCTGTTTTATCCGAAGATTGTAGGCTCTCGCGTCCATCTGAACCCGCTGGTGGTCACCGTCGCGCTGATGCTTTGGGGTTTCCTCTGGAACGCACCCGGACTTGTACTGGCCATCCCCCTCACGGCGGCCCTCAAAGCGGTTTGCGACAACGTAAGAGGGTTGCGGCATTACGGAAAGTTCCTTGGAGACTGAGCGCTTCCGCCCATAGTCCCTTCGAGGCGCCGGCCTTAAGGGAGTAAACTCTACCTATGCGCACGAAGGTCGCCATCATCGGTTCGGGCAACATTGGAACGGACCTCATGATCAAAGTGCTGCGGACGTCCACAACTCTGGAGATGGGGGCGCTGGCGGGAATCGATGCGCAGTCCGACGGGCTGGCCCGCGCGCGGCGCATGGGAGTGCCGGTGACGGAGCGCGGCATCGACGGGCTGCTGGAGATGGACGAGTTCGCCCAAATCCGCGTCATCTTCGATGCCACTTCCGCGAAGGCGCACGCGCGCCACGATGAGCTGCTGCGCGCTCACGGCAAGCAGGTGATCGACTTGACTCCCGCGGCGCTCGGTCCGTACGTCGTCCCGGTCGTGAACCTGGATGAACATCTGGACGCGCCCAACCTGAGCATGGTGAGCTGCGGCGGTCAGGCGACCATTCCCATGGTGGCCGCCGTCGGGCGAGTGGCCAGGGTGCGCTATGCCGAGATCGTGGCTTCCATCGCGAGCAAATCGGCCGGACCGGGCACGCGCGCCAACATCGACGAGTTTACCCGCACCACGGCGCGCGCCATGGAAAGCGTCGGAGGCGCGGGACGGGGCAAGGCGATCATCGTGCTCAACCCCGCGGATCCGCCGCTGATCATGCGGGACACTATCTTCTGCCTCAGCGATTTCGCGCCGCAGGAAGAGATCGAAGCCTCCATCAAGCGCATGGTGCGGGAGGTACAGGACTACGTTCCGGGCTACCGGCTCAAGCAGGAGGTCCAGTTCGAGCGCATTCCGCCGGAGCGCCCGTTGCGCATTCCGGGGTACGGGGAGTTCAGCGGCGTGCGCAGCTCGATCTTTCTGGAAGTGGAAGGCGCGGCTCACTATCTCCCGGCCTTCGCCGGAAATCTGGACATCATGACTTCGGCCGCGCTGAGAACCGCGGAGCGCCTGGTGGAAAGCCGCTTGGCTGCGAGGAACTGAAGCCGCGAGGAATTGAAATGGAAAAGCTCTATATCCAGGACGTCACGCTGCGCGATGGGATGCATCCCATACGCCATCAGTATTCCGTTCGCCAGGCGGTCCAGATCGCGAAGGCTCTCGACGCGGCGCGCGTCGACTCCATAGAGGTGGCCCACGGCGACGGCCTGGCCGGGTCGAGCTTCAATTACGGATTCGGCGCGCACACGGATCTGGAGTGGATTGAGGCTGTGGCGGGCAATGTGAAGCACGCCCGCGTGGCGACACTGCTGATTCCGGGCATTGGCACGCTGGAAGATCTCGACGACGCCTATCGGGCAGGCGCCCGCTCCGTGCGGATTGCCACGCACTCCACCGAAGCGGACATCGCGAAGCAGCATATCGAACACGCACGGCACATCGGCATGGATGTGGCCGGGTTCCTCATGATGGCCCATATGACGCCGCCGGCCGAGCTCGCGCGGCAGGCCAAGCTGATGGAATCCTACGGCGCGCACTGCGTATATGTAGTGGATTCGGCGGGTGCGCTGCTCCCGGAAGGCGTGGCCGAGCGCTTCCGTGCCTTCAACGAGGCGCTGGACCCGAAGACCGGACGCGGCATGCACGCGCATCACAATCTTTCGCTGGGAGTAGCCAATACGCTAGTCGCAATCCAGCATGGCGCAACGCGTGTGGACGCCTCGCTGGCGGGCATGGGCGCGGGGGCCGGGAACGCTCCGCTCGAGGTCTTTATCGCGGTAGCGGAACGCCTGGGCCTGCCGCACGGATGCGACTTGTTCGCCCTGATGGATGCCGCCGAAGAGCTGGTGCGCCCGCTGCAGGAACGGCCGGTCCGCGTGGACCGCGAGACCCTTTCCCTGGGCTTCGCCGGGGTGTACTCCAGCTTTCTCCGGCACGCCGAAGCAGCCGCCAGAACCTACGGCGTGGATGCCCGCGACATCCTGGTGGAGCTCGGCAAGCGGCGCATGGTGGGCGGCCAGGAGGACATGATCGTGGACGTCGCGCTGGACCTTGTTAAGGCGCGCGAGAAGCCGCCGGCGGATCGTGTGGCCGGTGCTATGATGCATCCATGACACGCAGAGACTGGCTGGCGGGCGCACTGGCGGGCCCCGCTGTGCACGTTCCCGCTCTGGTTGCCAAAACCCGAATCCGCCGCTCCAGCATCAGCGCCATTACCGACGAAATCGGGACGACACCGGAAGAGGCCGTCAGTTTCGCCAGACGCTATAGCCTCGAATGGGTGGAGCTGCGCGGCATCCCCGGCGGCAAGGGCGAGTATGCCTTTCTCTCCGAGCCCGAAGTCAAAGCGCTCGCGGCAAACCTCGCGGCCAACAAGCTGAAGGTCTCCTTCCTGAACACCTCGCTGCTCAAATTCGCCTTCCCCGGAACGGAAGCTGCGCGGCGCCGCCAGCCCGAGACGGCGGATGTCCGCGCGCGCCGGCTGGAAGTTGAAGCCAAGCGCTTTGAGCGGCGCATGGACGACCTTCGAAAGGCCATCCGCACGGCGCAGATCCTGAACGTGGACCGCCTCCGCGTGTTCACCGGATTGCGCGTGGCCGAGCCTCGCAAACTGTTTCCCCGGATCGCGGACATCCTGGGCGAAATGGCCTTCGCCGCCGAAAAGGAGAAGGTGCAGTTGCTCATTGAGAACGAGGCCTCCTGCAACGTCGCTACATCTTCCGAGATGGCGGCACTGCTGAAGCTGCTGCCCTCCAAAGCCATCGGCATCAACTGGGACCCTTTGAACGAAACCAGCCAGAAGGAGGTTCCTTTTCCCGACGGCTACAATTTGTTACCCAAAAAGCGCGTGGGCAACGTCCAAGTTAAAGGCTATGCATTATGGAAGGGCCGCGGAAACTGGACTGGAAAGCCATCTTTCAAGCGCTTCAGAAAGATGGCTATAGGGGCAGGATCGGTCTCGAAACACACGTGTTCGACGGTACCCTGATCGAGGCTTCCCATACCTCCATGCGAGAGATTCTGCGGATCGTGGACGAGGTTTGAACCGAACTTTTCTTCTGACTTTTATTGGCGGGCTGGCGGCCGTGGGCGCCGGTCTTGGAACTTACTTCTATGTTCAGAGCGACTCGCACATCGAGTTGCGCGGAGGCATTCTCAAGGTGCGGACCCACGCGCCCGAGGAGCGGAGCGTGCTGGCGGTAATCGACTTCCGCATGGCCAATCCCTCGGTTTACCAGTTCTGGGTCCAACAGGTGGACACGTTCGTAGTGACCGCGGAGGGACACACCGTGGAGGGTATGGCGATTACCGAAGCCGACACGCGCAAACTGTTCCAGTGGTATCCCGTCCTTGGGCAGCTTTTCAACGATCCCCTGAAGATGCGCGAACGGATTCCGCGCAAGAGCCAGGCGGACCGCATGATCGCCGCCCGCTTCGAGATGCCCGAGGAGATGTTCGCCAAACGAAAAAGCCTGACCGTACGGATTGAAGAAGTGGACGGTCAGGTTTCCGAGCTGACAGAGGAAAAGACGCCCTAAACGTCTATCGTTCCGCCGCCCACGGCGGCTTCACGCCATTCACTCGGGAATACGCAATCAACTGCCCCAAGTGCTCGTGCATGTGGCCCGAGGCTCCGACGAACACGCTCCGCGTGGAGACTTCGCGCTTGCCCCTCGTCACGAGCTTTTCCGGCTCGCTCGCGTGCGTCTTGCCCGCGCCCCGTAGATGCTCGAAGGATTGCTTCAGCAGGGCGACCACCTGGGCCTTCCCGGTGACCGTTTTTTCGGCATCCTTCGGCAGCCCGTCGGGCGGTTGTACTCCCAGAGAACGGGGAATGTTGAAGTTCGCGTTCGCAATATGAACGAACACTTCGCTGACCGAGCGGACTCCCGTGCCGGGCCTCCAGGAGTACTTATCCTCGGGTGTGGCTTCGGCCAGCCCCACAATTTTCTTCTCGAGGGCATTCACTTCGGCAAGGACTTCCCCCTGGAAGCCGGCCGTGGCTTGCCCGTACAGGCAGATCCCGGAAAGCAGCAGACCCGCGGATGCGAATGGAAGGAAACGTCTGAGTTTCATGGTTTCTTGTACCGCAGTCAACGCCTGCTTGCAACCGACTCCTTACATTAGCGAGGCTTCACGCGGGCGCGGGGCGCCTCTTCCGCGTCCTTCGCCGCGACCTGAATCTGGTTGACGACCTTCGCAGCTCCGGCGCTCCGGGCGAGGCGTGTTGCCGTGCCCTTGTGCTGGACAATCCCCGTGCGTCCGGTTAGCGTGGCCACTCCGCCGCGTACCTCCACGGCAAAAGCGTTTTTCGCAATCTTGGAGCGCGCGAAGCGTGCCCGGATGGCACGTTCCAGACGCGAGTCGGACGGCGATTGGGAATCGGATTTTTCTGTTTTCGGGGCCGGGGTATCGGCGCGGCCACTCTGGCCCGCTCCCGCGAGGGCAGCAAAAAGGACCAGAGCGGGAATGAGTCTGGGAGGCAGTGCCCGCTCCTTCTTACTTAAGACTATCACCACTTGCGTTATAACTTTGGCGGGGCGCTGTGGTAGACTTGTGCCTTCTTTACCGCAACCGTGCAATGTCAGAGCAACTCCTTCTGCAAGGCCAGATCCTTGGCATAGAAGAGTTTCTGTTGTCCCCCTCCGAGAGTGGAACCACAGGCGCGGACGATTCCGAGCTGCTCTCCGGACGCTCGCAGTGGATCACGCTGCTCTGCGAAGTGCTTCCGCGCGCGCTGCTGGCCGAATTGGGCCTGGCTCGCATCTTACTTGGATCGAGCGGCGGCGGACAGTTTCTCCTGATTCTTCCCCTGGAAGCGCGGCAGCGGGCCGACAACTTTCTGCAAGCGGCAGCCGGCGAGATCCGCCGCATGAGCCGCAATAACCTCAGCCTCCTCTGGGGAAAGACCGAGATTCTAGGCGACTGGAGTACGGTTCGCAAACGGCTGAGCGGGGAACTGAAGCGCAAGAACGGGGCGCCGCTGGCCGCGGCCGAAGCCAGTCCTTTCGAACCGTTCGTATCCGAAAGCGGCGCGTCTTCCGACGAATATTTCGCGAGCGAGTTGGGGCACGCAATTCGTGGGACCTCACAGACCGGATGGTCTCCGGAGACGCCGGGGAAAGTTCTTCTCGATGCCGGAAAGCACCGGTGGCAGCTCTCGTCAAACCTGTCAAGCGATGGGATCGCCATTGCGAGACATGCGGCGCCGGACGACGACGGAGGCCGGGTCGCGAGCTTGGCCGCGCTCGCATCGCGCGCGGAAGGCAGGTGCGCCTGGGGCGTGCTGCGCGGCGACGTGGATAACTTCGGAATCCGCCTGCGACGGCTGCACAATATCGAAGAGCACGTGCAGCTCTCCGTGCTCTACAAGCAGTTCTTCGCCGGCGAGCTGGAGGTGCTCTGCTCTCTGCCCGAGTTCTGGCGCAAGGTCTCGATACTGTATGCGGGCGGCGACGATTTCGCGGTCTATGGCGCGTGGGACGCTTTGATTCCTCTGGCGCGCGAAATCCAGCGGCTGTTTCATCGTTTCGCCGAAGAGAATCTCAAGGAGTTCCCGGGGCCGGAAGGCAAAACCATCTCGATGGCGCTGGCCATCGCTCCGGAGGTTGATTCGTCCTTGGGCGCGGTATATCAGGAAGCGGGCCGCAAGCTGGATCTCGCGAAATCGACGGATAAGGATTGCATCTATCTGCTCGGGCGCGTGCTCGAATGGAAGCACCTTGCCGGCGCGTCGGATCTGAAAGACATGGTGGCCCGCATGGTCTCCGGATCGCGGCATTCGCGCCAGTTCCTCTACGACCTGGAGGCGTTGTATCGCAAAGCCTCCGGGTCGCAGAAGATGTGGCGCTTTCACCGCCGCTTCCAGCGCGTGCTGGGCGGAACCCGCGATCGCGAGCTGCAGAAGCTGCGCTCGCACATCATCAGCGAGCCTCCGACGCGCAGCGGCACGGATATTAAGCTCAGGCCGGCAGGCCTGGTAGCTCTGGAATGGGCAAAAATGGCGACCGAGGTTTAGGGAATGGCACAAGAACCGGAAGCACGACGTGAAAACCGCCCCCCGGGGCGGGAGGGCCGGGGCCGCGAGGAAGGCGGGCCGAGGCGGGACGACCGGCGCGACGATCGCCGGCACGGAGGTCGCCCGGAGGGGCCGCCGGAGATCGACCTGGACAAGCTCATCGGCGACAGCCTGTACCTGGACAATCAGGCCCATGGCATCGTAAGCCGCATGCGCGACATGGATTCGGGCACCAAGACCCAGTTGCGCCGGCTGTACAATGCCGTGCGGCGGGCCTGCCGCGCGCCGGAGAACGAGCGCCAGCACGAGTTCGTAATGCTGCGCGCGCGCCTGGCCTATACCATCGCGAGGCACTCCCTGCGAAGCCTGGACCAGATCGAGCGGCTGCTGCTCCAGGTGACCAGGAAGAACGACCAGCGGGGTTACGAACGGTTCCGGGATCTTTTCGAAGCCATCATTGCGTACAACGAGTAACACTCTAGAGCGAGGAAGCATGAGCGCGCACACCGCCCAAACCGAACTCAAGTTGATTGGGAAACTGATTTTGCAGGGGGATTTGCATTGTGAAACCGGGCTGCACGTAGGGGCCGGCAAAGGATCGCTGGAGATCGGAGGGTCCGATAACCCGGTGGTCAAGGATGCCTTCGGGCGTCCGTACATTCCGGGCAGCTCCTTGCGCGGCAAGGTGCGCAGTCTTCTGGAACAGGCTTCGGGGCTGGCGGTTCCCTCCGAGCTGGTCTACCTTTCCCGGCGCAAGGGTCAGGAGGTGCGCATCCACCAGAGCGACCGGCCCGACGACGATATCTGCTTGCTGTTCGGCCGCAATCCGGGGCGGATGGAGCGGGTATCGGGCGAGCCGTTCGATACCAGCCACACCACGCCGGCGCGGCTGGCGGTTTTCGATGCGCCGCTCGATCCCGAGAGCATCACGTCGCAGATGCGCGAGAATCTGGACGACGAGCTTACCGAAGTGAAGAGCGAGAATTCGATCGATCGCATTACGTCCCAGGCCAACCCCAGAACGCTCGAACGCGTGCCCGCCGGCGCGCGCTTCCGCGTGCGGTTCGTAATGGACGTCCTGTGCGACGAGGATAAAGCGCTGTTCTCCCGGCTGCTGGAAGGCCTGCGCTTGCTCGAAGACGATGCCCTGGGCGGGGGAGGCTCGCGGGGAAGCGGCCGCGTCCGCTTCGCGAAACTGAACCTGACCTGGCGGGACAGAAGCTATTACTCCGGCGCGGGAGCGGAAAAAGAGTTGCTGGCCGGAGGCGATCTGGCCGCTCTGCAATCCCTGGTGACGGCAGCGGGCGATTCGTTTCCGCAAGAGTGACGATGAACCCGGGACTGGTTGTAAAGCTCCGTCCCAGCGGCCCCTGGCGCATCGGACCCGATTCCGGCGCAAGGGACCAGGTGGACACCGTCTACCACAGCGACTCGTTGTTCTCGGCCGTCACCTGGGCCATGGCGTCGCTGGGGCGGATGGAGGAATGGCTGGACTCCACCGCGAAGGCGGAGACCTCCGCGGTAAGCTTCAGCTCGTGCTTTCCCTTTCTTGGAGATATCAATCTCGTTACGCCCCCACGCACCTTCTGGCCGCCCGCTCCCACGTCCAAAGTCCGCTGGAAAGGCGCGCGGTTCGTGCCGCTGAGCGTGGTGGAGGCGCGTCTGAACGGAACCCCTCTGGACGAAGACCGCTGGTGGATCGATGGCCTCAGCGCGTGCCTGCTGCCCTCCGCCGCGACCCATGGGCCGTTCCGCCCGGCCAGCGTTTCTTCCGCCGCGGTGGACCGCCTCAACGGCAATGCCGAGATTCATACCACGGCCTGCCTGACGTTCGCCGAGGATGCCGGTGTCTGGACCATCGTTTCCTTTGCGGACGAGGCGGCGCGCGACCGGTGGTTACAGCCCCTGCAAGCCGCGCTGCGGCTGCTGGCCGACTCGGGGCTGGGCGGCGAGCGCTCGCGCGGCTGGGGACACGCCCAGCAGCCGGAATTCCTCGAAGGAAATCTCCCGGACATGATCCTGCCCGCGAGGGTTTCCCCGGAGAGCGAATCCCCGGAGAATTCCTGGTGGCTGCTCTCGCTGTTCACGCCCGGCGAACGCGATCTGGTGGACTGGACTCGCGGGAATTACACCACGGTAGTACGCGACGGCCGAGTGTTGAGCCCGCAGCGTTCCGGCGACCGAAAAAAGTCGCTGCAGATGGTGAGTGAAGGCTCCGTACTGCACGCTCCAGAACCCATTCGGGGCGCCGCGCGGGACGTCGCGCCGGATGGCTTTCCGCACCCCGTTTACCGGGCGGGCTTCGCGCTCGCCATTCTACTGGGAGCGCAGGGCGGCGGCGTATGAGATACCGTCTCACCTGTCTGACACCTCTGCTGGTGGGGAACGGCAACCGCCTGTCGCCCATCGATTACATGGTCTGGAAGGACCAGGTGAATGTCCTCGACCAGGGGCGCATCTTCAAGCTCCTGTCGCGCGGCCCGCGCTTGGACGGCTATCTCGCCCAGATCAAGAAGGCCGACAAGCTGGACTTCGCTTCCTGGGGCGGTTTCGCCCAGAACTTCGCCGACCGGCGGATCCCTTTCGAGCACCCGTCGTACTCGGCCTACTGGAACAGAGCTGCCGGCGAGAGTCTTCAAATCCCGACCTTTGTGAGCCGCGAGACCGGGCCATACCTGCCGGGCGCCGCGTTGAAGGGCGCGCTGCGGACGGGCCTGTTCTTCGCGCAGCGCCGCGACGGCATGCTTCGCGAAGCAGCGTCGAAGGCGCAGGGAGAGACGCTCTCGCCGAGAACCACACAGGGCCTGGAGGAACAGGCGCTCGGCACGCCCGGAAACGACCGGATGCGTGTGGTGGGCGCGGGCGATTCCGACCCCATCCCGCACAGCGGCATGAAGGTGTACCTGCTGCGGGTCTCGACTCTGGTGAGCAGGCAGCAGGGCAGCTACGCGCTGGCCTGGAAGCAAAGCCCGCGCGGGTCGGTGCAGAATCCCGCCGACAGCACCCCGTTCTTCGCCGAAATGGCCGCGCCCGGCGCCGCGTTTGATGGCGTCTGGCAGGAGAAGACGTTCTTTCAGCAGGAAGAGATCCGCCGCGCGCTGGGCTGGCGGCATGTCATGGACCGCAAACGGCTTTTCGATGCGGCCAACCGCTATGCGGCGGCGGTGATCGAAACACAGAAAGAGTATGCCTCGTGGACCGGGCTGTCGCGTCTCTCTCAAAGCCTGGGGGAGCTGGAAGCGCGGCTGGCAAACATCGGCGGCGCATGCCTGCTGTCGATGGGTTGGGGCGGGGGTCTGCCGGCCAAAACGGCATGGCCGGAGACGACGAAGAACGAGGATTACCAGAAGCTGCTCCAGCGGGTCCCGGCCTACAGCAGAGCGCTCGGCGCGAACCTGCCCTTTCCCAAGACACGCCGCATCGTGTTCATGGGAGACCAGCCCGCGGCCCTGCCGGGGTGGGCATTGCTGGAAGTGGAATAGACGGCGCTGCCCAGGGCTCGAAAATACGCAACTAACAGGTTGCGTTTCAGGCCCACTGAAGCTATCATGTAACCTGGAGGTTGCATGACGATACTCAATTCTTTGAGCAGAATCGACCGAATGATCGCGATCAAGGCGCCGCCCGAACGTGTATACCGGGCGTTAACAACCGCATCGGAACTCGCGACGTGGTTCAAGACCACGGTGGAAGGCGGAGTCGCCACAGGCAATAAGGTCTGGATGACCAGCCAGGGCCAGCGGTTCCGTGTAGAGTTCGTTGAGATGACGCCGCCTGTGCGATTCGTCTGGCGCTGGCATCCAGGGGCCATGGATCCGGCTGTCGACTACTCGAAGGAAGCCCGCACGACGGTGACTTTTACACTTGAGCCCGCGGAGGGCGGAACACTGCTGCACGTGTCCGAGACGGGCTTCGACCTAGTGTCTTTGGCACGGCGTGCGTCGGTCTACGAGGACAATAGCACGGGATGGACAGAGGTACTCGGCTGGCTGCGTGAGTATGTCGAAAAGGAGAATGGATAGAGGTCTGGCGAGCGCCGCGGTTTTGTTCGCCGCGCTCGGCGACGATACACGCCTGACATTGCTGCGGCGGCTGTCGGAAAACGGCCCGGCTTCCATCACCGTGCTCGCGGAGACCTTCGATGTGACCCGCCAGGGCGTCACGAAGCATCTCAATGTGCTCGCAGCAGCCGGCATCATCGGAGGGCAACGACAAGGCCGGGAGCACGTGTGGTCGCTCAATCCGGGCCGGCTCGCTGAAGCGCAGCGCTACCTGGAGCTGATTGCGCGAGGCTGGGACGACGCGCTGGGCCGTCTGAAGGGGCACATCGAAGAGGGTTAGGTCAGACCTTGCGCTCGTTACAACCGCTCGGTGGTGTTGCGGCGGCGCGAGGGGCCGGGCCGACTCACGTCCTCTTCAGCGCCAGCGTCAATCCATCTCCGATTGGCACAAGACTGACCATCACGCGCTCGTCGGTGTGAAGCTTCTCGTTGAGGCGGCGTATCGCAACCGTATCGGCGTCATGCGCATCCGGATCCATCACCCGGCCGGACCAGAGCACGTTGTCGATCGCGATCAGGCCGCCCGGCCGCAGCAGTCGCAGGGCGCGCTCGTAATAGCCGTCGTAGTTTTCCTTATCCGCGTCGATGAACGCAAAGTCGAACGTGCCCGCCTGCCCTTCCGCCAGCAACCCGTCGAGCGTGCGGATGGCCGGCGCGAGCCGCAGGTCGATCTTGTGCTCCAGGCCCGCTTCGCGCCAGTAGCGCCGAGCAATCGCCGTCCACGCCTCGCTGACGTCGCAGGCGATCACGCGGCCGGCGGGTGGAAGCGCACGGGCAACGCTGAGCGAGCTGTAGCCCGTGAAGACGCCTACTTCAAGGGTTTTCGCCGCGCCCAGCATGGTCACGAGCAGCGCCATGAGCTGGCCCTGCTCCGGCGAGATCTGCATTCTCGCCATCGGGTCGGAGGCGGTCTCTTCCCGCAATCGCCGGAACAACTCCGGCTCGCGAAGAGTTACCGAGCGGATATATGCGGCAAGCTCTTCGGAAACGGCGATTTGACGGGAGGACAAGGCTCTACTTCTCGAGCGAAGCCGAGAAGATCTCCTCGTCGTTGCGGGCGAAGATGTGGCGGTTGGCGTATGCCGGGTGCGACCAGTTGACCCCGCCCAGCTCGCGGCGGTTACCCACCTTCGTTGTCGGTTTGATCAACTTCGTGCGGCTGATTTCCCTGTAACCCTCGGGCGAAAGGTCCGCGATGATCAGTTCCCCCCGGTCGTTGTTGATGAAGAAGCGCTCACCGTGGCGCACCAGGAAGCCGCTGGACCAGCGGGCCTCTTCCACGGTGGCCTGTAAGGTCTCCCACACGCGGGCGCCCGTCTTTGCGTTCAGGCAGCGCAGCTTACCGTAGCTGCAGATGCCATACACGTAGTCGCCGACCATGGCCGGAGTGCTGACTACCGAGTGCAGGCCGTCGGTCTTGATCTCGCTGTCGCTTGTGCCCTTCCATAGCATTCTGGCGGCAGGCTTCTCCGCGCTCAGCTCCACCATCATCGATCCGTTGTAGAACGAGGAAACCAGCAGCCGGCTCGCGCTCACGACCGGGGTCGCCAGCGTCATCCCCATATGTATCTTGAACGGCTGCTCCCAATAGACAGCGCCGGTTTCCGGATTGAGCGAGCTCAACGCGGCGGGATGCCAGATCACAAGCTGGCGCGCGGCGCCGGAGCCGGTGAGGAACGGCTGGCAGTAGCCGGGCTCCCAGTCGGACGAGAGGGCGCGCCACAATTCCTTCCCGGTCATCTTGTCGAAAACGACAACCTTGGCATTATTCTCGCCGCCCACGAGCGCAATCAGACGCGGGCCATCCACGATGGGCGCTCCCGTGATACCCCAAACGGGAACCTGCGTGCGGTACTCCTTGACGTAATCCTTCTTCCAGAGCACCTCACCGGTGCGCGCGTTGAGGCAATGAAGCGCTCCCATGGCGCCCAGCGTGTACACGCGGTCGCCATCGACGGTGGGCGTCGCGCGAGGGCCGACGTTGTAATTCAAGCCCGTGTAGTCCGTCTCCCACTCGCGCGTCCACAGCACCTTGCCGGTCTTCTCGTCCAGGCACAGCGCGCGCTCAGTCCCTTTGTTGGTTTGGGTTGGCGTGAAGTCGGTTACGAACACGCGCCCGTCCGCGACGGAAGGGCCGGCGTACCCGCCGCGCAAGGGTGTCCGCCAGCGAACTTTCAGGCCGTCTTTCGGGAACGTCTCGAGTATCCCGGTTTCGTTCCAGACTCCCGTTCGTCCCTTGCCACGCCACTCCGGCCAGTCTTCTCCGCGGGCTGGAATCGCGAGAGACAGAACAAGGGCGCAATACCATAGCCGCTGGTGCATGCCCTTCAGCTTACTCCTATAACGTTACTGCCGGCGAAGCGCCCGGCCTGCCAACTCTCCTGTCGACCGTCCGTTGTCGATGGCGATTCTTCCGTTCACCAGCACGTAAGAGATGCCCTCGGGAAACGAGAGCGGCTTCGAAAACGTGGCCGTATCCTGGATGCGGGCGGGATCGAAGACCACCAGGTCCGCGGCTATTCCCGGCGCAATGCGGCCCCGATCGTACAAATTCAGGCGGTTGGCAGCCAGAGAAGTCATTTTGCGGATAGCTTCTTCGAGAGAAATGATCTTCCCGTCGCGGACATAAAGCGCCAGAATTCTCGGAAACGATCCGAAGGCGCGGGGGTGAGCGCTGGTGGCGGTATTCACATTCACGGGCGCGGCGTCCGTGCAGAAGCTGACGAAATCAGTGCGCAGCGCGAGATGCTTTTGCTCCTCGTTCATGCTCTTCGGATTCACGCTGGTCCGTCCCTGTTGGACCAAGTCGAAGAATGTGGTCCAGGCATCCGTGCCGCGTAATTTCGCAATCTCCTGGATGGATTTTCCCTCGAAGCTCCGGTCGGCGCCGGACTGCGCCACCAGGACGTTGTCCCAGTTCTTCCCCACGTGCCGGTACCAATTTTCCCAATCGCCGGTGTTTTCAATCTCGCGCCGCAAAGCCGCACGGACCTCCAGACTTTCCAATGTCTCCAGAAATGGCTTGGCGCCTTTTGCATAATGGCGGGGATGGATGAACGATCCCAGCCCAATTCCGTTGCGAATGTACGGGTAAATATCGGCCGTTACGTCGAGCCCGCGCGCCCGAGCCTGCCGGATCAAATCGATCGCCTGGGACATCAACGGCCAGTTCTCTTCGCCGGCCGCTTTCAGGTGATAGATATGCACCGGCAACCCCGCCTTTTCGCCGATTTCCATGGATTCGCGAATAGCCGCAAGCACCTGGGCGCTTTCATTGCGCATGTGGGTGGAGTAAAAGCCACCGAAACGCGCCGCTACTTTCGCTAGTTCGACCAGCTCGGCGGTTTTCGCATAAGTGCCCGGCGGATAAATGAGCGCGGTGGATAGGCCCACCGCCCCGTCGCGCATAGCTTGCGCAACGTGCTCCTTCATCGCTTCGAGCTCGGCCGGGGTTGGCGTCCGATCCTCTTCTCCCATCACCACGCGCCGGACCTGGGCCGCTCCCACGTTGTGAACCACGTTGACCGGAAGTCCACGTTTCTCCAGTAGCGGAAAGTATTCTCCGAATGTACGCCAGCTCAGGTCTCCGGCTGCAGTCTCCCCTCGCAACGTGCGTTCATTCTGGGGGGCCGCGGAGCCGCCCTCGCCCGCCATCATGGTCGTAATCCCTTGACGCAGCTTGCTCTCGCCCGCCGCCGGATCGCGCAGAAGGGGAAAACTGCTTCCTCCCATCATGTCGATAAAGCCGGGCGCGACAATTTCTCCGTTCAGACGAACCACACGTTTGGCGCGCGCGCCGGAGAGTTTTCCAATACGGCGCACCACGCCGCCGCGTATTCCTACGTCGCCCCGATACCAGGGATTTCCCGAGCCGTCGACGATCCGGCCGCCCTCCAAAACGACATCGAATTCCTGCGGCATGGCGGACGAAACCGCCAGCAGACAGCCCATGATCGTGAGGCGCACAAGGGCCCTTACTCCGGCAATCGAAAGCATCATCCTCACAGGATAGAACATGTCCCGGATTGGTTGTTTCACCTATCCGTTGGGGGAACAGAATCGCACAATTCCGGCCGATTCGCCGAAAATCTAGTATTTTTTAGGTATTAGTAGGGATAGGTGGAACCCTCGGTAGTTATAAGACAGGCAGATTAGGTATTTGGAACGAAAAGAGCGCATTAAAACTTTCCAAAATTCGTAATTCGGCATTATGCTTATGAAAGTGGTATGACCGGGGAAGGTCAGCAGCGGTTGAGCAGCCTTGACGCCCCCGGCCCGCTTCGGGAGCGCATCGCGACTCCCGAAGGAGAGATGGCGAATCCGGGAAAAATACGCGCCCTCGAAGCAGACGCCTACGCGAAGCTGCTCGCCAGCCTTCCGTTCCCGGCCTTCCTCTACCGCTCCGCCGAAGCGACGGTTTTGGCGAACGCACAACTGCTGGCGTTGTCGGCCGTTACGGCCGATCGCCCGGAGGTCGAAGTTTCTCGCCTGGGTTTCGACCCTTCGCTTCCCGGGCGCCTCTGTGTGGCCGAACGGCTGCGTGACGGCCGTGCCCGCACTCGCGAAACCATGCAGGGCCACAGCGGGTCCCCGCTCGAAGTGGAATGTACGGCATGGGCCTGGCCAAGTGGACAAGGGGACGTCCTCGTGGAGGTGCACAAAGTGTCCGCCGGTGAGATTCCCGTTAGCGCCGAAGATTTTTTCCGCGCGACCTTCGACCATGCCGCGCTTGGCATCGCGCATGTCTCCACATCCGGCCGGTTTCTAGCGCTCAATGCGAAAATCTGCGATATCCTCGGTTATTCGCACCAGGAACTTCTTGACAGGTCGCTTTACGAGATTATTGTTCCGGAAGATATCGCACCCGATCTGGCCTGCCTGAAACACGTGGTTGCGGATGTAACGCTTCCCCCCAGCATGGAAAAACGGGTCCTCCGGAAGGACGGCTCCGTGGCTTGGCTGGAGATTAAGGTTTCCGAGGTTCGCGACCCCAGCGGGATGCCGCTCCATTTCATCATGGTGCTGGAGGAGGTTACCGGGCGAAGGCTGGTCGAAGAACGGCTTCGGCAAGCGCAGAAACTAGAAAGTCTGGGCGTGCTCGCGGCGGGAATCGCGCACGATTTTAACAATCTGCTCGTCGGAGTGATCGGCGGGGCCAGTTACGTGCAAGAGATCCTGCCTTCGAACCATGAGGCCCAGGAGCTTTTGGATTCGGTGGTCCGTGCAGGAGAGCGGGCTGCCGATTTGACCCGCCAATTGCTCGCTTACGCGGGCAAGGGAAGGTTTGTCGTCCGGAAGCTGGACTTTTCAGCTCTAATCCGCGATGCCGTGACCGCGCTGCGCCCCTCGCTGCCAGGGCACGTTCAGGTGGAGCTCGACCTGACGCCGGATCTTCCTCTTGTCGACGCCGATCCGAACGAGGTCCGCCAAATTGCAGTCAATCTGGTGACGAACGCGGCCGAAGCGCTGAGCGATACGGCGGGCGTGGTCCGCATCTCGATACGAATTGAAGTGTTCCACGAAGGCGATGCCTTTGAAGACGGGCATCTGATTTGGGGAATTCAGCCGGGCGCCTACATCTGCCTTCAGGTTGACGATACCGGCTGCGGCATCGAACAGGCCAACCTGGACAAGATTTTCGACCCGTTTTTTTCCACCAAGTTCCTCGGGCGCGGGCTGGGGCTCTCGGCGGTCTCGGGAATCGTGCGCAGCCATTCCGGGTCGCTGGCGGTGGACAGCGTTCCGGGAAAGGGCAGCTCGTTTCAGGTGTTCCTTCCCATTGCGCGACAGGTGGAGGAAGCACAAGCTGCTCCGGCCGCCGCCGCCGGGAAGAGCGGAAGCCTCATCCTGGTTGTCGACGACGAAGAGGTGGTGCGCCGCACGGCACGCGCTTCGCTCGAGCGGCGGGGCTACACTACCCTTGAGGCGCAAAACGGCGAGGAAGCGGTGGCGCGCTTTCGGGACCGCGCTGCCGAGGTTTCACTGGTTCTGCTGGATCTGACGATGCCTGGCATTAGCGGAGCCGAGGTTCTGGCCCGGCTGCGTGAGATTCGCCCGGATGTCCGGGTGGTCATAACCAGCGGCTTCGAAGAGTCCGATGCCATGCAGCGCCTCGATGCGAATGGCGTGGCCGCATTCATTAAAAAGCCGTACACTTCGCTCAGCCTGTTTGAAAAGATCCGCAGCCTTCTTTGAGAGCTACATTCCGTCCGAGGTTGCGGATGCAGACTCCGGGGCAGGGAGCAGGAACTCCGGAAAGGCCGGCGGATTCTTCTGAAAATAAACCCGATAGCGGCGCAGGAACGCCGGCGGGATGCCTTCCCCCGCCCCCGCCAGCAGCGACGGCACAATGCCCTGCACGAAGAACATATCCAGTTCGCGCTTGTCTTTGGTGAGCACTTTCCCGCGCGGCTCGCAGGCGAAAAAGTCCTTCACTCTCGAATAGGTCCGCTCCGAGAGGTTCACTCTGTTGGCGGCGCCGCTCGACTCCATGCGCGAGCTGTAATTCACTGTGTCCCCCCACACGTCGAACGCAAACTTGCGGATTCCCACCACTCCGGCGATCACCGGGCCCGTGTGTACTCCCACCCGGATCTTCCAGGGCTCGATGCCCTCCGGCCCGCTGAGCCGGCTCACCTGCTCCGCCATCTCGAGCGCGGCCAGAACCGCATCCACGGGATGGGAAGGACTTCGCTGCGGCAGGCCGCCCGCGAACATGTAGCTGTCGCCGATGGTCTTCAGCTTCTCCAGCCCGTACCGAACGACGATGCGGTCGAAGATCGTGAAGTACCGGTCCAACTGCCATACCAGATCCTCCGCCGCGAGCTTCTCCGTCGATAGCGTGAATCCCACGAAGTCGGTGAACACGATCGTCACGTCTTCGAAGTACTTCGGCTCCACCGAGCCTTTGGTACGCAGTTCTTCGGCGATCGAAGCGGGCAGAATGTTGAGCATGAGACTCTGCTCTTTGTCCCGCAGCCTCTTCTTCTCGAGCGATGCGCCGATCCGGGCGCGCAGCAGAACGGGATCGAAAGGCTTGGGGAGATAATCCTCGGCGCCCATCTCGATGCAGCGCACCACGCTCTGGACCTCGTCCAGGGCGGAGATCATGATTACCGGGATATCGCGCAGCTCCGGGTCCGCCTTCATCTGGCGCAGCACTTCGTAGCCGTCGATCTCCGGCATCATGATGTCCAGCAGCACCAGATCGGCAGGTTCCCGGCGAAGGGCTTCGAGGGCGCGCCGCCCGTCTTCGGCGGAGGAGACCGAGTAGCCTTCGCGCTCGAGCCGGCGCCGGAGCATGTCGCGGTTCGCGTCGTTGTCGTCTACCACCAGCAGGCGCCCGCTCCCGTTCGGTCTGGGAGGCGGAGCGGAACGGGTTTCCCGGTCTGTCCGGTCGGGCTCGGACGCCGGTCCTGCCTCGAAGGCGACCGCCTCCTCCACCAGGCTCGAAAGACGCTCGGCTGCGCTGCGGATCTTTGCCAAGTCCGCCGCATTCACCTCCCCCTGTCCTTCGAGTACTCCGCCGGCCGCGAGAATCAGGTCCAGCGGCTCTGCCAGATCGCGGCGCAGGCAGTCGAAGTCCAGTTGACCCATATGGGTGGTCTCCGGCGAGAGCTGCCTATTGATGAGCGAGAGCGCCTGTTTGCCTCCCGCGTGAATCTTCGTGAGATTTTCAACGCACTCCTCCCTTCCGGCCTCCTGCGCATCTTCCAGCAGCATCTCGCAGTAGCCCAGGATGTGGTTGATGGGGGTGCGCAGGTTGTGCCGTAACTCGCGAATCCGGTCGCTCATCCGGGCAGAACTCTCAGGACGATTGTTTCGCCAGCATGGCTTGAATCTTTTCGAGCAGCCGAGGCATTTCAATGGGCTTGGTGTCGTAGTCGTCGCAACCCGCCTCGATAGCCTTTTCGCGGTCGCCCGACATGGCATGCGCGGTCAGGGCAATGATGGGAATGTGGCTGGTGTGGTCCTCGCCTTTCAACCGGCGGGTCGCCTCCCAGCCGTCCAGGACCGGCAGGCTCATATCCATCAGGATCAGGTCGGGCGCGCCGGATCGGGCCATGTCCACCCCCTGGCCTCCGTCCGTCGCAATGGCGACTTCGTACCCCTTGCGTTCCAGGCGACGCGACAGCATGTCCCTGTTCATCTCGTTGTCTTCCACTAGAAGAATTTTCGCCGGCATACCTTTCCTCGTTTCAGCTCACCGGCGTCTGCGCGGGCCAGCGATCGCGGATCTTCCCGGTCACCAGCCGTCCGGCCTCGCGCAACAGATCCTCACGGTTAAACGAACTCTTCGCCATCACCTGCTCCACCTGGCCGCTCAGGCGCTGCCGATCCTCCTCCGTGAGATCTTTGGCGGTCACCACCACCACCGGAATGGAATTCCAATCCTTCCGCTTGCGCAGCTCGGTCAGAAACTCAAAGCCGTCCATCTCCGGCATCATCAGGTCGAGCAGAATCACGTCCGGCCGGACGGCAGCCAGCCGTTCGAGCGCCGCCCGCCCGTTTTCGGCCTCGCACACCTCCCAGGCTTCGCTTTCGAGCTGCCTGCGGGTCAGGCTACGGACTCCGGAATCGTCGTCCACTACCAGCGCTAACGGAGACTTGCCCTGTTTCCGGAACTGCCGCAGCACCATCGACAGGCGGTCCCGGTCGATCGGTTTGGTCAGGTATTCCGAGGCGCCCAGGGAAAAGCCGATACTGCGGTCGTCCACGATGCTCAGCATCACTACCGGTATATCGGCCACTTCCGGGTCCGACTTGAGGGCGGCGAGGACCGCCCACCCATCGGTACCGGGCATCATCACGTCCAGAGTGATCGCATCCGGGCGCAGATCCCGCGCTTTCCGGAGCCCTTCCTGGCCATTTCGGGCGATCTCCACCCGGTAACCCTCTTTGGCCAGCGTGCGGCGCATCCAATCGTGAATCATCGGATCGTCGTCAATCACCAGCACCACGGGCGCCTCCCGCGGCACGGCAGCAGCGTGGTCCTCGGCGGGCTCGGGCATCCCCGGCTTCCGCTCGGTCACCTCGGCGGGCAGCCGGAGCGTGAAGGTGGTGCCGGCCCCGGGCTTGCTCTCCACCGTGATATCGCCGCCCATCATGCGGCAGAAGTGCCGGCTGATGGCCAGTCCCAGCCCGGTGCCGCCAAAACGGCGCGTGGTTGAAGAATCCGCCTGCGTGAACGCCTGGAACAGCTTTTCGGTTTGTTCAGGCGTCATCCCGATGCCTGTGTCGCTCACCCGGAAGACCACCCAGTCGCCCGGCTCGCGCGCGGCCTCGAGCGTAATCGTTCCCTTCTCCGTGAATTTGCACGCGTTGCTCAGCAGGTTGAAGAGGCTCTGGCGGACCTTAGTAAGGTCGGCGCGCATCAGCCCCAGGTCCTCCGGTGCGATCACTTGGATCTGGTTGGCGTTTTTCTGCGCCAGGGGATGGATGATGGAAACCACGTCCTGCGCCATCTTCGGGATGCTGAAGCTCTCCAGGTAAAGATCCATCTTGCCGGCTTCGATCTTGGAGATGTCCAGCACGGCATTAATCAGCTCCAGCAGGTGCTTGCCCGCCGTGTAGATCTTGGTCAGATCGGGCAGATACTTCTTGTGGCCGGCGTCCTCGGCCTCCTCCTGCAGCATCTCGCTGTAGCCGATGATGGCGTTCAGCGGCGTGCGCAGCTCATGGCTCATGTTCGCGAGGAAGGCGCTCTTGGTCTGATTGGCCGCTTCGGCGGCGTTCTTCTCGATCTCCAGTTGTTTGGCGCGCTTGCGCTCGGTGACGTCGCGCGAATTCACCACGACGCCCCGCACGGCCGGATCGTCCAGAAGATTGTTCGCGTTGGCTTCGAGAAGGCGCCAGGAGCCGTCCCGGTGCTGAAATCGGAATTCAAGCGGCGTCAGACCCGCGCCGGCGTCGCCTCCCACAATCTTCCGGAACACCTCGCCCGTCGTCTCGCGGTCCTCGGGATGCACGAAGTCGAATACGTCGCGGCCCAGCAGATGTTCGGGATCCAGCCCCAGCACGCGCTCGAGCGAAGGACTTTCGTAGCGGATGACGCCTTCGCGATCCAGCACGGTGATAATGTCCGAGCCGTTTTCGATCAAGCTGCGGTAGTGCTGCTCGCTCTGGCGCAGGGCCTCCTCGGCGTCTTTCAGCCTCTGCTCCCTGGCGGCGACTTCGCTGGCCATGCGGCGAAAGCCGCGCGCGAGGCTTCCCAGGTCGTCGCCGCGCTTGGCCACACCGGCGAGTTCGCGGTCGTCGTAGTTTTCGGCTTCAATCTTCGCCGCGGCAGCCGTCAGCAGGCCTACGGGACCGGTGAGGCGGCGCGCCACGAAAGAGACCATGCCCACCATCGTCAGCAGCGCCAGGATACCGACGACCGCCGTCTGCCGCGCGAGTTCGGCCGCGGGAATTTCAATAGCCCTCTCGGGAAAGTTCAGGGCCACCCGCCAGCCGGTCAGCCTCGAGGTCGTCCAGAAAACCCGCCGGGCCTCGCCTCCCATTTCGAGGTGCGCGAAGCCGCGCGGCTTTTGAAGCACCAGACGGCCGTCCTCCACTTTAGAGGCGTCCGCGCGGGAAAATCCCTCGCGCGTAACCATCTCGCGCTTCGGATAGCTGATCAGCTTCCCCGCCGGGCTCACCAGGAACGCGTACTCATCCTCCACGGTGGCGCCCGCCACTTCCATACGAATGCCCTTTACTATCTCGCGGATGCGCTCGAGAGAGAGGTCCATACCGGCCACCCCGATGAGTCCTCCCGACGCGTCAACCACGGGACGGTTGATGCTGACCATAGTCACGTCCGAGCCGCCCTCGTCGAAGTACGGCTCGGTTACGTGAAGCCGGCCGCTTTTCTTGGGTCCGTTGAACCACTCCCACTTAGGGTCGTGATAGTCATAGGAAAGCACTACCGGATTCGGGTAGCTCTTGCGGTCCACCCACGGCATGGCATTGGGTTGCGGCCAGCGCTTGTGGTCGAAGGCAATATAGACGCCGTAGGCTTCGTCCACTGGAGTGGCCGCCATTAATTGCGCAAGGAAGGCGATGGTCTTGCCGTCCGGTTCACGCCCTATGGTCTGTTGCCGCGATGCGATGCTTAGCGGAAGCATCGCCGAGCGCGCCACGAAATCGTCGAGCACGCGCGCGGCCACCTGAACGCTTTGCATCGCTTCCACATTGATGCTCTCTTCAATCGCGCCACGGCGATTGAAATAATTGATTGACATCGTAAGGAGGAGGACTGCACAGGCGGCAGCTCCGGTGAAGACGCACAATCTCTGTGCGACCGTCCGGGGAAACCACAATGTCATGGCGCGGCGGCGAAGGTGAACGCTGACACAATCCGTGAACGCATGGAGTTGACAAATGATATCACGGCGGGCGAATGTATTGTTCCATGCCGTCCATAAGTCCGCTGGCGGGAAAAGTCGCGCTGGTGACGGGCGCGTCGCGCGGTCTGGGTCGGGCCATTGCCGAACGTCTGGCGTGTGAAGGGGCGGCGGTTGGAGTGAACTACCATCGCGGCGCGGACGAGGCGGCAGCCGTGTGCGCCTCGATTCGCAACAACGGAGGGAAGGCCCTCAGCCTGGGAGCCGACATCGGTGACAGCCAGGCCGTAGCCGCCATGGTGGAGCGTCTCGCCGGCGAATTGGGGCCGGTGGACATTCTGGTGAACAACGCCGGAGTGCTCATTTCGGGGGACCTGCTGGATTTCGATTTCAGCCGGATGGAAAGCATGCGGCGCACGAATGTGGACGGGCTGGTCCATGTGACGCGCTCCGTGGTGAATGGAATGCGCGAGCGTGGATTCGGCAGAATCGTCAATATCGCTTCTATTGCCGGGGAGGGAACCTGCCGGACCGGAACCACTTTCTATGGCGTCACCAAGGCCGCGGTTTCGTTTTTGACCAAGCGTTTCGCGCTCGATCTGGGCCCTTACGGAATCACCGTGAACGCCGTCTCGCCGGGCTTCATCATGACCGACATGGTGCGCGCCGGACGCAACGAGGAAGAAGCGCGGGCGATGACCGAAACGGTGGCCGAACGGTCGATGGTCCGCCGGGTGGGGCAGCCCGAAGACGTGGCCCATGCGGTGGCGTTCCTGGTCTCCCCGCAATCGGGCTTCATCACCGCGCAGACGCTGACCGTGGACGGCGGGCGCATGGACTACATCTGAGCCGGGAAAACACCACTTGCTACGCGCGCGGCTCAGAATCGGCCCTCGTGTTTGCAGCGCTTACCGAGCCGCGACCGACAGGGAGCGGTGCTTAGGTTGCGATCTGGCGGAGCAGAGTGTAGAACTCGGGGAAGGAAACGGAAGCGGCTTCGGCGTTCTCCATCACGGACTCGCCGTCGCCCGCGAGCGCCGCTACGGCAAAGGCCATGGCAATCCGGTGATCGCCGAAAGAGTCGAATTGCGCTGCCCGGAATTTCTGCTTGCCGGGTATGGACATGCCATCGGGAGAATCCTCCACCTGGATGCCCATGCGGCGGAAATTTTCCACCACCGTGGCGATGCGGTCGGTTTCTTTGATGCGCAGCTCGCGGGCGTCCCGCACCACAAGGCCCTGCTCACTTCGAGCGCCTAGCACCGCCAGCACCGGAATCTCGTCGATCACCGCGGCCGTGGTTTCCTTTTCGATCACGCCGCCTTTCACGGGTGCGTACCGCACCTCGATATCGCCCACCAACTCTCCGTTGGTTTGCTCGACGCGAAGAATCCGGATGGCCGCTCCCATCGAGACGAGCACGTCGAGGAGCGTCGAACGGGTGGGGTTCAATCCCACGTCCGTAATCGTTAAAAGCGAGCCCGGAGTTAGCAACGCCGCCGTGAGGAAGAATGCGGCCGACGATAAGTCCGAGGGCACGAGCAGGTCCTTCCCCTCCAGGCGCGGGCGGCTACAGACGGAGATCGCGCGGCGCTCGATACGCACGTCGGCGCCGAACTCGCGCAGCGCGATCTCGGTGTGATCGCGCGAACGCAGCGGCTCCGTCACGGTGGTTGTGCCATCGGCATACAGGCCGGCGAGGAGGACCGCCGTTTTCACCTGCGCGCTGGGAACCGGCAATGTGTAGTCGATTCCGCGCAGAGGACCTCCACGAATTTCGAGCGGCGGGTAGCGGCCGTCCCGTGCGGTCAGCGTCGCGCCCATTTGAGTCAGCGGCCCCATGATGCGGTCCATCGGACGGCGCGACAGCGATTCGTCGCCAACGATGCGTGAGACGAAGGGCTGGCCGGCCAGAATTCCGGATAACATGCGGATGGTGGAGCCGGAGTTCCCCGCGTCCAGATCCTCTTGGGGCGCCGTAAGACCGTTCAGCCCCCGGCCGTGAATTTCGACTTCGGTTCCTTTTTCATTCACCGCCGCTCCGAGCGCCCGTATGGCATTCAGGGTGGAGTGACAGTCGGCGCCCGTCGAATAGTTGCGGATGTGCGAAACGCCCTCGGCGATGCCGGCCAGCATCGCGTAACGGTGGGAGATGGACTTGTCGCCCGGCAGGGAGACGGACCCGGAGACGGACCGGGCCGGTGAGATTCTCTCTTGCATGAGGAATCTCTTATTCTAACGGACCACGGTCCTGGCGCTAATTGGCGAGGCGGGAACTGCGTGTGAAGTACACCTCGGCGCGGCGGGGCGCGGACGCTAAACCGGGCTGCGTCCAGCGGAAGGGCTGGAAGCGGTAACCGACGCCGAAGATGGTTTCAATGTAAACGCCGCCGAAAGGCGCCAGCTTCTCGCGAAGGCGCCGGATGTGTACGTCCAGAGTGCGGGTGCGGACTTCGCGGCTATAGCCCCAAATGTCCGATAGCAACGCCGTACGGGTTACAACTTCGCCGGCGTTCTCCACCAGCACCGCAAGCAGCCGCAATTCTTTTCGGGTCAGAACCAGGGGCCGGGAATCCAGCAGAACGGTTTCGCCTTCGAAATCCAGTTCCAGGTGCCCGTCTCGATACCGCGCGGGTTCGGGACTAAAAGCTCGGATCGTCGACATGGCGTGCTCCATAGGAACTCCATGTTACGGGGCGGCCGGATGGAAGTCGTTTCCGATTTGTAAAATTTTGGTAAAAGCTTTACTCGATGAAGAAGGGACCGGCCTTCGCCACGCTTAGATCGCGGCCCTGTCCGTCCACGGCGGAGATCTTATACTCAACCGCGCGGACCGGGTCGTTAAGTTTCATGCGGAACACGGACTCATCGCCGGGAGCCAGCAGCTCCTCGTCAATGGCGCCCTTCTGGCTGGTGACCACAGCGCGTCCAGGCGCCATGAAATCGAACACCAGAACCAGCCCCCGTATCGGCTTCTCACCTGAATTGCGGATACGTCCGTCGAGGGCGATCTCGCCGTCCGTCCGGTAAGCCACCGACTCGATCACCTCGATATCGGGCGGCTTGGGACTCTTTTTCTTGCGCGGCTTATCGGCGCCGCTCAAGCACACGGCAAGCGACGCGGCCAGAACCAGCGTCCAGACAAACCTCATGGGGAGATTTTACCTCAGGAGCGCAGGCAGCCCGCGGCACTGGGTTGTATCCTTGAAATTGCGTTGAGGGCCGAACAGCGACGCACCCCTACGCTCTGCTTCTCGGAATCACGTGCGTAATGGACGCTTAATGAAACGCCCTTAGATCATTCCATATTATTGATTCTAATACCACACATTGTGAATATTGACTGCGCAATGAATTTGGCTGTAATGTGATGCTGATGGCTATCTCGGCATCTCCCCCGCTGGGCGCTATACTCTACCTTCGGCCGACGAATTGGATTGCGTATAACCGGGACGCAGTCATGAACGACTTGGTGGATGCCAAGGCGGCAGTGCTGGCGCTTCGGGCAATTCCGCATCAAAGGGATTGGGTTGAAAGACTTCAAGAGATTCAATTGAAGATGGAAGTCGCGGGCACGTCGCGAATCGAAGGCGCTGATTTCACGGATAGCGAACTCGAAATTGCCTTGGATGTGAATGCTGAGCCGTCACAATTGCTGACCCGGTCTCAGCGCCAAGCCCGTGCTGCCGTTGAGACCTACAAATGGATCGCCACGATACCGGAGGACATGCCGATTACGGAGGATCTCATCAAGGAGATCCATCGTCGTATGGTGACTGGCTGTGATGATGACAACTGCCCTCCCGGCCGTCTGCGTGCCACCGATCAGAACGTCACGTTTGGCTACCCGCGTCATCGAGGCTGCGATGGGGGCAGGGATTGCCAATCGGCGTTCTCTGCGTTGGCGGCGGCTTTGAACACAACATTCAAAGCGCACGATCCGATCATCCAGGCAATGGCGCTTCACTATCACTTTGCTTCCATGCACCCATTCATGGATGGCAACGGCCGCACTGCGCGCGCATTGGAGGCGCTCCTGTTGCAACGCGCCGGACTTCGAGACACGGCGTTCATCGCCATGTCGAACTACTACTATGATGAGAAAACTGCTTACCTTACTGTCCTTGCCGGCGTGAGGCAGGCACAGCATGATCTCACGGCGTTCATTACGTTTGCGCTCAAGGGAGCACGAATGCAATGCGAGCGACTTTCCCATGAAATCACGAAGAGCGTCAAGAAGGCGGTATTCCGGAACATGATGTACGATCTATTTCCGCGTCTTGAGACGCCACGAAAGCGCGTGATCGCGCAGCGACAGATTGAAATTCTTAAGATTTTGCTTGATCAGCCGACGGCCGCTCTCGATGTATACAAAAAACTCCAGAGATCGTACCAAGGGAAGCTAAAAAGCCCGATCCACGCCTTCGTGCGCGACATCAACGCCCTTAGACACTTAGGCGCTGTTCACGTGGTCCAGGGGCACGGCGGAAAAACCCCGGCCGTACTGGAAGCGAACTTGGACTGGCCGGGTCAGGTGACGGAAACGGACTTCATCGAACGAGTCAAGAGCTTCCCGACGGCGAAATCACACGGATTCCTGAGCTTCATATAGCACTGGAAAGTTTTCGAGCGGCGTGATAGCCTCCTTCCGAGCGCCAAAGGATCTCATATGTCATTCCCGCATCTGGATACGCTGCTCGCATTCGCCGTGGTCATGCTGGGGGTTAGCCTCCTGGTCACCATCCTGACCCAAATGTTCTCCGCGCTGGCTAACGCCCGCGGCGCGAATTTGGTCTGGGGCGTCAGGACATTGATGGCCGCCCTGGACCCGCGCCTCGCGACGAAGGCGGATGAACTGACCAGGCAGGTGCTGACCCACCCGATCATCTCGCATTCCGCCTTTTCGGGGTTCGCCAGAGTGCCGTTGATCGGCTGGCTGGTCGAGCGGTGGCAGCCCGCCTCCGCCATACGCCTGGAGGAGTTGATCGCCATTCTGCACGAGGTTCCGCACCCTGCGGCCATGGCAGCCGCGGCGGGGGCGGGCTCCGGAGGAACCACGGTAGCGCCGCTGGCATCCCCGCCGCCCAGCGCAGCCACTCTGGGCGAGGCGCTCGAGACCGGTTTGCGGACCTGGTTCTCCTCCACCATGGACCGGGTTTCCCGCCGGTTCGCGCTGCATATGCGCCTCTGGACCGTGGCCTTCTCGATTCTGCTCGCGTTCGCCGCGCACCTGGATTGCTTCCGGCTGCTCTCCCAGCTTTCCGGCAATGCGGAGCTTCGCGGGAGACTGGCGGCGAGCACGGACCTCATGCTCAGCAGTGCGACGCGGACATTGGGCGAAGCGAGCCCGGAGACGGCGCGGTTGGCGAAGGAGGTGGAAACCGTCAGAGGGATTCTCGAGCAGTCCGGCCTCCAGCTTCTTCCATCTCCTTACAAGTGGGGTTACGAGTCCCAAGAGATACCCGGCATTCTGGTAACCGCGATGCTTCTCAGTCTGGGTGCGCCGTTCTGGTTCAACGCGCTGAAGACGTTCACCAATCTGCGGCCTGGGACGGGAACGAGGGAACGCTGACCCGTTCTACGGAAGAAACCGCTTCAGGACATTGCGCGTAATCCTCGAAACGCGGTCATCGGTGAAAAGCGCCGCGACCCAGGTAATGGATCCTACCGAAAAGACCGCGGCCCCGCCGTGAGGCTCGTGGTAGACAATTTCGGCGCCGCCGTCCTCGGCGTTCGTGCCCTTTGCCAGCAGCAGGGTGTCCGGCGGAGAAGACGCGCTCCTCTTGTCTGTCTCGTGGCCCGATGCGCCGCCCGGCACGCGCTCGTGCATCGTGTGCTCGCCGAAAAGGTCGCCATCGCGCAGGCCGGCGCCTTCGAATACCCAGTGCGACGCATTCACCACCCTGTAAGGCGCGGCCGTCATCAGGCCGGGTGCGCTGCAAACCACCCCGAGCAGGTTGGCCTCCGACTCGAGCGTGCGGTGCATGCGGCTTTCGTACTCCACCATGCCGTCCTCCGAGTGCCCGCCAAGTTCTCCATGCAGGCTGTTCAGGTGACTCAGGCAGCGCATCCGTCCATCCGGCGACAGCGTCACCTCGCAGTTCAGACCATTGCCTCCCAGATACATCAGCCGTCCGCCGCGCTCGAAGACCCAGCGCTTCACGGCGAAATACATCTCGCGGCTCCAATATTCGGGATGCACCGCAAGGATGAGCACGGCGTAGGCGTCCAATGGAAGGATGCCATCGTGAAGCTGCGCTTCCGCATAGAGGTCGTAATCGAAGCCCTCGCGTTCCAGCCACGCGTACAAGCGCCACTCGCCGGGAGCCTGCCCGCACTGCACGCGGCCCTGCACCGGATCGGCCGCTTCCGGATCGTCGAACATGTGGTTGTTCGGCTCGGGCCGGTCGAACGACAACGGCTGATATTCTTCGTCCTTGGGCTTCCAGGTCCCGAACAGGGACGGCTTCTGGTAACGGTCCAAATCCTGACGGGCGTTCACCACCGGACGCTCGGGAAGATGATCCGCATTGATGTAATTGCTGCGCCCGCCGAAGCTGTTATACGCATTCCAGGTGTTGGTGGACGCGAGCACCGCAATCTTCGCTGCGGGGCGCGCCGGAGCAACCACCCATGGAAACGAGAACCAATTTCCCGATTGCGTCCGCGCGCGGAGATAGTACAGACCGGACCTTTCCGGCGCGGCGATCACCGGCGGCGATGCATAGCCATCGGTGTTCCAGCAAGCTCCGGTCTGGGTGAAGTCTCCGTCCGGCAGCACCTGGCGGTTGGCCTGCGGCCCGTGCTCGTCCATCCACCCGATCATCCGCACGAACTCTTTCTTCAGCCCGTAGCGCCAGAGCGTGAGCTGGTACTGCTCCACGGCGTGGACGCGGTACTCGGCGGTCTCGCCGCCGCGGACCCACTTAGGCCACATGTACCCCAGCAGCCCGTCCGCTAATAACCGGAACTGGACGGGGAGCGCTCCGCCCAACTCAACAGTCGAGGTCTTCGAGCCGAAGCCCGCTTTGGCCAGCGTCACGCGATACAGGCCCGCCGGCAGATCTCCATAAAAGATTCCGCGCGGCGAAGACCGCAGGACCGCTGCTTCGCCCGCCGTCACGGGCTCGAACTCTCCCACAACGTCGGGCAGCGCGACGTACATCTCGTCGCTCACGTATGCCAGTATTTTCATTTGGTGCAGTATATTGGAAATTTTCACGATGAAACTCTTTGCTGAGATGAACCGCGAAGGACTGCGCGCGGCGGCGCCCGACTCACTGGCGGTTCTCCCGTTGGGCGCGACCGAGCAGCACGGTCCTCATCTGCCGACAGGCACCGACTACTTCACCGTCGAGTCGCTCGCCCGCGAAGCAGCCGGGCAGGCCTCCGCGCAAATTCCCATCATAGTAACGCCCGCGCTTCCCTTCGGCTCTTCGGACCATCACTTCATCTTCGGCGGCACGCTTTCGCTGAGCACGGAAACCTACTATCGGGTGCTGCGCGAGCTGGTCGAATCCCTGGTCACCGACGGCTTCACAAAAATCTTTCTGCTGAACGGTCACGGCGGCAACCACGAACTGGCCCAGCTTGCGGCGCGCGACGTGGCCCTGAAACAGCCCGCCCGGATAGCCGCTGGCTCCTATTGGGCGATTGCCTGGGATGCGCTGATCGAGGCCGAGGCACATCGCGGCCGCCGCCTGCCGGGACACGCTGGCGATTTTGAAACCTCCATGATGCTCTCGCTGCGGCCCGAACTGGTTCCGGAAAGCCGTCCCCATCGGGACAACCCCGTGGACAGCGATCCGCGCGGCTCGCAGTCCGCTTATCGGCACGAGCGTCACGGCTTCTGGCGCGAGATCGACGGCTACACGGACAGCCCGGATCGCGCCACGGCCGAGAAAGGAACGCAATTTCGGGGGACGATTGTCGCGGCGCTGGCACGGGCGTTCGTGGATTTCTATCGCTCCTGAGCCTTGCGGTGATCGCGGTGGAAGTGGCGCAGGATCGCGTACAGCACCAGCCCTCCGGTGAACAGGTAAAGAACACTGGTGAAGGTCATCAACCGGTCTACTCCGATCGTGCGCCGGGCCATGCCGCCCAGGAACGGAGCGAAGCCGGAGATGCTCGCGCCCACAAGGTTGAGAAGTCCTACCGTGGATGCGCGCAGCGATGAGGGCACCACGTCGAAGGCGGCGGCCGCTTGATTCGCGGTAATGAAACCGGAGAAGAAGCCGAATGCTATGGCGGCAATCCGGGTCGCATCGAGGGTAGCGCCGCTGCCCAGCAGATAGATGCAAGGGCCGCCGACGAAGAATGCAGCAAGAACCACCCAGAACCGCGAGGCCTTCGTGCGCCGGTAGCAGCGGTCGGCGAGCGCGCCGCCCACCATCAGCCCGCTCAAGGTGCCGATCTGCGGATATACGCTCGCTTCAAACCCGGCGCGGGCGAGCCCCAGCGAAAACTTGTCGTACAGAAACGTGGGCAGCCAGGTGTAGACCAGATACAGCCCGAACGTCGCAAAGGCCGCAAACAGGGTGACGATCCGCAGAGACGGAATGCGCATCAACGCCAGGAAGCTCGTGAAATTCGCCCGTTCTTTAGAAGGGTTCGTGCCCTGCCGGAACGAATCGGGAATAGTGCGGAAAAATCGGACGAGCGGAATCGCGAAGAGGAGTCCCGCCGCGCCCAGAAGCCAGAACGAGACGCGCCAGTTGAAATGCTCGGCGATGTAGCCGCTGAGCGTTCCGCCCAAGGCTACGCCGAACATCTGGCTGGTCGCGAAAATGGCCACTGCTTTGGATCGCGTCTCCGGCCCGTGCGCATTCGCCATCAGCGCGTACGCGGCGGGCATAAACAACGATTCCGATACCCCCAGCAGTCCGCGGCATACGAGCAGAAACGTTCCGTTCGGAGAAAGCCCCGAAAGAACCGTGAAGGTGCTCCACACCGCGAGGCTGCCCGCCACGAGGCCAGTCTTGGACCAGCGGTCGCCCAGGATGCCGGAGATTGGCGAACACAGTCCATAAACCCAGAGAAAGAGCGCGCCAGTGAGGCCAAGCACGGTGTCGCTGTATGCGAATTCCCGCTGGAGTGCGGGAAACAGCGTGTAGACTACCTGCCGGTCCGCGTGATTCAGAACGTAGCAGACCCACAGGAAAGCGATAAGCGTCCACTCCGGCCGGAGGAATGCCGGCTTCCGCCGCAGCGCCGGCGTGGCGGCCGGCGTCACAGAAGTTCCCGAATCGGCTCACCGGTTTTGTCTTCGAGGGAGTTCGCGATCTTGATTGGCCGCCCGATGGGCGTGTCGTATTCCTTCGTCCAGTCGATACCGAAGGCTTTGTATATTGTGGCGAACACGTCGCCCATGCTGGTGACGCTGCTGGTTGGGTTGGCTCCGTTTTCGTCGCTCGATCCGACCACCTGCCCGCCCTTGATTCCGCCTCCGCCGAGAACCAGCGACCAGCACGTCGGCCAGTGATCGCGGCCCAGGTCGGGATTCACGAATGGCGTGCGTCCGAATTCGCCCATCGCCAGAACGACCGTGGAATCCAGCATGCCGCGCTCGCTCAGATCGTCGAGCAGGGCGGATAGCGTGCGGTCGAGTGTCGGACACAAGCGGTCGCGGTGCCCCTCGTCGTTTTTGGCGTGAGTGTCCCACGAGTTGCCGTGGTAGCCGGCCGCGGTCACGAAGCGCGTGCCCGATTCCACCAAACGACGGGCAAGCACTGCGCTCTGTCCGATGGCATCGCGGCCGTAGCGGTCGCGCAGCTTCTCCGGTTCCTTGCCGAGATCGAACGCCTCACGTACCTTCGGGTTCAAGAGCATCTTCCAGGCCTGTGCCGTGAAGCCTTCCATGTTGGCGTGCTCCGCGCCTTGATACAGGCTCCGGTAGCGCCGGTCGACCGCACTCAGGAACGACTGCCGGCTATGCACCGCTTGCTCGGAGACGGACTTCGGCAAGCTCAGATCCGCCACCCGGAAATCCTTACGGCTGGGGTCCGGGACGCACATGGGATCGTAATCGGGACCGAGGAAGCCAGATCGGAAATACTCTTCATACTGGCGGCTCCGCTCCCACTGCGGCACGAGCACGTGCGCAGGCATGCCGTTGCGCTGGCCCGTCTCCTTCGAGAGAACCGCCCCGATGCTGGGGAAATCCATGGCCGGATTCACTTCGTGTCCGGTGATCGCGTAATGCGTGCCCTGCGGGTGATCCGTGCCTTTAGTGTGCATGGAGCGCACGATCGCCAGCTTGTCCATTCTTCTCGCAACCTGCGGCAGCAGTTCCGAAATCTGAATGCCCGGCACGTTGGTCGAGATGGCCTTGAAGGCGGAGTTTGGCTTCGGGTCCCAGGTATCCATCTGGCTCGGGCCGCCCTCCAGCCACAGCAGAATGCACGCCTGCGCCTTGCCCTTCGCCGGCTGAGCAGTGGCTGCGCGGAGATGCTGCTCGAGATGAATTCCGAGGAACCCGAGCGAGCCCACCTTGAGAAAATCGCGCCGGGACGCTTGCTCCCTCGTCAAATTCAAGCAACCTGTCATCGCATGCCTCCTTTCAAGTCCGCTTGCTTACGCGCGCGGTTCAGTGCACAGGGACAGCACCGAACCGCGCGCGTAAGCAAGCGGTTTTCATCAGTGGTTCTCGGCGAACTCCCTCGAGCACAACACCGACCAGACAAAATCCTTCAAAGCCTCCACGCGGTCTCCCCGCGCGGCGATCAACTTCTGAATTTCGCCTATTTCGTCCGCGTCGGGCAACCTTGCAAATGCTGCGAGATAGAACTCCCGAATGATTTCACTGTCGCTCTTGCCCGCCTGAATCAGCCTTTGCAGCCGGCCTTCCGGCGCGCTCAGCTTCTCGTTATAGACCGGCCCCGCCAACATGTGCAGCGCCTGTCCCAGATTGGCTTGCCCGTTGCGCTCCGGCAGCGTGAGCCGGTTCGGCCGGCCGTACAACTCCAGAAAACGCGAAAAGAAAAGATCCGGCTCCCGCAGGGTGATTGCACGAGTGCCCAGGGGAGCCTGCCCGGCCGCCTTCTCGGTATTTGCGATGCCCGTTGTGAAGACTTCGGGAACGCCGGTCACGTCGGCGACGGCGTCCAGAAGCACCTCCGCATCCAGCGGCCGGGGCAGCGAGTGGGAATAATTAGTCCGGTCTTCCCGGTTGCCCGCGTTGGGCACGCCGGATAACTGGTAGGTTCGCGAAAGAACAATGGTCCGGATCAGGTGGCGCAGGTCGTGGTTGTGCGTCCGGAACTCCTGCGCAAGCCGTTCCAACAGCTCCGGGTGGGTGGGCGGATTGGTCGAGCGAAAGTCGTCCACCGGGTCCACGATCCCCCGGCCGAAGAAGTAACTCCACATGCGGTTTGCCGCGGCCTCGGCGAAGAACGGATGCGTCACCATCCACTCGGCCAACTCTTTGCGCGGATTCTCGCGCGACGAGGGCTTCACCACTCTGCCGTCCAGGAGGGTCGGCTTCAGCTCCGCTTTGCTGCGCGGGTGAACCATCTTGAGGCTGCCGTTGACGTCCCCGTTGCCCATCTCCTCATCGAGTGGATGGTCGAAGATCACATACTCGGCGCCGGTATCGCCCATCTTGAAAACGCGCCCGAAGAACGCCGCGAGCCCCCAGAACTGGTCCTGGCTCCAGGTCTCGTAGGGGTGATTGTGGCATTGCGCGCAGTCCAGGCGCCTGCCGAAGAAGACGCGCACCTCCTCGGCCATGGTCTCGCCAGGCGGGCCTACTACATCATATGGCAGGTAGTGCCGCGAAGGGCCGTCATAGCCCTGTGCCGCCAGCCGCTCGCGCGCCATCCGGTCGTAGGGTTTGTTTCGCGCGATGCTCTCGCGAACCCACTCCCCGTACATCTGGCTCCATTTCGGATTGATACCGTTGGAGAAGACGGACACGCGAAATACGTCGTCGAAGCGGAAGGTCCAGTAATCGACGAACTCTGGCGAGCCGATCAGGGTGTCGATCAGCTTCTCGCGCTTCTTTGGGTCCTTGCTCTCCACAAACTCGCGCACCCGCTCCGGAGGCGGCAACATGCCGGTCAGGTCCAGGCAGAGGCGCCGCACGAACTCGTTGTCGTTCGACAGCCCGGATGGCGCCAGCCGGAAGCGCCGCAGTTTTTCGAACACGAAATCGTCGATGAAGTTGAAACGCGGCGTCTCGGGATAGCTGGCGGCGGCATCGCCGATCACTCCGATTGTGGCGCTGGCCGCGTGGCCGGCCGCGCGCACCAGCACCGCCGTCTCGCCCAGCCTGCCGGCACGCACCACGCCGCTCTCATCCACGCTGGCGATCTCTTTGTCGTTGGCGACGTAGAGCGCTTGATGGGTGAAATCCTCGCTCCGGCCGTCGGCGAGGTGCGCGGTGACGGTCAGCTTGCGCCGGCCGGCGTGCTCGAGCGTCACGATCCTGGGAAGCACTTCGAGACGCACGACGCGGTTCTCGCGGTTGTCTTCCGGGCCGAAGGGCGCCCCGTCGCGAATCCACTTGAGAATCGTCTCGTATTCGGGCGAGTCTTTGGGGAACCGCTGCCCGCCCCCGTGCGGCACGCTGCCGGTTGCTTTCAGCAGCAGAAGGCTCTGGGCCGGCTCTTTCGTATCGATGCGCGGCACGCGCTCGCCTTTCACCTCGTCCGTGAGCACCTGGTAGGCCCCGCCCTTGACGATCCACTCGTAGTCGTCCTTCGGGTGCAGCGCTCCCGCCGAAAACTTCAATCCGCCGCGTCCTTTCACGCCGCCGTGACAGTTCGCGCCGTTGCAGCCTTTGCGGGTCAGGATCCCACCGATATCCAGTCCGAACTCGAACTCCCGCCCGCTCACTATTCCGGTAAGCAGGAGGAGGCAAACGCAGCACCGCTTCACGACGGCCTCCTGGCGACCACCATCATGGGAATCTCTTTCACCAGAATCGGTTCCCCCAAGCGGCCTTCCACCGCCGGCCGCGCGATCACGCGGATGTTTACCGGTGTCTCAGTGACGGGTGCGTCCGGCGCGGCCACCAGCAGCACCGTGGAGGTTTGCGGCTTTGGCACGTACCGTTCCAGCCTCCCGGCGTTCGGCAGCGGCGGTCTCTCCACCGGCTTCTCCATGCCGGTGACGGCGGTCACGCCCCGCGGCAGCCCTTCCAGCGATACCGCTGCGAAGCCGCCGAACTCTTCCTCGCGTTCGATGTTGATCGTGATAGGCTTGACGGCGCCCGCCTCCAGATTCACGCGATCCTCGGCCACTTCCACCTTGCCCACGTGCGGGATCTGCGGACGAACCAAAACACGGTACGCGAAATCCGGCCCTCCCCGGTCCGTGGTGATGTCCCGAACTTGCAGCAGGTAAACGCCCGCGGCACGCAGCGTCAGCGTCGTCTTGGCCTGGATCATCTTCATCATGTACAGGCCGTTGTTGTTCCGCTTGGTGTGTACATTGGTGGCCACTTCGCCGCCGTGCGGCGCCATCAGCCGTACTACCGGGTTAAAGCGCGGCATCGTGGCTTCGGGCGTCTCGATCTCGATCGCCAGATCCCGCGGCTTGTCCACCTTCAGTCGGATGATGTGGGTTTCGGCGGGCTTTGCAATGCGCCCCTCCACTACGCCCGGTATCGTCATCAGCGGAGGCTCGGGGCTGTCTTCCGCTACGCCTCGGAAGGCTTCGGGGGCCGGGATGCTGTCCGCGCGGCCGGCGCGCTGAATCATCCGCGCCATCCAGTCCGGACCCAGGCGGCGGGTAAACAGCCGCTCTTCCCAATCCGCTTTCCGCTTGGGATGCAGCGCCGGCTCTGGTGTCGCCTCGGGCGTGATGCGCAGACGATAGACGAAATCCGGCCCGCCGCGCCCGGAAAAGGCCTGTACCTTAACGCAGTATTTTCCCGCTTTCGCGAAACGGTGGACCAGCCGTCCGTCGGTGGGCAGCCCGGGGAAAAACAGCGGCTCGTCATGGAAGGCGATGCGGTTGAGCCGGTCTGAATCAAACCAGCTTCCAGACGGCTCGTACAGACTCACGGAAGGGTCGAAGGCGGCATGCCCGGAGGAAATTTCGAAGGTGAGCGTCTGGCCCGCGCCCGCTTCGATCCAGTATGCGTCCACTTCGCCCCGCTTGACGAGACGCCCGTTTACGATCACGGGGAAGCCTGGAATTGGATCCTTCTCGCCAATTACCGGCTCCTCCACGATGGGAAGAACAATCTCGTTGGTCACCCCGAAGGGCGTCACCACGCGGAATGGATGCGCGCCTACCGGGGCATCGGCGTCCACGGTCACCTCGGCGTGCAGCAGGTCCGCGGGCTTCTCGGTTGCGGCATCGGGTTCCGGTTCCACGCGCAGCACGCGCGCGCGCACCCCCTGGCCTTCGAACCAGACTGTATGCGCGCCTCCCAGATTCACCCCTCGGATGGTTGCCGGATACGTGCTCCCTCTCCGGCCGGCAAGCGGGTGAATCGAGACGGTGGACGGCTCCGGAGGGGTCTTCTTCGCGTCCGCCCACAAGACCGGCGTCAGGAGTACCGCCATCCCGAGTGCGCGCCAACGCGAAAACACTTTGCTACCCCCAGGCCGGAAAGCCCGTGCCTGCAACAATATTATCGACCTTCCGCAAACCCGCAATGCGGCTGTCCATTGTACGGGACGGAAAATCCTGTTTTATCCTGGACAAATGCTTCTCTTTGCCTTGTTGGCTGCCGAAGCCCTGTTCGTGGCCACGCCCCTGACGGCGCCGAAGAGCTTCACCGCGCAAATCGAAGGACCCGCGGTCGACCGCGCGGGAAATGTCTACGCCGTCAGCTTCGCCCGCAAGCCCACCATTGGCCGGGTTACGCCGGATGGCCGCGGCGAAATCTTCGTTGAAATGCCCGAAGGCTCCACCGGCAACGGCATCCGCTTCGATCGTGCCGGCACGATGTATGTCGCCGACTATACCGGCCACAACGTCTTGCGGGTCGATCCCAAAACCCGTAAGATTTCGGTCTTCGCGCACGAGCCCGCCATGAATCAGCCCAACGACCTCGCCATCTCCGAGGACGGCACGCTCTGGGCGTCCGACCCGAATTGGAAGGCGTCCACCGGCCAGATCTGGCGCATCGACGCCAAAGGGAAAGTCACCCGCGTGGCTCCGGACATGGGAACCACCAACGGCATTGAAGTCAGTCCCGACGGGCGGATTCTCTATGTCAACGAGAGCGTGCAGCGCAACGTCTGGGCCTTCACCATCCAGCCCGATGGCTCGCTCGCGAACAAGCGCCTGCTGATCCAGTTTCCGGATTTTGGCATGGATGGGATGCGCTGCGATGTGGACGGCAATCTCTACATCACGCGGCATGGGAAGGGCAAGGTCGCCATCGTCTCGCCCGAGGGAAAGCTGCTGCGCGAGGTCGATGTTCTCGGCGCCCGCCCCAGCAACATCACGTTCGGAGGACCCGACGGCCGCACCTGCTACGTGACGGAGATGGAACACGGCCGTCTGGTGCAGTTCCGGGCCGAGCGGCCGGGCTTGGAGTGGCAGCGCTGGCGGTGATTCCGCGCCGGGCAGCTCTGTGAGCCTGAGCCTGCGTCATTAGTCCGGCCGGTGAATCTGCGCTTCGATCTGGCTTGGGTGGCTACGTACGAAAGCCCAGGCGTTCGCAAGATCCTCGGCCCGCAACGTCGGGTACGCCTCCAGCAACGCCTTCTCGCTGGTTCCTAGCCGCCGGGCCTGCTCCAGCAGCCAGACGGGTATTCGGGTTCGGACAATACAGGGCTCACCCCCGCACACGTCGGGCCGCGAGTCGATTCCGGGGAAATCGTCGTCCAGGTCCTGCACGACCCACTTCAAAAGCTGCGCCTTCTCGCCCCTGGAGAGCGATGACAACAGCTTCGCAACTTCTTGCGGGCTGGCCATGCTTCCATTCTCGCTCAGAGCCTCCTGAACGTGTTGGCCACAATCGCTACACGCGGTATCGCGCCAACATCGCCTCATCCAGTTCGACGCCCAGGCCAGGACGATCCGAGGCTCTCATAGCCCCATCCCGGAATTCGAGCGGCTCGGCCAGCAGATCGTGCTCATAAGCCAGCGGCCCGAGAATATCGCAGGGGAACTCTTCGGCGCCTATGCCCGGTGTGGCCATCGCCAGGTGCGTCATGGCCGCGCTGGCGACGCCCAGCTCCAGGTTGCTTCCCACCGTGCAGGTGAGTCCCGCGGCTTCCGCCACCGCGGCCATCTTCCGCGCGGGGCCAATGCCGCCGCCCTTGCCGACGTACACGGATAGAATGTCCGCCGCGCCCGCGCGGGCCAGCGCCATCGCGTCCTGCAGCGTATAGCAGCTTTCGTCCGCCATCACCGGCACCGGTACGTTGCGCCGGACATCCGCCATCCACTGGATGTCCAGAGGCGCCACCGGCTGCTCCGCGAAATAGATCCGGCACTCGTCCGCCAGCCTGCGGATGGTTTGAATCGCCACACGCGGGCTCCAGCCGCCGTTGGCATCCACGCCCATGCGGAAGTTCGGTCCCACGGCGGCGCGCACCGCTTTGACCCTGGCCAGGTCGCCGTCGGGGTCGATCCCTACCTTCACCTTGAGCGCCTTCAGCCCCTGCTTCATGGCCCACTCGGCGAGCTCCGCCGCACGCTGCGGCTCCGCTCCCGACACCGACATTTTGACGGGCGCCCGCTCGCGAATGGCCCCGCCCAACAGACGGTAAACCGGCAGTCCGCAAGCCTTGCCCAGAATGTCCCACAGCGCGATCTCGATGCCGGATTTCGTGAACGGATGCCCCGCCACCGCCCGCCGCATCTTCGCGGTGAGCCGCTCGATATCGCGTGGATCTTCGCCAATCAAAGCTGGCTCGAGAAAACCCTGGATTACGTGCGCCGCGGTCAGCGAGTCCTCGCCGCTCCAGACCGGTGTGCAGGAGACTTCTCCCAGTCCGGTGATCCCTTCGTCCGTGTGTACCCTGAGAATTGCGAACGGGGACTCCAGGTGCGCTCCCAGACTGCCTCGAATCTGAAACTCGGCCCGAATGGGCACTCTTACCGGGATGGTTTCGATGCGGCAGATTTTCACGGCGGCTTACAGCACTCCGTATTTCTTGAAGACGTCGCGCAGGTAGGCGCCCTGCATCAGTTCGGCCCGCGAGCTGTCCTCGCGTTGCACCTTGTCGGCCGCGAGATCGATCACTTCCTTCACCATGGCCGCCGGCGTCACCACCACGCCATCGGAATCGGCGAACACAAAATCTCCCGGATGCACCAGCACCTCGCCGCACTCCACCGGAACGTTGTAGGACGTGACCACGCCGCGGCCCATCGAGTCCACCGGCTTAATGCCCGCCGCGAACACGGGGAATCCAAGCTCCTCGATCTTCCGCACGTCGCGCACCAGCCCGTCTACCACCGCGCCCCGCGCCCCGCGCGCCAGCGCCGCCGTGGAAAGAAGCTCTCCCCAGGGGGCGTTTCTCGCGGATCTCTGGGTTCCCACCACTGCCACTTCGCCCGGCAACAGGCTGTCAACGGCCTCGATCTCCACCGCATACGGCTCTTCGGGAATATGGTAGACATCGGAGCACGCAATGGTCCGCGCCCATCCGGCGAATTTCGCCTGCGCGTGGATGGGCCGCAGATACTCCCTCATGGCCTGATTGCGCGCGCCCAACTGGTCGAGCGAATCCGACACCACGGCGGTGTAAAGGCGCCGCTCCACGAACTCGCACAGGGCGATGTCCCACTTTGATTTCGGGGCAGCGCTATTCGACGCGGAATTGTTCAATCGCTGTATCATTCACCTCAACCCCTAGTCCCGGTCCCTCCGGAACTCGCAAGTACCCGTCTTCCATTCGCAGCGGCTCCTTCACCAGCATCCGGCTGAGCGGCCCTTGCGAAGTGCTGAACTCCACGAACTCCGCACGGCGCTGGAACGCGGTCAAGTGAAGCGAAGCCGCCGTCAGCAGATCGCTCGACCACGAATGCGGGATCACCAGCCGGTTCGCCCGCTCGGCCATGTGTACGATCTTGCGGGCCACTGTAAATCCGCCGCAACGCGTCAGGTCCGGCTGTACGACGTCCACGCCGCCGCGCTCGATGAGCTGCTGGAAGCCCCACTCCGTCGCCTCCTGCTCTCCGCAGGCAATGCGCGTGTCCACGCCTGCCGCCACCCGCCGGTATCCATCGTAATCCTCGGGATGCAGCAGCTCTTCCACCAGAAACGGCTGAAACGGCTCGAGCGACTTGACCACCTGAATGGCTTCCTTCGGCGTCCTCTCCACAAACCAGCCCGTGTCCACCAGCAGATCGCGCCTTTCGCCGAGCGCCTCTCGCGCTGCCTCCACCAGCTTTACATCCCGCCGCGAGTCCTTCCCGAAGACTCCCCAGCCGAACTTCACCGCCGTAAAGCCCTCGTCCACGTACTGCTTTACCGCCTCCTTCATGGCCTCCGGCGTGGGCCGGAACAGCGTGCTCGCGTATGCCCGCACCCTCTCGCGCCACTTCCCGCCCAATATAATGTGTATCGGCTGTTGGTAAAACTTCCCGCAAATGTCCCACAGCGCAATATCGATGGCCGAGATCGCCTGCATGGCGGCGCCCCGCCGCCCATAGTAAATGCTGCCCCGGTACATCCGGTACCACAGCCTCTCCACCTCCAGCGGATTCTGCCCGATCAGAAGCGATGCCAGGCCGTCGAAGCATTCCATGCCTTCCTCCTGGCTCCATTTCGGAGCGTCCACGCAAGCTTTCGCGACGCTCGCGCACGTCTCCATGTCGGAATAGCCGCAAATCCCGGCGTCCGTGGACACCTTCACGATTCCCATGTAGGTGGGGCCGAGCGGTTCTTCCGAGGCCTCCGGATTGTTATACAGGCCGGGGGACTTCAGCACGAACAGCTCGACCTTCGCGATCTTCATCCGGCCGCCGCATCCCAGGACAGCTCGTCGGCGAGCACATAGAGCGTCTGCCCCTTCGCGGGCCGCGCGCTTAAGTGCATCATGGCCAGGCGTCCGGCGCGAGGCGCCCGGATCTCCAAAGCCGCCGAGCCGTGATCCGCGAAATCGTGCAGCCGCCCGATCAACTGCCCGGCCTCCACGGCGTCGCCCAGGTCCGCCACCGGCTCCCAGGTCCCGTCCCTCGGGCAGGGCGCGTACTGATCCAGCCGATCCGCCCGCACCAGTTTCGGAGCGGGAGACCCGCCCGGCCGGATGCTGGTTACCGCGCCTTCCAGGAGTCCGTAATGCCGCAGCACGTTGAGAACGCCCTCATACGCGTGGCGTACGCCGAACCGGCTGGTGGTCTCGCCGCCGCCGAATTCGCCGCCCACCGCGATTTTTCCCTCGGCTTCGGCTTCGTCGGTCAACAAACCCGAGGCCATGGCGCTCGCGTAAATGAAGACGAACGGCGTGTCGAACAACTGCGCGACGCGCGCGATCTCGGCGCGCTGCGCGGCATCGGGAATCGGATGGAACGAAGTGCAGATGGGAAATGCACCCTCTTTGCCCCCGGAATGGATGTCGATAACCACTCGCCCGAGCGGAAAGATCCGGGTCTTGACGAAGTGCGAGATCCGGTAAGAGATGCTCCCGCGCGGATTGCCCGGAAAGGCACGGTTCATGTTCACACCGTCCAGCGGCGAAAAGCGCAGGTTCGCCACGCAGGCGCTCTCGCTCAACTGCGGCAGCAGAACCACCCGCCCGGCCATCCGTTCCGGGTCCAGATCCGCGCACAGCCGCTTCACCGCAATCTGCCCTTCGTACTCGTTGCCGTGGGTCCCTCCGAAACATATGACGCCGTTTCCGTTCGAGCCCCGCGCGCCGTTGATCACCGTGAGCGGCACAAGGGAGTAGCCCCACGCGCCGTCCAGGTGAAAGGCGACCTGGTAGTGCTGCTTGCCCGGCTTGTCAAAGTCGATCTGGGCGAAATCGTGGACGACAGTGGTCATAACTCTCGCGAAGGCAATAGCCACAGGGTACGGACGGCGAGCATATCGGGTCAAGCGGCGGGACTGAATTTTGTTCGGGATTCTGGACGAACCTTCATTGGCGCTTGCTTTCCCGCCGGGCGGCGTTCAATATACTGAAAAATGAAGCATGTCTGAGGTCCTGCACGCCAGTGCCGTGGCACGCACCCTTGCGATTCTGGAGTGTCTGGACAGCTCGCGCCGCGGCCTCAACATCTCCGAGCTCAGCCGCAAGCTCAACATACCGAAAAGCTCCACTCACTTGATTGTTCTGACGCTCGAGCGTCTCGGCTATATCCACAAGCGCCCCGACACTCGCAATTACACGCTGGGCCTGAAGGCCTACGGTCTCGGCCAGGGCATGATGAAGAACCTCAGCGTCTCCGAGGTCGCCCTTCCTTACATGCGCGTCCTCGTGGATCAACTTCAGCTTCCCGCGCACCTTGCCGTGCCGGATGGCGACCAGGGCGTCTACATTCAGAAGGTGGACGCTCCCGGCCTGATTAAGATCGACACTTACGTGGGGCGCCGCATGGATCTGCACTGCACGGGCGTCGGAAAGGTCATTCTTGCGTTCGGTCCCCCGGAAACTCTGGAGCGGCTGGCAGCCAAGCAGGTTTACATCCGCCACACGCGGAATACCATCACCTCGCCCCGCATGCTGCAGCGCGAGGTCGGCAAAGTCCGCAGGATCGGCTATGCGATTGACGACGAGGAAGAAGAGCTGGCGGTGCGCTGCGTCGCGGTTCCGGTGCTGGACCACACGGGCCGCTTCATCGCGGCGCTGTCGGTGACGGGCACCACCATCCAAATCCCCGCCTCCGACATCGATTCGCTGGCCAACCGGCTGAAGCAGGTGGCTGCCGCCATATTCCCTCGGCCCCCTCTGCCCGACATCAATAACTGATGCCCAGGACCTTCAGGGTGTCGCGGCAGAACATCTCCTCCATCCGGTCCATATTCAACCGGGGCAGTTGCGTGCCCTTCAGCATATCGTTCAACCGGCGCATCCCGTCCACGCTTGCGGTTACCGTCGTGAACGGATAGTCGCTTCCGAACAGCAGCTTGTTCCACACGCCATACTCCTGAACCAGCATCAGCGAGTTGTACAACTGGAAGGGCCGGTAGTGCAGCGCGGAGCAGTCCGCGTAAAGGTTGGGGTGTTTGCGGATGGTGGCCACGCACTCTCCCTCGTACGGATGGCTGAGGTGCGCGAGGATCATCTTGACGTCCGGGTACCGGGTCGCGACGTCGTCCAGCAGCCGGGGCAAGGTGCAATTGAGCGGGGCCTGTGAGATGAACGTGGTTCCGGTGTGGAGGAGCACCGGCAGGCCGTGCCGCGTGGCGTACTCCCAGATGTAGTCGAACCGCCGGTCGTTGGGATGGAAACCCGCGTACATCGAGAGGAGCTTGATCCCCTTCATCTTCAGGTCCTGGTGGCCCTCCACCAGCTCGTCCTGCCATCCCGGCTGGGTCGGATCGAGCGACAGAAAACCGATCAGCTTATCGGAATGCGCCCCAACATAGGCTGCCACCTCGCGGTCGGGCACCCACAGGCCCGAGAGCTTGGCCTTGCCGCCGAAGACGACGGTCTTGCCGCAGTCCACCGCGCTGGCGGCGTACTCGTCCCAGCGGACGGTCAGGTCCACTTCCACGTCGCCCCGGGCGCGTTTGGCCTGAATTTTGAAATCCTCGGAGAAATGCGCCGGATACTCCCAGTAATGACTGTGTACGTCTACGATCACGAGGGAAAGCATAGCGCAGATGGGTTGTGAGGCGTGGTTTCCGTACCCCAGCTCAAGGCCATTTCACGTTACTGACAGTCGAGCTAAACAACACGCGAGATCGACTTAGCAGCCGTGGAATCACTAGGCAGAAACGTGTTTTTCCTCGCGTTGCAGCTTCGGTGAGCGACTTGGCCGTTTTCAGGAACTGTCTTCCCTCCCTTGCTGTGCGGGTGTACGTGATCGACCGTGCTGTCGTCAAAGGAGTGAATCTGATTCCCACAGATCTGATTCCCACAGATCTTGCATACGGGCGACTCATCGAATAGTCTACGCCTGAACGTGATGTCAAAGAATCTGGGCTCCAGGATCGTTCCATCGATGATCGGCTCGGCGACCGTCTTGAACGCGATCCAGCGGTACTTGGTCTGAATTGTGCCAGCCGTCTGCTTCGATATCGCGGATTGCAGCACGGCATCCGAGAGAAGGCAATACAAGTATTGCTCTCGAATCTGCTCAGCCGCCGCTTGCACTTTGGAGGGTGACTTGCCAACGAGAGCAGCAACCTGTATATCCAGGGCCGCTACCGAGAACTTCGTATCCCAAGCCCCCTTGTTTGATTTGAGATCGATGTTGTAGAGTCGCGCGGAGTTCGGGCCGAAAACAGTGTAGATGTTCTGAACTGTCTGCCTAAAAACATTGGCCTGTATCTTAATCTGGTCAGCATCGCGGGGCGCGTAAGACGCCATATACTCGTTCAGAAATCGTTTCAGGTTTCCAGCATAGAACTGAAGCCGGTTGACGAACGCGAAGAACCGTAAGATGATTTCCCGCTCGATAAATCTCGGCTCGGGAACCGTGGTTCCTCTAATCTTGCGCCAGTAGGGATCGCATTCGAGCTCGCCCACCAGATCATTGAACGGCCCACGGTAGACACAGTTCCGAAGTTCTTGCTCATTCAGAGCCATCGAACCACGGTTGAGGCGTTCGAAAACTTCGTAACGAAGGTCGGTATTGCTGCCAGCATCGATCACAACGCTCCGGATAGGCGCGTCCAGAATCTTGGTCTGATGCTCATCCGAGAGCTCTTTGAAGGACTTACCGTTCAGACTGCCCATCCTCTGCAGGCGTTGTAGCTGGAACTTGTTGCTAATGAAGTTGATCATCGTAGTCAGCCGCTGCTGGCCGTCGATGACTTCAAGCCGCCCGCTCGTAATCTTACCGAAGTAGATGGGGGGTATCGGAATTTCTAGTAGAAGAGATTCGATTAACCGTGACGGAAGTTCAGGACGGAGCTTCCAGACATACTCTCGTTGGTAAGGCGGCTGAAGCTCCAACTGGCCGCGATCCAACTTGTCCCGCAACGTTGAGAGAGTCCAATCGTGCGGCTGGCTCGAAACGGGCCGATCATCAACTTTAGTCGGAGATTGCACTTCGTCGAGTTCAGGTTCCAAGAAATCAGGGGACGTCAGATCGGGTGTAGTATCATTACCGTTCATTGAAGGCTTCGTACCGTCATCCTGGGGAGCCAATGTGGAAGGAGGCTGTTCCGCCTGCCCCGGGGGAGCTGTCGAAGCGTTAGGCAGTGGACCCTTGGTGGGAGACCGAAGTACGAACCGAATCGGCTCATCGATTCCGGCTTGGGCGAAAGGCGGCTCCGTCTCCAGGCCCGCTAGTTTCAGCGCCTCTCCAATCTCAACGACAACGTTGGCACCCCGGCGTGCGGCATTGAACCATTTCAGTACGCTACGGACGGTTGCTCGTCTGGGCTGTTTATTCTCTGTTAGCTGCTGGACAATGTCGACGAAACGGCTTGGAATCTGTGGCATGAAGATGTAGTGTACAACGATTCACAATCAGGCTGAGCTGAACATTGGCTCCTGAAAATTGGTGCCTCAGACCGCAAGGTGCAATCGAGCGGCGCCTGCGAGATGAAGGTGGTTCCGGTGTGGAGGAGCACCGGCAGGCCGTGGCGTGTGGCGTACTCCCAGATGTAGTCGAAGCGCCGGTCGTTGGGATGGAAACCCGCGTACATCGAGAGGAGCTTGATCCCCTTCATCTTCAGGTCCTGGTGGCCCTCCACCAGCTCGTCCTGCCATCCCGGCTGGGTCGGATCGAGCGACAGAAAACCGATCAGCTTATCGGAATGCGCCCCAACATAGGCTGCCACCTCGCGGTCGGGCACCCACAGGCCCGAGAGCTTGGCCTTGCCGCCGAAGACGACGGTCTTGCCGCAGTCCACCGCGCTGGCGGCGTACTCGTCCCAGCGGACGGTCAGGTCCACTTCCACGTCGCCTCGGGCGCGTTTGGCCTGAATTTTGAAATCCTCGGAGAAATGCGCCGGATATTCCCAGTAATGGCTGTGTACGTCTACGATCACGAGGGAAAGCATAGCGCAGATGGGTTGTGAGGCGGATCGGCCTTCGCGCAAGAGGTTGTCGCGGACGAGCGTCGATGATACAGCTGCCTGAAATTGAGGCATACTAAGGGGATGGAGTCGGTCGTGGTTCGCGATCCCGGAATCATGTCCGGTGAGCCTACGTTTCGAGGTACGCGAGTTCTAGTGCGCACCCTATTCGACTACCTCGAAGCTGGACACAGTCTGGAGCGCTTTCTGGAGGGCTTCCCCACCGTCAGCCGGGAGATGGCTCTGCAAGCGCTGGAAGAAGCAAAAGAATCTCTGCTCGCCAGCCACTAAGTGCGCATCCTCCTAGACGAGTGCATAGACGAGGTCCTGCGTCATCATTTTCCCGGCCACGACTGCCAAACCTGTCGCTACGCGGGCTTGAGGGGATTGGCCAACGGTGAACTCCTGGCCGCAGCCGAACAAGCGGGCTTTGAACTGCTGATTACGGTTGATCAGAATATGCCGCATCAGCAAAGCCTGCGTGACCGTGCGATCTCGCTCGTAGTCCTTCAGGCTCGCACCACCAACATCGACGATCTTGTGGTTCTCTTGCCGGATGTACTCGCCGCGCTCGACGTCTTGAAGCCGGGTGATGTTGTTCGCATTGGCATCCGGTAATCCATTGCTGTCAGTTCACGAATGACAGCACGGTCTACAATGTTCTATTTGCGGGGAGCAGACCAACAATGAGCGCGCAATCGACACCAGAGCACATCCTACAAGTCGGCCTGGGATTCTGGGCTTCAAAGGCGCTCTTGAGCGCGGTGGAGATGGAAATTTTCACCGAGCTCGCCAGGCATCCGGAGGATCTGGAGACATTGCGGAGCAGGTTGGGCCTGCATCCGCGGTCAGCCCGCGACTTTCTCGACGCGCTGGTCGCCCTGGGTTTCCTGGAGCGGGTCGATAGGCGCTATCGGAACACACCGGCCACGGATCTCTTTCTCGACAAACGCAAGCCCTCCTACATGGGCGGGGTGCTCGAGATGGCGAACAGCCGGCTCTACCGGTTCTGGGGCACCCTCACCGAGGCGCTTCGAACCGGGCAACTTCAGAACGAGGCGAAGGCAGGAGGGACTCCGTTCTTCGAAGCGTTGTACGCCGATCCCGCCCGGCTCAAAGAGTTCCTTAAGGCGATGTCCGGGTTGAGCCGTGGGGCAAATCTCGCGATCGCCGCCAAATTCCCGTGGAAGGACTACAGAACAATCGTTGACGTAGGCACGGCACAGGGCGATACGGTGGTCCAGATTGTGAAGGCGCACCCGCACCTGACGGGCATCGGATTCGACCTGGCCGAAGCCGGTCCGGTTTTCGAGGAGTACGTCGAGGAAAACTGCCTCTCCGGCCGGGTGAAATTCGTCCCGGGCAGCTTCTTCACCGATCCCATTCCGAAAGCGGACGTAGTCACGATGGGCCATATCCTCCACGACTGGAACCTGGAGGAGAAGAAGATGCTTATCGCCAAGGCCTATGAAGCGTTGCCCGAAGGGGGCGCTTTCCTGGTCTACGAGGCATTGATCGATGACGGCCGCTCAAAAAACGCCCTGGGCCTGCTCATGAGCCTCAACATGCTGATCGAAACGCCCGGAGGCTTCGACTACACCGGCGCCGACTGCCAGGGGTGGATGAAAGAAGCGGGCTTTCGCGAAACCCGTGTCGAGCATCTGGCCGGACCCGATTCGATGGTCGTGGGAATCAAGTAAGTCAAATGGTAAACTGATGTCCGTCACCATATCGTATGACACCCCATCCCGCAAGGTGGCTCCTGTCGCTCGCCCTGCTCGTCACTTCCACCGTGGACTTGAGCGCGCAACAGGGAGCCTATTCGTTTGCGGATGCGCAGACTTTCCTGAAAACGTATTGTCAAAACTGCCATCAGGACAAGACTCCCGCGGGTGGGTTTAACATCCAGCGAGTCGGCACAACGGTAAGTCTTCAGACAGAGGCGCAGCGATGGACCAAGCTCGTCGCCCGCGTGAAGAACGGAGAGATGCCGCCCAAAGGTTCTCCCGCGCCGCCCCTCGACCCGCGCGAACATTTCACGCAGTGGGTGGACCACGCCTTACGGGTGGAAGCCTGCGCCGCCGGCATCGCTCCCGGACCTGCCCCCATCCGGCGGCTCAACCGCGATGAGTATACGGCTACGGTTCGCGACCTGCTGGACATTCATCTGGACATCGGCCACGCGCTTCCCGCCGACGGCGCGGGCGGCGAGGGCTTTGACAACGCGGCCGAAACTTTGTTCCTCTCGCCGCTCCATTCCGAGAAGTACATGGAGGTTGCGAAGTTCGCCATCGACTTCGCGGCCAAGGAATTTAAATCGCGCGCGAAAATTCTGGTAGCCAAGCCCGGCCCCGGTGTTTCTCCGGACCAGGCGGCGCGCAAAATTCTGGGGGCGTTCCTGCCGCGAGCGTTTCGCCGTCCTGTGGACGCCCGCGATATCGCGCCTTATATGCAACTCTTCCGGGCGGCCAGGAAACAGGGCGAACCTTTCGAGGCTTCCATACTCTTCGCTCTCCGCAGCGCGCTGGTTTCTCCCCTCTTTCTGTTCCGCGCGGAGCCTCCCAACCGCAACCCCGAACCGCGCCCCCTCGATCAGTATGCGCTGGCAGCCCGGCTTTCCTATTTTCTATGGGGCAGCATGCCGGACGAGCTGCTGTTCGACGTTGCGGCAGCAGGCAAGCTGCACGATCCGGGGGTCCTCAAAGAGCTGGTCCAGCGCATGCTCCGTAATGACCGGTCGCTCGGCTTTACCCAGCGGTTCATCGAGCAGTGGCTCCACACGCGCGAGCTGGCGACCGACAAATCGCCGGACGCAAAGCTTTTCCCCACCTATGCGAACGATGAAGAGTTGCGATCGGACATCCGCCTTCAGCCGGTTCTCTTTCTGAGAGAGATTCTCGTGCAGAATCTCTCCCTGTTGAACCTGCTGGACTCGAAGTACACCATCGGAACCAGCAATCTCTCGAAACACTACGGAGTGAAGCTGCCGATCCGGCAGAACCAGAACAAGCAGCCGCAGTGGGTGGAACTTCCCGAGGGCACGCATCGCGGAGGTTTGCTGGGGATGCCGGCGATTCTGGCGGTGTCGTCGTATCCTTACCGGACGAGCCCGGTTCTGCGCGGAACGTGGATTTTGGATTCGATGTTGGGGACTCCGCCGCCGCCGCCGCCCGCGGACGTGCCCGCGCTGGAAGAGGAGCACGCGGGCGCGGCGCCAAAGTCGGTTCGGGAACGGCTCGCGCGGCATCGGGCAGACCCGGTTTGCGCCAGTTGCCATAGCCGGATCGATCCCCTGGGCTTCGCGCTCGAGAATTATGATGTAATTGGCCGCTGGAGGGACGAGGATGGCGGCAAGCCCGTGGATAATTCGGGCGAGCTGCCGGATGGAACGAAATTCCAGGGTCCGGACGGACTCAAAGCTGCCCTGCTCGAACGGAAGGACCTGTTCATCCACAACCTGACGAGCAAGATGCTGGGCTACGCGCTCGGACGCGGATTGACGTTAAAAGATTCCTGTACAGTAGATGCCATCGTGGCTCAACTGAAGGAGAATGACTATAGCGCGCGGACACTGATCGAGGCGATCGTGTTGAGCGTGCCGTTCCGGTATCGGGCCGCTACGCGCGGAGGGAAGGAGCAACGCACGGAATGACTACTCGTAGGCTCTCTATTTCACGCAGAACGCTGCTTCGGGGCGCTGGGGTCGGCTTGGGCCTGCCTTGGCTGGAAGCTATGGCTCCTTCTTCGGCGCTGGCATCAACCGGGGCGCCGGCGAATCCCGTCCGCATGGCGATGCTATACATGCCCAACGGGGTGAATACGAACGAGTGGTCCCCGCGGGGTGCAGGCCGCGACTTCACGCTCTCGCCAACCCTCGAGCCGCTCCAGGATCTCAAGGACCAGGTGGTCGTGCTGAGCAATCTCTGGAACGCGGCCTCGAAAGGCGGCGACGGCCATTACGTGAAGGAAGCGGCGATCCTAACCTGCACGACCATCAAGAAGACGCCCGGAGCCGATCTCGGCAATGGCGTCTCGATGGACCAGGTGGCCGCGCAACGAGCCGGGGATCGGACCCCTCTTCCGTCGCTGGAACTGGGCGTAACGCCCGTGGCCATCGGTGTGGATGCAGTGGTCGGATATACGCGGGTTTACGGATCTCACATCGCATGGAGCAATCCGGTTACCCCCCTGGCCCGGGAAATCAATCCCCGGTCGGTGTATGAGCGGCTTTTCCGCGCCTCCTCGGGTCCCCAGGGGAACTCGGCCAAGATGGACGGCCTGTTGCTGGACCGGGTTCTGGGCGATGCCAGGCGGCTGCGCGCGCAGGTAGGCTCGGAAGACCGCGCGCGGCTGGACGAATATCTTTCGCTCATGCGCTCGCTCGAAGAGCGGATCGAGCGCGCCGGCAGCGCCACACGGACGGCATGGAAGGCGCGTGTCCCCTTGGATCCGAAGGCGCTTCCCACGGACCGTCCGGCCGATCACGCGGAACACGTGCGGCTGATGATGGATATGATCGCGACCGCATTCCAAACCGACACGACCCGGATCTGTACGTTCATGTTCGGAAATGCCGTCAGCAACGTCAGTTTCCGTTTCCTGGAAGGAGTGAGCGCGGGGCACCATGACGTGTCGCATCATCAGAAGGACCCCGATAAGCTGCGGCAGTACCAGCTCGTCAACCGCTGGCACATCGAGCAGTACGCGTACCTTCTCCGGAAACTGAAGGGCATGAAGGAGGGCGACTCCACCGTTCTCGACAATTCCATGGTCCTGTTCGGCTCCGCCTTGAGCGACGGACAAAGGCACGATCCGCACAAGCTGCCCCTGGTTCTGGGGGGCCGCGGAGGAGGCCGCATTCATGCGGGCCAGCATCTGGTTTATAGCGAGGACAGCCCGCTCGCGAATCTCTACGTTTCCATGCTGGACGCCTTCGGCACGCCCGTTGAGCGCTTTGGAGACAGCACCGGGCATTTGCCGGGATTATTGAGTTCGTGAGGCGCGTCATGCGGAGACTCGCTGCTCTCTTTCTGTTCGCTTTGGGTCTGCCGGGAGCCGACTTCGCCGGAATATGGGTGGGGCAGATACCGGTCAGGAATGGGCTTCAGGACATCGCGTTCCAGTTCACCCAGAACGGAAGCAAGCTCGGGGGCAAGCTATACGGCGACTATCAAAGCGCTCCGATTACGGAAGGCATCGTCTCGGGCGATCTGGTCACCTTCATCGCCATCGCCTCGGAACAAGCCGGCAACCAGATCAATGAGACCAGGCTGCGTTTTACGGGGAGCATGAAAGCCGGCGAGATCGAGTTGACTCGTGAACGCGAGGGCGCCACAAACGCCGGAAACGGCGGAATCGTTCAATCCAGGGGAAGCTCCAGGCAGACTTTTCGTCTGAAACGTTTACTCTAATTCAGGAAAGAGAGAATCGAAATGCAGAAAACTCCATTCGTTTGGGCCCCGGCGGTGCTGTTTATATTTGGGCTGCCGGCGCTCGCTCAAAATGCCTCTGAAAATATGAAATTCTTCATCACGAGCGCGGGTTCCGGCAATGGAGCCGCGCTTAGCGGTTTGACCGGAGCCGACCAGCACTGCCAGGCCCTGGCCAAAGCGGCGGGCGCAGGCAACCGCACCTGGCATGCCTACCTCAGCGCCGGCGCTTCCGGCGGGCAGGCAGCCGTCAACGCGCGCGACCGCATCGGCAAGGGTCCGTGGTCCAACTCCCGGAACGTGGTCGTCGCTAAGAGTCTGGACGACCTTCACGGAAGCAGTAACAACCTGAACAAACAAACCGCGCTCACCGAAAAGGGCGAGGTGGTCAACGGCCGCGGGGACAAACCCAATCAGCACGATATCCTGACCGGCTCCCAAGCGGACGGCACGGCCTTCTCCGGCGATGCCGACCACACCTGCAAGAACTGGACGAGCAGCGGCGAGGGCAGCGCTCAAGTCGGCCATCACGACCGCCAGGGCGGCGGCGCGGCCGGGACTTCGTGGAATTCGGCGCATCCCTCCAAAGGTTGCAGCCAGGCGAATCTGGAAGGCACGGGCGGCTCCGGTCGCTTCTACTGCTTCGCCAATTGACGCGGCTCTCATTTAGCTCCGGAAAGTTTCGGCGCGTACTCACTCGCTACGGTCTCGCTCTCGCCCTGCTGGCAGCGGTGGCCGGCCTTAACATCGCCTTCCTCGGCAACCGCTCCTTTGCTCCTGTCGTCAACACTGCCTACCTGTTGGCTCTGACCACGGCAGCATGGAAGTGGGGGGCGGGACCGGGAATTCTTGTGAGCTGCGCGCTCTTCCCCCTGGCGACGGCGATCAGGTCGGGCGGGACCTCAGTCATTCCCCGCGACATCAATATTGCGGTCGCGGGCGTGCTGTTGTTCATCGTGATCCTGGCCAGCCGGGTGGCCACGACCCGCAGGCGGATGGAAGCGGTGCTCCGCTCGGCCAATGAAGAACTGGAAAACAAGGTTAAGGAACGGACTACCGAACTGGAGCGCGCCCGCGAGTGGCTGCAGATCACTCTCGCGAGCATCGGCGACGCCGTGATCGCAACCGGCACGGACGGCCGGGTCATCCTGCTGAACGGCGTGGCCCAAAGTCTGACCGGCTGGACCCAGGAGCAGGCGGCCGGCCGCCCGCTCGAAGAAGTCTTCGTCGTCGTCAACGAGGAAACGCGCGCTTCGGTTGAAAACCCGGCGCTGAAAGCGCTGCGCAACGGCAGGGTGATGGGACTGGCGAACCACACGGTTCTGTTGGCGCGCGATGGCCGCGAGATTCCCATCGACGACAGCGCCGCGCCGATCTTCGACCGGACCGGCGAGGTCGCGGGCGTGGTGCTGATCTTTCGCGACGTAGCCCACCGGCGCCGGATCGAGCGGGAACGGGAACGGCTTCTGGAGCAGGCGCGCGCGTCGCACGGGGAGGCCGAGCAACAGCGGTCCCAGATTCGCTCCCTGTTTTTACAGGCGCCGGCCATCATTAATTTCCAGCGCGGCCCCGATCACGTCTTCGAGCTGGTACACCCGCTGATGAAGGAACTGCTCGGCGGCCGGCCGATGGAAGGCTTGCCCATGCGGCAGGCTCTTCCGGAACTCGAAGCGCAGGGCTTCGTCCAGGTGTGCGATGAAGTGTACCGCACCGGCAGTCCATACGTCGGAGATGAAGTCCCGGCCCAATTCACGATGGCGGACGGCAGCGTCAAGGAAAGATATTTCCACCTGATCTGCAATCCATGGCGGGACCTCGATGGCAGCATTGCCGGAGTGATGACGCTGGCCATCGACGCGTCCGAACAGGTGGAAACCAAACGCGCCATGGAAGCCACCCAGGAGCGGCTGCGCGAGACCGCCAAACTCGAGAGCCTGGGCGTGCTGGCCGGCGGCATCGCTCACGATTTCAACAATCTTCTGGTGGGCATGCTGGGCAACGCCAGCCTGGCGCTGGAGCTCCTGCCGGCGCACTCGCAGGCCCGCGGGATGCTCGAGGGCGTGGTCAGCGCGAGCGAGAAGGCGGCGCTCCTCACGCGCCAGATGCTGGCTTACTCGGGCAAAGGCAAGTTCATCATCGAGCCGGTGGATCTTTCGGGGCTGGTGGAGGAGATTCTGCCTCTGATATCGCGGTCCGTTCCGCGCGGCGTATCGCTTTATCCACGGCTTTCGCGGCGACTGCCGGCGGTGGAGGCCGACCGGTCCCAACTGCAGCAGGTGATCATGAACCTGGTCATCAACGCCGCGGAGGCGTGCGACGACGAGTCGGGAATGGTCAAGATCGCGACGGGAGTGGAAAGGGTCGATGCGCAGTATGCGCACCCGACTTTTGGCTTGCCGGCGATCCAGCCGGGAACCTTCGTTTTTCTGGAAGTAAGCGACACCGGCTCTGGGATGACGGAAGAGATCAGAGCGAAGATCTTCGATCCGTTCTTCACGACCAAATTCACGGGCCGGGGACTGGGACTTTCCGCGGTTCTGGGCATCATTCGGGCGCACAAAGGAGCCATCCAGGTGGATAGCACGGCGGGTCAGGGCACCGCTTTTCGCGTCCTCTTCCCGGCCGGCGCCGCGCCGTTCGAAGATCGGGCGCCGGCAGCGGGGGAAAGACGGGAACTCGCCGGCAGCGGAACCATCCTGGTGGTGGACGATGAAGAAGTGGTGCGGCGGATGGCGAAGTCCGCGCTGGAGAATTACGGGTACCAGGTGCTTGTAGCCGAAAATGGACGGGTTGCCGTGGACCTTTTCGCCAGGATGGCCGGCCTGATTTCTTTGGTGATTCTGGATCTCACCATGCCGGTGATGAATGGAGAGACGGCATTAAGTCACCTGCAGCGGATTCAGCCGGGCGTCAAGATCGTCCTTTCGAGCGGGTTCAACGAATCGGAAGCCACTAAACGCTTTGAGGGAAAGAGCCTGGCCGGCTTTCTCCAGAAGCCGTACACGGCGCCAAGGCTGGCCGAGAAGGTGAAAGCCGTTTTAGCGGCATCACAATCCTCCGAGACTGCCGGGGCGTGAAGTGTTCGAACGTTACACCGAGGCTGCGCGGCAGAGTATATTCTTTGCACGGGAAGAGGCGAGCCAGGCCGGCTCAGCGTTCATCGAAACGGAGCACTTCCTATTGGGTCTGCTGCGCGCCGATGGTGTTGACCGCGAACGGCTCCGGCGTGAACTGGCTCAGGACCAACCACTGCCGGAGCGCATCGCCAGAATCCGCGAGGAGATGATGGAGCGCGCCAGTTCTGGAACGGGAAGGGTTGGCGGAGGTGGCGGAGGTTGGCGAACCGGGCCGAAAGGCGAAGTGCGGGACGGCCGCTACTCATCCAGTTGGATCGAAGGTGGCGCCAACGTCATTGAGACGCAGATCACGATTATCGAACGGCTGCGCCTGAGCGATGACGGCAGGACTCTGTCTTTCTCACAGGAGATCGCCGGGCCGAAACAAACGCAGCGATACACTATCGATTTCGACGTGTCCTAAGTGAGTGGGGTGGGCTTTTAGCCCGCCGCCGGACTTCAGTCCGGCTTCTCCCGTTAGAGAAAATCTCACCGCCCGCCCCACTACGGCACGTGGCCTATTACGAACGCCGCCTCCCCCATTGGCATCCGGACGGTCGCTCTATATTCATCACGTTTCGCCTGCATGGAAGTCTCCCGCGAGGCCGAATGTTCTCAAGCGGGCCGCTCTCCTCGGGACAGGCGTTCGTGGCGGCGGATCGACTACTCGACGCCGGCCGGAACGGACCCCTATACCTGGGACAACCGGCAGTAGCAAGCATGGTTTGCGATGCGATCGTGGCGGGAGCCGATGAACGACGGTACTCTCTTTACGCCTATGTCGTTATGCCGAACCATGTTTATCTGCTGGTGACGCCCTTGGCGCCCGTCCCTACCTTGCTGCGGCATCTCAAAGGCGCCAGCGCCAGGCTTGCGAACCAAATCGTCGGACGCACCGGCCAGCCGTTCTGGCAGCCGGAAAGCTACGACCACTGGGTGCGCGACGAAAAGGAGTTTCGAAAGATTCAGGGGTACATTGAAGACAACCCGGTCAAAGCCGGACTTGCCAAAGCCGCCGGTATGTATCGTTGGTCGAGCGCGTGGGATGCGAAGCCGGACTTAAGTCCGGCGGCGGGCTGAAAGCCCACCCTACGCCAGCCCTTCGAGGGGGCCCGTGCTGTCGCCGAACGATTTCTCCATCACGCCCATGCGGTGCAGCAGTGCCAGATGCAGGTTGCAGAGCGGCGTCTTTGGCGCGGCCCGCAGCCGCCTTCCCGGACGCAGCGTTCCTTTCCCGCGGCCGGCCAGAATCAGCGGCAGGTTTTCCGGGTCGTGACGGTTGCCGTCCTTGAGCGACGAGCCGAACAGGATCATCGAATTGTCGAGCAGCGAGGAGCCGCCCTCATCCAGGCTCTTCACCCTGTTCAGGAAATACGCCATCTGCTCGATGTTCCAGTCGATGATCCTCTCGTACTGCTCGCGCTTGCCGGTTTCGTTCAGATGGTGCGAGATGCTGTGCCAACTGCCATTCACGCCAGGCAGCCAGGAGTAATTTTGCGAGCTCTGCGCGTCGCCGAACATGAAGGTCGCAATGCGCGTGGTATCGGTCCAGAAGGCGAGGATGAGGATGTCCAGCATCAGGCGGACGTGTTCCCGATGCGTGGCGGGAGTGCCCGGCGCCGGGCGATCCATCGGAAGTTTGCCTTGATTGATCCACCGCTTCTGCGGGCGGAGGGCCGCTTCCAGGCGGCGCTCCACGGAGCGGACCGATTCGAAGTACTCGTCCAGTTTGACCTGGTCCGCCGAGCTGGCGCGGCGGCGCACCGATTTGGCGTCTTCCAGCACCAGGTCCAGCACGCTCGCATCGTCGCGCTGTAACGAAGTCAGGATGGAAGGATGGCTGGGGTCCAAGCCCGAAACTACCGGCGCGGGTGCGTTGCGGAACAATCGGTCAAACGCCAGTTGCGGGACGATCTCCTTGGCCACCGGGGTGTGCGGGTCGCGCCAGGAGAGAAAAGATCCGTAGATTCGGGCGAAACCGCCGCCGATATTGTCGATGCCGCTTCTCGGCGCGTCGATGCCGAGCTCGAACGTGGGCAGCGACGTAAGGCCGCCGATGTGCCGGGCGGCAATCTGGTCCACCGAAGTTCCACCGGTGTCCAGGTCGCGGCCGGTGGAGCGCTGCACGTATCCGCCGGAAAGCCAGGCCGGAACCTTCGGCCAGTGCCCGTTGCGGCCGACGGTGTTCTTGTGCCAGAGGTTTTCGAGCAGGATGAAGTCGCTCCTGAGTTCCGCGAGCGGCTTCAGGTGCGGTGTAATCTCGTAGTCGTCGCCGTCTCCCGGAGGCGTCCAGTAATCCGGCCGCACGCCATTGGGCATAAAAAGAAAAGCCATGCGCAGCGGCGGCTCGGACAGCTTCGGTTGAGCGGTGGCGGGCGCCGCCGAAGACATCGCTTCCAACCATGGCAGGGACAGTGCGGCGCCGGCGCCGCGCAGCAGGGTCCGGCGGGAAATCGGCTTGAACATGGCTAGGAATAGACTATCATTTCTTCATCGGAATTCTGCAATACTACGTCTGAGATGAAGACAAACCTCGTACTGCCGTTCATGGGACTGCTGGCGTTCGGACCAGCTCTTGCGCTGGACGTCGCCTCCCCGGCGGACCAGATCGCATCCGCCATCCTTGCGGCGCCCAAGGAGCGCCGCGGCGAAGCCGCGGTGCTCGGCTATAACGCCAAGGGCGAAGTGACCACGCTCCGCAAAGGAACAAACGAGTTCGTCTGCCTGGCCGACAATCCGGCCGACAAAGCGTTCAGCGTCGCCTGTTACCACAAGGACCTGGAACCGTTCATGGCGCGCGGGCGCGAACTTGCGGTCCAGTTCAAGGGCAAGGAGCGTCATGAGGTGCGTTGGAAGGAAGTCGAGGAAGGCAAGGTCCCCATGCCGCGCGAGGCCAGGGCGCTCTACGTGCTCACCGGCAGCGGCTACGACGCAGCCAAGGGCGCGGTGATCAATTCCTACTTGCGATGGGTGGTCTACGTGCCTTTCGCCACTCCGGAATCGACGGGACTTACGACCACGCCCGGCGCGGCGCCGTGGCTGATGTATCCGGGTACGGCGGGCGCGCACATCATGATCAACCCTCCCAAGAACTAGCGGGCGCGCGCCTTCGATTATCGCCTCAAATACTCCGCGCTCCTCCGTACGGCGTCTTCCACGGGCATTACGTCGCCAAAAGCCTGATGTACCGTGACGAAGCCGCCGTAACTAATAGCGTGCAGTCCCGCGAACATCTCCTCGACGTTCACGCCGCCCTTCTCCCAAACGCCAATGTGATCGAGCGGTACGCGGCCCTTGGTCCAGGTGATCACCGAAGCCTTTCCCTGGGGATTCAGCCGATGGTTCTGGATATACACGTTGAAGATCCACGGTTTAAGCCTGACAATGGTTTCCTTTCCGTAATCCTGACCCGAGATCATCCAGTTCGCCGGCTCATAAATGAGGCCGAAGTTGGGCCGCTTCACCGCTTTCAACACCTCGATGGAGCCCTCCACGGTCTCAAAAAGACTGGCGCAGTGCGACTGGTGCGCCAAGCGGATCTTCCGCTCCCGAGCCTCATCCGCCGCGCGTTGTGCCCATGGGATGTCTTCCTTCTTCTTCATGCAGACGCGAATCAGGGTCGCGCCGAAGGCATGCGCCAAGTCCAGGTATGGCGTGATTTTGCGGAGGCCGTCCGGTCCCTGGTCGTTATTGCTGGGCACGGCGAAGTCACCCGTAACCATGGATACCGTCAGGCCCGCGGCATCGATGCTGCGCTTCATCGCCGCAACCAGGTCCGGTGGCGAGTGCACGCCACATTGCGAAGCCCGCATGCACAGCGCCCGGTAGCCGTACTGCTTCGCCAATGCGATAAGCTGATCGATCGTCAGGGTAGTCTTCTCTTTGTTTTCGAAGGACTCGGCCACGCGGACGGAAAGTGAGAGTTTCACGTCTCGGGGCGCAGCCAATGCCGCCATGGCCGCCGATAGCGGGATGAAGTCCCGGCGAGACATCGGGGAGCGGTCAACTTCAGAACAGGAATTTGAGCGCAAACTGAATCTCCCTCGCGGCGCCGGCCGCCGTGATTTGACCGAAGGTGCTGCTGGTGAGCGCCGTTCCCGGATTGCTAAAGTTCGGCCGGTTGAACAGGTTGAAGATCTCAGTGCGGAACTGTAGTCTGGCCCGCTCGGTGATTGCAATGTTCTTAAACACGGAGAAGTCGAACGTGATTGAACCAGGTCCGCTGAGCGGAAAAGCCCCCAGGTTCCCATAGACCCCGCACGGCCGGCGCAAGCCACGGACGTCGCAGGGATCGGTGAAGGCCGCCCGGTTGAGGAATGCATGGTTGCCGCTCGTCCGGTAGTCGTCCGCAAATACGGGAACACCGGCGGCAAGATCCGGACGCTGGCCCTGCGTCGTGCCCGTGCCATAGTTATCGCGGCCCGAGGTGATCAGGAGCGGGGTTCCGGTGCGCATGGACCAGATGCCCAAGACCTGCCATCCGCTGCTGATCCGGCGCATGAGCGTTGAGCTGGCGTTGAACCAGCGGTCGAAGGGAACGTCCCAGCTATAATCCGTCACGAAGATGTGGTTGATATCGGATATGAACCGGCTGCGCGACGCGCGGACGTTCGCGTGATCCTGCACGCCCGCGACGGTTGAGGCAGTCATGTTGTCCACGCCGCCCTGCTGGATCCCCTTTCCATACGTGTAGTGCGCGTTGAACGTGAGCCCGCGGCTAAACCGTTTCTTGAGTGAGGTTTGTAAACCGTGATAGGTGCTCATGCCCGAGTGCTCCTGAAAGGAGATACGAGCAATGTCCGCGACCGGACGCCGCCCGGTAGCAATATCGATGTCGTTCAACCAGTGCAGCGTGAGCAGTTTCAGCCCGCGGTTGCCGACGTACCCCACCGTCGCGACAAGGTCCCTTGTCAGCTCCCGCTGATAGTCCACTGTCCACTGCAAGCTGTAGGTGGTTCGCTGGAAGGGGTCAAATGCGTTGCGTGAAGTGCCTCCGGGGAATTGGGACAAGTCGATCGTTCTAATGTCGACCGGATACCGGAGGTTTGGAAAATCGACCGCCGAAAGTTGAACCGCGTAAGGCGCGGTAGGCGGATTCGCGAAGGCCGTGACCTCGCGATACGTGTTGGGGGAATAGAAGGCGCCGCCGCCGGCGCGGATGACGTTCTTGCTGTCGCCGCCCATGTCCCAGGCCATGCCGAAACGGGGTCCGAAGTTATTTCGATCCGGCTCCCAAATTGGCTCGCCCTGCTTTCGGAACGCGCCGTAAGGGCTGTCCACAACGTTGAACAGCAGGCCGTCGCGCTCGGTCACGGGAGTAAAGTACTCGTACCGCAGTCCCAGGTTGAAAGTCAGGCGGGGGCTGGCGCGGAAATCGTCCTGCAGGTAGATTCCCCACTGCTTTTCTCTCAACCGGCGCAAGTTGTTACCGATGGTGACGTAGGCGTTCGTGAACCGGCTGGCGAGAAGGTCGGCCAGCGTCGGTATGTCATAGGCAGGTGCTTCGTGATTGGCACGGCCGTAGTGGAAGCTGCGCAACTCGAAGCCCGCCTTGAGCGAATGCCGGCCCGCGTTCAAGGCGAAGTTGTCGATCAGGGTCCAACTGCCCCCGTTTGCGTGGAGTAGTTCCTGATTGGGAGTCGAGAGGAACCCTGAGAGGTTGCCGATCTGCTGGGGAACGAAAGCCTGAGTCGCGCGAGGAATATCCTGCTTGCTCACGCCCACCCGCAGTTCATTGATGGTGCGCGGCGTCAGGATGCGGTTCCAGGACAGCGTGGCGGTACGATCCTGCGCCGGATACTGGGTCCCGTTCACGGGCGAGAGGCTGGGGACCAATGTGAAAGAGTCGAGGATGTTGTAACGGAGAAACAGATTGTCCTTAGTGGTCGGGTTGAAGTCCAGCCGTGCCATGGCCGCATTCTCCGTGTTGGTTCGCACGTCGCTGCGCCGGTGAAACCCTCTGTCGGGACTACCGCGGTCCTCGGTGGAGGGCGGCAGCAGCGCGAGCAACGGCCCGTACTGCGGATTTGCCGCGAGCATGCGCTGGCGCAGCGAGTCGGTCGGAACCTCGCCGGAGATCTGTCGTCCGCGCCGCTCCCGTACACCTTCCCAGCCCAGGAAGAAGAATGCCCGGTTGCGGACAATCGGGCCGCCCACGGTTGCTCCGAACTGGTTCAATCTCAATTTGTCTTTTGTGGCGGCGAAGAAGTTCCGCGCGTCCATCCGGTCGTTTCGGATGAACTCGTAGACGCTGCCATGAAACTCGTTCGTACCGGACTTGGTGATGACGTTGACGCCACCCGACGCGGCGCGCCCCAATTCCGCGGAGAAAACTCCCTTGGTGGTCTTGAACTCCTGTATGAACTCCACGCTGAGCACGTTTTGCTGGGTTTGGCCGCCGAAGTTGGATGTCGCGGGCCGGTCGGGGTTCGACGCGTCCGTGCCATCCACCGTAATGTTTACGCCATCCCGGGTGAGGCCGTTGAAATAGACGGCTCCGCCGGAGACCACGGCGCCGGGCTCGAGCGCAATCAGTTGGGCGAAGTTCCTGCCATTCAGCGGCAGGTTGCGGACCTGCTCCTCGCCGATGACCACGCCAAGTTCGGTGTTCTGGGTGCTGACGAGCGGCGCGCCTCCCGTAATGGTAACGCTCTCGGTTACCACCCCGACCTCCATCAAGACATCGATCTTGACGCGCTGCGTGGCATCGAGCTGGATATCCTTGCGTTCCGATTGCTTGAATCCTTGCGCCTTGACGGTTAGCAAGTACTCCCCGGTTGGAAGCCGCTCAAAGATGTACGAGCCGGATCCATCGGTTTCCGTGCTCTGGGTGACCTGCGTTGCGACATGAGTGACCGTGACTACGGCCCCGGGAGCGACCGCTCCCGATGCATCCGTGACGGACCCCAAAATTGTTGCGGTGTTTACCTGCCCAAGCGCGATGAAGCAGCCAGCCAGCGTCCAGGCGGCAAATCGGCGAAGAGACGTGCAACTGCGCATAGAACCCCCTCTCCGGATTTTCCAAACCCAGTATGTATTACTCCGGAAAGATGTCAAGAGGGAAAGTGAGACAGTTTCCTAAACAAAAGCCAAGAATAACTTCTTATGCGCAGGTAGCGGCCTGGCATATAATGGCCCCGGCATCCTGACGCGAAGGATTACAAAGGAGGCAATTCATGAGTTCCGAGTCAAAACTATCGCGACGAGGCATTCTCAGGGCGGCGGCTATTGTGCCTGCCACGGCAATGGTTGGAACCGCCGCCAACTCGGCGGTGACCGTCGGCCTGATCGGGGCGGGGAACCGCGGAACGTATGTCGCCGGTCTGGTAGCGAAGGAGACGCCCGCCCGCGTGGTCGCGCTCTGTGACGTCTTTGACGAAAAGATGGAGCAGGCGAAGCAGAAAATTGGCGTCGAGAATCCAAAACTCTACAAGGACTTCCATCAACTGCTCGCGAGCGACGTGGACGCGGTCATTATCGCGACTCCGGTGTTTTTGCATGCCGAGCATTTCGAAGCCGCGGTCAAGTCCGGCAAGCACATCTACATTGAGAAGCCCGCATCGGCCGACGTGCAGGGATGTAAGCGGATCATGCGGGCAGCGGACTCCGCCGATCGGAAGCTGAACATTGCGTTCGGGTTCCAGCGGCGCTATGCGCAGGTCTATCAAAAGGCGAAGAAGCTCGCGGACTCAGGCGCCGTAGGGGCGATCCACATGGGCCACGCGCACTTTATCAAGAGCGGAGGCGCGGCGGCTTCCACTACACCCGCGGCGAGGCCGGTCACGGATCGGGAGAAAATCGAGCGCTGGCATGCGTGGAAAGATCTCTCCGGCGACCTCATCGTTGAGAACAACGTACACTGCATCGACGTGTTGAACTGGTTCCTGGGGGGCCACCCGAAGAGCGCTATCGGCTCGGGCGGATCCACACTGAAGCCGCGTGGCGACATGCGGGACCACAACTTCGTGGCGTACGAGTACGACAAGGGGGTGCAGGGGCAGCTCTCGGGCGCGACGCTGGCGTCATCGGGGTATCGCGATGTCGGCGAGCAGTTCTTCGGTGAGAAGGGCATGATCGAGACGTCGGAGAATCATTGGCGCCACTACCGGGGACGTGGGCAGGAAACGGCCGAGAAATCGCCCCGGAACATTTCCATCGACTCGGTGGCCGAGTTCGTGAACCGCATCGCCGAAGGCCGGCCGGAGAACACGGCCATCCGTGGCGCCGAGAGCACGCTCACGGCGATCCTGGGCCGAATGGCGATGGATGTGCGTCGCGAGGTGACCTGGGACGAAATGATGAAATCGTAGGGTTGCGCCTCTAGGTATTGTGTCGGCACTATTTCTCCGATAGCGGACGCGGCCTGCGGCGCGGCGAGGCCGGCGTAGGCTCCGCTTGTCCGTTCTGGCCCTGGGTGTTGCGGAACGGGACGCTCAGCGCCACTTCGCGCAGCAGCGTCCTCGCGCCATAGTTGTCCTTTTCTACGGCTTCCACGATCCGCTGGACCGTGCACTGGTCGGCATCCTGCAGGCTGCGGCCCAGCGCATAACCGAGCACCTTCCCCGTCAGGTGCCGCACGAACTCCCGCTTCCGGTTCAGCAGAATCCGCCGAAGCTCCACCGGACCGTCGAACTTTTCCCCCGAGGGCATCACTCCGGACGAGTCAATCGGCTGTCCGTTCTCGCTGTCGCGCCAGCGGCCCAGCCAGTCGAAATTCTCAAGCCCGAATCCGATCGGGTCCATAAGATTGTGGCAGGCGGCGCAGGAAGGATCTTCCCGGTGCTTCATCAGCTTCTGCCGGACGGTCAGGCTCGACTTCTTATTGGCCTCGGTATCGAGCGGCGGCACGTCGGGCGGGGGCGCGGGCACAGTCGTTCCGAGCAGAGTTTCGAGCACCCAGGCGCCGCGCAGCACCGGGCTGGTCTGCTTGAAGTGCGATGTCAGGGCCAGCACCGAGCCCATGCCGAGGATTCCGCCGCGCCGCCGGTCCGGCCATTGCACGCGCTGGAAGACGCTGTCGTGCACACCCTTCACCTGACCGTCCAATTCGTAGAACTTCACCAGCCGGTCCGTCAGGAAGGTGTAATCGCCGTCCAGCAGGTCCAACAGACTGCGGTTCTCCCCAATGATGTGATGGAACAGGACCACCGGCTCGTCCCGCAGGTCGGCCGCCACCTCGGGCGTGTAGAAGTGCTGCACTTCGGCAACGGTAGGGGCGACCCGCCCGCCGACGTCCTTCGTGCCGAGCCACTGTCCGATGAATGCGTTGGCGAAGACGCGAGACCGCGGATCGTCGAGCATGCGATCCAGTTGCGCCGCCAGCACCTTGGGATCCTGCAGCCGCCCCTCATCGGCGAGACGCGAGAGTTCCTCGTCCGGCATGGTCGACCAGAGGAAATAGGAGAGCCGCGCCGCAATCTCGTGGTCGCTAAGCGGGCGGATTCCGGGCTGGGCGTGCCCCTCCTCGATCCGGAACAGGAAGCTGGGCGATACAAGCAGCGCCTTGAGCGACAGCTTGATGCGTTCTTCATACGGGTCGCCGCGCTCGGCCGCCCGGTCGTACATGGCGAGCAGCCGGTCAATCTCGGCTGGCTCCACCGGACGCCGGTAGGCGCGGCGCGCGATCTTGGCCAGCAGCCGTTCCGCCGCTCTCCGGGGCTGTACCGGCGTTTCGCCAGGCTCCATGCCAAAAAGCCGGTAGTGAAGCGCCTTCTTCTCCGCCGAGGGCTCCTGCCGCTTCTGCGTGACGGTCAGATGAAAAATCTCGACCGGGAATTCGCGCGCCTGCACCGCAAGCGTGTGGGCTCCGCGCGCCAAACGCACCGTCCGCGCCCGCGTGGCTGCGCCTTTCGATTCATACCGCTGGAACAGCAGAACGCCCGCTTCCAAACCGTCCACTTTGACGGTTACTTCCACGGGGCGTTCGCGGGGCCGCTCGAGCGATACGCGAAGGTCGTACTCGCCGTCGGCGTAGACGGAGATCGCGCCGGAGAGCTCCTCGCCCGGAGCCATTAGGCGCTTAGGATTGGTTCCCGCCGCGGCGGCCGGTTGCAATTCATAGCCGTTGAAGCTCTTCTGCACGGGCGGTGCGATGATGGCGCGGTCGAGAATCTGCTGCGCGGCTTCGACATACCGCTCCATGATCAGCGGCGGCACGAACAGGGTTTCGCCGTTGGTATCGAATCCTTCGCCGCCCGAACCGTCGGCGGGAAAGATTTCGTTGACGGCGAGATCCACCCCAAACAGATCGCGAATGCTGCCGCGATACTCGCGGCGGTTGAGCCGGCGGACGATGGCCGGGCCGGCATAGTCTTCGCCGCTGCACGCTGTCTGGCGAAGCCGCTCGTCGATCCAGGTGGAGACGCGGAGGCGGTCCTGTTCCGTCAGTTTGGAGGCGACGGGCGGCATGGTCCGGTTTCGCAGTTGCGCCGCCACGTTGCGCCACAACCCGCGCTGCTTCTCGATATCCTTGGCCGTTTCGGCCTTCAGGAAGCCGATCCGGTTCTTGGGATTGTCGGGATTGTGGCAGGCCGAACAGTGTTCCGTCAGGACCGGGCGCACGGAACGCGAGAACTCTTCCGGCGCGCCGGGTTCCGGCCAAACCGCACCCGCCGTGGCGAGCAACAAAGCGACAGGCAGCAGGGAACGCACACAGCAAATCTACACGGCGGCGGGGTAAGGGCGCAATCTAACCGCGGCTGCGAGGCAGGCTAATCCGACGCCGACCAGAATCGTGTTGTCGGCTCGGGGACGGCAGCTGGCGCCACTATAGGTGTCTGGCGCAGAGTGAATTGATTAACTCCCCCTGATTGAAGTCCTGCAGATCATCCGGGACATCGATCGCGAATGTAAAAAGAGCTACGCCGATCGACGGCCTACTCATAATCGAAGCGCCACCGCCCGGTCATTGTACAAAATACGAAGTTAGAAAAATACGCGCCAAAACGCGCATAGTCGATTGCCACCACCGATGGTTGCGTCGGCCGGACTGGTCAGGTGACCCGATCTCCTCCGCGGTATGATCGAGGTATGGGAAACCGCGTGGTCACCGCAACGGAACTGAAGGCCAAGTGTCTGGCCCTGCTGGACGAAGTCGATGACAGGGGCGATACAATCACGGTTACGAAACGCGGCCGTCCGGTGGCGACTCTGCAGCCGGTGAGCAAGAAGCCCTGGAAGTCGCCGAAGGGCGCTTGGGCCGGCAAAGTCGAAATCGTGGGCGACATCGTAAACCTCGACACCTCTCATCTCTGGGACGTTGTTGGACAAGATTCGGAGAACATGGGTTGACCCCCCGGGTCTTGCTGGACACCCATATCGTCGTTCGTTGGCTTGTGAATCCAAAGCGGCTGTCGCGAGATCAGACGCGAATCCTCACTGAGGCCGTTCGGCGGCGCGAAACAGTAGCGATCAGCGGCATCACCCTGATTGAGATGGCAATACTGCTGGGTGACGGTCGGCTCCGGACGAAACTCAGCATGGACGAAGTCTTCAGCGAACTGGAGGCGAGTCCAGTCTTTCGCATCCTTCCGCTCACGATTGATATCGCCAAGGAGGTCTCGTTTCTGAGGGTCCTGCGCGACCCGGCAGACCGCGTGATAGTCGCCACTGCCCGAGTGCATGGCTTGCGCTTGCTGACCTCGGATCGGCGCATCATTGAATCCGATGTCGTCTCTGCTGTCGAATAACCCACCCATCGAATCCGTTCGGCAGGCTGGACGGCTCCGCCGCACCCCGATCTGGGTGGTCTAATATAGACAGCGAATACCATGCTGCTCCGCGTGATCTTCTGCCTGGCGCTCGCCACGGGATGGACCTGGGCGCAAACCGGAGCCTCGTCCGCCAAGTTCTATCGCGACGAAATCCAGCCCCTGCTCGAGCGCAACTGTCTGGGATGCCACAACGAGAAGGTGAAGCAGGGCGGGCTCGACCTATCCACTCGCGAGGCGCTTCTTCGGGGCAGTGAGCACGGTCCTGTCGTGATCTCCGGCAATCCCGCGGCCTCGCAGCTCTATAAGCTGGTTGCGCACGTCACCGAGCCGGGCATGCCCTTCAAGGGAAAGAAGCTGCCTGACGACGCCATCGCCCGGTTCCAGGAATGGATCACGCTCGGGGTCCCCTATGGCGAGCCCATCGTGGACCCCGATGCCGTGGATGTTTCCGGCGCGGCCAACCACTGGGCCTTCCGCAAGCCCGTCCGCGCGGCCCTGCCAAAAGTCCGAAACGTGCCGTGGTCGCACAACCCCATCGACGCATTTCTTGCGGCCGAACATGAGAAGCGCGGCCTCACCCCGCTGCCGCAAACCGGCAGCCGCACGCTCCTTCGCCGCCTCTACCTGGACCTCACCGGTCTGCCGCCTTCCGATCCGGAGCTGACCGCCTTTCTCGCGGATAAGGACCCAATGGCCTACGAGAAAGTGGTCGACCGGCTTCTCGCCAGTCCCCAGCATGGCGAGCGGTGGGGCCGGCACTGGCTCGACGTCTGGCGTTACTCGGACTGGTACGGCTGGCGCGTCCAGAATCAGGTTCGCTACTCGCAGCGCCATATCTGGCGGTGGCGCGATTGGACCGTCGCTTCCGTCAACAAAAACAAGCCGTACGACCGCATGATCCTGGAGATGATCGCTGGCGACGAACTCGCGCCCGGCGATCCCGACATCGCCCGAGCCACCGGCTTTCTCGCCCGCAACTGGTACATGTTCAACCGGAATGTCTGGTTGCAGGACATCGTCGAATACACCAACACGGCGTTTCTCGGCCTCACCATGAAGTGCGCGCGCTGCCACACGCACAAATACGACCCCATCGCCCAGACCGAGTATTACCGTTTCCGCGCCTTCTTCGAGCCTCACGAGGTTCGCACGGACCGCGTCCCCGGCGAGGCCGATACGGTGAAGGACGGTCTCGCCCGCGTCTATGACGCGGACGCCTCGCGCCCCACCTATCGCTTCATCCGCGGCAATGAATCCAACCCGGACACTTCCGTCATCCTCCAGCCGGGCGTGCCCCAGATGTTCGGCAACGCCAATTTGCCGATCAAACCCATTTCGCTTCCCGTCGAGGACTACTTCCCGGCCGGCCGGCCCTTCGTGCCTCAGGATCTGGTCGCGCAGGCGAAGGCACGGATTGAGAAGACCGAAGCCGATCTGAAGAAGGCCAGGGAGAAACCCGAACCGGCGCCCGTGATCGCCTCCGCCGAAAAGCGCCTGGAAGGGGCCAAGGCCGATCTTCCGGCTCTCGAAGCACGCATTCAAGCCGACCTTACCGCGATGGCCACACCCGTTCCACCCAACTCGGAACAACTGGCCGAAGAGGCGCGAAAGCTGGAGCGGCACGCGAATACGATCCGGGCGGAAGCCGAGATCATCCTCGCCCACTACGAATTCGATCAGGCGCGGAGCGATCCGGCGAAGACCGACGAGAAGAAGCTGGGCGCCGCTACCCGAAAACTGGAGGCTGCCGTAAAGGCTCTCAAGGAGCCCGCCGAGGGCTACACGCCCATCGGTTCCAAGTACCCCACCACAAGTTCCGGCCGCCGCCTGGCATTGGCCAAGTGGATCGCGTCCAAGGACAACCCGCTCACCGCCCGCGTCGCCATCAACCACATCTGGCTGCGCCACTTCGGCAATCCGCTGGTGCCCACGGTGTTCAATTTCGGCAAGAGCGGCAAGCCGCCGTCCCATCCCGAGCTGATGGATTGGCTGGCCGTGGAGTTCATGGAGCGCAATTGGGACATGAAGGCCATCCACCGCCTGATCGTCACATCGCAGGCGTACCGGATGCGGTCTTCGGGCTGGACGGCCGAGTCGCCGCAAGCCAAGGCCGATTCCGACAACATCTACTTATGGCGGATGAACGTCCGCCGGATGGAGGCCGAGGCGGTGCGCGACAGCATGCTCGCGCTCGCCGGCAAGCTCGACACTGCCATGGGCGGTCCGGAGATCGACGAGACGAAGGCACACGAAGTCTACCGCCGCAGCCTCTACTTCCGCCACGCCCCGGACCTCCAGGTGGACATGCTGAAGGTCTTCGACGCGGCCAGCCCGAACGAATGCTTCGAGCGGAGCGAAAGCATAGTGCCGCAGCAGGCCCTCGCGCTGGCCAACGGCAAGCTGAGCTTCGACGTGGCGCGCACCATCGCCGCGCAACTCTCTCCCGGCGCGAACGCCGTCTCCGACGAAACCTTAGCCGCCGCCGCGTTCGAGCGCATTCTCGGGCGCGCGCCGTCGCCCGATGAGGCGCGGGAATCCGTGCGTTATCTGGAAGAACAGGCGGCGCTCTATCGCGACCCCGCGAAGCTGACCGCGTTCGAATCCGGTCCGGAGGCTTCCGTCAAACCGTCCGCGGACCCCGTGCAGCGCGCCCGCGAAAGTTTGGTTCACGTGCTGCTGAATCACAACGATTTTGTGACCATCCGTTAAGGAGTGCCCTATGCAGCGACCGCACATCTGCTCCGACCGCCGTTCCCGCAGGGTCTTTCTGTCCGACACCTGCATGGGGCTTACGGGCCTGGCCCTTGGCACGCTGCTTCCCGGCCGCGCTGGCGCCAATGAAGACAACTGGACCGCGCCCGACGGCAAGCCGCACTTTCAGCCCAAGGCCAAGCGCGTCATCTGGCTGTTCATGCTTGGAGGAGTGAGCCACGTCGAGTCGTTCGATCCGAAACCCGCGCTCAACAAGTTCGCCGGCAAGCAGCTCTCGGAGACGCCTCACAAAGACGTGCTGACCAGCCCGTTCGTCAAGGAGAATTTCAAGGAGTTCGTCCCCGGCCAGCATCAGATCAAGCTCACGCTTTACCCCATGCAGACCGGCCATCGCCAGCGCGGGCAAAACGGCGTGGACGTCAGCGACTGGTTCCCGCACATGGGCGACATGATGCACGAGGTCTCGCTGATCCGCTCCACGTGGACCACGGATAACGATCACGGGGCCATCCTCCAGTTCCACACCGGGCGGCACATCTTCGACGGCTACCTGCCCACGCTGGGCTCCTGGGTTCACTACGGCCTCGGGTCGATGAACGAGAATCTGCCCTCGTTCGTGGTCCTCGGCGAGCCTCCCGGCGACTGCTGCGGCGGCGTCGGCACGCACGGCTCCGGGTATCTTGGGCCGGAGCACTCCGGCGTGTATCTCGAAGTGGATCCCGAAAAGCCGCTCCCGTTCGTCTCTCCTGGGCCGCAGGTCTACCGCGAAGAGCAGAAGCGGGAATTCGAGTTTCTCAATAAGCTGAACAGTCTCGCGGCCGTCGAATACCCGTCCGACGCCGCGCTCCGGGCGCGCATCAAGTCCTACGAGCTTGCCTTCCGCATGCAGATGGCGGTGCCGGAGGCCATCAGCTTCAAAGAGGAGAGCCAGGAGACGCAGAGCCTTTACGGTCTGGACAACGACGTATCGAAGCCCTTTGGGCAGGTCTGTCTCGCGGCGCGCCGCCTCTCCGAACGCGGCGTCCGGTTCGTGCAGATTTATCACGGAGGCTCCGGCAATGCCTGGGACGCCCACAAGGACCTGAAGAAGAATCATTCCGGTCTGGCCTCCAAGGTGGACCAGCCCATCGCCGGCCTGTTGAAGGATCTCAAACAGCGAGGCCTGCTGGATGAAACGCTGGTCGTATGGGCCACGGAGTTCGGCCGCACCCCCGGCGCGGAAAATTCCAACGGCCGCGACCATCATCCCTTCGGCTTCTCGGTCTGGATGGCCGGCGGCGGCATCAAGGCCGGCCTTGTGCACGGCGCCACCGACGAGATCGGCTTCCATGCGGTCGAACACCGCCACTATGTCACGGATATCCATGCCACGGTGCTGCACCAACTGGGTCTGGACGCCAAAAGGCTGGACGTGCCCGGGCGCAAGCGGCTGGAAATCGATCACGGCAAGCCGATTCGCGAGATCATCGCATGACATTCCAGGTCGCAGGCTGAAGCCCGCGCCACTCTGCCATCCACGGCGAAGGTGGCGCGGGCTTCAGCCTGCGAAGGAACGGTCGGCCGTCCAATGGCATGGACGAATTGTGAGCGGAAGCCTTGACAGGCGGAAGCCGCGGCTAAACAATTGACCATCGACGGGAGGTTAGCCGGATGAGAATATCACTGCAAAAAATCGCGATGCCGGTCTTGGCATTGCTGCTGTCCTTCAGCATGATGGCGCAGGTGGGATCGGACGGCTCCATTCTGGGCGTGGTCTCCGATCCGACCGGCGCCGTGGTTTCCTGAGCCGCTGTAACGGTCACCAACCTGGACACCGGACTCAAGAAATCGACCACTACCAACGACGCCGGTATTTTCGACGTTCCGGCGCTGCCCATCGGCCCGTATTCCGTCACCGTCTCCCTGACGGGGTTCAAAACCTGGCAGGTGACTCGCGCGGAATTGACGGTCGGAGAACGCAAGCGCCTCTCGCCCGTTCTGCAGGTCGGCGACGTTTCCGAACAGGTTTCCGTGGAGGCGTCGGTGGAGCTGATTCAGACCGACAAGAGCTCGGTGGCCGGCGTGGTGGAACAGAAACAAATTCGCGACCTGCCGCTGAACGGAAGGAATCCGGTCCAACTGGTGAGCCTGGTGCCCGGGATGCGATTTTTGGGCCGCGGTGGCCCCGAGCGGGGGTCTACCGTGCAGGGCGTGGGCGGGCGCGACGACCAGACCGAATTCCAGCTTGACGGGCTGAACGCCAATGCCGGCATGGACGAGCGCGGCATGGCCGTGCCGAACGTGGACACCATCGCCGAGTTCAGCGTGGAAACCAGCAGCTTCAGTGCCGAGCACGGCCGCAATCCCTTGCAGGTTTTGATGCTGACCAAATCCGGCACGAACGAGTTCCACGGAACCGCGTGGGAATTTTTACGAAACGAGAAGCTGGACGCCTTCAATACCTTCGCCAAAACTCCCGGCGCTAGAAAACCGAAGCTGTCCCGGAACCAGTTCGGCGCCACATTGGGCGGCCCGGTCCTCAGGAACAGAACCTTCTTCTTCGCCAGCTTTGAGGGCAACACAATCCGCCAGGAGCGCATCTTCAACTCAGTCACCGTCGCTCCCAGCATGCTGCAGGGAGACTTCTCCAGCCTTTCGAGGAACATCGTCGATCCCCTGAACAACCAGCCGTTCGCGAACAATCGAATTCCCGAGTCTCGTATCGCATCGTCTTCGCAGTTCTTCTTCCCGCACATTTTGCTTCCCAACAGCGCGGACGGGCGCTTTCGCTCCGTGGCTCCCGTGCCGGACAATTCCTACGAAGGCACCGGCCGCATCGACCATCAGATTACCGACAAGCAGCGCATCTACGGCCGCTGGATTGTGTACGACAATACTCTGACCAATCCCGATTACCGGCCGGAGGTCGCGCAGACCAACAACACCCGCCAGCACAACGTGGGCTTGAACTACAACTACACCATTACGCCTACGACGCTCTTCACCGCGGGAGCGAATTACATGAATTCGTTCAACCGGTTCCGATCGCCGGTGGTTGGAATCGACAATCTGACCGAGCAGGCCGGCATTCAGGGTTTCCAAACCGAAGGGCGTGCAGGGTCCACCGGTCTGCCGACCGTGGCGTTCACCGGTTATACCGGTTTCAACGCGCCGTGGGGCAACCCCGGCCGCCTTTGGATGGAAGCCAAGAATGCGAAAGGTTCCTTAGCTCTGATCCGCGGCAAACACACTATCAATCTGGGGGCCGAACTGAACGACCGCACCACATTCGGGGAGCACGCTTCCTTCGCCGCCCGTGGAAACTTCACCTTCAACGGCCAGTATTCCGGCGACGGCTTCGCCGATTACCTGCTGGGCTACACCAGTTCGGCCGGGCGGAACTTTCCGCTCCAGACCTTCGGCATGAAGCATTCGCCGTACTCCGCGTACTACATTCAGGATGCCTGGAAGGTCAGCCCGGAACTGACGCTGAACCTGGGACTGCGCCTGGACCGGTGGCACGCCAAGCGGGCCGTGCGCGGCAACGTGACCAGCTTCGACCCCGCAATCGGAAAGGCGCTGGCCGGCGAGGACTCGAACGGGCAGGTGGACCTCACGTCGCAGCCGGTGGCCCAGTTCGTGGCCAAGGCGACGGAAGGGCTTTGGGTTCCCGCTTCCCAAGTGGGCGCTCCGCGCGGCCTGTTCGAGCCTCGGACCTATGTCTCGCCGCGGGTGGGCGTCGCTTACCGGCCGAAGTTTGCGGGCGACTGGGTGATCCGGGGCGGCTACGGAATTTTCGGAAGCAGCTTCATCGGCAACATCACTGCCTCGGCTATTGTCGGGCCGCCGTTCTGGAACTTTGAAAATCCCAGCTTCACGGCATCGTCCTTGCAGCGATGGGAAAATGCTTTCTCGGGCGACCCGACGGTCTTTCTGTTCCCGGGCGTCTCCGCCGCCGCGCACGACGTCGGAATTCAAAAAGCGCACGAATGGAACATTTCGGTGCAGCGCTCCATGCCGCTGAGTTCGGCCCTCACGATTTCTTACGTCGGTAACCGCGTAGTCGACGTGATTGCAGCCAACCCGCTCAACGAGGTGGCGCCAGGAAACTATACCAACTTGCAGGCGGCGCGGCCGTACTCGGGATTTGCCGGAATTACTCTCTATGACAACTTGGGCCGGACCTGGTACAACTCGATGCAAGTGAAGTGGGAGCGCCGCTTCACCGGCGGCCTGCTGTTCACGACGTCTTACGCATGGGGCAAACACCTGCTGGATGGGGTGGGGACGGCGGTCTGGGATGCGGCCGAGCCATTCGCGCCCCAGGGCTATAATCGGGGCCGCTCCAACTTCGATCGCCGGCATATCCTAACCATCAACACGGTGTATGAGCTTCCATTTGGCAAAGGGCGCCGCTTTATGAGCGGCATTCATCCGGTGGGCAACGCACTACTGGGAGGATGGCAGCTCAGCGGCATTTACAACTTCACGTCGGGATCCCCGCTGACCGTCATCACTCCCGGCGCGACACTTGGAAACGGCCGCAATACGCGCGCCAACCTGATCGGCGACCCGGCGGTTTCGAGCCCTACCGCCGCGCAATGGTTCAATCCCGCTGCTTTCGGCGCTCCCAATCGGACTCAGTTTGGGACGGGCGGCCTCGGGGTGTTGGACGGACCCGGCTTGCACAGCATGGATCTGGGCCTGATGAAGAACTTCTACGTCAGCGAATCGAAATACTTGCAGTTCCGCTGGGAGATGTTCAACGCACCCAACCACGTGAACTTCAACAATCCGAATACGACTCAGGGGCTCGCGGTAACCGGCGTGATCCTGGCGGCCGGCACAGCCCGGCAGATGCAGGCGGGCTTGAAGTTCGTCTTCTAGTGTCAGCAAGCGGATTTGGAGCCTTGGTCCTTCTGTCCGCCGCGGTCGCGCTCTGCCAGTCGCCCGATGATCGGCTGCGCGAACTGGTTGCGCGGGCCCAGGACGCCGAACGGCGCGAGAACCTCCACGAGGCGGAGCGGTTATATAAGGAGGTCCTGACCATCCGCCCGCACTGGGCATCGGCCGAGTTGAACCTCGGCCTGGTCTACTACTCGCAGCGCAAGTACCGCGAAGCCATCGATGTTCTAGGGGAGGCCCTGCGGCACGACGGCAATCTGACCTCGGCGCACCTGTTTCGCGGCGCTTCCTACCACCATAGCGGCGCGTATCGCGAGGCGGTCCAGGCTCTCGACCTTTATCTCAAGAGCGAGCCAGAGAGCGCCGAGGCGCTTTCCCACCTTGCGAGCGCGCATTACCAGCTCAACGACTACGCCCGTGCCGCCCTCCACTACGCCGCCCAACTCAGACAGGGGAATGACGCCAATCTCTACTTTCACCTCGCCGAATCCTACCTGCAGTTGAGCCGGCAGTCGATGAAGCGGCTTTCGGACGATCCGAAGGCAAAGTACTTCTATCTCATCCTTTCGGCCGAAGAGCTGCTTTCCGCAGCCGACCGCGAGCTGGCCGGCCGGCAGATTCGCGAGGCCATCGCGCTCCGTCCGCAAGCCCCGGAAGCACAGGCCAGCCTGCGGCGCCACGAAGGCGGCCCAAGCGACGATTGCCGGGAGGCCCCGGCAGCCTATGCGGACGCCCTCTGTAGGGCGCGGCAAGGTGAATTCGCCGCGGCGACGAAAGCCCTCCTCGCGGCTGCTCCGGCAACCGAACCGCGACACACGTACTGGTCGTTCCGCATTGCCAAGCAGTTGGGGCAAGCCGCCGTGAACCGGCTTGGCTCGGCCGCGCCCGGCTCCGCGCTGTTGTTGCTGATCGGGGCACAGATCGACGAGCAGAACGGGAACGACGAAGCGGCCGGCCAAGCCTATCGCCGGGCGCTCGAAACCGGAGGCGCGGATCTCGAAGCCCGCGTGCGGTACGGCAAGTTTCTGTGCAAGCTCGGCCGCTTCGATGAGGCCGCGCCGCTCTACGAGCAGGCTCTGTCAATGGAGCCGCGCAATCCGCGCCTGATGGCGTTGCTGGGAGAGATGCACGCCACCCAGGGCCGGGAGGAAAAAGCGCTGCCCTATCTTCGCGGCGCACTCGAAACGGTGGCGGGCGATTCGCAGTCGCGCCTGTATCTGGCGCAATGTCTCATTCGCCTGGGACAAACGGCCGAGGCGGTGTCAGTTCTCGAAGCCGCGCCCGACGATCCCGACGGAAGGCTGCACTACCTGCTCGGCACGAGTTATCAAAAGCTGGGAGAGACCGAGAAGGCGCGGAAAGCGCTGGCCATCTCGCAGGAGCGGAAGAAGAGCGTCCAGCAATAGCGAGGCCCTTGAGTGGGGTGGGCTTTCAGCCCGCCGCCGGACTTCAGTCCGGCCTGTCCGGTTGCCGTCCCGCCTGCCGCTTGCGACACAATTGCGGGTGCCCTGCGCTCCCATTCGCATCACCCAACTGTCGGAAGCCGGACTGAAGTCCGGTGGCGGGCTGAAAGCCCACCCCACCACACGCCTGAAACTTCAAGTTACTTACGAGCGCGGCTCGGAACCCGTCCTTACGCCTTCCTGTGCGCCAGGAGCCCGTGCTCTTGCAAACAGGCATGCACGGCCGCGAGGATGCCGGCCGCTCCGGGAGTGTCTCCGTGAACGCAAATCGTGTTTACCCGGCCTTCGCGGGCGAGGCGCAGCGCCTGCCGGGCAGCTTCCGCGGGATCGGCGATGAGCGCGTCCTGAAAAGCTCGCGAACGAAGGCTTCCGTCCGGTTCGTAGCGCCGGTCGGCGAATCCCTCCGCCGCCACGCGGAACCCCATCTCCCGCCAGACATCCAGCATGACCGAATCCGCAAGCCCCACCAGAATCGGTTCGCGGCTCCATCTCCCGACGCCACGGGCAATGGCGGCGGCCGTCTCACTGTCTCGCGCCGCGCGGTTGTAAAGCGCTCCGTGCGGTTTCACATGCGCCGGTTCGGCGATGCCTGCCAGCGCGCTCACCTGTTCGAAAACGGTTTGCTCGATCTCTTCGGCCGTCAGCCGCATATCGAGACGGCCGAAGTTCTCCCGGTCCGGATACCCTGGATGGGCGCCCACTGCCACGTTCCACTTCCTGGCAAGCGCTACCGCATCCTGCATGGTCTTCGCGTCGCCCGCATGTCCGCCGCAGGCGATGTTGGCCGAAGTGATGTACTCGTAGAGACGCTCTTCGCCCTGCATCTCGCCCATGTCGCAGTTCAAGTCGATCACTGGAGCTTTCCTCCGCGCGTCTCGGGCAGCAGCAGAATGAGTCCCGCACCCACTACGTAAAATACCGAGACGGCAGCAAGCGCCGTACCGATGCCGCTGCGGTCAGCCAGCGCTCCAACGCCCATGGGAGCGAACGCGCTCACCGCCCGGCCGCAGTTATAGCACAAGCCCTGCGCCGCGCCGCGCACGCCGGAGGGAAACAGCTCCGCGAGCATCGCGCCGAATACGCTGAAGTAGCCGTGGCCGAAGAACCCGAGGAACGGTCCCAGCGCCAGCAACAGGGATTCGTTCTCGCCCATCGTGCCATAGAGAGGAACCAGCAGAGCCGCTCCGAGCACGAAGACCAGGAAGACGGGACGCCTTCCGAAGCGATCCGCCAGTATGCCGAACAGGATGTAGCCGAGAAACGCTCCCGTTTGCATAGGCAGAATCCATGCCGCGGATTGGAACAGGGTCAAGCCCGCGCCGCCGCGCTCGATGGGGCTCGAGAGATACGTGGGCACCCAGGTGAACAGACCCCAGTAGGCGATGAGCAGACTGGTGGCGAGCAGCGTCGCGACAACCGTATTCCGGAGCAGCGGCGGCCGGAAGATGACACCCAGCGACTCGGTCCGTGCTTCCCGCCGGGTGCGCCTCCAGATCTCCGGCTCGGGCACGTTGCGGCGAATCCACAGCGTGAGCAGCGCGGGGAGCACGCCCGCCGCGAACAACCACCGCCACCCGAAATGAGTGAGCACAGGCGCCGAGATCAACGCCGCGATCATGTAGCCGATCGCCCAGCCCGACTGCATGAATCCGATGGCCTTCCCGCGATGCTCGGCCGGCCAGCTTTCGGCCACCAGCACCGATCCGGCCGACCACTCTCCACCCAGCCCGATTCCCACCAGCGCCCGCCAGAACAGCAGCGCGGCGACGCTTCCGGCCGTCGCCGTCATGCCCGTGAAAATTGAGTACGTCAGAATCGAATAGATTAAAGCGCGAGCGCGGCCGATGCGGTCGGCGAGTATGCCGAACAAGACGCCGCCGAACGCCGACGCGAGCAGCGTTATCGACTGCACCGCTCCGGATTGCGCCGAGGACAACGCGAATTCTTCGCGGATGGCCGTGAGCGCGAAGGCATAGAGCATCACGTCCATCGCGTCCAGCATCCAGCCAAGTTGCGCCGCCGCGAGGACTTTCCACTGCTCGCGCGTGATGGTCTTAAGCCAGCGCAAGAATGGCCTCCTCCTGTTCCAGCAGGAGTCTGCGCGCCTCGTCGAACCCCACCGGCTCGAAGCGCACTTCGTCGCGCGGCCGCAATTGACCCACCACGGGCAGATCGGCCGAGATCACATTGGCGATTTTCGGGTAGCCGCCCGTGGTCTGGTGCTCAACGAACAGAATAATCGGCTGACCTCCGGAAGGAACCTGGATCGCTCCCACGGAGACGCCTTCGGTGAGCAGCTCTTGGGGCGTGTGCGGCAAAATTCGCGGCCCGCTCAAGCGCAGGCCCATGCGGCTCGATTCCTCCGTGACCCGCCACGTTGGTCCGCACAACGCCGCGTCCGGAAACCAGCCCGCCTGAAGCCCCGGAGTCACGCGGAGGGCTTTTCGGGAAAGCGTGTCCGGAAGCAGCTTGGGAACCTTGCGCTGCACCGGGCCGGAATTCATCCCAATCCTCAATACATCGCCTTTGCGCAGTGCACGCCCTTCGAAGCCTCCGATTCCGCTCGATAAGTGAGTGGATGCGCTGCCGAGCACTTGCGGCACATCGATTCCGCCCTGAATGCACAGGTAACAGCGCGCTCCCGAACGTGCCGCCCCCAATCTTAAAGTCTCCCCGGCCCGGCAGTTCACGGCACGCCATGCTGGAACCGACGCGCCGAAGTCCGAGCCGGTGATGGCGACGACGGCGTCGCCATCGAATTCGAAAGCCCCGCCCACCAGCGTCATCTCCAGCGCCGGCGCGTTTTCCGGATTGCCCACCAGCAGGTTGCCGGCGCGCAGCGAGATTGTATCGGCCGCTCCCGACGCCGAGATGCCCAGGCCGGTGTAGCCGAAACGGCCCAGGTCCTGGACGTGGGTCTGGAAGCCGGGCGAGACCACTCGCAGGTTCATGGCAGCGGCACGAAACGCACGCGGTCGCCCATGCGGAGCAGGACGGGCGGATCGCGCTCCAGCGAGAACAGCGAAAGCGGCGTCCGCCCGACGATCCGCCAGCCTCCCGGCGATTTCAGCGGATACACCCCGGTTTGGGAGCCTCCGATGGCCACGCTGCCGGCGGGGGTCTCGCTTCGGGGAACCTCCAGCCGTGGGACCGCAAGGCGCGGCGACATTCCTCCCAGGTAGGGAAAGCCGGGCGAGAAACCAAGAAAGTAGACCAGATAATCGCCCTCGCTGTGGAGGCGCACCACTTCCTCCATGCTCAACTCCGAAAGGCGCGCAACGTCCTCCAGATCCGGGCCTTCCGCGCCTCCGTAGCGTACCGGAATCTCGACAATTCGCGGCTCGGGAGCGGGGGCTTCGTCGAGATCGGCCACCCTTTCGCGCACTTCGCGCTCCAATGCATCGCGGCTGGTAACAATAGGGTTAAAGCGCACCAGCACAGAGGCATAGGCAGGGTGCAGATCCACCAGGCCTGGCGGGGGACTGCCCGCCAGCAATTGCACGAGCCGGAGCACCCGGAGGTGGATTTCGCGCGAAATCCCCTCTCCCAAAACAACCAGGAGCGAGTGATCGCTGGCTGGGCGGATCTGCATAGGGCAGGCGGCTCTCGCTTCTGGGACAGCGAATCCCATAAGCGGACAGGCGGCTCGAAGACCGCCATTCTCGCATAGAGCGAGGGATTTTGAAACCAATCGGTTAGCGGCGTTCGGGGGCATGGCACTCGGCTTGCGAAGTACAATCGCTTCATGGACGTCCCACGCAAGAACGCCCGGCGCAACAAAATTATCCGCCGGATCGTCTTCGCCGCCATCGTGCTCACGGTGATCCCGGTGGTAACGGTCCTGCTGTCCCGGCTGAAACCCGCCGCTCCCTCGGTCGAGATGGCGACCCTTTGGCCGGATACCGTGAAACGCGGGCCCATGCTGCGCGACGTGCGCGGCCTGGGAACGCTGGTGCCGGAGGACGTATTGCTGATTCCCGCCGTTACCGACGGCCGCGTGTCGAAGCGGCTGCTGCTGCCCGGCTCCATGGTCAGGGCCGACACCATCATCTTTGAACTGACCAATCCGCAACTGGAGACGGACGCGATTGACGCCGAATTCAACTTGAAGGCGGCCGAAGCTGGCCTGGTTGACTTGCGCGTCCAGCTCCAAAGCAAAGGCCTGGATCAGCAGGCGGTCGCGGCCCAGATACGCGGCGAATTTCATCAGGCGAGGTTGAAGGCCGACCGGGATGCGGAACTGGCCAGGGAAGGGCTGATTCCCGACCTCGACCTGAAGCTTTCGCTGGTCGCCGCCGACGAGTTGAGCACGCGCAACGACCTGGAGGTGAAGCGCCTCAGCATCGTGAGCGAATCGGTGGAAGCGCAGCTCGCCGCGCAGCGCGTGAAAGTGGAGCAACTGCGCGCCCTGTATCAACTGAAGCGGAGCCAGGTGGAGCAGCTCAAGGTGCGGGCGGGCTTTGAAGGCCAGCTCCAGCAGTTGCTGGTGGAGGTGGGGCAACAGGTTCCCGCCGGAACGTCCCTCGCCAAGGTGGCCCAGCCCTGGAAACTGAAAGCGGATCTGAAGATTGCGGAGACGCAGGCCAAGGACATTATGATTGGCCAGAAAGCGTCTATCGATACGCGCAACGGGATCATCCCCGGCCGCGTGATGCGCATCGATCCGGCTTCGGTAAACGGAACCGTGACCGTAGACGTGAAACTGGAGGGCGATCTGCCGCCGGGCGCGCGCCCCGACCTGAGCGTGGATGGAAACATCGAGCTGGAGAAGCTGGACGATGTGCTGTACGTCGGGCGGCCCGTCTTCGGGCAGGCCCACAGCACGATCACGCTGTTCAAGCGCGTCCCGGGAACGGACGAAGCCGTGCGCGTCCAGGTGAAGCTGGGCCGCACCTCGGTGAACACCATCGAGATTCTGGAAGGATTGAGTGTCGGCGATCAGGTTATACTCTCGGACATGTCCGCCTGGGACGCATACGACCGCATTCGTTTGAATTGAGAAAGGTACGAACTCATGGAGGAAACTCGCAAATCTCTGCTGCGCCTGGACGCCGTCACGAAGGTCTTTGTGACCGACGAAGTGGAGACGCACGCCCTGGCGGGCATTCACATGGACCTGAAGGCCGGAGAGTACGTCTCCATCTCCGGTCCCTCGGGGTGCGGAAAATCGACGCTGCTCGCCATCCTGGGTCTGCTCGATTCGCCCAGCCATGGCAGTTACGTTCTGGGCGAACGGCCGGTCCAGGGATTGAAGCATTCCGAAAGGGCGCGCATTCGCAACCGCGAGATCGGCTTCATCTTCCAGGCGTTCAACCTGATCGGCGACCTCACGGTGTACGAGAACGTGGAGCTGCCGCTGACCTACCGGGGCATGCCGGGCGCGGAGCGCAAGAAGCGCGTGATGGAAGCGCTCGAGAAGGTCGGCATGGTGCACCGGGTGAAGCACTATCCCTCCCAGCTTTCCGGAGGCCAGCAGCAGCGCGTGGCCGTGGCGCGAGCGCTTGGGGGCGACCCGCTGATTCTGCTGGCCGACGAGCCTACGGGCAACCTCGACTCCGCCAACGGCGAAGCGGTGATGGATCTGCTGCGCGAGCTGCACCGCAACGGCTCCACCATCTGCATGGTGACGCACGACCCGCGCTATGCCAAGCACGCCGATCGGACCATTCACCTGTTCGACGGGCGCATCGTGCAGGAGACGGTCGAAGCCGCATAGCACAGTGCCCATAGCGTAATCGTGTGGGGCAGGCGGTTTCGCCTGCCGGCTTTAAGCCCGGAGTGTGCCTCAGAAGCGTTTATGTGGAACGACATTCGCATTGGGATTCGCGCGCTGCTCCGGTATCCCGGATTCACAGCGGTAGCCGTGCTGACGCTCGCGCTCGCTATCGGCGCCAACACCGCGATCTTCACTGTCGTAAATTCAGTTCTGCTGCGGCCGCTGCGCTATCAAGAGCCCGAGCGAATTGCCGTATTGCTGGACCAGAACCTGCGCGGTGGAGATCCTGGCCCGGTGTCGCCTGCTAATTTCGCGGACTGGCGCAAGCAAAGCCAATCTTTCGAGCACATGGCGGCCACCGAGATGTGGGGCGCAACCCTCACCGGGCAGGACCCGGCGGAATCGTTGAACGGACTTCGCGTCTCCGCATCGCTGTTCCCCATCCTCGGCGTCAATCCGGCGCTCGGCCGAGTGCTTCGCGAGGAGGAGGAGGAACCGGGGCGCCACCGCGTCGTCGTGTTGAGCCACGGCCTCTGGCAGCGGCGGTTCGGCGGCGACGCGGCCACTGTGGGCGCTACGATGCGCCTGAACGGCGAGGCCTACACCGTGGTGGGCGTGATGCCGCCCGAGTTCCACTTCCCGCCGTTCTGGGCCACTCAGGCCGAGATGTGGGTTCCGCTGGCCTTCGATCCCGAAAGGGCGGCTTCGCGCGGCGGAAATTCCTTGCGGGTGTTCGCTCGCCTGAAGGCGGGGGTCTCCCTGCGGCAGGCCCGCGCCGAGATGACTGCCATCGCGCAGCGGCTGGAGCGGGCTTACCCGGATGCCAACACGGGCAGGGGCATTAGCGTGGAGGGCCTGCACGATAAGGTCGTCGGCAATGTGCGCCGGGCTCTGCAAGTGCTCCTCGCGGCGGTCGGTCTGGTGCTGCTGATTGCGTGCGCGAATCTGGCGAATCTGCTGCTTTCCCGTGCCGCCGGGCGCAGGAAGGAGATCGCCGTTCGCATTGCCCTGGGCGCGTCCCGAATCCGCCTCGTGCGGCAGCTGCTGACCGAGAGCGCGCTGCTCGCGCTGCTCGGCGGCGGCGCGGGTCTGCTGCTGGCGGTGTGGGGAACCCCCGCTCTGCTGGCTTTACTGGCGACGCACGGAGGCGCTCGCACGGCCATGCCGCGGCTTCAGGAGATTTCGATGGATGGGCGCGTGCTCCTCTTCACGCTCGCGGCGTCGCTGCTCACCGGCGTTCTCTTCGGTCTCGCTCCGGCGCTGCATGCGGTGCGGAGCGCTGCCGTGCAATCGAGAGGCACGAGCGCGGACCGCCGCTCCGGACGGCTTCGCAACGCCCTCGTGTCCGCCGAGTTCGCGCTCGCGCTGCTGCTGCTGATCTCCGCCGTGCTCATGATCCGGAGTTTCCACCGCCTGCAACAGGTGGACCCCGGCTTCCGCGTGGAGAACGTGCTGGCGGCACAGGTATCGGTAAGAGGCTCGGCATTCGCCGAGGGGCCGGCGCAGATGAATCTGTTCCGGCAGTTGCTCGCGCGCGTGGAAGCACTGCCCGGTGTTCGTTCCGCCGCGCTGGTGAACCACCTGCCCCTGGCCGGCGACCTTTGGGGCGCCACCGTTTCGATTGAAGGACGTCCCGAGCCCGCTCCCGGAGAGCGGCTCGCTGCCGCCTATCGCGTGATCACCCCGGATTACTTCCGCACCATGGGCGGCACGCTCCTGAGCGGCCGGGACTTTACCCAGGCGGATACGGACGGCGCGCCGCCCGTGGCCATCGTGAACGAAGCCATGCTGCGCCGTTACTGGCCCTCGCTCACCCCGTCGGACGTTCTCGGTAAGCGCGTGAAGCTCGGCGCGAGCGGATCGCCGAATCCCTGGTCGTCCGTGGTGGGAGTCGTGAAGAACATCAAGCAGATGCAATGGGCTGTGGAAGCTTATCCGGAGATTTACCTGTCCTACTTCCAGCAGCCCTGGCACGAATTCGGAGGCACCCCCGGCTACATGACCGTGGTGGTGCGCGCCGCCGCGCGGCCCGAAAATCTTGCCGCCGCGCTGCGCGGAGAGGTGGCGTCGCTTGACCGCAATCTTCCGGTGTCCGAAGCGGCTACCCTGGAACAGGTCGTCGCCGATGCCGTTCACCAGCCGCGCTTTCACACGCTGCTGCTGAATCTCTTCTCCTGGCTGGCCGTGGGCCTGGCCGCGCTGGGCCTGTATGGCGTGCTGTCCTTCGCCGTGACCGCCCGTCTGAAAGAGTTCGGCATTCGCATGGCACTCGGCGCGCAACGCGCAAACGTGCTGAGGCTGGTGATGCGCCAGTCGATCCCGCCGCTTCTGATCGGACTGGCGGCCGGTCTCACCGCCGCTTTCGTGCTCACCCGTCTGCTCTCCGGCCTGCTCTACGGCGTGGAGGCGACCGATCCCTGGACGTTTGGCTCGGTTCCGCCATTTTTGACGGCGGTGGCGGCGCTGGCCGCCTGGATTCCCGCCCGGCGCGCATCCAAAATCGATCCGGTTCGCGCCCTTCAAGAGGAGTAGCTTATGAGAACGGACTTTCGATTCGCCGCCCGGACGCTCCGGAAGAATCCAGCCTTCACCGCCATCGCCGTGCTGACGCTCGCGCTCGGCATCGGCGCAAACACCGCCATTTTCAGCGTGGTGAACGCGGTCCTGCTGCGGCCGCTTCCGTTTTACGAGCCGGAGCGGCTGGTAAGAGTTTACAACCAGTTCCTGGCGCTGAACCTGAAATATGCCGCGGCCTCCGTGGCCGACTATTACGAGTACCGCAGGCAGACCCATCTTTTCGAAGAGGTGGCCTGTGTCAATGGAATCAATTTCAACCTCACCGGCGTGGAGCGCGCCGAGCGTCTGCTCGGCGGGCGGGTCTCGGCCAGCCTATTCCCGATGCTGCCCGTCAAGCCGGTAGCAGGCCGCGTCTTCACCGAAGACGAGGAGCAGCAGGGGCGGCATCGGGTGGCGGTGCTCGGAGAAGGTCTATGGAAGCGCGTCTTCGGGAGCGACCCGGCCGTTATCGGCCGGACGCTGCGCCTTAACGATGAAAGCTACACCGTGATCGGAGTGATTCCCCCGATTCCGGGCGACCTCGCGCCGTTCGAGGTCTGGACGCCGATCGCTTTCACCAACGAGCAGAAGAGCGTCGAGCGGCGCGGCCACCAGTTCCTCACCGTGCTGGCGCGGCTGAAGCGCGGCCTTTCGCTCGAAGCGGCGCGGGCTGGAATGAAGCCGTTTGCGGCCGCGCTGCAGAAAGACTTCCCCGATCAGTATCCGCCCTCGACCGGGTGGGGAATCATGGTGGAATCGCTGGCCGAGTCGCTGGTGGGGGATATCCGTCTGGCGCTCGTGGTGCTGCTGGGCGCGGTCGGCTTTGTGCTCGTCATCGCCTGCGCCAACGTCGCCAACCTGCTGCTTTCGCGCGGCGCCGCCCGCACCCGCGAGATCTCCATTCGCGCCGCGCTCGGCGCGGGCCGAGGGCGCATCGCGCGGCAGCTTCTGATTGAAAGCACGCTGCTGGGATTTCTGGGCGGTGCAGCCGGGCTCTTGCTGGGTGTTTGGGGAGTGGCTCTTCTGGTCAAAGCCAGCCCGCCGAACCTGCCGCGACTGGACGAGGTCCGTATTGACGGGACGGTGCTCGCCTTCACCTTCGCTGCCTCGCTCCTCACCGGCCTGCTGTTCGGTCTCGCTCCGATAATTCAGATGGCGCGCGCCAATCTGCAGGAGAACCTGAAGGAGAGCGCGCGCGGAACGTCGGGCGGTTTGCGGCGGCACACCATGCGCAGCCTGCTGGTGGTGGCCGAAGTTTCGATGGCTCTGGTGCTGCTGGTGGGCGCCGGTCTGCTGATCCGGAGCTTCCTCGGTCTGCAGGACGTGGACCCCGGCTTCCGCGCCGGAAACGTCCTGACGTTCCGTGTGTCCCTTCCGCAGGCCAGATACCCTGCCGACCCTCAAGTGGCCGGGTTCTTCCGGCAACTGCTGGACCGGGTGGGCCGGCTTCCCGGCGTCGTCTCAGTTGGAGCCATCTCCATGGTGCCTTTCAGCGGCGGCAACAACTCGGGCAGCTTTAGCATCGAAGGCCGCGAAGTGCCGCCGGGCGGAACCGGCCCGCACGCCGACCAGCGCACCGTCAGCGCAGGCTATTTCCAGGCTCTCGGCATTCCCCTGAAAAAGGGGCGGCTCTTCGAAGAAACCGACAAGGCGGACGCGCCTGGAGTCGCGCTGGTGGACGAGAAGCTCGCGGCGCAGTACTGGCCCGGCGAAGATCCCATTGGCAAGCGCGTGCGGTTCGGCGGAAACCAAACGCAAGCGCCGTGGCTGACCGTGGCCGGCGTCGTCGGCCACGTGAAGCATAGCCGGCTCGATACCGAATCGAAGGGCGTTCTGTACCAGCATTATCCGCAGGCGCGCGCCGGAAGCATGGTCGTAGTGGCGCGGACCGGGAACGATCCCAAGCTTCTGACCGGCGCGGTGCAGAGCGAGGTCGCGGCGATCGACAAGGACCTGCCGATTTACGACGTGAGGACCATGGAGGAGCGCGTCCTGGCGTCGCTGACCCCGCAGCGCTTCGCTGTGTACCTACTGGCGGTCTTCGCCGGGGTCGCGATGCTGCTCGCGGCTGTAGGCATTTACGGCGTCATGTCGCAATCGGTAACGCAGCGCACGCAGGAGATCGGAATTCGCATGGCGCTGGGCGCGGAACGGCGTGCGGTCACGCGCATGGTGGTCGGGCAGGCGATGAAGCTGGTGGCGGCGGGCCTGGCGATCGGCGTGACCGCCGCCTTCGGCCTGACGCGTCTCATGAAGCAGATGTTGTTCGGCGTGGAAAGCACCGACCCGCCGACCTTCGCTGCCGTGGCGGCGCTCCTCGCGGCGGTCGCCTGCGCGGCCAGTTACGTGCCGGCGCGACGCGCGGCGAAAGCCGATCCGATGGTGGCTTTGAGGCACGAATAGGACCGCTTGCTTACGCGCGCGGCTCAGTACCGAGCCGCGCCCGTGAGGAAGCGGTCTTTTGAAGGAGTAACGAATGATATGTTGAGCGACTTCTCTCAAGCCTTGCGGAGATTCCGCGCCGCTCCCGGTTTCACCGGAATCGCTCTGGCCACGCTCGCGCTCGGCATCGGCGGAACCACGGCCATGTTCAGCCTGGTCAACGCCATCCTGCTGAAGCCGCTCGCGTACCATGAGCCCGAGCGGCTGTACACCATTCTGCTGCACGTTCCGCAGTTTGCCCAGCGCTACCCGGCCGTGCCCGTGAACGCATGGCATTTCAACGTCTGGCGGAAAGATGCCCAGTCTCTCGAAAGCGTCTCCGCGCTGGGCGGCTTCGCGGCCACTCTCACCGGGGATGGAGAGCCGGAGCGGCTGGACGGAGCGCGGATGTCGGCAAACCTGTTCCGGATGCTCGGCGTGAGGCCGCGCATCGGCCGCGATTTTACGGACGAGGAGGACGCGGAAGGAAAAGATCGCGTGGCGATTCTGAGCGATGGCCTGTGGCACCGGCGCTTCGGCGGCGACCCTGGCGTCATCGGCCGGAAGATCCTGCTCGATAACCAGCCTTATGAAGTCATCGGCGTGATGCCTCCCGAGTTCCGGTTCCTTCCCAGCGTGAAGGTAAGCGACATCTCATTCATGCCTAAGCGGGCGGACTTCTGGAAGCCGATAGGCTTCAGCAAAGAGGACTTGGCTACGGCAAGCGGGAATTTCAACTACGCCGTCGTCGGCCGGTTGAGGCAGGGAGTCACCCAAGCGCGCGCGCTGGCGGAGTTGAGCGCCATGGAGAAGGAGATCGTCCGAAATTTCCGCCGGCCGGTCGAGATCCGGCCGCTGGTGCAGCCTCTTCATGACATGGCGGTTCGGGATGTGCGCCTCGGGCTGCTGCTTCTGCTCGGCGCGACGGGCTTTGTGCTGCTCATCGGCTGCATCAATCTCGCCAACCTCATGCTGGCCCGCGCGAACACCATGCGCCGAGAGTTGGCCATTCGCTCCGCCCTGGGCGCGCGGCTGGGCCACCTGATGGGCCAGCTTCTGGCGGAAAGCATGCTGCTCGCGCTGGCGGGGGGAGCGATCGGCATCCTGGCGGCACAGTGGCTCATCGACCTGGCGGTAGCGCACGCGCCCACTGGGCTACCTCGTCTGGACGAGGTGCGCATGGATTGGCAAGTGCTTCTCTTCGCATCCGGCGTGAGCGTCGGATGCGGCATGCTTTTCGGTATCCTGCCGGCATGGCGCGCGGCAGCGGCCGACCCCCAGGAAGCGTTGCAGTCCGCCAGCCGGGGCAGTACGGATGGCCCACGCGGCGGACGCTTGCGCCAGCTCCTGGTGGTGGCCGAAGTGGCGCTGAGCGTGATGCTGCTGCTGGGCGCGGGACTGTTGCTGCGCAGCTTCTCTCACATTTTGCAGGTGGATCGCGGATTTCAGGAGCGGAATGTAATCTCGGCCGGTGTGTCGCTGCCATTCAACAAGTACCGCGAGGCTAAACAGCGCCACGTCTTCTATCGGGAGGTGGCGGAGCGTGTTCGGGCGGTCGCCGGGGTGAACTCCGTCGGCTGGATCTCGAACCTTCCCGTTACTTCCGAGAACAACGTGAATCCCGTGTCGGCGGGAGATCGGCCGGCCCCGCCCCTGGCTGAATGGCCCATGGTGAACTACCGGATTGTAGACTCGGAGTACTTCCAGACCATAGGCATTCCGCTGCGCGAGGGCCGCATCTTTTCAGAGGCGGAGGACGGCGACCGCCGGGCGGTGGTGATTACACAGAACCTCGCCGAGAGGCTGTGGCCGGGCCAGAGCCCGCTCGGCCGCGAGCTTCGCGGCTACGGCAAACCTCCATATGCCCGCGTAGTGGGCCTGGTGGGCGCGGTACACATCGCTTCGCTGACCCAGGAGCCGGGCATGATGGCTTACTTTCCGCTCTGGCAAGGACCGCGAACCTCGATGTCGCTCGTTGTAAAGACCGCCATGGACCCAACCCCGCTCGCGGGCGAGATCCGTCGCGCCATCTGGTCTGTCGACTCGCAGATTCCGGTTCCGGAGATTCGCACCATGGAGAGCGTGATTGCGGAGTCGGTTGCGCCGCGCCGCTTCCAGATGCTGCTTCTCGCGGCCTTTGCCTTGATCGCCCTGCTGCTGGCTTCTCTGGGCATCTATGGCGTGGTGTCTTACGCCGTCGGCCGGCGCACGAACGAGATTGGAATCCGCATGGCGCTCGGCGCGGAATCCGGGCAGGTCCGCGGCATGGTGGTACGGCAGGGACTGCTGCCGGTAGGCGCCGGACTGGCGCTCGGCCTCGCCGGATCATTCACCTCCGCGGGCGTGATCCGCACTCTGCTCTTCGGCATCGGCGCGCTCGACCCCGTGACCTACGCCGTTGTGCCGCTCTTGTTGCTGATAGTTGCAACCGCCGCCTGCCTATTGCCCGCGCTACGCGCTACGCGCATCGACCCGGTGACGGCCCTGAGGTACGAATGACATGTTGAGCAACTTCTCTCAAGCCTTGCGACGATTCCGCGCCGCGCCCGGTTTCACCGGAATCGCTCTCGCCACGCTCGCTCTCGGCATCGGCGGAACAACGGCCATGTTCAGCCTGGTGAATGCCATCCTGCTCAAGCCGCTCGCGTACCACGAGCCCGAGCGGCTGTACACCATCCTGCTGCATATTCCGAAGCTCGCGCAGCGCCTCCCGGCCTTGCCCGTGAACGCATGGCATTTCAACGTATGGCGGAAGGATGCCAAGTCTCTGGAAAGCGTCTCGGCGCTGCGCGGCTTCGCGGCCACGCTCACCGGCGACGGAGAGCCGGAGCGGCTGGATGGAGTGCGGATGTCGGCAAACCTGTTCCGGACGCTCGGCGTGAGGCCGCGCATCGGCCGCGATTTCAGGGACGAGGAGGACGCGGAAGGAAAAGACCGTGTCGTGATTCTTAGCGACGGCCTGTGGCGGCGGCGCTTCAGCGGCGACCCTGGCGTCATCGGCCGAAAGATCCTGCTCGATAACCAGCCTTTTGAAGTCGTCGGCGTGATGCCTCCCGGGTTCCGGTTCCTTCCCGGCATGAAGGCGGGCGACCTCTCGATTTCCCCCAGGCGCGCGGAGTTCTGGAGGCCCCTAGCCTTCAGCAAAGAGGAATTGGCAATGGCCTTTGGGCGTATGAACTACGCCATCATCGGCCGGCTGCGGCCGGGAGTCACCCAGGCCCAGGTCCTGACGGAGTTGAGCGCCATGGAGAACGAGATTGCCAAGAATTTCTCCCAGCCAATCGAGATGCGGCCGCTGGTGCAGCCTCTTCACGATATGACGGTTCGGGATGTGCGCCGCGGGCTGTTGCTTCTACTCGGCGCAACGGGCTTCGTGCTCCTCATCGGTTGCATCAATCTCGCCAACCTCATGCTGGCCCGCGCGAACGCCATGCGGCGGGAGCTGGCCATTCGCTCCGCCCTGGGCGCGCGCCTCGGCCACCTGATGGGCCAGCTTCTGGCGGAAAGTATGCTGCTTGCGCTGGTAGGCGGAGCGATAGGCATGCTGGCGGCACAGTGGCTCATCGACCTGGCGGTAGCGCACGCGCCCATCGGGCTGCCGCGTCTGGACGACGTGCGCATGGATTGGCAAGTGCTGCTGTTCGCATCCGGCGTGAGCATCGCGTGCGGCGCGCTCTTTGGTATACTGCCCGCGTGGCGCGCGGCAGCCGCCGACCCGCAGGAGGCGTTGCAGTCCGCCGGCCGGGGCAGTACGGATGGCCCGCGCGGCGGACGTTTGCGCCAACTCCTGGTGGTGGCCGAAGTGGCGCTGAGCGTGATGCTGCTGCTCGGCGCGGGACTGTTGCTGCGCAGCTTCTCTCACATATTGCAGGTGGATCGCGGATTCGAGGAGCGGAACGTAATCTCGGCCGGCGTGTCGCTGCCGTTCAACAAGTACCGCGAGCGAAGCCAGCGCCTCGTCTTCTATCGGGAGGTGGCGGAGCGTATCCGGGCGATTTCCGGTGTGAACTCCGTCGGCTGGATTTCCGATCTTCCCGTTACGTCCGAGGACAACATGAGTCCGGTGTCGGCGGGAGACCGGCCGGCTCCACCCATCACCGAACAACCCATCGTGAACTACCGGACAGTCGACTCGGAATACTTCCGGACGCTTGGTATTCCGCTTCGCGAGGGCCGCATCTTCTCAGAGGCGGCGGACGGCGACCGGCGGGCGGTGGTGATTACGGAGAACCTGGCCGAGAGGCTGTGGCCGGGCCAGAGCCCGCTCGAACGCGAGCTGCGCGAGGTTCCCGAGTTCTACAAACCTCCCTATGCTCGTGTGGTTGGGGTGGTCGGCGCGGTACACGTCGCTTCGCTGACTCAGGAACCCGGAATGATCGCTTACTTCCCGCTCTGGCAGCGGACGCCGACCTCGATGTCGCTCGCCGTAAAGACTGCCATGGACCCAATCCCACTTGCGGGGGAGATCCGCCGCGCCATCTGGTCTGTCGACTCGCAGATTCCGGTTCCGGAGATTCGCACCATGGAGAGCGTGATCGCCGAGTCGGTTGCGCCGCGCCGCTTCCAGATGCTGCTGCTCGCGGCCTTTGCCTTCGTCGCCCTGCTGCTGGCTTCTCTGGGCATCTATGGTGTGGTGTCTTACGCCGTCGGCCGGCGCACCAATGAGATTGGAATCCGCATCGCGCTGGGCGCGGAATCCGGGCAAGTCCGCGGCATGGTGGTACGGCAGGGATTGCTACCGGTAGGCGCCGGACTGGTGCTCGGCCTCGCCGGATCGTTCGCCTCCGCCGGCGTCATCCGCACTCTGCTCTACGGCGTCGGCGCGCTCGACCCCGTGACCTACGCCGCCGTGCCGCTCTTGTTGCTCATCGTCGCACTCGCGGCCTGCCTGCTGCCCGCGCGCCGTGCCACGCGCATCGATCCAGTGACGGCTCTGAGGTACGAATAGGAGGCGCGTGTTGGAGAATAGTAGTGTGGCCTCCAGCGATCCGCTCCCTCTGGTCGCGGCTCAGCAACGGTTTCGGCTCGCGGTTTCCGAGCCGCGACCACAGGGAGCGGTTGTGAAGAATTGCAGCAGGAATGAAGAATAACTCGACCGCTCCCCGTGTCCTGATCGCCGACGACCAGATGGACGTCATCGAAGCGCTGCGGCTGCTTCTGAAGAGCGACGGATACCAGATTGACACCGCCTCCTCGCCCGCGGCCATCGTCGCCGCCCTGGAATCGCAGGATTTCGACGTTGTCGTGATGGACCTGAATTACGCGCGGGACACCACTTCGGGCCGCGAGGGCCTGGATCTGCTGAAACGCATTCAGACCCTCGATTCCGATCTGCCTATCGTCGTAATGACGGCATGGGGCAGCGTGGAAGTGGCGGTGGAAGCCATGCGCCGGGGCGCGCGGGACTTTATCCAGAAGCCTTGGGACAACGCTCGCCTGATGACTGTGATCCGCACGCAGATTGAGCTAGGTCGCGCGCTGCGCAAAGGACAGCGCCTGGAAGCGGAGAACCGGCTGCTGCGCAATGATGGCCGTCCCCGGCTGCTGGCCGAGTCCGCCGCCATGCGGCCCGTGCTGCAGCTCATCGCCAATGTCGGGCCGTCGGACGCCAACGTGCTCATCTCGGGCGAACCGGGCACCGGCAAGGAGGTGGTGGCGCAGTCCCTGCACGGGGTATCGGCGCGCTGCTCGCGCGCCATGGTGACCGTAAATACCGGCGGGCTTGCCGAAGGCGTCTTCGAGAGCGAGTTGTTCGGCCACGTGAAGGGCGCATTCACGGACGCCCGCGCGGACCGCGTGGGCCGATTCGAGTTGGCCGACGGCGGCACGCTGTTTCTGGATGAAATTGCGAACGTGCCGCTGAATCAGCAGGCGCGGCTACTGCGCGTGCTCGAGAGCGGCGAGATGGAGCGCGTCGGCTCCTCGCGCACGCGGCGCGTGGATGTGCGCGTGATCTCGGCCAGCAACGCGGACCTGAACGCCGAAGTGGGCCAGGGCCGCTTTCGCCAGGACCTGCTCTTTCGCCTCAATACGGTCGAGATCCATCTGCCGCCGCTGCGCGACCGCCGCGAGGACATTCCGGTTCTGGCGGCGCACTTTCTCGGGCAGCACGCCCAGCGCTACCGCCGTCACTTCACGGGGTTTGAGCCGGCGGCCATGCAGGCGCTGCTGGAACATCGCTGGCCGGGCAACGTGCGCGAGCTGAACCACTCCATTGAGCGGGCCGTTCTCATGACGCAAGGGACGCAGATCCGGGCGGCCGATCTCGGGCTGCGCCGGGGCAGCGAGGGTCCCATGCGTCTGGAGGACATGAGCTTGGAAGAAGTGGAGTGCTTCCTCATCAAGAAGACCTTGGCGCGCTATGACAACAACGTGAGTCAGGCCGCGAAGGTCCTCGGCTTGAGCCGCAGCGCGTTATACCGCCGTCTGCAACGCTACGGCCTGTGACGGAAATCGGGTCCGATGAAGCGAGCGACCTACGACCGGCGTATCTTCTGGACGGCCATACTCTGCGGCTTGCCGGGGTCGGTCATCGCGCTGCTGCTGCTGTGGTACGGAGACTATTCGGCGCGCGCACAATGGACGCTCGGTCTGATTATCGTCTGCGCCTGGCTGGGCTTCGCCCTCTCGCTCAAGGAGCGCGTGATCTTTCCGCTGCAGACTCTCTCCAACCTGCTGGCGGCGTTGCGCGAAGGGGATTACTCGATCCGCGGCCGCCACGCCCGCTATGGCGATACGCTGGGCGAAGTGATGCTGGAGGTGAACGCGCTGGGCGCCACATTGCGCGAGCAGCGGCTGGGCGCGCTCGAAGCGACCACGCTGCTGCGGGCTGTGATGGCGGAGATCGAGGTGGCCGTTTTTGCTTTTGACGCGACCGGCCGGCTGAAGCTGGTGAATCGCGCGGGAGAACGTCTTCTCGTCCAGCCCGCCGAGCGGCTGCTGGGGCGCAATGCCGCCGACTTGGGTCTTGCCGCATGTCTGGAAGGCGGTGCTACGCGCACCCTGCAGATGTCTTTTCCGGGCGGCGCGGGACGCTGGGGCATCCGCCGCAGCGCTTTCCGGGAGAAGGGACTGCCTCATCAACTGCTGGTGGTTTCCGATCTCACGCGCCCGCTTCGTGAAGAGGAGTTTCAGGCGTGGCAGCGGCTGGTGCGGGTGCTGGGCCACGAGTTGAACAACTCTCTGGCGCCCATCAAGTCCATCGCCGGCAGTCTGGAGCACTTGCTGACGCGAGAGCCAAGGCCGGCGGACTGGTACGACGACATGCAGCGCGGCTTGGCCATCATCGCCGCGCGTTCGGAAGCGCTAAGCCGCTTTACCGGCGCCTATGCGCGACTGGCCCGTCTGCCGCAGCCGAAGCTCGCGCCGCTCGAAGTCGGACCGTGGATTCAGCGGGTGGCCGCGCTCGAGACGCGGCTCCCGATCGTGCTGCTTCCCGGACCCGGCCTCATCATCCATGGCGATCGGGATCAGCTCGAGCAGCTCCTCATCAACCTGCTGCACAACGCCGTTGAGGCGACCATGGGAAACGGCTCGGAGAACGGCGTCCAGGTTCGCTGGCGCAAGAATGCCGCTTACGTGGAGATCAGCGTGGAGGACGACGGGCCTGGCCTTTCGAACACGGCTAACCTCTTCGTGCCGTTCTTTACGACGAAACCCGGCGGATCGGGCATCGGTCTGGTTCTGAGCCGCCAGATCGCCGAAGCGCATGAAGGCTCCCTGACGCTGGAGAACCGGCCTGGGGGAGGGTGCGAGGCGAAGCTGCGATTGCCGCTGTGAGAAGCGGACCGACGAAATCGCCCCGAAGTATTCTGATATAATTGCCCGAAAGGTCCGGACGGTCAATGAGATTGCGATCTGCCTTGGCGGCGCTCACGCTCGCTGCCTCCGTTCTGGCCTCTTCGAGTCTGGCTGCCGACGCCCCGGTCTCCTTCTCCAAGGACATTCAACCGATTCTTCAGAACAACTGTCTGAAGTGTCATGGCGCGGCCGTCCAACTCGCCAAGCTCGACCTGCGCACGCGCGAGTCCGCCATGAAGGGCGGCGAACACGGCGCCGTGATCGTTCCCGGAAAACCGGAGGAGAGCAAGTTATATCGAATGGTCTCCGGGCACGAGAAGCCTACAATGCCCATGGACGGCAAGTTGTCGGCGGAGCAGATTGCGGCCATCCAGCGCTGGATTGCCGCCGGCGCTCCATTCGAAGGAGAGATCAAAGCCTCCGCCGAGGATGCCGCGGCGCAACTGGCCAAGCTCGAAGAGACGGAGATTCCTCCGGAAGCGCGCAAATACTGGGCGTTTCAGAAGCCGTTGCGGCATCCCGTTCCGCCCCTGGCGCCGCATCCGGTGGATGCTTTCCTCCTCGAGACTTTGAAAGACAAAGGGCTGAAGCCCGCTCCCGCGGCCGATAAACGCACCCTGCTGCGGCGCGCGTACATGGACCTCGCCGGCTTGCCGCCCACGCCGGTCGAGGTTGACGAGTTTCTGGAAGACAAGTCGCCCTATGCCTGGGAGAACCTCATCGAGCGCCTGCTGGCTTCTCCCGCTTACGGCGAGCGATGGGGCCGTCACTGGCTGGACGTGGCCCGCTACGCCGATTCCAACGGCTTTGAACACGACTTCACCCGGCCCAACGCCTGGCGCTATCGCGATTATGTGATTCGTTCGTTCAATCGCGACACGCCATTCAACCTTTTTATCCAGGAGCAGATCGCGGGCGACGAGCTGGACTGGGTGACGCACGACACGCTGATCGCCACCGCCTTCCTTCGCAATTACGCCAAGGTGGGCTTCCGGGAAAAGGACAATCCGCAGTTCCGGTTCGAGTACCTGGACGACATGATAGCCACCATCGGGCGCGGACTTCTCGGCCTGACGGTGCAGTGCGCGCGCTGCCACAACCACAAGTTCGACCCGATCCCGCAGAAGGACTATTACCGGATGCAGGCCGCGCTGTTCGGCTATGTCGAGGTGGACCATCCTCTGACCTCCCCCGAAGCGGCCGAGGCCCATGATCGGAAGATTGAGGAGATCGAAGCGCAGCTTAAACCTCTGCGCGAGAAGATCAGCGAGCTCGACCAGCCGTATCGGGAACGTCTGCAACAGGATAAGTTCAAAAAGTGGCCGGCCCACATCCAGGAGGCCATCTTCACGCCCGAAGAGAAGCGCACGCCCGGCCAGGTCTTGCTGGCCAATCAAATCATCCGTACCACCGCCGTATCGGCGGACGAGATCGAGCGCGCCATGACGCTGCCGGATCTGGAGATGCGGCGCGACCTCAACCAGGAGATCAAGAGGATTGAAGCGGAGCGTCCCAAGCCGCTGCCGGTCGCGATGGGCATCACGGACGGCGATTATCGCTTTGCTCCCGACGGCCCCGGGGATGAGCCCGCTCCCGGCAAGGGCGTGAAGCGCGAGGCCGTGGAAGGAAGCTTCCTTTTTCGAGGGCCGGGCCGTTACGAGCCGCCGCCCTCCTACTTTCTGCACAGCGGCGATATCGAGAGCCGCGGGTCGCTCATGGAACCCGGATTTGTCACCGCGGCCTCCGTGGAAAGTTTGCCCGTGGAACGGCCGCCATCGCACGGGCGTACGTCGGGGCGGCGGCGCGCGCTTGCGGCATGGATCACGCACCCGGACAATCCTCTGACCGCGCGTGTGTTCGTGAACCGCATCTGGCATCATCACTTCGGGGGCGGCATCGTCTCCACGCTGGATAATTTCGGCAAGATGGGCGACACGCCCAGCCATCCCGAGTTGCTCGACTGGCTGGCGGTCGAGTTCATGAATCGCGGCTGGAGCGTCAAGCAGATGCACCGCCTGCTGATGACCTCGCAGGCTTACAAGATGTCGTCGCAGTTCGCCGATGCCGAGAGTCTGCGCAAAGATCCCGACAACCACTACCTATGGCGCTACCGGATTCAGCGGCTGGAAGCGGAGATTGTCCGCGATGCCATCCTGGCGGTCAGCGGCGGGCTCAATCGCGAGTTCGGCGGACCGTCCGTGTTCCCCGAGCTGCAGCCCGAAATACTGGCATCCATGAAGCACGGCATTTGGGAGCGCGAAGAGGACGGGCCCAAGGTTTGGCGGCGCAGCGTGTACGTCTATCGAAAGCGCGGCCTGCCCTATCCGTTCTTCGAGGTCTTCGATCTGCCGGACCAGAACACGAGTTGCGGCGGACGCAATGTCTCCACAGTGCCGACCCAGGCGCTCACGCTAATGAACAACGAGTTCGTCTTGAAGCAGGCCGGCCTGTTCGCGGACCGGGTGAAGGAAACGGCGGGGGACGATCGCGATAAGCAGATCGAGACCGCTTACGGGATAGCGCTGAGCCGTCCGCCCAGCGCGGAGGAAAGGCAGGCCGCGCAGGTCTTTCTGAACGAAAACTCCCTGACCGGTCTGACGCACGTCCTGCTGAACTTGAACGAGTTTCTGTATCTGAGGTGAGCGCATGAAACACTTCTGGGCGCGGCGCGATTTTCTGTTTCAAGCCGGCGGCGGGCTGAGCGGCCTCGCGCTGACGCATCTTCTCGACAGGGATGGCCTGCTCGCCAAGGAGCCCGCGGCTTGCGATTCCGCTCCCCAGGGCGCAAGCCCCTTCGCGCCCAAGCAGCCCCACTTTAAACCGCGCGCTACAAGCGTGATCTCGCTGTTCATGAGCGGCGGCGTCAGTCATGTCGATACGTTCGATCCGAAGCCGTCGCTTGACCGGTATGCCGGTCAGCCCATGACGGGGAAGGGCGAGATCGTCGTCCGGCAAGGCCATCCCGGGCCGCTGATGCCCAGCCCGTTCACCTTCAAGAAGTACGGACAGAGCGGGCTGGAGGTGTCCGAAATCTTCCCGAACGTCGCCAGCCGCATCGACGACCTGGCTGTCATCCGCTCCGTCTTTGGGCGATCCAACGATCATGTGCAGGCGCACTATGAGCTGGCGACCGGCGTCATCCGCATGGGCTTTCCGAGCATTGGCTCCTGGGTGACCTACGGCCTGGGGTCGGAGAACCAGAACCTGCCCGGATACGTGGTCATCTACGACGCGCGCGGCGGGCCGTTTGGCGGACCGGCCAACTGGAGCGCGGGCTTCATGCCGGCGGCGTATCAGGGAACTGTCTTCCGCGCCGCGGGAGATCCCATCGTGGATCTGAAGCCGCCTTCCGAGGTCTCCTCCGAGCAGCAGCGCGCGCGTCTCGATCTTCTCGGCAAGCTCAACTCGATGGATCTCGAGAAGTATCCGGGATCGAGCGAGCTATCCGCGCGCATCTCGTCCTACGAGCTGGCATACCGCATGCAGGGCTGCGCGCCCGAAGCCGTGGCGTTGAACGGAGAGAGCGCCGCCACGAAAAAGCTCTACGGTTTGGATAACCCGATCACGCAGCCGTTCGGGCACCAGTGCCTGATGGCGCGGCGGCTGGTGGAGCGCGGCGTGCGCTTCGTGCAGCTCTATCACGGCGGCCTGGGCAATCAGAACACGGATACCTGGGACGCGCACTCGGACGTGAAGAGCAATCACACCACGCATGCCGGCGAAGTGGACGTGCCCATCGCGGGCCTTCTCGCCGATCTCAAGTCGCGCGGTCTGCTCGATTCCACGCTGGTCATCTGGCAGGGCGAGTTCGGACGCATGCCGATCTCGCAGCGCGGCGTGGGGCGCGACCACAATCCCGGCGCGATGACCATCTGGATGGCGGGCGCGCGCATTCGCGGAGGCCAGGCTATCGGGGCGACCGACGAGTTCGGCTACAAGGCCGAGCAGCAGCCGATCGCGATCCACGATCTGCACGCCACCATCCTGCATCTGCTGGGCATGGACCACACCAAGCTGACCTACCACTTCAACGGGCGGAATATGCGCCTGACGGATGTGTACGGGGAGTTGATTCCGCAGATTGTGGCTTGAGAGAGCGCGTTATCCAAGCGAGAGTAGAGGCTGGAACGGCTTGTTCCGACCCCAGCGATAAATGTAGAAGTCGCTGTCGAGTGTGAGTATCTCTCCCGTACTCAGCTCATCCGCAATGTGAATGAGACAGGCATCGGCAAAATCGATTGGAACATCGCGGTATTTCCGAATCAGCCGTTGCACTGCCGCTGCGGAACGCGAGATCTGGAACGGAACCTGAAAGATTCCCTTGGCCACATTCTCCAGAATGGCTTCGGCAGCTCCCGGAAGATTGTGAAGCAGGTAGCAACTTTCGGCTATCACAGCCTCGCAAGTCGCGAGAGGCGCCTCCAAGTCCGCAACCGCGGCGACACAACGGTCATGAAACTTTTCGCTCCGGTCGAGCAATGCCACGACGACCCCTGTATCCAGCAGGACCGGTTTCACCGGCCAAATCCTTCGAGGCGGCTCTTGTTCGAACCGAGATCCGGGATTCCAGAGGCAAAGCTCCCTAGGCCGACGATCTTCTTGGCCGTGTAGCCGCCCTGACAGACGGCGAGGAGTTGTAAGGCTTCCCGGACCACTTTGGAAGGACTCCAGCCCAAGCGGCGGACGAGCTGCGTCAAGGCCTTATGGGTCTCTCTGTCAAGCCGAGCCTGCACGGTCGATTTCATAGTCTCTTAATCCAGTGTACTACACTGCCACATATGTCGTACACTACAGCCGGGCTACTTCTTCCAGTCGCTGACGAAGATGTTGAACTCGTAGCGCTCCTTCGCGTCCTTATCCGAACAGAACACGAGCTTCGTCCCGTCCGGCGAGAACTCGGGGAACGACGTGAAGCCTCCGAAGTCCGTCACCTGCTCCAGGCCCGTGCCATCTACATTCATCAGGAACAGTTCGAACCGCCGGCCGTCGCAGTTGTGCTTGTTGGACGAAAACAGAATCTTCTTGCCGTCCGGAGTGAAAGTGGGCGCAAAGCTGGCGCAGCCGAAATTCGTGATCGTTCGCGCGTTGGAGCCGTCGGCGTTGGAGACGACAATCTCCATCTTCATCGGGGCCGTAAGGTTGTCGCTCAGCAACTGTTTGTAGCGGTCGAGCGTTTCGGGTGTGGAGGGATGGTTGGCGCGCCAGACCAGGCTCTTGCCGTCGCGCGAAAACGCCGCGCCGCCGTCGTACCCTACCGCGGTGGTAATCCGCCGTTTGTCCGACCCGTCGGGCTTCATGGTCCAGAGATCCAGGTCGCCCGACTCGACCGACGTGTACACAATGCGGTTGGCCTTCCAGTTCACGGTCGCTTCGGCATCGTAGCCGGGCGCGTTAGTAATCCTGCGGGCGATCTTTCCAGCGACGTCCGCGACGTAAATGTCGTAGCCCGGGAAGACGCCCCAGACGTAGCCTTTGCTGCGGTCCGGCGGGGTGGGACAGGCGGGACTCGCGTCATGCGTGGAAGCGTAGACGATGTGCTTTCCATCCGCCAGGAAGTAGCCGCAAGTGGTGCGCCCCTTACCCGTCGAGACCAGCCGCTGCTCCGACCCGTCCGCATTCATTACGAAAATCTGGTCGCATTCATAGCCCTTGCGCGTGGACTGAAAAACCAGACGCTTGCCGTCGGGCGACCAGTATGCTTCGGCGTTCTGTCCGCCGGCGGTGAGTTGCCGGGTAGCCCCGAGGCGCGGGGTCTCGGCCAACGCCGTGCCGAGTATCGCGAAAAAAAGAAGCATCCGCATGAAGTTTTTAGAAATTCAAATCCTCCGTCAGGAAACCGGGCGATTCGAACAGATCCCGGCCGAACAGAGGACGGACCAGGTGGTTGACGTCCGGAATCGCGGCTCCGTCGGACGCCAGGAAGCCCACAGCCTCGGTTTGCGCGGCCACGGCGATGGCGATTGAGTGCAGCGAGGACGGGTCCGCGATGAACGCGTGCGGGTTCAACGAAAGCCCGGGCGCCACGGCCCGCGCCAGATCGTGCCGGTAATACCGCGTGGTCTCGCGCAAATTCGCCGCGCGAATCAGGTGCGTCGAAGTGTTGTTGGGAATCGTGCGGTCGCCAATGGCCATTTGAAACAGGACCGGCTTGATGGGCACGCCGGAAAGCGTGGAAGAAAACAGGTGCGGCGCGAAAGCAACCGCGTCGCCGGAGGCCTGATACCATTCGGCGAACTCGAAGAACTCCTGAATCTCAACCGCGCCCGGAGTCTGAACGATCTTCACCGGCCGATAGCGCAGCACGTAGTCCTCTTCGAAACCGGCTCCGCGATTCAGCAGCGAGGGCCTCCGCAGAGCGAGGTTTGCGGTCGTCGCGGGCCGGAAGGTCGGACTCCAGCGCGTCAACTCCGCAAACGAGCCTCCGCCGACGTTCAATACGGCGGCCCGAACGCCGGGTTCGGCGGCGGCGAGAACAGTGCCCGCGATGGCGCCGAGAGACGCGCCAGTGTAGAAGACGCGGTCGCCATCGAGATCGACTTGAGCGTCGCCATCGAGATCGATCCCCACACGCAGAGCGCGCGTGAGCTGCATGAGATCCACGGTGGTCTGCTTGAGGCAGTCCGCGGCCCCGCGAATGCCCGGCAGGACGCAGCCTTCCGCCGCGCCGATCTCGCCGTTCCTGTCGATGTCCAGGCCGCGTCCGCCCGATGACAGCTCGGTGGTCGAGCCGTTGCGCTCCGCCAGGACAACCTTCCCGCCCGGTCCGAACCCATGGCCGAAAAACGGAATGCCGATGGTGACGAAGCCGCCGCGTGCATTGGTGGCGGCAGTTGCGATGAGGTCGAGATGGCTCCCGTTCAAACCGTGTCCGGCGATAATGGCCGGATAACCGGCGGGCGTGGGGGGCGGCGTGGCAGGAAGAAAAGCAATGAAGTGAATCTCGGCCGAAGCCGGAGGAAGTGCGATCTCGCCTCCGGCCGGCGGAGCGATTGCCAGCGAATCGTTCAGGAACACGGGAGACCGGAAGGAGCCGAAAGCCACTCTTCCGACGCCCGCCAGGACGGCCAGCGGGAGCTGAGTACCGGCCGGATCCTCCGGGCCAAGCCGGGTCTGCGGCCGTACGGTGACGGATGCCAGATCGGAGATGGCAAACACGCTACGGGACCCGGTGCGCTGCACGTTCAGCGCCGTGTTGGGCAGCGCGTTGCGGGCCTTCTCCAGCCACTCCGTCGCACTGTGAGTGGTGAAGAGCGAAGCGGCTATCACACGACGACCGCCCAGACTTTGCGGGTGCGCGGCGAGCGCGGCGGCCAGACTGGCGCAGTATGGCGACTCCGCAACCTGAACCAGACAACTATCGAACGCAGGATCTCGCTCCACCGCGTCCCCACTGGGATCTCGCACCGCATCGGTGACCACCAGCAGATACCGGCGGTGCTGATCCAGAAAGGCGTCCGGCTTGGCGTAGGCGGTGTTGGTCGCGGGATCGTAAAGAACCTGGTTGATTACCGTCACGTCGCCGGGCTTCTGCAGGCCGTACTCTTCGTCCGTCAGGTTGTTCAGCGTGACGAAGAAAACCCCCGCGCGGAGCGTATCGGGATTGATGGGCCCGGAGAAACGGACGCGGATGCGCGGCTGCAGATTGAAGCCATCCAAGCCGTTGATCAGTGTGATCTCCTCGCACGTGCTAGGCTGCGCCGCGCAATCGGGCAGCGGCAGATTTACGCGGAGGCCGGTTTTTCGAACGGGATCGGGGACACTGAGGAAGTCGGTGGGGTAAGGGCCCACGGACGGCAACGAAGGAGCGAAACGAACCGATACGCCGGCCGCGAAGGCTTCGGCGCAAAACACAGTCAGCGAAAGTAAGGCGCGCATGAGAAAGTCCGCGGGGTTCCCGAAAAGTATAACAATTCGGGCTGCGATGAACTCCGCCGCGGCCTTAGACCTTCACTTCCTGCCCGATGCGCTGCATGACGATGCGTCTGGAGTCCGCTCCGGCGGCCGTGAGAAAACGTTCGATCGGCTCCAGAGTGGGCTCGCGGCCGAGCAGAAACGTCTGATGGTGAACGGGAATGAAGCGCTCCACCCTGGCATCGTTCCCCATGGACCACGCCTGTTCCGGCGTGCAGTGGAACCGGACCCATGGGTTGTAAGCTCCGATGGGAAAAATTCCCAGGTCAATGGCCCGCGTGGTGCGCAGCTTCCGGAATGCGTCCGTGTTCGCCGTGTCGCCCGCGAACAGCACGCGGTGCCGGTCGCCCTCAATCAGGTAGCCGTTGTATCCGCGCCACACATCCGTGCGCATACGCGCGCCCCAGTGGTTCACCTCGCAGCCGCGAATCTGCAGCGGCCCCACGCGCACCGTCTCTCCCCACCCGAGCTCGCGAATCTCGCGAAATCTCCTGTAGCGGAGCAGATCCCTGGTCCTGGCGGCAGTGATCACCGTGGTCTTGCGGCTCTCGAGCGCCCGGATCGTGGGTAAGTCCAAGTGATCCATGTGCGCGTGCGAGAGCAGGATCAGATCGACGTGGGGAAGCTGGCGCACGGCCAGTGCGGGCTCTGTGAGCCTTTTGATTCCCAAAGTGAGGGGACCCAGGCTAAGCCCCACCCGGTCGTTTAAGACCGGATCGGTGATCACCGTAAATCCGTCGATCTTCATCAGGACGCTGCTGTGGCCAAGCCACGTAGCGTAAAGCCCCCGGTCGGACCAGTGCTGTGTGCGCGGGCGGTGGGAAACGGAAGCGATGGGACGGCCCATCTCGCGAGCGAACTGATGCCAGAAGGCGGGCGAGATTTTGTACATGGCCGACCCCATTCCCGCAGCGCTCAGTACTCCGGCGCCGCCCAGCCACACACGTCTGCGCATATATCTATGATGGGGGCAATTGCGCAGTCGTTGCAACCGCGTACCGGCGCACAAACTCCTCGCGTGTTGCTAAACCGTTAAGGCCAATGGCGCGGTCGACCGCGAGAATTCCGTCCAGGTGGTCCATTTCGTGCTGCAGCAGCTCCGAGAGAGAGCCCGCGGCTTCGAGAATGCGCTCCGCCCCGCCTGCGTCTTCGTACCGCACAGCGACTCTTTCCGACCGCTCCAGCCACACCATGAGACCGGGGAAGGAGAAACAATCGTCCCAAAGGCAGAACTTTTCCTCGCTGCGGTATACAAATTCGGGGTTGCGCAGCGGATAGGAAACTGCGTCGAACTCGATGTAAATGAGCCGCAGCGATTCACCGATTTGGATCGCGCTGATTCCCCGTCCGAAGCCGTGCGAGCGGCGGAACTCGTGGAGCGTATCGCGCAGGTCAACGAAGACGGCGCGCGCGTCGAACGCCGCGGGTACGCGCGCGGAAACAGCGCGGAGGGTGGGGTCGCCCAACTGCAAAATGCGGCGTGCGGCCATTCCTTTAAGGTATACCCGTTGGCGGGCTCCTGAATTCGATTACAATCGGATCATGCGAGGGAATCAGGATATAGTGCGGTACCTGAATGAGGTGCTGAAGGCGGAGTTGACCGCCATCAATCAGTACTTTCTGCACGCGAAGATGTGCGAGAACTGGGGGTACCTGCGCCTTGCCGATTACAACCGGCACGAATCCATCGACGAGATGAAGCATGCCGAGGAGTTGATGAACCGGATTCTTTATCTCGAAGGCACGCCGAACATGACCGAACTGTTTCCCATCAAGATCGGCCAGAATGTGAAGCAGCAGCTTCAGAACGATCTCGCGCTGGAGCTGGAGGCGATTCCGCGCCTGAATGCGGCCATCAAGAAGGCCGTTGAAGTGGCCGACAACGGTTCGCGGGATCTCTTCGAGAAGATCCTGGTGGACGAAGAAAAGCACGTCGACTGGCTGGAAGCCCAGCTTCACATGATCGAAGAGATCGGCTTCGACAACTATCTCTCGCAGCAGATACACAAGGAAGACTGAACCGGCCGGGAACCGGAAGCACGCAAACAGCGTCTGCACCGTTGTGAAAACATCAGGGAGCAGCACCCTTCCACTACTTCTCCTGTTCGCGGCTTCGGCTTCCGCGCAGACCGCGCTTACGGTCTACAACCAGAACTTTGGCGTCATTCGCGACGTTGTCCCTCTGGATCTGATGCAGGGAGTCAACCAGGTCCGGTATACGGGCGCGACCGCGTATCTCGAACCCGAGTCGGTGATCCTCCGCGATCCGGCCGGCAAGATCGAGATCCGGATTCTCGAACAGAACTACCGCGCCGACCCCGTGTCGGTGGAAGTGCTGCTCACGCTCCACGAAGGAAAGACCATCGATTTTCTGGTGCGCGAGGGGGACCGCAGGGAGATCGTTCCCGGCAAAATCGTCCGCAGCGGCCGCGCCATCATGCAGCCAGCGTCCAGGAATGTTATGGCGCCGATGCCGCCTTCGCCTTTCGGGCACGCCGCGGGACAGCCGATCGTCGAGATCGACGGGAAGTTGCGCTTCGAGCTTCCTGGAGTTCCGCTCTTCCCGCCGCTGTCCGGGGACCAGATTCTAAAGCCGTCCACCGAATGGGTGCTGCAGAGCGCCGCATCGGGCAAGCTCGACGCCGAGCTTTGCTACGTGTCGGGCGGTTTGAACTGGGAGGCCGATTACAACGTGATCTCGCCCGAGGCAGGCGAGGCGCTCGACCTCATCGGCTGGGTGACCATTCAGAACTATAGCGGCAAGACCTTCGAGAATGCGCGCATCAAGCTGATGGCGGGCGACGTCAACAAGATTCTGCCGCGGCCCATGATGCAGGTAAGTGCAGGGGGGTTGATCGGCGGAATCCCGGGCGGCTTTCCCGGCGGGTCTCCGGTCACCGAAAAATCCTTCGACGAATACCACCTCTACACGCTGCAGCGCCCCGCCACCTTGCGCGACCGGGAGACCAAACAGGTCGAATTTCTGCGCGCGGCGGGCGTGAAGTCCCTGCAGGTGTACGTCTACGAGGGAGCGAAGATCGACAGGAACCGGTATCCGGGCTGGCAGGCCGAAGCCATTCGCAACGATGCCACGTACGGCACGCAATCCAATCCAAAGGTCTGGGTGATGCGCGAGTTCGTCAACTCCACCGCCAATCGCTTGGGCATGCCTCTGCCGCAGGGCCGCGTCCGCTTCTACCGCCGCGACTCCGACGGCCGCCTCGAGTTCACCGGTGAAGACACCATCCGCCATACGCCGCGAGACGAGACCCTCCGCGTATTCACCGGCGCGGCGTTCGATCTGATCGGCGAGCGCAAGAGAACCAACTATCGTCTCGATCACGGGCGCTCCACGCTGGAGGAGACCTTCGAGATCAAGCTTCGCAACCGCAAGAAGGAAGCTGTCGAGGTCAAGGTGGTGGAGCGCCTCTACCGCTGGTCTACCTGGGAGATCCACACCTCGTCGAGTCCGTTTCAAAAGACCGAGAGCCAGACTGTGGAGTTCCAGGTTCCACTGCAGCCGGACGAAGAGAAGACCATTACCTACGCCGTGCGCTACACCTGGTAGGTCCGTCAACGCTGATCGCTGAAAGCTGATTGCTGATAGCTCCTTTGGTGCGATACTGACGCTATGCATCGCAGGACTTTTCTCATGGCGGCCGGCACGTCCGGCCTGGCTTTCGCGCAGGGCGCCGGGGATTCAATCGGCACCGGCATGATCGGCGTCGGCAACCGGGGGTCGTATCTGCTCAAGACCGTGCTGGCCCAGCCGAACGTCAAGGTAACGGCTGTCTGCGACATCAAGCCCAACCGCCTCGACTCGGCGGCCACGGCCGCCGCGCGCGACCGCCCGGCGGCTGTCACAGACTACAAAAAGCTTCTTGAGCGCGAAAACGTCAATGCCGTGTTCATCGCTTCACCCTGCGATCTGCACGTGGAGATGGCCATTGCGGCGCTGAAGGCCGGCAAGCACGTCTACTGCGAGAAGCCGGTCGGGATCACGCCGGAATCGATTCGCGAGCTGGTGCGCGTGGCGCGCGCGTCGAAGACCGTGTTTCAGGTCGGGCAGCAGCTCCGCGCGGACGCGCGGCTGCGGAAGACCATGGAGCGTATCCACGAGGGCATTCTCGGTAAGGTCATCATGGTGAAGGCGCAACGGCATTCCAGCAACGACCTGCCGCACGACAGCCCATCCGCGGACTGGTTCTTCGACGCCAAGCGCTCCGGCGACGTGCTGGTTGAGATGGCGGTACACAATCTGGACGAGTGCAACTGGGCGGTCGGCGCGCATCCGGCCAGCGCCTCCGGATTCGGAGGCACGATGATGTGGGTCAACGATCCTCCGGGTCGCACGAACATGGATGGCTACACGCTCAGCTACGAGTACACGAACGGCGTGAAGATGTCCTTCACCCAGATGTTCTTCCATCCCTCGGGCATGCCGGGCAACGGTCAGGCGACGTATGTTTACGGGACCAAAGGCGCCGTGGATCTGGAGAAGGCGACTTTCTATCCGCTCGAAAGAGGAGCGCAGCCGGTTCCGCTGGTGGACGCGAGCGTGAAGTCGGAGCGCGACGCGCACACCGCGGACTTTTACGAAGCGATCCGCACCGGCAAGAAGCCGTTTGCCGATATCACCGTCGGCGCAACCGCCGCATTGACGGCGATTCTGGGCCGTGAGGCGATCTATCGGAAGAAGGTCATGCACTGGCGGGACTTCGGAATCGACCTTTGAAGCCGCTTTCCGCCGCTCTACTCTGCGTGGCGGCGGCCTCCGCGCTGCACGCACGGCAGATCTTTCACGACCGCACCCATCAGTCCAAGGTCTTCGGCGAGCCGCGTAACTACCGCATATTCCTTCCGCCGGATTACGAATCGAGCGGCAAGTCCTATCCCGTCATCTACTACTTTCACGGCCACAGCGACCGCTACACGCTCGAACATTACGACAACGGCACGGACACCGTGCCCAAGATCGCGGCCTTTGTCGCCGAGCATCCCGTGATCGTGGTCTCCGTCGATGGCTACGTGGCCCGCGACTATACGGGCTTCTACGGCGGCTCCCCATGGGATGTGAGGGTGGATGGCGGCGAGTACGACTTCGGGCCGTACTATCTGGAACTGGTCGAGCACATCGACGGGACTTACCGGACGCTCACCGACCGCCGCCATCGCGCCACGTCGGGCTTGAGCATGGGCGGCTTCATGAGCCTTTATTTGAGCGCCCGCTATCCCGGCCGAATCGGCAGCGCTTCCTCCTTCAATCCGGGGCCGGAGTTCTACGTTGGCGAGAAAGGGCGGCGTTCGCTCTGGCGTCCCAAGGACCATGTGCGCAGCCACGCGCAGACCATGCTGCGCCTGATCCGCGCCAGCGGCGACTATATCAGCCAGTATCACGAGGAAACACGCGAAGCCTATGCGCGGGCGCAGGAGGTGGATTTCGAGTACCGCCAGGACGAGCATCACAAACACGCCGCAACCTCTATCGGCGAAACGTTCGCTTTCCACGCGCGCGCTTTCGAAAACCCCACCTTGAATAACATGCCGCCGGTGTGGAGTTATTCGAGCGCCTGGCGGAATTTCGAGGTCTGGGGATGCCGCGTGGAAGCGGCGCTCGACTCGCGCGGGGTGATCTACCTGGAGGGCGTAAGGCAGGGCGGCTTCCGGGTACGCACGCGCCTTTGGGCGCCGGATGGTCCGCCCGTGAAAGACTCGCGCATCACCATCGCGACCGCGCCGGTCTACAGCGCCGGCAAGACCTACCGTGTCATCGATCGCAATCTGTCCACGGGTGAAACCGAGGTGAAAAGCGCCGCGGCGGATGCTTCGGGCCGCATCAGGATCGCCGTGGACGGCGCCGGGCATCAGATTGGCTTCGTTGGTCCCGGTACCGGCGCCCAGCCGCCCGTCCTGCTCCCGGCCGCTGCCGGCGATTCCGTGCGCGTTCCCCCCGGCGAGGAGGTCGCGCTGCCCATTCGGATCTATAACCCCCGCGGGGAAGCAATGACTGGGCTCAAAGTCGCGGTTTCGAGCGCCTATCCGACGGTAGCTCTGGAAGGCAAAACAGTAACTATCGAGAGCCTGGAGCCGGGCCAATCCGCCGATCTGTCCGCGCAGTTGCGCGCCCGCTTCGTTTCCGGCGCGGGTTATTTCGCGCCCGCGCGGCTCCGGGTCTCGATCACTTATGACGGCTGGCATAACATCGCCGAAGATATCGACTTACTCGTAATCCCGGAAGTTATCCCCGAGCCGGCCGCCATCGAAGTGCTCGATGGACGTACCCGCACATTCCCGGTGTTCCGGCAGAAGGGCAACCAGGGCGGCGGTTCGTCCGTGGAGCGCACGGTTACTGAGGGCAAAGGCAACGGGAACGGCATTCTGGAACCCGGCGAGGAGGCCACCGTCTGGATAAAGATGCGGCAGGGCATGGACCCTTTCGATAAGAACAACTGGTATCGCGCCAAGGTGTATTCGGATTCGCCGTGGCTCGCGGAAGTGGACGATATTCAGGAGCAGAAGCAGCTCGAATGGACGAGCGCGAAAGAGCGCACCAGCGTGGTTCGGTTGTCTCCGGACACGCCGCCTGAAACCGCGATTCCCCTGCTGCTCGACAACGAGTCGTGGACTTACCACTACACGCCCGATGTCCGTTATGGCAAGGAAAAGCTGTATCAGGCTTTTCAGCGGCACACGCACCATCTGCACCGTCTGAACGTAGTAGCAGGCCAGACAGAGCCGCGACCGTGAGGGAGCGGTTGTAGACGGGCCCACACCACTCGCGACCGCTTCCTCACGGGCGCGGCTCGGCAAAGGTTTATGCGCCTCCACTTTTGCGTCGCGCACTCCTGTAGGGTTGACAGAATGGCTCAAACCTCACACCACGGGTCCCATGAGGGCCCGGGGACAGCCCGCGCGCATATCCTCGAATCGCCGTTTGCTCCATTCCGGCCGGCGAAAGTTTTGGCCACCGACAACCGATGCTCCGTTTCTGTTCCGTAAGACGGCAGAGAGGGTACTGTTCGCCTGGCAGGATCGGACTACTTGCACTTGACAGTAAAGTGAAGTGCGTGCAACAATCACTTGCATGTCAGGTGAAGAACGGCGGGTTGAGTTGCTGCAAGGAAGCCTCGATCTGATAGTCCTACGGACGCTCGCGACAATGGGGCCCCTTCATGCATACGCGATCGCAACGCGGCTCGAGCAGATTTCTGACTATCCCCTCGACCTCAATCAAGGAACGCTCTATCCAGCGCTGGTTCGGCTGGAGCAGAAGGCATGGATCAAGGGCTCCTGGCGGAACACCGAGAACAATCGCGAGGCCAAGTTCTATAACCTCACGAAGGCGGGAGAACGCGCCCTGACGGAGAAGGTCGAGAGCTGGCGGCGTCTCGCCGGACTCGTTGACAAGCTCCTACTGGAATCCTGAGAGAAATGTCGAAAATTCGTCTCTTCTTTCACCGGCTCTCGGCGTCCTTTCGCGGATGTCGCGCCGAGGCCGATCTCGCGCGGGAAATCAACGCGCATCTCCAACTTCTCGAAGAGAAATTTGTCGCGGAGGGGATGAGTCCTGAAGAGGCGCGCTTCGCAGCGAAGCGCTCATTTGGCAACATCGAGCAAACCAAAGAGCTTCAGCGCGATGCGCGATCGTTCCGATGGCTCACAGGCTGCGCGATGGAACTAAAGCTCGGCGTTCGAATGCTCGTCCGGTATCCGGGCCTCACGCTGGTCGGAGGTCTCGCCATGGCCTTCGCGATCGTAGTCGGCGCCGGCGCCTTCGAGGTCGTCAAGCGGGCGACCGATCCTGTGCTCCCACTGCCGGACGGAGAGGACATCGTTGGGCTGACCTATTGGGACCGTGTGGAGAACGTCCGGAAACGCGCGAGCTCCTACGATTTTCTCACGTGGCGAGAGGAACTCACCACGCTGCAGAACGTCGGCGCTTTCCGGGTGCTCGAGCGAAACCTCGCCGCGAACGGGGGAGTCGGCGAGCCCGTGATGGTTGCGCAGATCAGCGCAGCGGCCTTCCAGATGACGTGCGTTCCTCCCCTGCTCGGGCGCACGCTGGTGGAAGCGGACGAGAATCTGGGTTCGCCCGCGGTCGTGGTCCTGGGACATCGCCTGTGGCAAACGCGTTTTGGCGGTGACCAGGCGGTGGTGGGCCGCACAGTGTGGCTGGGCGACATGCAGGCAACGGTCGCAGGCGTGATGCCGGAGGGCTTCGCGTTTCCCGTCGACGACAACCTCTGGACGCCGCTTCGTTCGGGAGAGCTGGTTCGGGAACCCGGCCACGACGCGCTCCAGGTGTTTGGCCGCCTCGCGCCGGGTGCGACCCTTCGGGAAGCACAGGCGGAGGCGGCGCTGGTCGCGGCGCGAGCAGCGGCAAGCTTCCCGGATCGCTATGCGCACTTGACTCCGCAGGTGCTGCCTTACGCCAACGCGATCATCTGGCTTTCCCCCGATTTGTTCGTCCGGGCCGGCGTCCACTCGATCAACGCGTTCGCCGTCCTGTTCCTGATCGTCATCTGCGGCAACGTCGCCCTGTTGATGTTCGCCCGATTGGCGACGCGGGAGAAGGAGATCCTGGTGAGGGCCGCGCTCGGCGCCACGCGCGGCCGGATACTGACGCAGCTCTTGGTGGAGGCGCTCGTGCTGGCCGCGCTCGCCGCGGTGCTCGGCCTGACGTTGACGAACGTCTTGTTGAAGGCGGCTGCGGGGATGCTGCGCGCCGGGCCGGAGGATCGCTGGCCATTCTGGTTCGATGGCGGGCTCTCTCCCACGACCGCGGTCTACGCAGGAGCGCTCACGCTACTTGCCGCGACCATCGTAGGAGTGGTCCCGGGGTTGAAGGTCATAGGGCGAAGGATGTCGGATCGACTCCGTCAGTCGACCGCCGGAGGCGGGGGCCTCCGGATGGGCGGCGTGTGGACGGGCTTAATCGTCGCACAGATCGCCGCGACCGTAGTCTTCAGCGCCACAGCGTACGTGGTGCACCGCCAGGCAGCGTACATCGCTTCCGTAAAAACCGAGTTCCCGGCCGCCAAGTACCTTTCCATGCGGCTAGAGATGGACCCGGAAGGGCTAGCGGAAGAGGCCGCCGATACCGTCTCGGAGCGCTACTCGCAGCGCTATGCCGATGTGGTTCGGGAGCTTGAGCGACGGCTCGCCGCCGAGGCCGCGGTTGTGGACGTCACTGTGGCCGAGCAACTCCCCCTGATGCCGACTCCCCACCCTCGCGCCATCGAGGTGGGCGGAGCGAGACCCGGGGAGCCATCGACCCGCTGGACAGTGGGCGCCTCCGCCGTGGCGTCCAACTTCTTCGAAGTCTTCCAAATGCCCGTCCTCGCCGGCCGCAGCTTCGATTCGCGGGACCTGAACGAAAGCGCGAAGACAGTCGTCGTCAACAGCCTGTTCGTGGACCGAATCTTGGGTGGCCGAAGTGCGATCGGCCAGCGGATTCGTTACGAATCCCTCCAGGATTCGGACGATTCTCGATCGCTGGTCGAGCCGGGGCCGTGGCTCGAGATCGTCGGCGTCGTGCGCGACCTCGTACCGGACGGCGGAGCCCCCTTGAACCTGGACAACCCGGCAAGGCCACGCCTGTATCACCCTCTGGGTGCGAGCCAGGGGAGCGATTCCCTGTATCTCGCCGTGCACGCGAGGATCGATCCTGAGTCGCTGGCGCCGACGCTGCGTCGGATTGCCGGAGACGTGAGCCCCATGCTCCGGCTCCACGACATTCAGTCACTCGACCGTGCGGTCAGCGGGGATGCCCGCGTCTGGCGCGCCTTCGCCAACCTCATCGTGCTGGGAAGTGCCATCGTGCTCTTCCTCTCGCTGGCGGGAATCTACGCCGTGACGTCCTTCACTGTTTCGCGGCGCACCCGCGAGATCGGAGTGCGGGTGGCCCTGGGTGCGCAGGTCCCACGTCTCATTGCCGAGATCTTCCGCAGACCTCTCCTCCAAGTCGCCGCGGGCGTCGTGGCGGGATGCGGCCTGTTGGCCGTAGTGGCGTTCGCAAGGAGCGCATCGGGCGTAGCCATGGCGAGAGACGCCGCCCTGCTCCTCGCGTACGGGATCGCCATGATGGGCGTGTGTGTGCTCGCCTGCATCGGACCGATTCTGCGGGCGCTTCGCGTGGAACCGGTCGAGGCCCTGAGGGAGGACGCATAAGTACTGAAGCGAGCAGAAGCAGACGAACGTGACCTCGCGTTTCAGGGAGCCATGGCAAAGGCCTTTGAGAAGGGCCTGCCTTCGGCAAAGGTTGTCTGGATTCCACACGCCGACCACTACGTCTTCCGCTCCCACGAGGCGGACGTCATCCGCGAGATGAACGCGTTCATCGCTGGTCTGCCTCCTGACAAATCACGGCGAAATGACGGGCATGAGTGAGCGCCCGTCCTGACGCCGTAGACTTGGCCCGCGAGGAGTCGCCCAGCAGCCAGCGCTGCGGGGATTCCTACCGCCGGCCCGATTCCAGTTTGCGCTAATGCGCCTTTCAGGATTAATTGGAAGACCTGCCACCGAGTGGTGTTCAATGGTTCAATCGACCTTTTTCCGTGTGAAGGTCACCCCGCATAACCAAAAATAACTTCTGTCCCTGCAACCGCTTCCACCTCGCCACCCTCTGCCAGGCCCCGCCCGGTTCCGTAACCTGGAGTCGGAGAGCCGCGGAACAGCGGTTAAAGACTTTCCCCACATGGTGTTAGAGAATTTTGCCGAACAAAGCCAATTTGCGCCAGGCCGCTGAGCGCCATCCCTTTCAACAGCACCGAAGCGTGCGTATCGCGCACCCGTCAGGATTGGAGTGCGCAAAACCGCCGGCATAGCGTTCAAGCATATAATAGCGGCGATGCCGTTTGCCGGGATGAGAGTGCTCTCGCTCGAGAGCCGGCGGGCCGCCGAGATTGCGCAACTGATCCGCTCGAAACAGGGAGAGCCCTTCGTCGCGCCCTCCATGCGCGAGATCCCGATCGAGAGCAACCACGAGGCGTTCCGCTTTGCCGAGCGGCTCTTCGCCGGCGAGTTCGACATGATGATTCTGCTTACCGGCGTGGGCACGCGGCTGCTCCACCAGGCGCTCGCCACCCGCTACTCGCCAGACCGCTTCGCCGCGGCGCTGCGCGGCCTCACGGTGGTGGCGCGCGGGCCGAAACCGGCGGGGGTGCTGCGCGAGATGCAGGTGCCCATCGCCGTTCTTGTGCCGGAACCGAACACGTGGCGGGAACTGCTCCAAGCCATCGAGGGCCGGCCCGAGCGGCGCATCGCCGTGCAGGAATATGGCGTGTCGAACATCGAGCTGATTGAAGCCTTGCGCGCGCGGGGCGCCGAGGTCTCTTCCGTCCGCGTCTACCAGTGGGACCTCCCGCACGACACAGGCCCTCTTCGCGAAGCGGCCCGCCGCATTGCGGACGGCGAGGTGGATGTCGCCATGTTTACCACCTCCGTGCAGATCGCGCATCTGCTGCGCGTGGCTCGGGAGATGGGCCTCGAAGATCGCGTCAGACGCGGGCTGGAGAGCGTGGTGGTCGCTTCCATCGGTCCCACCACTTCCGAAGCCCTGGAGGCGTACGGCATCCGCCCCGACCTGGAGCCGAGTCACCCTAAGATGGGATTTCTTGTTCAGGAGACGGCTGTCCGCGCGGCCGAAATACTGGGAGCCAAAAAACAATGAATCGCCGGGATGCATTTCGACTGCTGATGGGTTTCGCCGCGGCTTCTCCGCTCTGGCCGCAGGAAGAAGACGACGTGATGGGCCCCGTGAACGTCCACGAGTTCGAGGCCATCGCCAAAAAGAAGCTTCACAAGATGGCGTACGACTTCATCGCCGGCGGCGTCGAGGACGAGCTCACGCTCCAGGCCAACCGCGCGGCGTACAAGCGCTGGTATCTGGTGCCTCGCGTGATGACGGATGTCTCCAAGGTGGATACCTCGCTCGAGCTGTTCGGCCTGAAGCTGGAGGCGCCCATCATCATCGCGCCCACCGGCGGCAAGAATCTGGTGCTGCCCAACGCCGAAAGCATCGTCGCCAAGGCCTCCATCGCCACCAACACGTTGTTCTGCTCGGGCTCGGCCGCAAGCAATGTGGTCGACGCGCCGGACGGCGTGAGGTGGTGGAGCAACACCACGGGCCAGGCCAGCAAGGATGCGGCGCAAAGCTATGCGCGGCGCATGGAGGACCGGGGCGTCAAGGGAATCACGGTCACAGTCGACAATCAGTACCAGTCGAACCGCGACCGCAACAACCGCAACCGCTTCGATTACGGCTATATGTCCGCGGGCGTTCCCAAAGACGGCGAGAAGCGCCCGCCGCGCAATCCTGCGCGCGCCGCCATGTGGCAGCCGCATACGCCGAACCTGACGTGGGATTACATCGAATGGGTCCGCGGCGCCTGTTCGCTTCCCGTGATCGTTAAGGGTGTCCTGGCGCCGGAAGACGCGCGTCTGGCCGTTGAGCGCGGGGCGCACGGAGTAATCGTCTCCAATCATGGCGGCCGGCAGTTGGACGGCGTGATCGGCACCATTGACGCACTGCCCGGAGTGGTGGAGGCCGTGGGCGGCCGCGTTCCCGTGCTGATGGACGGCGGCATCCGGCGCGGCAGCGATATTTTGAAGGCGCTCGCCGTGGGCGCCAAGGCCGTGCTGGTGGGCCGCGCGCCGCTTTGGGGCCTGGGCGCGTTTGGACAACCGGGCGTGGAGCGCGTGCTGTGGATGCTCGGCGCGGAGTTGAAGCTCGATATGGCGCTCGCGGGCAAGGGCAACCTGGCCACCATCGACCGCAGCCTCGTCAGGCGCATATGAGGTTCCGGGCGCTGCTGCTCTTCGTACTGCCGCTTGCGCTCTTCGGCCAAAAAGTCCAGGAATTCTGCGCGGCTTGCCATACCCAACAAGTCGCCGACTTCGAAACCCACACCCATCACGCGAAGGGCCTGAGTTGCGATATCTGCCACGGCCCCAGCCTGAAGCACCGCAATTCCATCGGGGCCGCTTCGCCGGATCGCGTGGCGTCCTCCGACCAGCTGGCCGCTCTCTGCGGCGCGTGCCATACCGGCCAAGCCAAGGAGTACAGCACGAGCAAGCACGGTAAACTGGTAGCTGAACGGTCGCGGACGCGCGCCGCCAGTTGCACGACGTGTCACGGAACTCATAGCCTGCGCGCCGGGCTGGAAACGGAGCGGCAGTGCGCTAAGTGTCATGTCTCGCTGCCGGCCAGTTGTAAGGCTCAGCCAGCGCGCAAGGACGCATCCGTTTCCTGTATGAACTGTCACGCGCAGCATACGCTACAGGCTGGCGGCGGATAAAATGCCCGCGAAAAAACCGGCGATGGCGATGGTGGGCGAGTATCTCGCGCTGGCCTTCCTCCTGCCCGTCTCGGTCTTCGTCGGGTATCTCATTGGTTACTTCCTTGACAAGGCTTTCGGCACTACGTTCTTGACGTGGGTTTTTCTGCTCCTCGGAATAGCCTCCGGCTTCATCCAGTTGATCAGACAGTTGCAGCGCGACACGCAGGACAATGGAACCTGAGCGCGCCATCCCGCGCATCGGCCGCCTCATGCTGGCCCTCGCACTAGGGGGAACGGCGGCGTGCTTTGCCGTGGGAGGCTGGCCCTGGGGCATCGGGTTCGCTCTCGGGGCCGGAGTTTCCTGGCTCAATTTCCGCTGGCTGAAGCGGGTGGTAGACCACCTCGGCGCCGCCTCGGAAGGGGTCCGCACGCCCAAAAAGATGGCTGTTCTTGTCGGCCTCCGGTACCTGATTTTGGGCCTGGCGGCCTATGTTATAGTGAAGTATTCCACTCTGAGTCTGACAGCCGCGCTCATCGGCCTGTTCGTATCGGTGGCGGCCATTATCCTGGAAATTTTGTTCGAGTTGATCTATGCCGGAACATGAACTTTGGCTGACGAAGTTCTTTAACGATTACCTTGCGGGTCCAGCCTCCGCGGTTCTCTCCATCGTGGGCGTACACGTGGAAGATCCGTCGCGCCCCTGGGCCAATTTCGTGACCATGCAGATCGCGGTGGCAATCGTCATGGCGGTCCTATTTGCAATCCTTCGCTCGCGCCTCTCGATGGATCGCCCGGGGAAGCTGCAGCAGTCCTTTGAAGTGGTCTATGAATTCCTGGACGAGCAGTCCCACGAGCAGGTGGGCCATCATTCTCATATGTACGTCCCTCTCTTCGGGACGCTCTTCCTGTTTATCCTGTTTGCCAATCTGATCGGAATCGTGCCGGGCTTCGAATCCCCGACCATCTTCGCCCAGGTGCCTCTCGGCTGCGCCCTGGTGGCTTTCCTGTACTACAACATCTCCGGAATACGGTCCAATGGACTCGGCAAATACCTGGGGCATTTCGCCGGGCCGATGCCGTTCCTGGCCCCGTTGATGATTCCCATCGAGATCATCAGCCATCTGGCGCGCCCGCTTTCGCTGACGATTCGTCTTTACGCCAACATGTACGCGGGCGAGCAGGTGTTTCTCGCGTTCCTGGGATTGACGTATCTGGCATTTCCCGCGCTGTTCATGGGGCTGCACGTATTCGTGTCGTTTCTACAGGCCTATGTTTTTACGCTGCTGACGATGATCTACGTCGCCGGCGCCGTGGCCGAGGAGCACTAAACATTCATTCAGGCTTTATGCCGCCCGCAGTGTGAGCCCGGCTGCAAGAGGATGACGGGAACCACCTCCTGTGGGCGAATTATACGTTGAGGAAAAGTAGAAGATGAATCTGAAGTTGTTCTTCCTGATGATGGCGATGCTTGCATTCGCCAGCCCCATTTTCGCCCAGGAGGCCGCGCCCGGCGCCACCAACTGGGTGGCCATTACGTCCGGCTTCTCCATGGCCATCGCTTCGGCCGTCTGCGGCCTGGCCCAGGCCAAAGCCGTTGCCGCCGCCGCGGAAGGCATGGCGCGCAACCCCGGAGCTTCGGCGGCGATCCGCTTCGCCCTGTTGCTGGGGTTGGTGCTGATCGAGTCGCTGGCGCTCTACACCCTGGTAATCATACTGCTCAAGGTAGTCTAGTTAGTTAATTTCACTGGCACCCTGACGTGGGGCGGTTCCGGGCCAGGGCCGCCTCAATGTCGGAACGGGGTGGGTTCGCGCCACGGTACCACAGGATGGCATCCCGGTCGGGAAGCTGCCTTCTGAGCACTTTCGTCACCTCCTCCGTCGTGGTTGCCGTGCCAACGTTCACCCACTCGCCGTTCTTCTTCTCTTGAGGTTGTGACACGGTGGTTGTGACGCATCCGTAGGTGACGTACACGTCACGGGCGCTATTGGTGGAAGCCGCCAGGCTTATCAGGTAACCGAGTCTGGCCCCTTGGCTTGACAGCCTCCGGAAAATCCTCCGGACACGGTCCAGCAACCCGTTCTCATCGGAGGGATTGTCACCCAGCCGAACCACTTCCACCTCGATCGGCTCCCAACGGCTGGTTTGCGAAGTCTCCACACGGTATTCGTTCTTTGAGGAGGCGAGCAGGAGGATTTGCAGCCCGGCGAAGATGCCTCCGGCGAAGGTGATCGTCCCGGAGTCGACATAGATCGTTCCCGCTTCACGGTCCCAGCGGCCGCTCTCCTGGATATCGACATCGATCCCATCCATCCCCAGGCGCTTCAAAAACGGTGCGGTCGAGCGAACGCTGAGCGCAAGCTCGGTCCTGCCCGTCTGAAAATCCACCGTTCCTATATTGGTATTCGGGTGGTATTCTCGGCGAAGCGAAAGGGTAAACCCGCCCTCTCCGCTTTCCACCCTGTCCTTCGTCCGCCACGGCAGCTTCGAGAGATTGAACGGCAACAGTTGGAAAGGAATCTTGCCGGAAATACCGAGTACGGTAAGCACGGCTCGGTTGGGGTTGGCCGGATCTCTGGCCATGTCGATATCCAGAATTCCGGGGAAGTGAAGATCGAACTGCACCCCTCCGAGCTGCTTCGGCAGTTTCAAGGTCTGATCGTGAATGAGGAGTTGAACGTTCTCCACCAGGTTGCGCGGCAGGACGGGGTCCTTGAACAAGCCCGCTGTCCGCAGCGCTTCCAGGATGTGGTCGTTCAACTGGGTAGCGCCGATAAACCAGTTGGGCGCCCAGAATGTTCGCAGGCCGATCGCTTCGCCGCTGTCGGTGACCGCCAGTGCGCCCTGATCCTCCAGTGCGGCTGCGAAGCGGTGGATGCTGGCGATCGGCAGCGGGGAGCAGCGATCTATCGCCGACTCCGGAAGCATGGCCAGATCCGGCGGATTCCTGCCCGCCGCCCGCCGGCGGAGCTCGCCGGCGACTCGCTCGGGTTCGATGGGAATCAACTCCAGCGTAGCCCGTCCGGCTCGCGACAGTATGCTGGAAATCGCCTTCCACTGCGGAGTGGACCACTCAGGGTAAAGTACGGATATCTTCTCGGCCGGCATCGTGCCCCCTCAACATGATGGTGTGATTTAGGAGATTTACCGTTCGGGATCATAGCATAATGTCCCGACGGGCCGTATGTTAAAATCGCAGTTGTCCGTCCGATGCCCACTCCCCAAATCGATGCCCGGGATCGCCTTATAGTCGCCCTCGACGTGCCAGGCGTTGAAGAAGCCCGCCAGACGGTACGCGCCCTGGAAGGCATGGCTCATTTCTTCAAAGTAGGGCTGACGTTGCAGTTGGCCAAGGGGGTCGAGGGCCTGATTCATTCCTTGATCGGGGACGGCAAGAAGGTGTTTCTGGATTACAAGTACTACGACGTGCCGGAGACTCTGAGGACGGCCGTACGTAACGCCGCTGGAATCGGCGCGTCGTTCCTCACCATACACGGTTCCAGCGCGCTCATTAAAGCTGCCGTGGAAGGCAAAGGTCGGAGCGATCTGAAGCTGTTTACGGTTACGGTCCTGACCAGCATGGATGCAAACGACATCGGCGAGATGGGATACACAAATCATTCGGTGGAAGATCTGGTGCTCTTCCGGGCAAGAAAGGCGCTCGAAGCCGGGTGCGATGGCGTGATCGCTTCCGGCCGGGAAGCCAGGAAGATCAAAGGATTATCAAACAAACTTCTGGTGGTTACTCCTGGAATCCGTCCCGACGGGTCTCCCGAAGACGATCAAAAGCGCAGGACGACTCCGCGTGAGGCAATCCAGGCCGGGGCGGATTACCTCGTACTTGGACGGCCAATTGTAGGCCAGTTGGATCCACGAGCTTCCGCGGAACGAATCATCGTCGAGATGCAGGATGCCTTCAACGCCATCTCGCATCCGGTTGCCGCCACCTGACGAACGCACCGGCAACAATCGGTGTATACTACGCCCACTCGGGGCGAGCACGTAGCTCCCCGTGTAAGACCTGGAGGTCCTTTTATGAAACTCACGAACCCGGGGGAGTCTCGCAGTTTTCGAGGAACCGGCCGCCGCAATTTTCTCAAGCTCCCGCTGTTCGCGGGCGCCGCTCGAGCGCTGGCCGCCCCCCCTCCCAAGGACGAATACGAGCCGGATAACATTAAGCTCGCCACCCGGCTGTACCTGCGGTCCGCCACCGATGACGACCTGCTTTTTCTCAAGCAGATTGGGATGCGTTGGGTCCACGCCGAGTTCGGCAAGGACGCTCCTCATGAAGCCATTAAGGGCACCCAGGAGCGGCTTGCTCGCTTCGGTATCAAGATCTACTGCGGCGTAATGGACGCTTATCGATCGCTCAAGATCCAGCTCGGCCAGCCCGGCAGGGACCAGGAAATTGAAAGATTTCAGACCTTCATTCGCGACCTCGGGCGCCTCGGTGTTCCCGTCGCAAAGATCGATTTTCACCCCGGTAATACCTATACAACCAAACAGATCGAGACGCCGCGTGGCTACACGGCCCGCGAGTTCAGCGTGGACGACTTTCGTAAGAACACCGAGAAGCAATTATACGAGCGCGAGTACTCGGCTGAAGACATATGGGCCAACTATAGTTACTTCATTAAGGCGGTGCTGCCTGTGGCGGAGAAGGCCGGCGTCAAGCTGGCCCTGCACCCCGATGACCCTCCACTCGCGATGATGAACGGCGTGGCAAAGGTCTTCGTCCACTACGACGGCATCAAGCGCGCCGATCAGATCGCCGCTGGCAGCAAGCACTTTGGACTTACCTTTTGCGTTGGCACCTGGTCGGAGGGCGGCGACAAGATGGGCAAGGACGTTTTCGGGATGATCCAGGACTTCGGCGGCCGCGGCAAGATTTTTACCGTCCACTTCCGGAACGTCAGTTCCCCGCTGCCGCGCTTTCACGAGACTTTCCAGGACGACGGTTACCTGGACATGTACAAGGTCATGAAGGCCCTTCGCCAGGTGCGTTTCAGCGGCTCGATCGTCCCCGATCATATTCCGCAGTTGAACGGGGACGACCGTTTCCGCCGAGCCGGTCACGCCTACTGCATCGCCTATATGCGAGCTCTGCTCCGCCGGGCCAATGAAGAGGTGGGATAGCGCCCGCCAGCACACAGCACAGGATTTTCCTCTCACCGAATGCCCCGCTCGATTGCCTGCTAACGCCAGGCTTTGGCTCCACGCTTCTGGCTCCAATCCTGCTTCCTGCTTCCCAATTCGCTTCCTGAACAATTCTTGCTGAACAATTCTTGCGCGGGAGAACACCCAATTCGCTTCCTGTGGCAGCAAAGTGATAATGTCCCCTTTGAGCAAAGTAGAAATGTCCTCT
>JBBDWK010000051.1:0-28085 GCA_040902885.1 Bryobacteraceae bacterium | reverse complement strand
TCGCTTCCATGCAGGAGGGTCTCGCGCGGCTGGAAAGCGATTTCAGCTTCCGGCTTCCCCAGCTTTCGAGCGAGTTCGGAGGAATCGCGAAGGCAATTAACCAGATGGCCGAGCGCCGCGTGGCCCTCGAAGAAGGTCTCCGGCGGCAGGACCGGCTTTCCGCCCTTGGGAGAGCGGTTGGCGGCGTGGCTCACGAGATCCGGAATCCCCTGAACTCAATTCGCCTCACGCTCGAGCTGCTGGAGCGCCGGCTTCGAAGGGGCGCGGTGACGGCCGATGAAGTCGCTGCGGCCATCAAGGAAGTCGACCGTCTGGATCTGATTCTTTCCCGGCTTCTGGCTTTCGGCCGCCCGGAGCTTCTGGATCGCCATGTGCAGGATGTCCAGCCGCTCATCGAGCGCGCGTGCCGCATGGTGGATCAGCCGCGCCGCGAGAAGAACATCGAAATCCGGGTAGACGTCGAACCGGACATGCGAGCGGACGTGGATGGGCCGCAGATCGAGCAGGTGATGATCAATCTGCTCTTGAATGCCGTGGAGGCTTCGCCGCCGGAATCGCCGGTTGCCGTTCACGCTTCGCGCCGGAACAGTCACGTTCACATTGCCGTGGAGGACCGCGGGCCGGGCGTCCCGGAACACGCGCGCGACCATTTGTTTGACGCCTACTTCACGACGAAGGAGAACGGGAATGGTTTGGGCCTGGCCGTATCCCGCGAGATCGTCGCCCAGCACGGAGGACAGTTGAGCTTCGAGCAGACCGATGCCGGCGCCGTGTTCCTGATCCGGCTGCCCGTCGAGAGGAGCGCGTAGGTGACGGCGAAAGCGCTGGTGCTGGTCGCCGAAGACGAGCCGCGGGCTCGCGAGGCGTTGCGCGCTCTGCTCGAAGACGAAGGCTACCGCGTGCTGTGCGCCGCCACGGGCACGGAGGCTTCACGGCTCATCGCCGATCCGGCTCTGGAGGCCGCGCTGCTCGACGTGCGCATGCCGGGCAAAGACGGCATCGCGATCTTACGGGAGATCAAGAAGCAGCCCGATCCGCCGGCGGTGCTGGTAATGACGGCGTACGGCACCAGCGCGGTGGCCATTGAGGCGATGACGCTCGGCGCATTCGACTACCTCAACAAGCCCATCAACTTCTCCGAGCTTCTGATTCAGCTCGAGCGAGCAATCGAAAACCGGCGCCGCGTACGCGAACTGGAGGCGTACCGGACCGAAGAGAGCTGCGCGCCCGATTCCGCCCCGGAGATGGTAGGCGACAGTCCCGCCATGCAGCGCCTCTACAAGCTGATCGGTCAGGTGGCGCCCACCGATTCGACCGTGCTGATCCGCGGCGAGTCGGGAACCGGCAAAGAGCTGATCGCCGCCGCCCTCCATTGCCACAGCACGCGCGGACACCGCCGCCTGGCGATCGTCAACTGCGCTTCCATTCCCGAAAATCTGCTGGAGGCCGAACTCTTCGGCCACGAACGCGGCGCGTTCACCGGAGCCACGCAGCGGAGAATCGGCAAGTTTGAATATGCCAACGGCGGGACCATCTTTCTGGACGAAGTCGGCGAGCTGGCCCCGTCCACGCAAGCCAAGCTGCTGCGCGTGGTGCAGGAACGCTCGATCGAGCGCCTGGGCTCGAACCTGACCATCCCGCTGGACGTTCGCATCCTGGCCGCCACCAACCGGGACCTCGAAGCCGCGGTGAAAAGCGGCGCGATGCGCGAGGACCTGTACTACCGGCTGAACGTGGTGACCGTGGTCGCGCCGCCCTTGCGCGAGCGGCGCGAGGATATTCCGGCGCTGGCGCGGCACCTGCTGGCGCGTTGCGCGGCGCGGTGGAAGGTAAGCGTGCCGGCGCTCTTGCCGGAGGCCTGCGAATCCCTGCACGCGCGGGACTGGCCGGGAAACGTGCGCGAGCTGGAACACTGCCTGGAGCACGCCATGATTCTGGGCCGGGGCGGACCGATCGGCAAGGAGCATATCGGCGTTTCGGACGGCTTTGAGAGCGCCGGCGCGTTCGATTCCGTGCTCCTTGAAGAAGGGTTGCACGAGGCCGTCGCGAAGCTCGAGCGAAGCATGATCCGCCGGGCGCTGGACCAGACGGGGGGCAACCGCACGCGAGCCGCCGAAGTGCTCAAGATCAATCGCCGCCTGCTCTACGACAAGTTGCGCGAGCTGGACATGGAGTGAGGTTTCGGCTTGCGGGAGCAGGCATCGAGACGGTCTCGACGCGGGACGCCGAAGCGTGCGCCACGGCAAGGTGCAGACGAACCTGCGCGGCGGAGTCGGCTACGACAACGCGTTCCTGGACCTCCCGCCGATCATTGGGGCTTTGACTGGCGGATCCTGCAGTGGAACCGCAACTCGCCCGGCGCCGCCGCTTCCGGCATCGCTGCGGGTTTATTTCTAGGGCAACTTTTGGGCGGAAGTTATTGCCGCCAACCCTCTTTGGAGAGTTTCCAGAAGCCCCGATTCAACCTGCCCCGGTGTTTTCCAGCGCCCGGCTATCCCCTGCCTGCGACTCCTGGTAATGCTGCCGGGCTCGCTCGAGAATCTCGTCCGCGTAGTTTGGAAGATTGTTCCTAAGCCAAAGGATGACGGCCTCGGACCTCGGTAGCGCCGCCCAGGCGGGCCTGTAGTTGGCCTTGATAAGAACCTTCAGCCCCTCGGCTTTCGGCCCGAGCGTCTCATCCATGGCCCGGCTTATGCAGCGCTCGAGATCCGCATCCCTCCCAGTCGGCAGGAGGTGCGTGTGGGCACACAGGAGGGCGTCAACAGTGGTCATCTGAAACTCCTTTCCGAAGATGTCAATCGGGTACGCGCAGAAGAGGTGGAAACCGATCGACCTCAGAAGCTTGTTCCAGAGTTGTTCCAGGCGAATCGCAGCGGAGAACTGCGACGCTTTCCAAAGAAGGCCGGCCATGTCGCCGAACACACGCAGCCCGGTCGAATCCGCCCGCACCTCCCGTATTGTGGCTCCGACGGTGCTTTCAAACAGGCCCCAGTGCGGCTGCCCGTCGACCATGAATTGTGCCAGCGTCTCCTCCGTATCGAGAAAGAGAAGCATCCCCATCCGCACTGCCTTTTCGGGATCGGCCCCCGCCGCGGTGAGATGCTGGGCGAAGGCTTCGCGGCGCTCGGGAGTTGCGATCGCAACGATCCCGTCGCCCCGCTTCAAACCTTCATGGAAGTAGCGGACCGCATTCGCGGTGAGAAGCTGCTCGTTCCCATCGTGGAGTTGGACCAAGTGTCCCTCCACCTGCGGCTCCTCAAGGAGCTGTTGCCACAATGACATCTTTAACCCAAAGTGGGTGGCGCTGATCGCTAAGTATACGCCGATGGCGCAGTATGTAAAGAGCGATTTTGGGTTTTGCGAACGGAAAGATGTCTATTTCCACACAGGGCGGGATCGGATTACTTCGAGGGTTTGTGCTTCTCTTCACCCTCGAAGCTGATGGATGAGTCCGTGGTGGATATTGTGGATTCCGCGGTGAACTTCCGGTAGTTCTTGAATTCGATTTCATTGCGCGAGCAATAGTATGTGCCGCGCTGGCAGGAGAGGTTTTCGGCTTTCACCGGCAGCAGGTGGGTCTTGCCCGAGATGCGCACAAAGCCGTAGTCCACTGTCATCTCGATCACGTTCATCGGGTAGCTTTCGGGAACGTCTCGCGCCTGCATCTCCACGCGCAGCACCCGGCCGGTTTCCACATCGATCCAGATATTGCCCCCATAAGCGGGATAGATGATGTGGCCGCCGTAGTCCACGCGCCAGTGGGAGTTCGGCTGCTCCACCGTGTATTCGTAAAGCCGGGCGGGCCTGCCGGAGGCGTCCGAAACCCTTATGAAGGTGAAGTAGGCATTGGTCGATGGCGACAGAATATCGATCTGCACGGTGCCAAACTCGCCCGTGGACCACGACCCCGTGGATTCTGGAGTGCCCTTGCGCAACGGCTTTCCATTGAGCCGGATGTTGCGATAGCTCTCTTTGCCGTTTTCGTATACCACCTCGGCCATCACGCGATCGCGGGTCTTCCAGGACGGGATGCGGCTTTCGCTCGAAAAGCGCCAGGTAAGCTGCTCGCAGAGGAAGTTCGGCAGCTCTTCCGTAAATGTCAGCGCATGTAAGCGGGCCTGCTCGATAAAGTTGTCCGTACCCGGCTCCGTTGTCCCTTCGGGCAGGCGAATTTCGATCACCTTTCCGTTGGCGTCCACCTCGACAATGCGAATGACCTTGCTGGATTCCTGGCCGGAAGAGGCCGGCTGTTCGATGGACGGGCGTTTCCGGACGGGGCCTTCTTTAATTTCGAGCGGCCCTTCGGTCTGGGCGAGCAGAAGTCCCGCGAGCGCTCCCAGGATGGCAGCCATCCGTCCCATACGATGACCCTATTCTAATCCACGAAACGGGCGCCGGGCGGCGCGTATGTAAAATGGAGTCGTGGCAGCCTTTTCCTTTCCCGATGCGCAGGCATGCGTCGTGGAGCGCGTCCGGTCGTTCGCTGCTGGCATAAGACCGGAAAAGGTTCCGCTTGCCGAAGCCGCCGGCCGCGTACTCGCGGAAGACCTCGCCGCGGATCGCGATTATCCGCCCGTTGCACGGTCCACGCGGGATGGTTTTGCGGTACGCGCGGCGTTCGTGCCCGGAGAGCTGCGCGTGATCGGAGAAGTACGGGCGGGAGAAATGGGCGGCCTTACCGTGGGTCCGGGCGAAGCCATTGAGATCATGACCGGCGCGTCCATTCCCGAAGGCGCCGACGCGGTTGTGATGGTGGAGCACACCACCCGCGAGGGGGAGCGCCTTCGAATTGGCCGCACCGCCGAACCCGGCCAGTTCATCAACCCGCAAGGCACGGAGGCGCGCGAAGGCGCGACAGTGCTGCGAGCCGGGAAACGACTGGATTACTCGGATATCGCGCTCGCGGCTACCATCGGCCGCGCGCGCCTTCCCGTTTTTAGCAAGCCTACCGTCGCCATCATCGCCACCGGTGACGAGATCGTGGAGATCGAAGACACTCCGGCTTCATTTCAAGTCCGCAATTCCAACGCGCAGTCGCTCGCGGCCCAGGTAACCCGGGCGGGTGGACTGCCGCGGCTGCTTCCCATCGCCCAAGACGTTTATGAGCAGACGCGCGCGCTGGTGGAGCGGGGCCTCGAAGCCGATCTGCTACTGCTCTCCGGCGGCGTTTCGGCCGGAAAGTACGACCTTGTGGAGCGCGTTCTCGCCGGACTCGGAGCGGAGTTCTATTTCGACCGCGTGCTCATTCAGCCCGGCCAGCCGCTGGTGTTCGGGCGCGTCCGCGAGCGCTTCTTTTTCGGCCTTCCCGGCAACCCCGCATCCACCATGGTGACCTTCGAGCTGTTCGCGCGGACCGCCATCCGGCTGCTGGGAGGGGAACGCGAAGCGCCGCTGCCGCTCGCGTTCGCGCGCCTCTCGACGGGCTTCCGGCACAAGACCGGCCTTACCCGCTTCCTGCCGGCCTGCCTCAACCCCGAAGGGTCGCTGACTCCCATCGCATGGCAAGGCTCCAGCGACGTGCCCGCGCTCTCGCGCGCCAATGCCTATTTTGTGGTTGACGCGGACCGTGAAGAATGGAAGGCCGGAGATCTGGTCCGGGTACTCGCAAAATGAAAAAGCTCTCGCACTTCGACTCCGCCGGCCGCGCCCGCATGGTGGACGTCTCGGAGAAATCCGTCACCCGCCGCGAAGCGCGCGCCCACGCCTTCGTGCGGATCTCGCCCGAAGTGCTCGAGCGTCTGCCGGAAAACCCGAAGGGCGATCCGCTGGAGATCGCGCGCATCGCCGGTATCGGCGCGGCCAAGAAGACTTCGGATCTGATCCCGCTCTGCCATGCGCTCATGCTTTCGCATGCCGACGTGGAGTTGACCATCGAGGCCGGAGGCGTCCGCATCGTCTCGAGTTGCTCCACCACGGCGCAAACCGGCGTGGAAATGGAGGCGCTCACGGCGGCGTGCGTGGCGGCCCTTACCGTTTACGATATGACCAAAGCGCTCGACAAAGGCATCGAGATTCAGGATCTCTACCTATTGCGGAAGACGGGCGGCAAAAGCGGAACGTGGTCGCGCGGCGGCGGCGAAGGATGATACGCGCCGCGGTAATTACCATCAGCGACTCGTCGGCGGCGGGAACCCGCGAGGACCTCTCCGGACCCGCGATATGCTCGCGCCTCGCGGAACTGGGCTGGGAGATGCCCGTGCGCGAGGTGCTGCCGGACGACGCGGCCCGCATCAGCCGCTGCCTGGCAAACGTCGCCGATAGCGGACGCGTGTCCCTGATTCTCACCACGGGCGGCACGGGGCTTGGGCCGCGCGACGTGACGCCGGAGGCCACGCGCGCCGTCATCGAGAGGGAAATTCCGGGTCTGGCGGAATGGATGCGGATGAAAGGCCGGGAATCCACACCGCGCGCCCTGCTGTCCCGCTCTCTGGCAGGTTCACGCGGCCAGGTGCTCATCGTAAATCTTCCGGGATCGCCGAGAGGCGCACTGGAGTCGTTAGATGCTATCGTAAATCTAGTTCCCCATATGTTGGAACTGTTGAGCGGTAATACCGAACATCCGGCGGAGCAGAACGGGTAGCTTGCTCGGGAACGGAATCGGGGGTCGGAACGTCGGTATCGTATGCGCGTTTTTCGCCCAATTCTGGCAGTGTTTCTGCCGCTGATACTGATCGCGCAAGAACGGTCGCGGGAACCGCAGGCGGATTTTCGCACAACCGTTAGCGTAGTCACAGCGCCGGTCACGGTATTGGACAGCGACGGCAACTACGTCAGCGACCTGCAGCCGCACGACTTCCGGCTCTTCGACAACAGAAAAGAACAGAACATCAAGGTTGACGTTCATTTTCAGCCCATTTCATTGGTCATCGCCGTGCAGGCCAGCGCGGCTGTCGAGGAGGTGCTTCCGCAGGTCCGGAAGATCGGCTCGCTCATCGAGCCGATGGTTGTAGGCGAAAGGGGCGAAGCGTCCGTGGTGGCTTTTGACGGCCGCGTGCGGGTGCTGCAGGAGTTCACCGCGGATTTCGACAAGATCTCCGCGGCCCTCAAGAAATTGACGCCGGGCAGCGGCAGTAGCCGCCTCATCGACGGGGTTACGCAGGGCATTCGCATGCTGCGCAGCCGGCCCACGGACCATCGCCGCGTGCTGCTTCTGATCAGCGAAACGCGGGACCGCTCGAGCGAAGGCCGCGTCCGCGAGGCTTTGATCGATGCGCAGCTTGCCAACGTGACCGTCTATACAGTCAACGTCTCCCGCTTCCTGACCACGCTGACCGCGAAGCCCGGCTGGCCCCGCCCCGATCCTCAGCTTCCGGCGGCGCGGCCGATGCCCCCCGGCGTGGCCCCGACGCCGCACACAGCCGGCCAGGTTGCCACAAAGGAAGGCCAATCGGCCGCCAACTTTGTCCCGCTGATGGTGGAGCTTTACAAGGACGTGAAGGCGATCTTCATAGACAACCCGGTGGAGGTGTTCACCAGGGGCACCGGCGGGCGGGAGTACTCTTTCATGCGGCAGAAGGCCCTGGAAGAGGCTATTTCGAACATCGGCGAGGAGTTGCACAGCCAGTACTTGCTCACCTACACGCCCAACAACAAAGAAGAGGGCGGCTTCCACGAGATCAAGGTCACGGTGGCGCGCCGCGTGGGCGAAGTCCGCACCCGGCCGGGATACTGGGTCGCGTCATCGTTCTGAGCGGCTGAAACTTCTTACGCCGCCTTACTCGTATCTCAACGCTGCCGCCGGATCCGACTTTGCCGCGCGCTGGCTCGGGATCCAGGCGGCCAGCAAGGCCGATATGAGAATCGCGGCGCCGGCCACTGCCAGGGTCAACGAGTCGTCAGGCTCAACTCCATAGAGGCTCCTCCGCAGGACTCTGGTTGCCGCGAGCGCACACGGAATCCCAATCAAGATCGAACAGGCTATGAGTGCCAGCGTTCCCTTCAGGACGAGCCAGCGAATCTGGCCACCGGTTGCTCCGAGCGCCAACCGGATTCCGAACTCGCTCGTCCGTCGAGTCACGGTATACGCCAGAACACCGTAGATTCCGATGCAGGCAAGGATGACCGCTACACCGCTGAAGAACCCAGCCAAAACGGCGACGGTGTGCTCGCGAGACGTGGCCCGTTGGATCACCTGCTCCTGTGTTCGCAACTCGGCCACAGGCAGCGTTGGATCGACCTCAGCCACGGCACGCCGAACGGTGTCTGAGATCGACAGAGGGTCAACCGATGTCCGGAGCTGAAAGGTCATCCCGGACGCGCTGGCTAGGCGCTGCGGCCACGGCAAATAAACAGTAGGCGGCACCTCGCGACGAATATTGTCGTACTTAACGTCAGCGGCTACGCCCACAATCCGGATCGGTTTGTCGAAGCTGGAGCCGAACGAAAACTCCCGGCCGACCGGGTTGCCATCAAAATACTTCTTGCCCATCGCGGCATTCACGATCGCAACTTTCGCCGAGTTCTGGTCGTCCGACAGGCGAAAGTCGCGGCCGAGCAGAATCGGCGTGCCCATGATGGTGAGAAATCGTTCGCCGACTATGTGCACGTATGACAAGATGGCCTTCTTTTCGTAACCCGGTATAGTGACCCAGTCGCTTGAACTCCAGCCGCTAAGCAGAGGAGAACGCACCAACGTGACTGCTTGCACTCCCGGGATCGCGGAAACTTTCTCCTGAATGCGCCGGTACACGTCAATCAGCCGCTGGTCCTTGTAGCCGTTACGCTGTGGCTCAACGTAAAACAGGAGCAGATGGTCCGGCCGGAAGCCCAGCTCGACACGCCCCAGGTTGAGAAGCGTGCGAGCAAACAGCCCGGCCCCGACTACGAGCACGAGCGCCGTCGACACCTGGATCACAACTAACGCCCGCGCGAGCCGCTGGCGCACGGGGCCCGTTCCAGCGCCCGCCTGCTTCATACATGAGGCGGGCTCCGCCCGCGCAGCACGGACCGCGGGAAGCAGCCCGAATAGAATTGCTGTAGCAAGCGACAAGCCGCCGGTGAATGCGAGAACTGCCGCATCCAGGCGAATGGGCGCAGTTGACTCGGGATCGGTCGGGAAGAGCATCTGCGTGAGCAGCACCGTGCCGGCTTGCGCGAATATCAAGCCAAAGGCGCCGGCCAGCAGCGCAAGAAGCAAGCTTTCCGTCATCAGGTAACGGATGATGCGAACACGGCCTGCCCCGAGAGACCGGCGGATTGCCAGCTCACGGGAGCGTGCGGAACCACGGGCCATCAAGAGATTCGCGACATTGGTGCATGCAATCAACAGCACAAGGCCGACCATTGCCAACAGGATAAGCAGAAAGTCCCGAACAGCCTGCTTGAGAAACGCAAGCCCGGTCCGGCCATCGATGATGACCGATCGTGGCGCGTCGATCTTCTTGCCGGCGCGGCTGCCTTGCTTCAGGGCGATATGGCTCAGGCTCACGTCCAACGCAGCCCGAAGCTGTGCGTCCGACGTACCCGGCGTTATCCTTCCAATGACTTGAACCCACCAGGATCCCGGATCGTTGAGCTTGTAGATCGAAAGCTCTTCCGCGCGCGCAAGCGGAACATAGAGATCGACTGGTGACGTAGGCGAAATTCCATACACGTTTGGCGGGAGAACGCCCACAATAGTGTATGGCGTCTTGTCGACGACGATCTCGGAGCCGAGTGCGGACGAGTCGGCCCCGTAGAGGCGCTGGTACAACCGCCAACTGATCACTGCCGCGGGAGGCGCCGCAAGCGAATCGTCAAACTGGAGCAGAGTGCGGCCCAAAGCAGCCTGTGTTCCCAGGGTGTGAAAATAACCGCCGCTCACGAGTTGCGCGGGGGCTATGTGGGCTTGAGATCGCACAAGAACGTTGGCGCTGAAGTGCGCAAAGCCTGCGACCGAAGAGAAGACCTGCGATTGGTTCTGTATCTCCTGAAAAGCCTCAAAGGAAAACCCACTCCCCGTTCGCACACCGCCCGAGCCACCCGAGCCATATCCGCTGTGTGATGGAACCAGATCCCGGCCCGTTCCCGTCCAGTTGACGATGCGCAACTGTTGCGGGTCGCGCACCGGCAGCGTGCGCAGAAAGAGCGCGTTGAAGACGGTGAATATGGAGGTGTTGGCGCCAATGCCAATGGCGAGCGAAAGCACGGCTACCACGGTGAAGACCCGGCTCTTTCCGAGCGCCCGGACTGCATGGCGGGCATCCTGCCAGACGCTCTCTAGGAATGGGAACGTCCAGGCGTCACGCAAGCGCTCTCGAATCACGGCCGGGTTGCCGAAATGCCGGTGCGCCGCATGGCTGGCCTGCCGCTCGGGCGCCCCCGCGGCGCGAGATGCTTCCACCTTCATCGCCAGGTGAAATGCAAGTTCGTCTTCCAGATCCTGCTCGAGCCGGCCGCGACGCATAGCGGTTCTGAGTCTCAGGACGAGCGAGTGCAACCATTCCGGCATGTTCTTCAGGCCTCCAGGATTCGCAGCACCGCGCCACTGAGGCGCGCAAACGTCGCCGATTCCTCGGCTAGATACCGGCGGCCGAGCGTCGTCAACCGGTAGTATTTCGCGCGGCGGTTATTCGCAGATGTTCCCCATTCCGATGCAAGCAGCCCCCGAAGCTCCAGTCTGTGCAGCGCCTGGTATAGCGCTCCCTCCTCCACCTTCAGCACGTCTTCACTCCTGCGATGAATGGATTCAGCGATATCGTAGCCGTGCATCGCGCCAGCGGACAGGATTTTGAGAATCAATAGGTCCAGCGTACCCTGGAGAACACTACCGGTCCTCTCCCGCGATTGTCCCATAAGCGTCTAAGGGGAGTTTACGGCCGAACGGCGCCGCGGTCAAGAGGTTTTTTGGGGGTTTTTTGGGGGTTACCGGCTTTCCTGGCCAAGCTCACTTCAAGCCCAGCTTTTGTCCGGCCTCCAGCAAAGCGATGGATTCGTGCATTCGCTTCTCCCGCGTTTCCGGCCGCTTGGCGGTATGAATCCACGCCACAAAATGACGCCGGTGGGTGGGTGCCAGCTCTTGAAAGAAACCCCACGCTTTCGGACTGGCCTTCAGCGCTTCGCCGATGTAGGCCGGCAGGTCCGGAATCGCCGGCCGCAGCGCGTATGTGTTGCCGGTTGGCGCCGCCGCCAGCCCGGCCGCGGCGAGGCGGTCGGCCGCTTTGAGCTCCGCCCAGCGTTTGCGATTGATGTCCGACCATTTGCTGGTGGGCTGCCGCGGCGTGAACTTGCGGACGTACCGGTCGTCGTCCAGACGCTTGATGAGGCTGTCGATCCATCCGAAGCACAGCGCCTCGCGAACTGACTCCTCGTAAGGGATCGAGTTCACACCCGTGTGGTCCTTGTAGAATGCGAGCCAGATCCCGGGGCTCGACGCATGGTGCTTTCCCAGCCACGTCCGCCATTGCTGGCGGTTCCGAACCTCTAATGTCATGAGTTCGGCCCTCAATCCGCTGCCGCGCTCTCTTCCGCCGCAGTGAAATAGGCGCAGTCCGGATGGTGGAAAACCAGCGCGCTCACGCTGGCTTCCGGCTCCATCATCATGCCTTCCGTCAACTCTACGCCGATCTCTTCGGGCCGCAGCAGCTTCCAGATGCCCTGCTGATCGTCCAGGTTCGGACAGGCCGGATATCCGAAGCTGTAGCGTTTGCCCCGGTAGCGCGAGGTGAAGCGCTCCTGCATGCTCATAGTGGGCGGGTCCGGAAATCCCCAGTCCTCGCGGATGCGCCGGTGCAGCCACTCGGCGCAGCCTTCCGCCGTCTCGATCGCCAGAGCCTGAATGGCATGCGCGCGAAAATACTCGCCGGCCGCCTTCAGCTCGTTCGACTTCTCGCGAATGCCCGCGCCGGCGGTCACCACGAACAGGGCCAGATGATCGCGCGCCCCGTTCTCGCTTTCGAGAATGTAGTCGCTCAAGCACAGACCGTTCTCGCGCGGCTGGCGTCCGAAGCGGAACGTGTGGATGGGCGCGGCGCAGCCGGGCTCAAACAGATGAATGGAGTTGCCGGCGCGCTCGGCCTCGAAGAACTGCCAGACGGCCTTCACCTTCATCAAAGCGGACGCCTCGCGCTTCACCTCGTCCACCTTGTGGAACAGGTCCAGCGCCTTCTCGTCGTGATCCGCCAAGGCCTTTTCGAAGTTCCCCTTGTAGCCCAGGTGCCGCCCATACAGCATGAACGGGTTGATGTAGCTCCAGAGTTCGGCCAGTTGCGGTACATCGCGCACCTTCCGGTCGAGATAGGGCGCTGCCGGGACGGGGACGTCCGTACGGACTTTGCCGCTGCGGCTCTCCGTTTGCGGAAACGCGGCCACGGGAACGGCCGCTTCCACCGCCGCTTCGGAGTGCCGGTGCGCTTGCAAGATGAACTCGCGCGACTCGGCCTTCGTGAGGTCGTTCATGATGCGCAGCCCGGTCATGGCGTCTTTAGCGTAGATCACCGCCTGGCCGTAGCTGGGCGCAATGCGCGAGCGCGTGAACTTGTCGGAAAGGGCCGCGCCGCCGACCAGCAGCGGCACGGCGATGCCCGCTTCCCGCAAGTCGCCCGCCGTGATGACCATCTGCTGGGCGCTCTTCACCAGCAACCCCGACAGGCCGATCGCATCCGGCTTGTGTTCGTGAAATGCCTGGATCAGCGTTTCCGGAGAAACTTTGATGCCCAGGTTGATCACCTCATAGCCGTTGTTGCCGAGGATGATCTCCACCAGGTTTTTGCCGATGTCGTGGACGTCGCCCTTCACGGTGGCCAGCACAATTCTTCCGCGCGCCGCCGTATCGGCCTTCTCCATGAACTGCTCGAGATGCGCGACCGCGGCCTTCATCGCTTCGGCGGATTGCAGCACCTCGGCCACGATCAGCTCGTTGTTGTTGAACAGCCGGCCCACCTCCGACATGCCCGCCATCAACGGCCCGTTGATGATGTCGAGCGGCGCGGCGCCTTCCGCCCGCTTGCGGTCGAGATCCGGAATCAGGCCGTCCTTTGTGCCTTCGATAATGTAGTTGGCCAGGCGCTCGTCGAGCGGAAGGTCCCCGGCGCGCGCCTTCTCCTTTTTCACCGTCTTGCGGAAATGCTCGGCAATGGCCGCGATGTGGTGCTGGTTGATGCCGGCCTTCTGCGCGGGCGTCTGCTGGCGCCAGTCTTCCGGAGCGGTTCTCAGCTCTTCGGCGCCTTCCACCAGCGGCGTATTGAACAGCAAACGCTCCGCGAGCCGGCGCTCCTCCACGGGAATGGAAGCGAAGCGCTCCAGCTTCTCCGCGTTCACAATGGCCAGGTCGAGACCCGCCTTGGTGCAGTAGTACAGGAAGACCGAATTGACCACTTCGCGGGCCGCTGCAGGGAGGCCAAAGGAAATGTTGGAAATTCCCAGAGTGGTTTTGACGTGGGGGATGTTTTCCTTGATGAGCCGAATGCCCTCGATGGTCTCGACCGCGCCGCCGATGTAATTGGCATCGCCGGTGGCGCAGGGGAACACCAGCGGATCGAAGATGATGTCTTCCGGCGGGATACCGTACTTTTCCGTAAGCAGCTTGTACGAACGCTGCGCAATCTGGAGTTTGCGCTCGCGCGTGAAAGCCTGCGCCTGCTGCTTGTCTTCGTCGATGGAGCCGACCACCAGCGCCGCTCCGTAGGCCCTTGCGAGGGGGCAGATCCGCTCGAACTTCTCCTCGCCGTCCTCCAGATTGATGGAGTTGACGATCGACTTGCCCTGGCAATAGGTCAGCGCCAGCTCCACGCCGTTCGGATCGGTGGTGTCGATCATGACTGGCGCCTTAATCTTGCGGATCAGGTAGTCATAGAAAAGCGGAATATCCTTGATCTCGTCGCGATCCGTGCTCTGCAGGCAGACATCGACGATGTGCGCCCCATTGCGCACCTGCCGGCGTGCGATGTCGGTGGCCTCTTCCCATTTCTCCTCGGCCACCAGGTTCTTGAACAGGCGCGATCCGATGACGTTCGTGCGCTCGCCGACAATCAGCGGACGGCTGGATTCTTCCGCTTCCACCAGCTCGATGCCGGAGTAGAAGGCGCGCCTTGCGGGAGGCTTCGGCTGCCTGGGCGCCTTGCCCTCCACCATCTGAGCGATGGCCTGGATGTGCGGCGCCGTGGTGCCGCAGCAGCCGCCCAGAATGTTCACCCAGCCATGGTTCACGAAGCGCTCGAGCTGCGCGGCCAGGGACTGCGGCGTCTCCAGGTACTTGCCCTCTTCGTTCGGCAAACCGGCATTCGGATAACAGGAGATTCGCGTGGAAGCCAGATCGCTCAAAGTGCGAATGTGGTCCGTCATGAACTCGGGACCCGTGGCGCAGTTGAGACCCACGGAGAGGAGATTCACGTGGCCGATGGAAGTCCAGAAGGCATCCGCCGACTGGCCCGCGAGCATGGTTCCCATGGGCTCGATGGTGCCCGACACCATCACGGGAATGCGGCGTCCCGTCTCGCGCACGAGGCGGTCGATCGCGAGGAGCGCGGCCTTCACGTTGCGCGTGTCCTGGCACGTCTCGACCAGCAGAATGTCCGCGCCGCCGTCCGTCAGGGCCCGCGCCTGATCGTAAAAGTTCTGCCGCAACTGCTCGAAAGTGATGCCGCCGGTAACCGTGATGGCTTTGGTGGTCGGTCCGATGGAGCCGGCCACGAAGCGCGGCTTTGCGGAAGTGCTGACCGCATCGGCCGCTTCCCGCGCAAGACGGGCCGCGTTGCGATTCAGCTCGTAGGCCTCATCCTGGACGTCATACTCCGCCAGCACGACGCGCGTGCCGCCAAAGGTGTTGGTCTCGATGATATCGGCGCCCGATTCGAGATAGGCGCGGTGAATGCCGCTCACCACGTCGGGCCGGGTCTTCACCAGGTATTCGTTGCAGCCTTCGAGCGCGGGCCCCCCGAAATCCGCGGCGGTCAGGTGCTGCTGCTGGAGCATGGTGCCCATCGCGCCGTCGATTACCAGGATTCGCGTTGCCAGCGCGTCCGCGAGCGCGCGCTGCCGGTCTTCGGAAGAGGTCATAAGCGGGAATAGCCGACGCTACAATTCTAGCAGTTAGGTCTTCGGGGGCCGACTGCCGTTGATTCAAGCCAATGCCCGTTTCAACACTTCTCCATGCACGTCCGTTAACCGGAAGTAACGCCCTTGAAACTTGTAAGTCAACCGCGTGTGATCAATCCCGAGGCAGTGCAGAATCGTCGCGTTGAGGTCGAAGACCGAGACCGGATCGCGCACAATGTTATAGCTGAAATCATCCGTCTCCCCGATGGTTACGCCGCCTTTAATGCCGCCACCAGCCAACCACAGCGTGAAGCAGCGCGGATGATGGTCGCGGCCATAGTCGTCGGGCGTGAGCTTTCCCTGCGAATAAACGGTGCGGCCGAATTCGCCGCCCCAGATGATCAGGGTATCTTCCAGCAAGCCGCGTTCCTTTAAGTCTTGAATCAACGCGGCTGTCGGCTGGTCGGTGTCGCGGCATTGACTAGCGATCTGCTTGGGGCACCTGGAGTGCTGATCCCAGCCGCGATGGAACAACTGAATGAAGCGCACGCCGCGTTCGGCCAGGCGGCGCGCCAGAATGCAGTTCGCGGCAAACGTGCCCGGCTTGCGCGCGTCGGGGCCATACCGCTCCAAAGCCGTCTCCGGCTCTGTCGACAAATCCGTCAGTTCGGGCACAGACGACTGCATGCGATAAGCCAGCTCGTATTGCGACACGCGCGAAAGAATTTCGGGATCGCCGAAAGTTTCGGCATTCTTTTGATTCAGTTTTGCCAGATCGTCGAGAAACCGGCGGCGCATCTCGGCGTTGATTCCCGGTGGATTCGAAAGATAAAGCACGGGGTCCTGGCCGTTGTGAAACTTCACTCCCTGAAAACGCGAAGAGAGAAAGCCGCTGCCCCACAACCGGTCGTACAATGGCTGGTCGCTCGAGGCCCCAAGCGAAACCATGACAACGAAAGCGGGCAGGTCCTTGTTCTCGCTGCCCAGGCCGTAACTAATCCACGAACCTAGACTCGGACGTCCCGCCAGTTGAAAGCCCGTGAGCGAAAAGGTGATGGCGGGATCGTGGTTGATCTGTTCCGTATGCATGGATTTGATGAAGCAGAGCTCGTCCGCAATCTTCGCCGTGTAGGGCAGCAACTCGCTCAAGGTTGCGCCCGATTTCCCATGCTGAGCAAACTTGTAAATCGAAGGAGCGGTCGGGAAAGTCGATTGGTAAGCCGTCATGCCCGTCAGCCGCTGTCCCCGGCGCACGGAATCCGGCAGATCCTGGCCGCGAAATTTCTCCAGCTGCGGTTTGTGATCGAAGAGTTCCAGCTGCGACGGTCCGCCGGATTGGAAGAGGTAGATCACACGCTTCGCCTTCGGCGCGAAATGCGGTAGGTCCCGCAGGCCGCCGGCCGTTGGGCTCTCGTCAGCGGGCGGCGCCGCGGCCCAGCCTTCCTTCAACATTGCAGCCAGAGCGGCTGTGCCAATGCTCAAGCTGCATCGGCTGAAGAAATGTCTGCGTGTCATCAGCAGGCGATATTCATCAAGCGGGTTGATCGTTTCGCTGTTCATTGCTTCGTTATGACCTCGTCCAGATTGAGAATCAAGCTGGCTATCACCGTATAGGCTGCCAGCTCCTCAGCCTTCGGCTTCGTGTCATTGGGCTTCGCGCCCACGGCCAGCAGCTGCGCTGCTTCCTGCGGATGGCCCCGGAAATGCTCGAGCTGCGTCCGCAAATTTTCCAGTAGAAGGCGCTTTTCGCTGTCATCGGGCCGGCGCCCGGCGGCCAAACGAAGGCCTAGGGCGAGCCGGTCTTCGGGCTTCGTTCCACCCTCGCTCAACATGCGTTGGGCCATCAGCCTGGCCGCTTCAACGTAAGTCGTGTCGTTCATCAGGTTCAAAGCCTGCAGCGGCGTGTTGGTGCGCATCTCGCGCACGGTGCAGTATTCGCGCGAGGAGGCGTCGAAGACCTGCATGGCGGGCGGCATCACGGTTCGCTTCCAGAAGGTGTAGAGACTGCGCCGCCACAAGCCTTCGCTTTTCTCCTGAGCGTATTTAGTCATGTTCGAGAAAACCATGTCTTTGTACAGACCCTCGGGCTGATAAGGCCTCACGGACGGGCCGCCAAGCTCCTCAACCAGAAGGCCGGAAACAAACAAGGCTTGATCGCGAATCATTTCGGCAGGCAAGCGCAGACGCGGGCCCCGCGCCAGCAACCGGTTCTCAGGATCGCGCTGCAGCAGCTGCGGGGTGAGCTTTGAACTTTGACGATAAGTCGCACTCAAGACCGCTGTCTTGAGCAAGGCTTTAACATTCCAACCGTTTTGCCGAAGCTCGACTGCCAGCCAGTCGAGCAACTCAGGATGCGAAGGCAGTTCGCCCTGGGCGCCGAAATCCTCCGCGGTCTTCACCAGGCCGCTACCAAAGAACATCTGCCAGAATCGGTTGACCGTTACGCGCGAAGTGAGCGGGTTTTCGGGGCTGACGACCCAGCGGGCGAATCCCAGCCGGTTGTTCGGCCAAGCTTTCGCCATGGCCGGCAACACGGCTGGAACGCCGCGGTCGACTCTCTCACCACGAGCGTCATAAGCGCCGCGCTTGAGCACGTATGCCGGCCGCGGCTGTGGCAGTTCCTGCATCACCATCAGAGTGGGCAAGGCAGCTTCGAGAACGGCCCTCTGCCGTTCGAGCTCGCGCAGTGTCGTCCACGCCCGCTGCGCTGTGGCCGGTGCTGCTGCCTCGAGAAACGCATTCCGGATTTTCAGCCGCTGCCCCTCGGTCCGCATCTGTGACGGGATCGTGGCGATTCGGGAAAGGGAATCGGGGCAAGCCAGGATCGCAATCTGCTCAGCGCCAGGCAGAGCCTTATAGATCCGAACTTCGTCTATCAACCCCTTGAAGCGCCACGCCGGACCGGCGCCGCCCCCGATCCGCAGATGTGCGGCGCCGTTGGAGAACTGACGAAACAGCCGGCCATTGTTGACGATGAGCGTTTGCTTCTGCCCGTTGAGGTAAATCCTGACCTTCTCGTAAGGTTGCAGGCTGTCGAACACAGCCAGCACATGATGCCACTGCCCGATCGGCGGTTTATTCTCCGTCTCGACACGAAATGAATCATCCGCCCATACGCCTACCAAGTTGAAGTGCACTTTTCCATTGACGAAAAAAATGCCATAGCCGCGTCCTTTGGGCAGGTTGTTCTGTTGCTCGGTCACGTCATCGCTCATGCGTGTGACAATGGCGCCGCTGTTTTCAGATTCGGGGTGGAACCAAGCTGAAATAGTAAACCGGTCTTTGAAGTCGTGCACGCGGTCGCGGTAATCGAAGTTGGCCGCTTTGCCCGCGTCAAACCAGAGCTGGCCATCGAACGCTGCGGCCTTGCCCAGAGGCGAGGCGGCGTATCGCGGTGGGCCGCCCTTAAAGCCAACCTCCACCTTCTCAGGCCCCCTGGCCTCGTCGTCCGATTGGTCTTCCGGCGGAGCTGGCCTGCTTGCTTCTTGAGCAACCAGAGCGGAGCTAATGACCAGAGCGGCGCCTTCGTCGAGGGGGTGACGCAGCACCAACTCGCCGGCGGGAAACCAGTGCCGGTTGGGAGAAGCCGCGAGCGATTTCTCCCAGCGCCGCTGCGCCAGCGCCGCTTGTTGCAGCGAGGCGCCGAGCTGTTTTTGGGCCAGAGCGATTTCAGTTTCAATCCGCTGGAGCTGTTGCTGCTGCTGCCGTGTGGGCGCAGGCATCCAGGGAGCCGCGTTGCCGAAGTTGCTGAACCGCCCGTCTTCGGGAATGCTGTTGAAGTAGGCGTAGAGCTGGTAGTACTCCTTCTGTGTGAAAGGATCGTACTTGTGATTGTGGCAGCGCGCGCAGCCCATGGTCAGCCCCAGGAACACCGTGGAAACCGTGTCGACACGGTCGACGACGTACTCGACGGCATACTCTTCCGGCACAAGGCCGTCTTCGGAGTTGCCGCGATGGTTGCGATTGAATGCCGTCGCAATGCGTTGTTCAAATGTTGGGTTGGGCAGCAGATCGCCGGCAAGCTGTTCGACGACGAATTGATCGAACGGCAGATTGCGGTTATAGGCTTCGATCATCCAATCGCGCCAGCGCCACATTTCGCGCTCCCCATCAAGCTGATACCCGTTCGTGTCGGCATAACGCGCCGCATCAAGCCAGCGGGCCGCCATCCGCTCGCCATAGCGCGGTGAGGCGAGCAGGCGATCCACCACCTTTTCGTAGGCTTTCGCCGATCGGTCGTTGAGAAAATCGTCAATCTCTTGCGGCGTGGGTGGCAGCCCCGTGAGATCGAACGAAACCCGGCGGATCAAGGCCGCCCGGTCCGCTTCCGCCGACGGCCGCAAGCCTTCCTTCTCGAGCTTGGCCAGCACGAAGGAATCAATGGCATTGCGAGGCCAAGTGCTGGCGCTTACCTCCGGCACCGGCGGCCGTGCCGGCGCAATGAATGCCCAATGCTGTTGCCACGGCGCGCCCTGTGCAATCCACTCGGTCAGCCGCTGAATTTCCTGTTTCGTCAGCTTGCGTCCGGAATAAGCCGGCGGCATGCGTATGGATTCATTTTCGGCAGTGATGCGCCGCACAAGATCGCTCTGCTTCGGATGACCGCGGACAATGGCGCGCCGCCCTTTGCCCAGATCGGCCAGCGCGTGGGCTTCGGTGTCGAAACGCAGTTTACTTTTGTTGTTCGCGGCATCGGGCCCGTGACAGACAAAGCACTTGTCCGCAAGAATCGGGCGGATGTCGCGGCTGAAATCAATGCGGCCGGAAGAGGCAGACTGTTGCGCAAACGCGCCAAACCCCAGCGCCCAGCCCGCAACGAGAATGAATGGCATTAGTTTTTTGGCACGAAGAGTCTGCATTTGTACTTTCGCCATCAGGAAACTCCCGCGGCCGATACAGCCTGTTCTAGTCCACAGCGTACCATTCCGGAAACTGATTCAGGATATAATTCCGGCATGCGCTTTCCCCGCCTGCTCATGGTCCGCCAGAACTTTCCCGTCCGAGGCTTGCAGGACATTCCCGCCGAGGTTGGCCGCGAGCTGCGCGCCGCCGGCTTCGCTTCCAAACTGGCGCCGGGGTCGCGTGTCGCAATCGGCGTCGGGAGCCGGGGTATCGCCAATATCGCGACCATCGTCCGGTCCGCCGTGGATTACTGGAAGGCTGCCGGGATGCGCCCGATTCTGTTTCCGGCCATGGGAAGCCATGGGGCCGCCACGGCCGAGGGCCAGGCCGACGTGCTCGCGCACTACGGCATCATCGAAGAGACCATGGGCTGCCCGGTGGTCAGCTCGCTCGATGTCGTCTCCGTGGGCCATACTCCCGAGGGCATCGAGACGTTCATGGACCGCAACGCCTTCGAGAGCGATGGCGTGATGCTGATCGGGCGCGTGAAATGGCATACGGATTTCGCCGGCAAGATCGAAAGCGGCCTGTTCAAGATGATGGCCATCGGTCTCGGCAAGTTCGCCGGCGCCCAGCGCTACCATACCTATGCATACCGGATGGGTTTGGAAGCGGTGATTCGCGCCATCGGCCGCCAGGTGCTGGCGTCGGGGAAGATTCTGGGCGGACTGGCGATTCTCGAAGACGCTCACCACAACACGGGACAGGTGAGCGCGGTTCCCGTCGAGCGGATGGAGCGGCGCGAGGAAGAACTTCTGGCGCTCGTGAAGTCGTGGATGGGCCGCATCCCCATGGACCTGGACATTCTCGTTCTCGACGAGATCGGCAAGAACATCAGCGGCGCGGGCATGGATACCAAGGTGGTCAACCGGGGCGTACATGGCCAGTACAATCCGTGGGAAGGGCCGCGCTTCGAGCGGATCTTCGTGCGCGACATCAGCAGCGTGAGCTACGGCAACGGCGTCGGGCTGGGCATGGCGGATGTGGTTTCGGATCGCCTGCTGGACAAGATGGATTGGGTCCCTACGCGGATCAACTCGCTCACGGCGTCCACGCCGGCGGCCATCCGGACGCCCGTCCACTTCCCCACCGACCGGGAGTGCCTGGAGTGCATGCTTCCGACAGTGGGAAAACTCGACCCCGCCGAAGTCACCCTCGGCTGGATTCGCAATTCCATGGAGCTCAGCCTCATTGCATTGAGCGAAAACCTGCGGCCGCGGATTGAAGCCAATCCGATTCTGGAGATTGTCGGCGGGCCATGGGAGATGGACTTCGACGCCGATGGCAACCTCCCCGAGCGGCTCGCGCTGCGCGGCGAGGCAGTCGCCGCCCGCTAGATGGAACAGGTTGCGTTTCAGTTCGAGCGCCTGATCTATACAGTCTCCGACCTGAATGGCGCCATACGCGGGCTGCTGGATCGCGAATTCGCCGATATCTGGGTCTCGGGCGAGATATCGGGGGTCAAGAACGCCGCCAGCGGTCACTGTTACTTCACCTTGAAGGACGCGAAGTCGCAGATCCGCTGCGTCGCGTTCCGCTCCTCGCTGCGCTACTTCAAATTCAAGCCGCAGGAGGGTGTAGCCGTGCTGGCGCGCGGCCGCATCGACGTCTACGACGCGCGCGGCGAGTACCAGTTGCTGGTGGAGATGCTGGAACCGCAGGGCCACGGCGCGCTCCAGTTCGCCTTTGAACAGCTCAAGAAGAAGCTAGACTCGGAAGGCCTCTTCGACAGCGTGCGCAAGCGGCCGCTGCCGCGCTTCCCGCGACGCATCGGGATTGTGACGTCGCCGCGCGGGGCGGTGATCGCGGACATGTTGCACGTACTTTCACGGCGGTTTCCCGGCCTTCACATCCGGCTCTTTCCGGCGCTCGTCCAGGGCGAGGGATCCGTGGCGGAGGTCTGCCGCGGCCTCCAGTACTTCAGCGAGCAGCCGTGGGCCGAAGTCGTGATTGTGGCGCGCGGCGGCGGATCGCTCGAAGACCTCTGGACCTTCAACGACGAAGCGGTCGCGCGCGCGATTGCGGCCTGCGCGGTTCCCGTAATCTCCGCGGTGGGGCACGAGATCGATTTCACGATCGCCGACTTTGTCGCCGACCTGCGCGCGCCGACTCCATCCGCCGCCGCCGAGCTCGTGGTCCGGACCCGCCAGGAGCTGCTCGACCGCATCGCGGAGTCGCAGCGCCGCATCGAGCAGTACGCGCGCTACCGGCTGGCCCTGTTGGCGCGTCTGCTTCGCGAGCGGGGCATCGGACGGGCCGAGGGATTGCTGCACCGCGCCATCGGGAGGCGTATGCAGCGCGTCGACGAATTGCAGTACCGCCTGCGGGAGCGGAGCCTGCTGGCTCTCGGAACCCGGAACCGGCGGAGGCTCGAAGCCGCGCGGAGTACGGCTGTTCACACCATGCGTCTGGCGCTGTCCGCCCGGAGCTCGCGACTCGGGGCGCTGCAAGGCAAGCTCTCGCAGCTCAGCCCTCTGCGGGTTCTCGATCGCGGTTATGCGATCGTTACGAATGAAGGCGGCACGATCGTGAAGTCGCCGGCGGATGCGCCCGCGGAATCCGCGCTTCAAATTCGCCTGTCTCGAGGCAACATTCGCGCGCGCGTGACGTAAGTCTCACGTTGAGCGAAAGCGATATACTGCGGACTGAAAATTGAGATGAGACGAGTCCTTCCGGCAGATGCACCCCGCGCAGCAGCTTGGGAGAGAATCTCCCCGGGCGGGGTTGTCAAAGTCATCTCTGGAATTATCGCGCTTCTGGTTTTTCTCAGCTTGGCGGGGCAGTTGAGCGGTCGTCTGGGCTCCGCGTTCGAACGCCTCTTCGATTTGAATGGGGAGGGCAATGTCCCTACATGGTTTTCTTCCTGCCTGCTCCTGATCTGTTCCGCGCTCAGCGGGTTAATCGGAGTGCGCGAACGAGCTCGCGCTGCCGAAGGCGCTCGCTATTGGCTGGGATTGTCTCTGATCTTTCTGTTCTTGTCGTTGGACGAAACCGCCAGCATCCACGAGAAGCCCGACTACCTCCTGCGGCGAACCCTCGGAACGACGGGATTTTTCCATTTTGCGTGGGTGATTCCGGCAATCGTCCTGGTGGCGGCTTTCGGCCTGCTTTATCTCCGGTTCGTCCTGAAACTGCCGGCCGCCACGCGGCGGTTGCTTGTGTGGGCAGGATTGATCTATATCGGTGGAGCAGTGGGAATGGAGATGGTGGGCGGGTATTTTATATCGGCACGGGAGATACAGCAGGCAGGAAAGGAATTGATAGCAACCAAAGGCGCTGATCCTATGCTTTATATACTCACACTGGAAGAGACGCTGGAAATGATCGGCCTCGCCACCTGTGTTTACGCGCTGTTGTCCCACATCCAGCATTACTTGGGAATCGTATATTACTGGCCACCGTCCGTCGGGCAAGCTACCCGTAATTGAGGGAATGTTGGGGACTGTAACAATCAAATCATATGGCAGACATATCCCACAATATCGATTGGGAGCTGAAGATTTCTCCGCGCCGGACTGTCAAGGTCCTCTTTGGAATCGTCGCGCTTCTGGCTCTTCTCAGTCTGGCGGGGCAGATTGGAGGCCGCTTAGGCTTTAACGTTCACTGGGTCTTCCTAAGCTTCTTCGACCTGGATGGCGAGCGGAATGTCCCTGCATGGTTTTCTTCCGGCCTGCTCCTGATCTGTTCCGCGCTGGCCGGATTAATCGGAATGCGTGAACGAGATCGCCTTGCCGAAGGCGCGCTGTACTGGCTGGGACTGTCTCCGGTCTTTCTGTTTTTATCGCTGGACGAAACGGTGAGCATCCACGAAATGTCCATCCGCCCCGTCCAGCGGAGCCTGGAGACCACGGGAGTGTTCCATTTTGCCTGGGTGATTCCCGCGATCATTCTCCTGGTGCCTTTCGGTCTGCTTTATCTACGGTTCGTCCTGGAACTGCCGGCGGCCACCCGGCGGTTGCTTGTATCCGCCGGATTGATCTACATCGGCGGGGCGGTGGGCATTGAGATGGCGGGCGGGTACTGCACATCGGCCATGGGCATAGAGATGGTGGGCAAGGATTACATTACAACCAAAGGCGGCGACCCGATGGTTTATATACTGCTGTATACCATGGAAGAAACACTTGAAATGACCGGCCTCTCCACCTGCATTTACGGGCTGTTGTCCCACATCGAGAATTACTTTGGGGTTGTGTGCTCCTGCCCGGCGGGGCGGCAGGCCGACGTTGCCCGCGTTTGAGGGAAAGTTCGGGTACACTGATGGCGATGAGATCGCTCTGGTTTATTCTTATTCCTGTCGTCGTTTGCAACGCTCCCGCTGCACCTCAAACCGGTAGGATTATTAATCCCTGGCAGCAGATCCGCAAGTTTCTGCAGCTCTCGGACGCTCAACTGCAAACCTTCACGCAAACCAACGAAGCGTACAGCCGGTGGCTGTAGCGATATAAAGAAAAGTGCCTACGGATGCCGCAAGAAAGGGCTTTTGAGCCGAACTTGATTAAATTTCGAAGCACATTCCTCAAAAGGTTCTCGTTTATACAGATTTGAGAACCCTTCTGCTGAAATCTAAAAATATTATTCTTGACACTTGGCCTTGAAATGGGCTATCCAAGGTTATTGTCCTCGGCTGGGTTCGCAATTTTTGTCGCGCACCGGCCAGAGCGAGTATTACTCGGGACGGTGCAGAAGTGTCTCTCACATCAGGATCTACCAGCCCGGCCGCTATTCGGAAAGCCGAAGCCAGCGACAACGAGATTGACCTCCTGAATTCCAAATACCGTGGCTTTTCCTGTGCGCAAGAGGGGGTAGACGAGGCGTTCCTCGGACTGGTCGCTGCTACTTACGCGCGCGAAACCACGCGCATTTTCCTAGATCGTTACCTGCCGGAACTCACCCGGCGCGGCAACGGTTTGGTCGGGCTCTTGGAAAACTGGCTGAACCGCGATATACCATTTGAAACGGTGTGGGATCCGGCCGTGAGTAACACTTTCAGGGCAATTCAAACTGGTAGCGTCGAAGATGCCGTAAATCACGCCGCGGTATTAGCGCTGCGACTAAGCGCTTCCGGCGTGACCGGAGAATGGAGTCTCGCGCTTGCGAAACCCATGCGGCTGCAATGGGGGCGCTGGCTGCTGCCTTCCGCGGATCGGCTTGACGTTGTTTGTGCCAGGACAGCGGCATCCGTTCGCGCCCACCTGGGTGATACTCACCACGAGGTTATCTTCACGCTTACCGGCGACGGCTGGCAGGCCGACGGCGCGGCGGCACTGCCCCAGTTCGGTACCCAGCATCAAAAGATAACTTTGCTGCCGGTTCCGGAACTGGCAGCGAAGAACTTGGGAGCCTTCGACGACCTGCTTCCGGTCGCGGACGAGATGCCGCCGGAAGTAACACTGGTTTGCCATGAAACTATCGAGCTTCTAACTGCTTACAGTCCCATCTATCTCCCGTGGGTCCTGCGCGTCATACGCTATCTTATTCCCCTCAACGAAACCACGGGTATCCAGAGCGGCAGTGTAGAGGACCAGTTTGGAGTCGTTTGTGCGGCACTTGGCCCGAACTCCGTGCCTTTGGCCGAATCGTTTGTGCACGAAGCCTCACACCAACACCTCAATTTGCTTTGCCGGCTGGGCCCCATCGACGACGGAACAGACTCCAATCTGTATTATTCGCCTGTTGCGCGCAAGGAGCGACCCTTGAACCGGATCGTGGTCGCCTATCATGCCTTCGCCAACTTGTTATTGTTCTACCGGCTCTTACGTGCCAATGGCATATCGGACGATGCTTATTGCGCGCAAAAGGAGGCGGAGTTGATTTCTCAAGTTGAAGACCTCGAATCTCCGCTGCGCACCAGCCGGGCGCTCACATCCATTGGCCGGGGTCTTTGTGACCCCTTGATCGAACGGGTCCATTAAGACGCTCGCATGGCTTGGCGGCATCAATCATCTGACTCATTTGGGCATATTACGAATCCAGAGCGCTGAGTTAAATCGGCCTTCTTGGAAGATTGGCAAGCAACTGCAGAAAAGGAAACGTGGAAGGTTACTATGAACGACAAGATGTCTCCTGAAGAGTTGCAACGTATATCAGCCAGGGTAGCAGCTGAGGTCCTCCAAAGGGTGGCTCAGACACTTACTGGCGAACTGGCAGGCGAACCCGGCATTACTTCCGCCAGGAAGCAGTGGATTTTTACGTGTCCAGAAACGTTTGCATGTTCGAAAAGTTACTCGTGTACGCAGAATTTCACTTCGCTGACCCAACCAGTTATCTCGATTTAGGTTCTGACCCTTTCGCTGGCATACCGGGCTCTCGACGATGAACGAGACACGGCGCTACCGTTGCCGCGTTCGATCAGAGGTTTGATATGCCTATGGACTCCCAAGGGGCTTGTTGAAAAAGGTTCGCTGGGACCGCTCCTGACCTGTCGCGGCTTGGTAAGGTGCTCCAAACACATGGGCCCGATTCCGAGCCGCGCAAGCAAGCAGTCCTTTAATTTTTTCAACAACTTCCGAGGGTGACGGGGTTATTGTGCCGGTCTCGCCGGAGGCGACATTCGCGCCTTAGAGTTAGGGGAGTTATACGATGGAACAGATCACGAAACAACTAGTTGCGCTGCAGCCTCGCAACGCCTCCACCGGGGATCTTGTTCGGGACATTCACAGCGTTCTCCTATCCGATTTTCCGGATCTTGTTCAGCTTCACGCCTGGGTTGGAAACGAGTTGAATCTGTCCTCTGAAGACGCCCGACGTTTCATTTATCAATTAGTGGCGGAGCTAAACTCCGCTCTCTTCCCCGCGGTCACCCATATAGAGCTTATCCATACCGAAGGTTGCAATTTAGCCTGCAGCTACTGTTTCGAAAAGAATATGCTCGGCTACAGAAGAATGCCCCTGGATATTGCTCAGGCGGCCATCGATCTCCTTTTTAAATACTCACACAATGAACCAGATCTTCACATAACCCATTTCGGCGGAGAACCTACTTTAAATTTCCCCGCGATCCGGCATGCGACGGAATATGCGGAACAGACGGCGGCGTTGCTAGGGAAGTCTGTTAATTTCGACATGACTAGCAATGGAGTTCTATTCACCGAATCTATGGTCGAGTACTTCGCTCAGCACAAAATAATGGTCCTTCTGAGCGTTGATGGGCTTGGGCCTACGCATGATCGATACAGGGTCGACAAACGCGGTCGTGGGACCTTCGACGGAGTAATGAAGGGGCTTTCACTTCTGAAGAAGGTGCAGCCGTGGATCGGCGTGAAAATGACTGTTATGCCCCAGAACGCTCCGAGTCTGTTTGAGGACGTGCTAGGGCTCCATGACCGTGGCGTGAACCAGTTCATTATCGGGTATGCGACAGGGGTGAAGTGGTCTGAAGAGGAAAGGGAATGTTTTCGCGATCAGCTTTCGCGAGTGGTTCAATGGTATCAACGGGCGCGCGGAGCCGACCTGCGGATCGATGAGTTTGAAAACGGCTTCGAAGAGGCCAGTTCCTTTGGGTGTCAGGCCGGCCGCGTAAGTGTAACGGCGACGGTCGACGGTGAAGTATCGCCATGTTCCAAGATCCTGGCATTGAACAATAAGCAGCTCCTGGCAAAGCTGGGCGATGTGCGATACGGGTTGACTCACATTCGGAATCGGGCTGAGCTCGTAAGTTGTTCGAAACTGCGCTCGGCTTGCGAGACCAATGGAATTGCGGAAGAGTTTCATGGCGGATGTTTCGCTGAGAACTACGAGGATAACCACGACCTTTTCGAACCGAGCATGCAGGGCCACGTGTTTTCTATCGTCAAACGCTCGGCCTGTTCGGGCTGCTCGGCGAACCGGGGCTCCTGATCGCGGAGTTCATTAGCGCCACGGAGGCGCCGATGCAATGCGGTACCTGTTCTGCACGCTCGCAAATCCCGGTTCTCTGGGGCCGAGTGTTGCGATCGCGAGAAATCTCACTCACCGAGGGCACCAGGTCGCATTTGTGTCCGCGCCGCCCGCAGTTGCCTGGCTGGAGAAAGAAAATCTTACTTATATCCCATGTGTGTCCCATCGGCCAACAGGTTTTGATGCCCGGCTTTGGTACGATATCGGGGGCACCACCTGCCAGTGCGCCTACATCGCAGATGCGGTCCAGGCATTCGTACCTGACGTCCTCATCGGGCACCAACTTACTCTTGGACCTCATATCATCCACGAAATGCTTGGCATTCCGCTTGCGGTGATCGGTCTCGCGGCCT
>JBBDWK010000050.1:23272-28388 GCA_040902885.1 Bryobacteraceae bacterium | reverse complement strand
TCACGGTCGCGGCTCCGTAAGCCCTTTCAGAGCCGCGACCGTGAGGGAGCGGTTGCTGATCGTGAGATGACTGCCTCATTCGGAAGCCCAGATCTCGCGCAGATTGGTGTCCACCCGCTTGTTGGGATCGAGAACGTCGTCAATGTACGCTTTCAGATCGTCGCCTTCCTTGGAAAGGCGCGCCTTCAGCGCGGCACTCTCCGGGAACAGCGCGAGTCCTTCCTTCCAGACTGCCCGCGCCTTTTCGATATTGTCCATCTTCCAATGGCCGTCCCCGAGAGAAACATAGGCGCGAATGTGGTACTTGCGCCGCGTATCGGCCTTTTGCATCTTCATGGCCTCCTCCAGGTCGGCTACGCCAAGATGCGCGCGATTGAAGATCTTCGGCCAGTAAAGATAGCTGTTGCCGCGCGTATACAAGGCGATCCAGCTTGGTTTCAGCTCGATCGATTTGCTGAAGTGCGAAAGCGCCGTGTTAGCCAGAATCACCTGCGTGATGGAACCCGCCGCGGGAATTTTGTCGACGTACGCGAAGCCGTAATTGAGAAAGGCGTTGGGGGCCTTCGGATTGCCGGCCACCAGCTTTTCGAAGAACTGGATGGCCCGGTCGAACTCCTTGGCCGCGATCACCGCCTGCCTGTACTCGCTCCCGTAGCGGATGTTATCGGCGTCGCCGGCCAGCGCCGCTTCCAGGCGCAGGAGCGCGGTGGAATAGTCCTTGGCCGTCAGGGCCTTCATCCCGTTCTCAAAATCGGCCTCGGACGCAGCCGAGGAAGATACGCCTAGGAATGCGGCCGCTAAGACCGCCGTGAGCATCCCGCCATTCATCTCTTGTTCGCCTTCGCCGTCAGGTGCGTAACTTTGCTTTCGCCTTCCACGATCTTGTGAATGCGGTTGATGGCCAGCTTGCCGAGCGTCTGGGTCTCGCCGGACGGCCACCGGATCTCCACCTTCTCAATACCGGCCGATTCCGCCAGGCCGAAGTGAACTCGTGAGCTGGATTGGCCCGCGAAACTGTTTCCGCCGCTCACATAGCGTAGATAGGTCTTGCCCCCGGCCGCCAAGCGGACCTGGGCTCCCACCGCCCTCCGGTTGGACTTGCGGCCGGTCAGCAGGAAGGAGATCCAGTGCGCTCCGTTGGGCGCGGTATTGCGGTAGAGGTAGGGTCTCTCATTGGCATTCGCGACGAAGATATCGAGCCTGCCGTCGTTATCGAAGTCGGCGATCGCGACTCCCCGCCCGTCGCGCACCGAATCCAGCCCGTGCCGCGCCGCCTCGTCTTTGAAGAGCTGCCCGCGCTCGTTGTGAAACAGTCTCTTTTTCTGATAACCGCTCAGGCTCTTGTTGCCCATGGGCGGCCAGTTGCGCGCATCCGCGAAATCGATGCCGGGCTGCGTCACCATGGCGAAGATGTCGGGAACGTAGCTGTCTTTGCCGGCCGAGACCCAGCCGTTCATCACGTACAGATCGAGCCAGCCGTCGTTGTCGTAATCGAAGAACTTAGCGCCCCATCCCCAGCCTGTATTGTGCGTGCCGGTCTCGCGCGAAATGTCGTGGAAGGTCAGGTTCCCGTTGTTCTTCCACAGAAAATTGCCTTCCCGCATGTAGTCGTCGGTGATGTTGGTGACGTAGATGTCGAGGTAGCCGTCGTTATCGAAGTCGCCCCAGTCGACATTCATGCCCTTCTTCGTATCGAAGCCGATCGCGGTTTCAGTGATGTCCTTGAAGGTTCCGTCGCCGTTGTTGACGAAGAAGCGGTCGGTGCCGAAATCGGCGGCCACGTAAAGGTCTTCATCGCCGTCGTTGTCCGCGTCGCCGTGCCCCAGATCGAGCGTCCAGCCGCTCAGCTTCAGGCCGGCCTTCTCCGTGAGATCCGTGAAGGTTCCGTCCCCGTTGTTGTGGAAGTAGACGACGCCGCCGCCGTTGTTGGCCGTCTCGAAGCTCTCCGGGAAGAAACGCGGCGTCTCCGGATTGAAGACGTTCACCGCCTGGAAGTAGCTGCCGATGAAGAGGTCGACGAAACCGTCGCGGTCGGCGTCGAAGGCGATGGCGGTAATGCCGTTCCGGTACTGATCAATGCCGGCCTTCTTCGCAACTTCCCGAAATTTCGTCTTGCCCGGCCCGCCGCCCAGATTCTCATAAAGCTGGGCGCGGCCGAAACGCACCACCAGCAGGTCCGGGCGGCCGTCATTGTTGAAATCGAACCAGAGCGAGTCGGCAGCCGCATTCTCCGAGTCGTTGCCGTCGGCTACTCCCGCGAATTCGGCAACGTCAGTGAAAGTGAAGTCGCCGTTGTTGCGGTAGAGGCTGCTCTTACCGTCCTCCTTCGAATCGGTCACGAAGACATCTTCGAGCCCGTCGTCATCGTAATCGGCCACCGCCGCGGATGCCCCGAGAGCGGTGTAGCCGGCCATGATGTGGGCATACGGGTTATCGAAGGCGCGATTGGTATGCCGGTTGTCGATGCCCGCCGACGCGGTCACATCCTGGAACCAGCGCTCCGGCAGAACCGAAGCCCCGGCTGCTAGAGCCGCCGCAACTGCAACTGCGACGCCCGCCTTCATTTGCCACCCTTCGCGTAGGCTTTCTCCAGCACGGCGTCCTTTCCCTCCGTGACCTCCACGGTCCGGTTGACCGCAAGGTTCTCGAATTTCTGAGTGATGCCGGAGCGTGGCCAGCGCACCGTCATCTCGTCTATCATGGCCGCCTCGCCAAGGCCGAAATGCTGGCGAAGAGAGTTCTGCGAGCCGTAGCCATCGCCCAGCACCACTTCCCGCATCTGCGCTTTGCCCGCAGCCCGGATGGTGACCCGCGCGCCCACCGCGTCGCGATTGGATTTGGTTCCAACCAGCTCCACCGCGAACCAGTTGCGCTTCGCGCCCACCTCGTTCTTCAGCAGCGCGTGACGGTCGGCGGAGGCCGCCACCGCGATATCCAGCACGCCACGGTTCCAGTAGTCGGCCACGGCGATGCCGCGGCTGTTCAGCATCAGGTCGCTGCCGCTGGCCCGCCCGATCTCCGAGAAGGTCCCGTCGCCATTGTTGCGGAGATGGCGGTTGCGCTCCCACCCGTGCCACGACGTCCTGCCAAAATGGGAGGGATCGAAGAAGACTCCGGTCTTATACTCGGCCTGCTTGCTGACCACGTTATTGAGAAAGTCGAGCTCGATCTCCGTGTCCTTATCGTTGTAGACCCACCCGTTGGCGGCGTAAAAATCCTTCCAGCCATCGTTGTCGAAGTCGGCGAAGGTAGAGCCCCAGAACCATCCCAGAGGATTGGCGCCGGCCTTCCAGGTGGTGTCTTCAAACGTGCCGTCCCCGTTGTTCCGCAGGAGCGTGTTTCCGGAAGCCATCTGCTGAAACACCCCGACGAAGCCGAATCCCGACTGCTTGAAGACTTCGAAGTAGAGCGGCATGTCCGTCTTCCAGACGCCCTGCCTCCAGCAGTTGAGCATGTACCGGTTCACCGTCGGCGCCTCGGCGAACCAGGCGTGTTCCGAACGGATGTTGGTGACGTAGATGTCCAGCTTCAGGTCGTTGTCGTAGTCGCCCATGGAGGCGTTCATGCCCGCGCCGTAGGCCAGCGTGTTGGTCTCCACCGTAACGTCCGTAAACGTGCCGTTGCGGTTGTTGTGGTAGAGCGTGTTGCGCCCAAAATCGTTGACCACGTAGAGGTCGGGATAGCCATCGTCGTCGTAGTCGCCGAAAACCGTGCCCAGGCACAAGCCCAGCTCGCCCACCCCGGCCTGCTCCGTGACGTTGGTGAAAGTGCCGTCCCCGTTGTTGCGATAGAGCTGATTCGGAAGCCCGTTCCGCGCGTAGAAGGTGGTTGGAATATCGGTGCGCGGGTCCAGGTAGCGGCCTACGTAAAGATCGAGGTCCCCGTCGTTGTCGTAATCCGCCCAGCTTGCCACCGTCGTGCAGGAGTCTTCCCCGATCCCGGACTTCGCGGTGACATCCGTGAAGGTTCCGTCGCCGTTATTGCGAAACAACTGGTTGGGCTTGAAGGTGCGGCTGACGAAAAAATCCTTAAACCCGTCGTTGTCGTAGTCGGCAAAAAGTCCCACGCTCACGCCGTCCAGACCGGCGAGGCCCGCATTTGTCGTGACGTCCACAAACGTCCCGTCACCCCGGTTACGCATCAGCTTCGACTCCACTCCGTCCGGAATGAACAGATCGTAGAATCCGTCGTTGTCGTAATCGGCTGCCGTAATTCCCCCCGGACCGTACCGGATCATGCCGAATTTTAGCGGCTGATTTAAGAATGCCGGATAGTACTTGTTTTCAAAATCGACGCCCGCCGCTTTGGCCATATCGACAAAATGCGGCTTGTCGCCGATATAGCGGTCGGCTTCCACGAGCGATGCCGAAGCGATTCTAAGATCGTCGTCCTCGCCCTCGAACTCCATCCTTGCGTAGCCGCGATCGATAGCCGCGTACGCCGCTCCCTTGGGAACGCCGATCACCTCAAAGCGAATGACGGCGATCTTACGGTTCTTCCACTCCTCGAGGCGGTGCACATACATGCCTGTATCCTCGATGGACTGAAATCCATCGAGGTACGCCCGCCACTCCGCAATCGCGGCGTCGCGGGTTGCCAGCGGGCCGTCCGAGCGGAAGATATACTTTCGTACGCCGTCCTTCTCTTCCACGGCCTCCAGCCGGGTGAGGCCGAGACGCTGGCCCTCGAACCCCGCCGCGTAGTGTCTCTCCAGCCCCGCCAGATCGCGCGCTTCCACCAGCTTCGCCATCCGGGCAAGAGTAAGAACGATGCTCTTTCCAGTGTGAAAAAATCTCAAGCCTTCCCGATCCAGACGATCGGTTGTGAACGAGCCGCCGAAAAAAAGGGCGACAGGAGCGATAATGCTGCCAAAAATAAGTAGCCGGCTGCGCTTTACCATAGAGATACTCTTCTGCACTTGCGTCATGTGCGCAGACTGAGCAACGCGCAGTGACCGTTAGGGACGAAAACTCGTCCCTACCCTGGAATGCCGAACGGCTTGCAGTACACAGGATGGTAGCAGCGGCTTGGGAAATGTGTCAAGGCGTACTTGGGTACCCTTAGTACTTACGCGAAACTGTGGCAAAACTTACTATTTAGCGTAAAAAGGAATCGC
>JBBDWK010000050.1:0-23262 GCA_040902885.1 Bryobacteraceae bacterium | reverse complement strand
CCCCCCCCCCCCCCCCCCCGGGCCAGATTCGAAGGACAGCCCAGGAGGGTCAGGATCGCCGGGAGGATCGGGCGTTAATAGTACGAGGCGGTTCCAGAGTCATGCCGCTCGCCGCGGCCCCCAAAGGCATAGTGACGCTGTTGTCCAGCAGTTGGGCCATCGCATAGGCCGGCATGTCTTCCGCCTCCTTGAAAAACGTGATGCAGTTCGCCTCCACGTCGAAGTCGATTTTCAGAAGATCCCCGCCGCGCACCTGCTCGGTGGCGATGAGGTTGGACATGGGATGCACCACGGACCGCTCAATGGCTCTCTTCAAGTGCCGCGCTCCGTACTTCAAGTCGGTACCTTCGCGCAGCAGATAATCCTTGGCGCCATCCGTCACCGAAAAGACGAAGGGAGCGTTCGAGGAGTTGAAGACGCGCTGTTGCAGGATGTTGAGCTCCAGGGTGAGGATCTTCCGCAGCTCCGGCGCGCCCAGGGGGCGGAACACAATCGTCTTGTCGATGCGGTTCATGAATTCGGGAGTGAACTTCCGACGCGCGGCTTCGACGCCGGCGCGGCTGATCTTGTCCGTGAGCTTCTCGTCGACCTCGCCCGCCTGGTGCTTGCGTTCCACTTCGACCGATGCAAATCCCAAATGCGGACGCAAAATGGTACCCATCTCGGCCGCGCCCAGATTGCTGGTCATGAAGATCATGGCCCGGGAAAAGTCCACGCGGCGGTTGTCTCCCAGCGTGAGGGTGGCTTTGTCGAGAATGCCGAGCAGCAGGTTCCACAACGCATCGCTGGCCTTTTCGATCTCGTCGAAGAGAACGAAGCTCAATTTCACTTTGTCGGTGTGGTACTGATTGAGCACTTCCTGGCTGAGGAGCGGATGGGTTTCGCGGTGCCCCAGATATCCGGGAGGAGAGCCGATCAGTTTGGCAATCTCGTGGGAATGCTGGAATTCGGCACAGTCGATCTTGATGATGGCGCGGGCGTCTCCAATCAGGCTCTCGCAAGTGGCCTCCACCAGCCGGGTTTTGCCGGAGCCGGTGGGACCCAGAAAGAGAAAATTCCCGATTGGCCTTCCGGGGCTGGCCATACCGGCCAGGTGGCACTGGTAGATGTTGACAATCTGCTCGATGGCCTCGTCCTGACCGACAATTCTCCTCCGAAGGCCGGCTTCCAGATTCTCCGCATCGCGTCCCGTTTGTGTCGGGTCCAAGGGTCTATTGAGCCTAACCATTTTCTTCTCCCCCTGTTCCCTGGTGCACGCCGGATGCCAACCGGAAAGGTCATCGTTTGGGCTGGGAAGGTCTCACTTCCACGCGGCTGACGAGTGTGCGCTCCGGCATACGTAGCAGAAGGGATACCACTTCCGCAACATCATCCGGAGCAATTTTCCAGTCCGCCGCTCCGGAACGTGAGCTAAATTCCGTGTTTACGCTGCCCGGCATAAGATAGCTTACACGTATGTTTTTGTAACGCAGATCCAGCATCATAGCTTCGCTGAAACCGTTTACTCCAAATTTGGAAGCGTTGTATGCCGCGCCGCCTGCAATGGCATTCTTGCCCGCCAGACTGCTTATCTGAATGATGTAACCTCCGCCCCGGCGCAGCATGAGCGGAATCGCCATATGGCAGCAGTAGTAGACGCCTGTCAGATTCAGACCGATCACCGCGTGCCACTCCTCGGGAGCGAGTTCCTCGACGTTACGGAATATTCCGATTCCGGCATTGTTCACGAGACAATCCACTCCGCCGAACTTTTCTTCCACGAACCGGAAGAAGGCCCGAACATCGTCTAACCGTGTGAGGTCCGCGGCTTGTCCAATAATCTTTCCACTTCTGGCGCCAGCCATCTCTTCGACCGCGCGGGATACGGTGTCCTGCGAGCGTCCGCAGATCGCGACGTTGGCGCCATCGCCGAGGAGCCTTTCGGCGATGGCGCGTCCGATTCCCCGCGTGGCCCCGGTCACCACGGCGACCTTGTTCTCGAAGGGATGTTTCATGATCCGATCTTAACTGTCGGGGTAGCGTGTTGGTAAGATGGGGAATTAACAATGGCATTTGTCGCGCCTGCCACTTCCGGTGATCTTGCGTCCACTTCTCGCGGCGCTTCGCTCGATAGTCTTCTGATGGATTGGCGGGAACGCATTGAGCGGCTGGTCGAAGCCGCCGCGGCCGAGGAGCGCGGGCGGGCGCGCGCCCAGTTGAGCGAGGAGTTCAACCAGGTCGCGCGGCGGCTGCGTCAAGCCGAAGATTTCGATCGGACGGCCGCGTCTCTGGCGGACGGCGCCGTCCGGTTCTGCCGGCGCATAGTGGTGTTCGCGCTCCGCGACGGTTGGCTGGCGGCTTCCGCGTGGCGCGGCTTTGCCAGCGAGACGTTGCAGGACGATCTCGACACGCTCCAGATCGCACTAGCTGGGGCGGGGGCCTTCGCGGGCGCCGTCGAGTCCGGCGATCCCATCGTCGCGCTCAGCACTCCCAGCCAGGTTTCTCCGCTGCTGGCCGAGTTGCTCCATCCGGAGGCTGCGGAAAAAGTACACCTCTTCCCCATTCCTTGCGGGGAAGAGACCATCGGCATTCTTTATGCAATGGGAGACGTGGACGTGCCCGCACTGGAGTTGCTTTGCGCGCTCGCCGGACAGGCCTCACGGCCCGTTCCGAAAGGCCCGGAGGCCCATCCCGCCGTTCCATTGGTCAACATCGCTGGAGTAACCCGGACCAAGCTTCTTCCGGAGTGGACGCAACTGCCCCCGAAGGAGCAGCAGCTTCACCTGCGGGCCCAGCGAACCGCTCGCGTCCAGGTTTCGAAAATGCGGCTCTATAAACCCGACGCGGTGCGGCACGGTCTCGCCTTGCGGGACCTTTACTCGGCCCTGCGCCGGGAAATCGACGCGGCACGAGAGGAATTCCGCCGCGACTACCTATCGGCCTGCGGCAGCATGGTCGATTACCTACACCTGGAGTTGGTTCGCAACCTGGCGAATAATGACAAGAATATGCTCGGCCCGCAGTATCCGGGCTCGCTCGTATAAGCGGGTCCTAACCGTCATCCTTGCGCTGCTGACGGCAGCCGCGCTGCTTTCCGCGCCGGCCGGCAAGAAGCAACCCGCTCGCAAGCGGCCCGCCGCCAAAAACGCGGTGAAGAAAGCGGCGCCGAAGAAAGCCGCGGCGAAGAAAGCTGTGCCCAAAAAGCCTGCCACGAACCCGGATGCGGTGCGCTTCGGCCATGTGATCGGCGAGTTTCAGGACGGAAATTTCCAGGCGGCCCTCGACGGTCTCACCGCCGTGAAGCGCCGTCTTCCGCAGCTGGCCGACTACATCGCGTTCCATACGGCCGCGGCCCGCAAGGAGCTCAAGGACTACGCGGGCGCGAGACAGGATCTGGCCTCCTTCTGGGACGCGCCCACCCCGTCTCCCCTGCTCCCTCGCGCGGTCTTACTGGAGGCGTCGGCGCTCATGGAGCTGTCGATGCCGCTCGAAGCGGCCCGTCTGTTGCGAGCTCACTATGCCGATCTGCCGCAACCGGTCGCCGATATGGCGCTCGGCGCGGCCTACCGCGCGGCGGACGATCCCGCCCAGGCGGCAGTCTGCTACCAGCGCGTCTACTATCTGCACCCCACCGCGAAGGCCGTCGCGCCAGGCGCGCTGGAGCCGGCGGCCGAAGCCGGCACGGCGGTCGAAGAGATCCGCGCCGCCATGGGAGACGATTATCCCCCCGCCATGCCGGAACAGATGATGCAGCGCGCGGACGAGTTTCTGGCGGCGCAGGACTACAAGCGCGCACGAAGCGAGTATCTCAACCTCATCCCACGGCTTGGCGGGGCGCAGCGCGATCTCGCTTCCGTTCGCGTTGGCGCGACGGACTTTCTGGGCGGTCAAACCCCCGCGGCCTATCGTTACCTGAAGAACGTCAAGGTTGAGGACGCCGACGCGGACGCGGAACGGCTCTACTACCTGGCCGAATGCTTACGGCGGCTCTCCTACGCGCGCGAGAGCGAGATGACCGAGATGCTGGAGACAGTCAAGAATCTGGGCAAGCTCTATCCCCGCTCGCCGTGGCACCGGCGAGCGCTGATCTCCGCGGCCAACCGATACCTGGTTCTGAACGAGTCTGAGAGCTTCGTTCCGCTCTTCCACGCCTGCTCCGAACTGTTTCGCGGGGACGAGGAAGCGGAACTATGTGAGTGGCGCGTCACGTGGCACGCATACCTGGGCCGGCGCTCCGATGCCGGCGACCGCCTGAAAGAGTACCTCTCCCACTATCCCGATTCCGCCCGCGCCAGCGCGGCTTTGTATTACCTCGGACGGCTCGCGGAGGGCGCTAAGCGCCTGTCCGACGCACACGAATACTATGCCGCTATCACCAGCCGCTATCCGAACTATTACTATGGCCTGCTCGCCCGCGAGCGGCTGGCAACATCCCGGCTGGTTGCCGCGCCACCGTCGGAACGAGTGAACCGCTTCCTGTCCGATCTGAAGTTGCGCCCTCCGGCTCAGGCAGAGCCAGGGGACCATGAGGCTACTCCCGCCACTAAGCGCCGGATTGAACGCGCGCGGCTGCTCTCGGCCGCGGGCCAGCCCGATTGGGCCGCGGCCGAACTGCGCTTCGGCGCGCGCACCGATGGCCAGGCCACGATGCTCGCCGTCGCGCTGGCCGGCTTCGCGGACACGCCGCACGAGAGCCTCCGCGCGATGAAGAGCATGTCTTCGGATTACTTTTCCATGCCGCTCGAGTCCGCGCCCAGAGACTTCTGGACCAATCTCTTCCCGATGCCCTTCCGTAACTTCCTGTTGCGCAGCGCGAACGAGCGGGCGCTCGATCCCTATATCGTAGCCGGATTAATCCGGCAGGAATCCGAGTTCAATCCTCGCGCGGTTTCCCCGGCGAAAGCTTACGGTCTGACCCAGATCCGCCCACCCACCGGACGCGAAGTCGCGCGCCGAGTGGGCGTTCGCGCATTTTCGACCAGGATGCTATTCCGCCCGGAAACCAATTTGAAGCTGGGCAGCTACTACCTGCGCTCCATGCTCGATCGCTGCAACGGCAAATGGGAAGAGGCGCTCGCGGCATACAACGCGGGCAAATCGCGCGTGGATCGATGGAACACATGGGGCGATTTCCAGGAGCCTTCTGAATTCGTGGAAAGCATTCCATTCACCGAGACGCGGGAATACGTGCAGGCAGTACTGCGGAACGCCGCGGTTTACAAACTGCTCTATGGCAACCAGGAGTCGGCCGGAAGCGCGCCTCGGGGTATCGGAAAGGCGGCAAGTAACTAAAAAAGCCGTCAGCTATCAGCCGTCAGCTTTCAGCTTTTGATACGACCGCGGAAGGGCCAGATGCGCCGTGAAAGACTTCCATGAACTGAAGGTATGGCAGAAGGCCCATCAGTTGACGGCCGAGCGCACCACCGAGGTGAAACGAATGCTCACCGTGCTCCGCCAGAAGCTGACGGACCGCTGAAGCGGCAAGCTGAGAGCTGATAGCTGAGAGCTTCTTCTTAAATTCCCTCGCCGCCCGTGAAGCGGTTAGGATCGGGAGGAATCAAGCCGCGCGATTCGAGCAGCGCGCACACCGCTTCGGCGGCGGCCTCCTCGCCCAACGGCAGAGAGGCGACATCCACCACCACGGCCTCGGCCGCATCTTCCTGTGGCGCGCCCGTCAAAATTGCGATAGCGCCAACCGAGAACAGCGCGGCTAACACATCCGAAGATACCTCGTTTACCACCGTAGTCAGGCAGCCCCGGTCGAATAGCTTGCGCTCTACGCGCCAAGCCAAGCCATCGCTGCGCTCACCTTGCAACCACACGCTGGCGGGGCGATGGCTCAGCCGCGAGTGGCGCTCGGCCGGCGTCACGCGTCCCGTTTCTAGTCGAAGCCTCGGTCCGCGCCGGGCGCTATCGTCGGCCCGCTCTTCAATCATGCCGGCCGCTACCGTGGCATTCGTCAGGGCGTCGATCAGAATGAACGCGCCTGTGGGCCGGTTCTCACGATAAGCGTCGAAGTACAACGGCCTGTGTGTCTCCAGCCTTACGCAGCCAATCTCGTTCAACTCGAGTTGCGACGCCGGCATCTTCCCCAGCGTCTCCACTTCGACTTTGTACCGAATGGCAGTGACTGTAGCCTGCACCTGCTGCGTAGTGTGCTTTGCCAGATAGGATTTGTGTAATTCAAGCGGCTGTTCGCTCATCCAGACCACCATGGCGTCCATACGCCGCGCCACCTGGGGCGGCTGCGATGGCGGAACCAGCATGTCGCCCCGGCTGATGTCCAGCTCGTCTTCCAGACAAACGGTGACCGACATGGGGGCGAAAGCGCGCTGCAGATCGCCGTCGTAACTAACGATAGACGCGATACGGCTGGTGCGGCCGGAAGGCAGAACCATGATGGGATCGCCCTTGCGGAGTATGCCGGAAACCACTTGTCCCGCGTATCCCCGGAAATCGAGGTTCGGACGCTGCACGTACTGGACGGGGAATCGCACCAGATCCAGATTGCGGTCCCGCGCGATGGGCACCGTCTCCAGGTACTCGAGCAGCGGAACGCCCTCGAACCAGTCCAAGTGTCTGCCCTTATCCACAACGTTGTCGCCTTTGAGTGCGCTGATGGGAAGAAAATGCAGGTCGGGGATGCGCAGCCCGGCGGCAAAGCGCGAAAAATCTTCTCGAATCCGCTCGAAGACATCCCGGCTGTAATCCACCAGGTCCATCTTATTCACGGCAACTACCACGTGCGGGATGCCCAGCAGCGACGCGATGAAGGCGTGGCGCTTGGACTGCGGGAGAACGCCGTTGCGCGCATCCACCAGCACGATGGCCAGATTGGCCGTGGACGCGCCGGTGGCCATGTTGCGCGTGTACTGAACGTGCCCGGGCGTATCGGCGATGATGAACTTGCGGCGCGGCGTGGAGAAGTAGCGGTAGGCTACATCGATGGTGATGCCCTGCTCGCGCTCGGCCCGCAAACCGTCCGTGAGTAGCGCGAAGTCCATGGCGCCCGCGGTCTGGTTGACTGTGGCTTTGCGGACGGAGGCGATCTGATCTTCGTAAGCGCCCTTGGAGTCGTACAGCAGACGTCCGATGAGCGTGGACTTGCCGTCGTCCACGCTGCCCGCCGTGGTGAACCGCAGCATTTCCTTCTCTTCGTTCCGTTTTAGGAATACCTGAATGTCGCTGGGCGCCGCGAGCGTGGAAGCCATCAGAAGTAGCCCTCTCGCTTCTTGATCTCCATGGAGCCTTCCTGGTCGTGATCGATAATGCGGTTCTCGCGCTCGGAGCGGCGGAACAGCATCAACTCTTCAATGATCTTGGGAACGGTGTCGGCCTCGGAGCGAATCGCGCCGCTGCAGGGGCTGCATCCGAGCGAGCGCAGGCGGCACAGGACGGGTTCCGGCTTCTCGCCGGGCAGCAGCGGCACGTCCTGTTCCACGGGAATCAGCGACGGGCCGCGCACCACCATGGGCCGCATCTTCGCGAAGTACAGAGGCACGATGGGAATCTTTTCGACGTGGATATACTGCCACACATCCAGCTCCGTCCAGTTGGAAAGTGGAAAGACGCGAATGCTCTCGCCCTTGTCGACCCTGGCGTTGTAGAGACTCCACAACTCGGGACGCTGGTTTTTGGGATCCCACTGCCCGAAAGCGTCGCGGAAAGAGTAAATGCGCTCTTTGGCGCGCGACTTTTCCTCGTCGCGCCGCGCTCCGCCGAAAGCGGCATCGAAGCCGCCTTCCGCCAGGCCGTCGAGCAGCGCTCTGGTCTTCAGTAACCCACAGCATTTCTGCGTACCCAGGCGGAACGGGTTCGCGCCCTCGTCGATGGCCTTCCGGTTGGTATATACAATCAGCTTCGCGCCGATTTCGCTGGTAAAGCGGTCGCGGAACTCGACCATTTCCCGGAATTTGTAGGTTGTATCGATGTGCATCAGGGGGAACGGGATCGGCCCCGGATGGAAAGCCTTCTGCGCCAACCGGACGAGTACGGAGGAGTCCTTGCCAATTGAATACAGCATCACCGGCTGGGCGAACTCGGCCACCACTTCACGGATGATATGGATGCTTTCGGCTTCGAGTGCGCGCAGATGCGAGAGATTCAGCGAGTCCACGTTGTGACTATTTTACTATGGAATGGCCTTAATGTCTATCGGATTTAGGGAGATAGTTGGTCGAAACTTGGCTCCGGCTTCAGCAGGGGAGCGCGCGACGAATCGGGCTGAAGCCAGGCGCGAATAGCGGGAAGCGCCTCGGTTGCGGCCTTTTCCCCGGCTTCAATTAGCTTCTCGGCGCTTCGAAAGGAGTCCCACTCCACTCCACAGACGTCGGGCGAGATGACCAGATCGGACTGCCGCCGCCAGCTATCTTCGGTGCGCGCCTGCATGATCTGGAAGCAGCGATTGACCACCTGAAAGACGTTATTGGGCGGCAAGGCCAGGCCTTGCATGGGCAGGTTTACAGAGATCACCCTTCGCGCGCCCATGCGCCGGAGCGGAGCGGCGGGTATCTCCATGCTCATCGCGCCGTCCACCAGCAGGCGGCCTTCGTGGCGGATGGGCTGAAATAGGCCGGGATAAGAGCAACTGGCCCGTATGGCAAGCGCCACTTCGCCAGGGCCGCGAAAGATTACGGGCGCGCCCGTGCCCAGGTCCGTGGCGACTACCGCCAGCGGAATCCGCATATCCTCGAAGCGGTGCTGTTTCAGCAGGCGCTGAAGAAATTGTTCCATGCGCTCGCTTCCGGCCAATCCCAGGCGGGAAAGAGACCACCGGGCTACATCGGCGAAGCGCATGGAAGCGCCAACGCGGTGAATCTCCTCGGTTGTAGCGCCGCTCGCGTACGCAGCAGCCACCATGGATCCGGCGCTCACTCCCGACAAAAAATGGATGGGGATCTGGGCGCGCTCCAGCACGCGAAGCACGCCGACGTGAGCGATTCCTCTTGCGAATCCTCCGCCTAGCGCCAGACCGATGCTCGGAGGGGATGGAGACCGCGTTAGACCGGACCGCGACCAGCGCCGCAAAGTGGCCATCCAGCCGCCCCGCCCGTTGCCGGCCTCCTCCGCCGTGTCGCCCATCGCATCCCTCCTCGATTGTGCACTATGCAAACCACTTTCCAATAGCTAAGATGCTTCAGCCGGACGCAAAGTTTCCCAAAGCTCCCCTCGAAGCTCTCAAATCGGTCTAATTGATTGAAAACATTAGCCGCGCACGCACACCTGAGAGGTGCCGGAGCATTTCGGCAGCATCGTTAGGCGGTTGGGCGTGTGATCACTTTGGTTTTGTTAGACTCCTTTTATGGCTGAGGATCGCGGCGAAATGCCCGACGAACCGCCCCCGTTTCTGGGCACATGGCCGCGCGTCTACGCAGCCGTGCTGTTGTACCTCGCAGCCCTGATCGCCGTCTTTTACGTCTTCACCAAGACCTTCCAATGAGATTCGTACTCTGGCTGGCCCTTCTCTCATGCCTTCCGCTCCTGGGACAGCGGGACCTTTCCGGCGTGGCCGAAATCCGGCAGGCGCTTGGCCGCCTCAACGTGCTGGGGAACGTGCTGATGATCGCCGCCCACCCGGACGACGAGAACACCGCCCTGCTGGCTTATTTCGCGCGCGGCCGCCACATGCGCACGGCATACCTCTCGCTGACTCGCGGCGAGGGCGGACAGAATCTGATCGGCCCCGAACAGGGAGAGCTGCTGGGTCTGATCCGCACGCACGAATTGCTGGAGGCGCGGCGCGTGGACGGTGCGGAACAGTTCTTCACCAGCGCCGTGGATTTCGGTTTCTCCAAGAGCGCAGATGAGACGCTCGCCAAATGGGGACGCGAGAAGATCCTCCGCGAAATGGTCCGTACGATCGACGAATTTCGCCCGGACGTAATCCTGCTGCGCTTCTCCGGCACGCCGCGCGATGGACATGGACACCATCAAGCCTCCGCTATTCTGGGGAAGGAAGCCTACCTCGCCGCTTCCTGGAAAGCCACGCGGCTCCTGTTCAACGTCTTTGCGTTTACCCCGGAGCAGCAGCGCGCGGCAGCGGCGTTACCCGGCCGGCTCGAAGTCGATACGGGCGAATTCAATCCCATCCTCGGCAGGTCGTACACGGAGATCGCCGGCATCAGCCGCAGCATGCACCGCAGCCAGGGTATGGGTGCTGCGCAGCGGCGCGGTCCGTCGGAGAATTACCTGACGCTGGTAGCAGGCGAGCCCGCTGCAAAGGATGTGTTCGACGGTATCGATACAAGCTGGAAGCGCCTGCCGGGAGGCGCTCCCATAGGAGAGATCCTTGCGCAAGCCTCGAAAGAATTCGTGTCCGGGCGGCCCGAGAAGATTGTTCCTCTGCTCCTGAAAGCCCGGCCGCTGATCGCCAGGATCGACCATCCCCTCGCCCGCCGCAAGCTTCAGGAGCTGGATGAAACGGCAGCCTTGTGCACGGGGCTGTGGCTCGAAGCTCAATCCGCGCGGCATACCGTGATCGCGGGCTCGCCCGTGCCGGTGCGTCTCACGGCTATCAACCGCTCCAGCTTCCCCCTTCGTTGGATGGACGCGGAACTTCCCTACAACAAGCCGGTCTCCATCAACTCTAATGTGACGGGCCCGAGCCAGGACGTCCGTTTCGAAATCCGGGCGGGAACGGAGGCGCTCGAGTTGCACCGTCCCGTGCTGCACCGCTACGTGGATCCCATCCAAGGCGAACTCACCAGACCCGTGGAGGCGCTGCCGCCGGCGGCCGTGAACCTGCAACAACAGACGATGCTTTTTCCCGACGGCCGGGCGCGCGAACTGCGCCTGCTGGTGAAAGCCAACCGTCCCCGCGCCTCCGGGACCGTTCGGCTGGCGACGCCGGCGGGGTGGAGCGCGGAACCCGGCGAGCTGGCTTTCGATCTTGCCGAGGCCGGGCGGGAAGCGCCGCTCACTTTCACGGTAAAGCCGCCCGCGCAATCCGGCGAGGTTCGCTTACAGGCCGTCGCCCGCGTGGACGGCGCTTCGGTTACTACCTCGGTCAAGGTCATCTCGTATCCGCACATCCCTCCCATCACCGTGGTACGCGAAGCGGCCATGAACCTGGTGCGCGCGGATGTCCGCAATCTGGCCAGGTCGGTGGGCTACGTGATGGGCGCGGGCGATGAGGTACCCGACGCTCTGCGGCAGATCGGAGCCGACGTCGCGCTGTTGAACAGCGATCATCTGGCAACCGGCGACCTGAGCGCCTTCGACGCGGTGGTGATCGGCGTACGCGGATTCAACACCCGCCCCGATCTGCGCGCCAATTTCGATCGGCTGCTCGAATACGTGCGCAGCGGCGGCGTCATGATCGTGCAGTACAACGTGGCCGAAGGCGGCTTCTTCGGTCCGAAGACCGGAGCGCTGGATCGCATCGGACCGTATCCGCTGGAGGTGGGGCGCGCGCGCGTTACCGTCGAAGAGGCCCCGGTGAGCTTTCCGGACCCGGACCATCCGCTGCTGCGCTTCCCGAACCGCATCACCGCTGAAGACTTCAAAGGCTGGGTGCAGGAGCGCGGCCTGTACCTTGCCTCGAAGTGGGACCCGCGCTACCAGCCTGTGCTCGAGTCGCACGATCCTGGCGAGCAACCTCTGCCGGGCGGCATGCTCTACGCACGTTACGGAAAGGGCGTGTACATCTTCTCCGCTTATGCCTGGTTCCGCCAGTTGCCCGCGGGAGTCCCTGGCGCTTACCGGATCTTCGCCAACATGCTAAGTGCGGGAAGGGCCGATGCGACCCCTTGATTGGGTGGTATTGGCAGGCTCGCTCGTCTTCATCGTAGCCTACGGTCTCTATAAAAGCCGCGGGGCCAACACCGTCAACCGGTTTCTGCTGGCGGGCAAAACCATGCCCTGGTATGCCATGGCGCTCTCCATCATGGCGACCCAGGCCAGCGCGATCACTTTCATCTCCACCACCGGCCAGGCCTACGTGGACGGGATGCGCTTCGTGCAGTTTTATTTCGGGCTGCCGATCGCCATGGTGATCCTGTCGGCAACCGCCGTGCCCATCTTCCACCGCGCCAACGTCTACACGGCTTACGAGTATCTGGAAGGCCGCTTCGACGCACGGACGCGCGCTCTTGCGAGCATCATCTTCCTGATACAGCGCGGACTGGCGGTCGGCCTGGCCCTATACGCGCCGGCCATTGTGTTGGCGGTGATTTTCGGCTGGCCGGACAATATCACGACCGTGATTATGGGCGTGATCGTAGTGTTCTACACCGTGATTGGCGGCGTGCAGGCCGTGACCTGGACGGACGTGCAACAGATGTTGATCATCTTCCTGGGCCTGTTCGTTTCGCTGTTCACCATCGTCTGGCTTCTGCCCGCCGACGTCTCGTTGCTGAATGCCGTGGAGCTCGCGGGCGCGGCGGGACGGCTCAACGTCGTGGATTTCAGCTTTGACTGGGACAACCGCTACAACATGTGGAGCGGGCTGATCGGCGGGGCGTTTCTGGCGCTGGCGTACTTCGGCGCCGACCAGTCGCAGGTGCAGCGCTATCTCACGGGCCGGTCCATCGCACAGAGCAAGCTGAGCCTGTTATTCAATGCGGTGGCGAAGATCCCGATGCAGTTCTTCATCCTGTTCGTGGGCGCGCTGGTGTTCGTGTTCTTCACCTTCGTGAAGCCTCCGATGCTGTTCCAGCCGGCTGCGCTCGCGAAAGTCACCGATCCGGAGATTCACGCGCAGTACGACCGCGCATTTGAAACGCGCCGGCTGGCGGCACGCGAGTGGCTGGCGGCCCAGGACAACGAACAGAGACTCGCCGATCTCCGCGGCGCGGAGCGGGAGTTGAACCGCGCCCGGCAGACGGCAATCCAGGCCTCGGGCGATCCGAATCTGAACGACACGAACTACATCTTTCTCTCGTTCGTTACCCGGTATCTGCCTACCGGCGTGGTGGGTCTGATCATCGCGGCTATTTTCGCCGCGGCCATGTCCACCATCTCGGCGGAGATCAACTCGCTCGCTACGGTGACGATGATCGATATCTACCGCCGCCATCTCCGCCGCGACGAAAGCGACCGTCACTATCTGTTCGTCTCGCGGGCGGCAACGGCATTCTGGGGCGCGTACGCGGTGTTCTTCGCGGGGTTCGGCAAGAACCTGGGCTCGCTGATCGAGGCCGTGAACATGCTGGGGTCGCTATTCTATGGGTCGCTGCTGGGCGTGTTCGTACTGGCCTTCTTCTTTCCGCGAGTGAGCGGGCGCGGCGCGTTCCACGGGATGCTGGCGGGCGAAGCGGCCATCTTCGCGGCCTTCTTCTTCACGGAAATTTCGTTTCTCTGGTACAACGTAATCGGCTCTCTGGTGGTGCTGGCCGTGGGGCTGGCGCTGCAGGGGCCGAAGAAGCACTCCCGGATGGCGGGAAGATAGCTTCTCATACATTAGAAGAGCCTCCCATTTTTAGCCGGACAGCAGTGTGTGCGGAGGTTCCCACCCCCCGCCGCCGGCGTGGATGTTTCGGAGCAAAGGCGATTCCGCAAGGTTCAGCCAAGGGTATAGAATCATTTTCAGACGTGGTGGCTCAGGCGATGGCAGCTCGATAACTTTCCGTCCGAACCGTACTGCCGAAACTTCCTGCTCTTGTAAGTCTGGCCTTCCTGGCATGCCTGGTCGTGTCTGGTTGCCGGCGCATGCCCGCCCCGTCGCCAGGAGAAAAACAATGAAGTTCGCGATCTTGAATCCCTGTAGGCTCCTCTTCGGACTCCTTCTCGCCGTAACCGCCTCCGGCCAGGAGTGCACAACCTATCTGCCGGACGGCCTCACCATGTGGATAACGCCCGATGAACCTATCGATGCCGGCACGACATTCGGCCCGATGCTCTTCACGGTCAACAACGCCGTCCAGATTGCTCCCTACGGCCCTGTGCTGATTCCGCGGCATAGCAAGATAAAGGGTCAAGTGCTGACGTCGAAAGAGGCCGGGCGTTTCTTCGGCCGGGCGGTCTTCCGAGTCGCGTTTGAGCAGCTGATCACACCCGGCCGGTGCGTCTTCCCGCTGAACGCCCAATTAGTGTCGGCGCAGACTGGGAATAGCTGGCGATTCTCCGAGGGAAAGCGCCATAAGGTCGAAGACGAGGCGATCATAGGCCGGGGACACGCCAAGCGGGATTTTTTCTTCACTGTTTTCCCGCTCACAGCGCCATACCAGATCCTCAGGCTGCCAGCTCGCGGTCCACGACTGCGACTCGCCGAGCCCCGCCTCCTGATCAAAGTCATGCAGCCCGTGACTCTGGGTGAGCCGATACCCCTCCCCTCGCCCGGCGGCGGCGGATTGCAGCGCCGCTGAGCCGCCACAGCGGAGCGGTTCTCATCATTGGCGTGGCTCATCCGGGAAGCCACGCCACGTCAGGAGCCGACTTCGGAGTTTACAGAGTCAATCAGAGCCTTGATATACCCGTTGCCGAACGCGAACGCCTGAAGTCTGCCAGGATCGTCGGGATGACTCGGCATATGATCCGCACAGATCGAATACGCAAACTGCGTATCCCTCAGAATGCGCATGACCTTGAAAAAGTCCATGACTCCTTCATCGGGATACACTTCCTCGAAATTGTGAAGCCCTCCCCGGATGTTGCGCATGTGGATCTGATGAATTTTCCCGCGTTCGCCCAAGTATTGGACAATAGGAAGCACCCCTGCGCCCGGATTCTTTAGGCCTTCGGCGGTTGTCCCGAGACACAATTGAAAGCCATTGTAAGGGCTGTCAACGATCGCTTCGTAACGCTTGAAAGCTTCGAAAATGGACGGAGAATCCCAATTCTCCGCGCCCTGATAGCCGAATGGAAGTCCCGGCGGGTCGTAAGGATGGCAGGCCATTCTCACATCGCTTTCCCTGCATATCGGAATCACGCGCTCCAGGAAGTAGGTGATCCGTTCCCAATAGTCCTCGGAAGGAACCCTGCCCGCCCTTCCCACGGGAAGATCCTTCCAATTGTCCTCCAGTTTGAAGGCGGCGTACGTAACTCCCCCTCGGCCGGGCCTGCGCTCATTTCGCCGTATCGGGATCAGCGTCCAGTGATGGGTGATAACCTTTACTCCTATCTGCGAGGCTTTTTGGATATTTCCCATTATGCTTTCGAGCCTCCGGTCGCGCTCCGCCCCTTTGCGCAGCATGATGTACTCGGAGTCCATGCGTATGGCCTCGAAAATTACACCGTGCTTATCGCAATTGTCTTTCATTCTCTTCAGGTCGTCCAGATCCCAGGCGCCCTCTGGAGACATTTTGCCGATTTGGGCAGTGAGGTGCTTCACGCCATGGCGCACGTTGAACTCAAGGTTCTCCTTACCTGTAATATCGGCCCCGCGGCCTCCCGCCACGTAGTGGTAGTCGCCGCCAACATGCATCAAAGTATTCTTTTTAGGGCTCCGCGACGCCTGCGCCGAAGCAGCGCCGGGGTTTGCAGCGCCGGCAGCGGTTCCGGCGATCACACCGCCTACTAGATTTTTACCAAACTCTCTTCGTTTGATCATGCAACCTCTCCTTAAGAACATTCCCGGCCATGCGAGCGTGGCACTAGAATACCAGCCGTATAGCCACCTGAACGATTCGAGCATCCCGGGCAGACTGAATAATGCCATAGGTGGCAGGCGTCGCTACATTACTGCCCGGAACTCCGAAATTAACCCGGTTGAACAGATTGAAAAACTCGCCACGTATCTGTACTCTCATACCTTCTTTCACCTGCACGATCTTGAAAAGGGAAAAATCCACTGTCGCCTGTCCCGGCCCGTCCAGGATGTTTCGCCCGCTGGTGCCAAACCTTCCGGCAGGCGGGCGGGCGAAGGCCGCGGTATTGAACCACATCTCGCGGCTGCGGGTAAAGCCGGTGTGTGGATCGCCCACCTGATCGGCTGTCTGGCTGGACGCTGCACAGTTACAGGGATCTCCGCCGACGCTGACATCGTAACCAAAACCGCTTTGCAGATTTACGATTGTGTTTGTCTGCCAGTTGCCCAATACGTGGCTTGCAACTCCTTTGGACAGATACCGCTTCCCGGTCCCGAGAGGCAATACATATGTAGCACTGAATACGGCGCGATGACGAATATCCGACAGGCTTCTACCTTTGGATAGCCTGGGATTATAGAAGTCGCGAATTTCCTCGTTAACCTGGGAGCTTATGTCCAGAGATTTTGCAAAAGTGTAGTGGGTCAGGAATGACAACCCCGAGGAGAAACGCCTTTCCAGCTTCACAAATCCGCCATGGTAACTGGAGATCCCGTCCGCCAGGCTTGTCCGAATCGTATTTCCCCACAGGGGGAACGGCCGCCGGCTCAGAATAGGTGTCGGGTTCCCCGGATCGGCATGGCTAGCCTGATTGCCTTGGCCGTAGTACACCATCCTGGTTCCCTTCGACCCCAGGTAGCCGACTTCCAGCAGCGTCTCCGAGAACAACTGCCGCTGGATATTCAAATTCCATTGCTGGATGTAGGGTTCCGGCCGAGGCCCGATGTCGGTGTAAATATTTGGACGCGTCGCAAGTGTGCCCTGCGCGGGAAACAGCTCCGCCGTCCGAATAGCCGAGGGCCCGGATGAGTTCGCATCCTGGTCCGCCTGCACGCTGGCAATTCGGCCGTGTGGGGGATTGCGCTCTAGCTGCCTTATGGACTGGCCATCCATCATCGAGTAGAAGATTCCATAGCCTACGCGGATAGCGGTTCGGTTGTCCCCGAACGGGCGAAACGCAATGCCAATTCGAGGACCCCAATTGTTCGTATCGGCGGGATACAGACCCCGCGGCGTCGCCGGACCATCGACCAACTGCTCGGGAGGAATAAACGCCTGGCTGCTTCCAGCCAGCAGCAGCCGTCCCCCCGGGAAACCTCGATCAAAGAAGCTCTGGCGGTTTTGCGCCTCCACATATCGCAAGTTCAATTCATAGCGCAGGCCCAAATTCAGAGTCACTCGCGGACTGATCTTCCAGTCGTCTTGTACAAAGCCAAAAAAGTGATACTGGTTGAAGCTTCCGGCCAACGAGGTTGCAGTGCCGGAAGCGGTCAGTGGCAATCCCAGCAGAAGATCGGCCACCGAAACGCCGGTGCTGGCGCGAGCCTGGGGGTTCGCGGTTAGAACTCCCGTGAAGCTGTAACTTCCGCGGGCGCTGATCTCTCCCCGGTCGTTGTAATTGGTTTTTCGCCCTTCACCGCCAAACTTCAGGGTGTGAGATCCCCTGATCAGCGTCAACTGATTGATCAACTGGTACGAATTGGTGATCTGGCCATTAGGCTCCGTGCCCCACCCTATGCCGGTGAAACCGACAATGCCGAGGCTCGGGACACCCCAGGCGACGGGGTCCGCCAGCAGGTTCCGAATGCCGAGGACCTCCCGATAATCCGTCTCGTTCGCGCCGTCCTGCAAGAGAAAGTAGTTTGGCCGGTTGTAACCTAGCCGCAGCTCATAGAGGGTGGTGGGGCTAAAAGTGTGGGGTATGCTCAATGCGGCATTCTGAGTACGGACATCGGTACTTCTTCCCGTGCCATATATGGCAGCTTTATCTGTATCTACTCCTCCGAAGATATTGTAGCGAACGCTGATGGACGTCTTGTCGGTTAGCTGATGGTCCACGCGGGTGATAATCTGATTGTTGTCGCTCTGATCGCTCAGCGCCGCAAAAAAGTTGTTTCCCGTTGGAACATCGAGTCCAGCGGCAGGATAGATGCCGGCGACGCCTTTGCCGAACAGCGTAATGCGGTTGGCTGGAATTATGTTGCCCGGAAATGGGTCCCGGATCACACCCGAACCAGAGGGATTCGCCCGGGTGGTTGCGGGGTCGAATATGGGCCGGTTGTTCCGGAAGCCCAAACGGCTGAAATCGCCATTCCATTGCTCCTCGGTCGGCACGTTAGCCTGGGATGTCTTGCCTCTGCGAATCCTCGTACCCTCGTAACTGACGAAGAAGAAGGTGCGGTCGCGCACGATTGGTCCACCGAGCGTCCCGCCGAACAGGTTGTACCGTAGCGGAGCTCTCTCCAGGCCGAAGAAATTGTTGAAAAAGTTCGCCGCATCGAGAACGTTGTTGCGGAAAAAATGGTGCAGCGACCCATGGAGCTGGTTTGTGCCGGACTTTGTGGTGGCGTTCACCTGTACCGCGAAGCGCCCAAATTCCGCCGAGTAAGAATTCGTCTGAATCTTGAATTCCTGCATGGAGTCCATGGGAGGAAACATCGAAGGAGTCATGTAGTGGGGATCGATGGCTTCCACGCCGTCCACCAGGTAGCCATTGGCGTTGTCTCGTCCTCCTCCCGCGGAGAAGACCGGCGAACCCAAGCCCCCTGGCATTGGCCTTTGGCCGCCCGCGTAGGAGTCCGGCGACCTCGGGGACGTGGCGGGAGAAAGAACGGCCAGATCGAACACAGCGCGCCCTCTCAGCGGAAGATTTTCGATTTGGCTCGTAGTGATTACCTGGCCGACCGAACTGGTCTCCGAGGCCACAAGGGGAACCGTGCCAGTCACCGCTACCGACTCCGTAACGGCGCCGACCTGCAGCACCAGATCGACGCGTGCCGTCTGGTTCACCAAAAGCTCCACGTCATCCATTACGGTTCTTTTGAAGCCCTCGTGCTCTCCAACCAGGCGATATGATCCCGGGGCTACGTTGGGAATTGTGAAGTCCCCCCGCTCGTTGCTCACGACCGCACGCGTGATGTTCGTGCCGACCCTGGTCAGGGACAGATTTGCGTCCGGCACAGCCGCGCCCGATTGATCGAGGACGGTACCGACAAGGGTAGCGGTTACCGATTGCCCACGAGCCAGGCTGCCGGCGGAAGCCCACAACCATGTCATGGCGGCAACCAAAGCAACCAGAGCGATGTGGCGCCCTGAGACGTTCGGACTGTGAGTTTTCATGGCTTTGCCTCCCCCACTTCGGCAGACGGGAATACCCCGCAAAGGGAGCACTCCCGCCTGAAGTTGAATCTAGCGGCAAAGTACGACAGTTCCAAGTAACGCTCGGCCGTGTAACGGTAACCCGCCGGGCTTGCCCCAACGCGTGTCAGAGGTGATAGAGTGTGGCCTGGGAAGAGGGCCTTGCTCGACTCGACCCCAGTAGCGACATTGCAGACCAGCCAAGCCTTGTCGTCACGCGGCGAGGTCCTTGCGGCGCTGGAAAGGGTGCTCGCGTCCAAGCTCTTCCGCCGCGCCGAGCGGCTGAGCGCCTTTCTTCGGTATGCCGTGGAGGAGATGCTGGACGGCCGGGCGGAAGAGCTGAAGGAGTACCGTATCGGCCTCGCCGTTTTCGGACGCCGGGAGGATTTCGATCCCCGCGTCGATCCGATCGTGCGAGTGGAGGCCGGCCGGCTCCGTTTGCGCCTCAAACAACATTACGAGACTGGCGGAGCGGCGGACTGCCTCCGCATCGAAATACCCAAGGGCAGGTACGTGCCCAGGATCATTGCCTGCGCGGAACAGACGGAACCGGACGAAGCCCCTCCCGACAGCCTTTCCGAGTCGGCTTCCGGACGGACCGGTATTCTGGTCGCTTCCTTCACCGATTGCAGTCCCAGTCACGATCATGCTTATCTCTGTCAGGGCCTGCGGGACGAGTTGATCGGAGCGCTGACCAAGACACCCGCCCTTCGGGTCTTCGCACACCCGGCCTCAATGGGGGCAGGCACCGAATTCCAACAGCCATGGCTCGACGAGCAGACCCGCGCCGATTACGTCCTGATGGGCAGTGTGCGTTGTGCGGACTCGCGTGTTCGGGTGAGTGCGCAGTTGATCCTTTCCTCGGAGCGCACGTACGTCTGGTCGGAGACTTTCGAGCGCGAACTGGTGGATGTGTTCTTGATTCAGGAAGAGATTGCCCGGGCCATTGTGGCCAGGCTGAAGATCGGGTTGGCGGAGGGCGACCCTCGCCATCCGCGGCGCCACACGCGGGATCCCAGAGCCTACAATCTTTACCTGAAGGGCAGATACTTCTGGAACCGCCGAACCGAGCCGGGTCTCTGGAAGGGAGTTGATTTCTTTCACCAGGCCATTGCCGCGGATTCGCAATACGCTCTCGCCTATACGGGCCTGGCCGACTCTTACATGCTGCTGGCCAACTATGGATCCGTGCAGCCCGGCGAGGCCCGGGGGAAGGCCAAGGAAGCGGCCATGCGTGCCATCGAAATCGACCATGGCCTTGCCGAGGCGCACAGCTCACTGGCCCACGTGCTGGCAACCTTCGAGTGGAACTGGGAGGCCGCTGAGCGGGAATATGAGATGGCCATCGGTCTCGATTCGGACTATGCCACCGCACACCACTGGTACGCCATTACGCTGTTGGGGCCGCTGGGGCGGCTGGACGAGGCGACCTTTGAAATTGAGAGGGCGCGTAATAGCGATCCGGTGTCGCTCAGCATCAACAGAGACCTCGCGATCATCCAGGTGTTTCGCCGCCGCTATGACCTGGCGGTGGAGCAGTGCCGCCGTACGATCGCGCTGGATGCCCGGTTTCCTGGCGGCTACTGGGTGCTGGGCATGGCGTGCCAGCAGTTGGGCGATCACGAACAGGCGGTCCAGTCTTTTCAGCAGGCGCTGGAACTGGCAGCCGACTATCCACGCCTGTTGGGGGCGTTGGGACACAGTTATGCTGTCTGGGGGCGAAGGACCGAGGCGTTGCGAATCCTTGCCCGGCTGGAGGAACTCAGCCGCCATCGCTATGTGAATCCTTTCGAATCAGCCCTCGTCTACATAGGCCTGGGCGAGACTGACACGGCGTTTTTCTGGCTGGAGCGCGTCTGTTCGATTCGGGCTTACGAGCTGGTGTCGCTGCAAATGGACCCTCGCTTCGACCCGCTTCGGACCGATGCCCGCTACCTGACGCTACTCGACTGCGTGGGACTACGGTACTTCGCGGAGAAGTGCTGGTAATCGTCACGCGTTGACGTCCACTACCACCCGGCCGCGAATCTGGCCTTTCAGGATCTGCTCGCTCAAAGCGGGAACTTCGCCCAGCGGCGCAACCTGCATGATGCGGTCCAGCGCCTCGATGGGCAGATCCTGCGCCAGCCGGCGCCAGGCTTCAAGCCGCCGCGGGTGGGGGCACATCACCGAATCCACTCCCAGCAGCGCCACGCCTCGCAGGATGAAGGGCAACACAGTTGTGTTGAGCGCCGTTCCACCGGCGAGGCCGCATGCCGCTACCGCACCCAGGTACTGCGTAGCGCGCAGAAGGCCCGCCAGCGTATCGCCGCCCACGGTATCCACCGCGCCCGCCCAGCGCTCCGTTTCGAGCGGTTTGCCCTGCCCCGTAAGAGCGGAACGGTGCTCCACGCGCTCCGCGCCGAGACGCTTCAGAAAATCGTGCGTCTCTTCGCGCCCGGTGAACGCCGCCACGCGATAACCGAGCTTCGCCAGAATCGCCACGGCCACGCTGCCCACGCCTCCCGCCGCGCCCGTAACGGCTACCTCGCGGCCGCCCGGCTTCAAGCCGCGCTCTTCGAGCGCCATCACGCACAGCATCGCCGTGAATCCGGCTGTCCCGATTCCCATGGCCTGCTTCAGGTCGAGGCCTTCGGGCAGCGGCACCAGCCACTCCGGCTTCACCCGCGCCAGTTGCGCGTACCCGCCCCAGTGCCTCTCGCCAACGCCGTAGCCGGTCAGCACCACCGAGTCGCCCGCGCGAAACCCCGCCGCCTTCGATTCGATCACCGTGCCCGCGAGATCGATTCCCGGCGCCATCGGGTAGCTGCGGATCACCTTGCCTTTTCCGGTGACCGCAAGGCCGTCTTTGTAATTCAGACTGGAGTAAGAAACCGAGACGAGAACGTCGCCTTCCGGCAAGGCATCGCGGCCCATCTCGCGAAGCGATGCCTGGTGCCGCCCGTCCTTCTCTTCAACCACCAGCGCGCGAAAGCTCTCCATGGCCAAGCTCACCGGTTGGAGATGGTGATCCGGAACAGCGGCTTCTCGCGCTCGGCGGGCTCCATCTCGTAGGTCTGTTCGGTCTTCGACGGGTCGTAATCGCGCCACAGCCAGGTCAGCGAGTCGGCCAACTCGGCGTTGCCGTGCGCGGCGCTGTGCGTGCCATTGCCCCAGCTCAAATGGAAGTCGTACTCTTTCTGCTTCAGGGAATTCGCTAACTGGATGTTCTGGAGCGGCCAGCTTCCCGCGCGGTTCTCGAGATCTTCGGCGCCGTCCTGTAGCCAGACGCGAATATTCCGCTTCGGCTCCCTGCGAACCAGGAACGGGTAGATGTTGCCGCCTTCCAGGTTGTCTTTCGGGTCCGGCTGATTGTACCTCCACTGCAAGGCCGTGAAGCTGCCGATGTGCGAGAGCACGCGGCTGAACTGGTCCGGCTGCTGCCAGGCAACGTTGAACGCGCAGATCCCTCCGGAGGAGTTGCCGGCGATGCCGCGGCTGTAGCCGTCCTTGCGGACGTTGTACTTGGCCTGCACTTCGGCCAGGATCTCATCGCGCAGGAATCGGGCGTAACGATCCGAAACCGTGTCGTACTGGATGCTCCGCATGCGCCGCTCGCCTTCGGCCAGTCCGGGCGAGATGAGCACGTGGACCATCACGGGAATTTTCTTTTGCTGGATGAGGTTCTCCCAAACAATCTGAGCGCGCGTCGACCCCTCGCGCGCCACTAAACCATGCCCGTCCTGCCAGACCATGAGCGCGGCCGGTGTGGACGGGTTGTACTGCGCGGGAACCCAGATCCAGTAGTCGCTCTTCATGCCGGGGTAGATGCGGCTGGTATGGACCAGTTTCTCCGAGAGCTTGCCCTGCGGCACGCCCTGCTTCTCATAGGAGTCCGGCAGGTAAGCCGGAATGTTCGGATTGCCGCCGAAGCGCGAGCCATCGATCGCGTAGTGGAAGTTGTGCGACGTGCCGGTCTTCAGCTTGCCCGTCTGGAACCATACGTTGCTGTTGGCGAGCCGGGTCATCTTGCCCGTCGCCTGGCCGTCCACGTAGAGCACCGGCGTCTTTTCCGACTCGACGGCCCAGATGAAATCGGGTCCATGTCCCGCGAACGCGGCGCCTTTCGCGATCGCCTCCTGACCGAGAGTGTCGGCGAGCGCCTGCCGGAACGCGGCCGATTTCGCGCCGGACTTCGATTGCTGGATCAGCGTGGGAACGGGAAGTTTTTCCGCTGGAAGCGACAGCAGGGACACGGCAAACACGGTCAGTGTTCGGGGAAGCATGATTTCCTCCAGAGAAGGTACAGGCTAACACACCGTGGGCGTGGCGCGGCGATTGCAGTTGAGTCCGCGAGGAGATGTAAACGTGGCAAGAGACATGGTTTGCTTCATGGAGGTGGACTAGTTCAATCCGCCCGCCT
>JBBDWK010000049.1:0-28889 GCA_040902885.1 Bryobacteraceae bacterium | reverse complement strand
CGTCCCGATGTTTACGTGCGGCTTGCTGCGGTCGAATTTCTCTTTTGCCATGAAACGTTCCTTTCAACCGCCAGTTGCGGGCTTCCGGGCCCGGCCGACCGGCGATACCGAATCAACGAGTAACTTTGCCCTGTACCCGGCTGACAATCTCCTCGGCCAGCGCGTTCGGAACCTCTTCGTACTTGCCGAAGTGCATGGTGAAACTTCCGCGTCCCTGGGTGCGCGACCGCAACTCGGTCGCGTAGCCGAACATCTCCGAGAGCGGAACCAGCGACTTGATGATCTGGCTGGTGCCGCGCAACTCCATGCCTTCGATGCGCCCGCGCCGCGAATTCAGATCCCCGATCACGTCGCCCATGTACTCTTCCGGCACCACCACTTCCACGCTCATGATCGGCTCGAGCAGCACCGGCTTGGCCCGCTTCGCCGCCTCTTTCACCGCCATCGAACCGGCGATCTTAAAGGCCATTTCCGAGCTGTCCACCTCGTGGTAGCTTCCGTCGTACAGCGTGATCTTGACGTCCGACATCGGATAGCCGGCCATAATGCCGCCTTCGAGCGCCTCGGCGATGCCCATCTCGACGGGCTTCACGTATTCCTTCGGAACCACGCCGCCCCTGATGTCGTTCACGAACTCAAAGCCCGAACCCGACGGCAGCGGCTCCATGCGAATCTTCACATGACCGTACTGGCCGCGCCCGCCGCTCTGCCGCACAAAGCGGCCTTCGGCTTCCGAATGCGACCGCACCGTCTCGCGATAGGCCACCTGCGGCTTGCCGACATTGGCGGCCACGCCGAATTCGCGCATCATGCGATCCACGATGATTTCCAGGTGCAGCTCGCCCATGCCGGACAGAATGGTTTGGCCGGTCTCGGGGTCGGTTGCCACCTTAAAGGTCGGGTCTTCCTGGGAGAGCTTCTGGATGGCCATGCCCAGCTTCTCCTGGTCGCCCTTGGTCCTGGGCTCCACGGCAAGCTGGATGACCGGCGTTGGAAACTCGATCGACTCGAGCACGATGGGATGCTTCTCGTCGCAGATCGTGTCGCCCGTCGAGACGGTCTTCAAACCCACCGCGGCGGCGATATCGCCGGCGGAAATGTCCTGAATCTCCTCGCGCTTGTTGGCGTGCATCCGCAGAAGCCGTCCGATACGCTCCTTGCGGCCCTTGGCCACGTTGTACACCGACTCGCCAGACGCCAGGCGCCCCGAATAGACCCGGAAAAACGCCAACTGGCCGACGAACGGGTCGGTCATGATCTTGAACACCAGCGCCGAAAACGGCTCCGTGTCGGAGGATTTGCGCTCCATGGCAACCGACGGATCGTCAATCGCCACGCCCTGGACGGGCGGAACGTCGAGCGGCGAGGGAAGATAATCCACCACCGCGTCGAGCATGGTCTGCACGCCCTTGTTCTTGAACGCGGAGCCGCAAATCACGGGGAAAATCTTCAGGGCGATGGTCGCGCTGCGGATGCCCCGGCGGATCTCCTCGGGCGTGATCGGCTTCCCCTCCACGAACTTTTCGAACAGGACGTCGTCGTGCTCGGAGACCGCCTCGATCATCTTTTCGCGGTGCTCGCGGGCCGCCTCGAGCAGATCCTCGGGAATCTCGATGGTGTCGTACTCCGCGCCCAGCGTCTCGTCGCGCCAGACGTGCGCCTTCATCTCCACCAGATCGACCAAGCCCTTAAAATGCTCCGCCGAGCCTACCGGGATTTGAATCGGCACCGGGCGGCAGCGCAGCCGGGCTACGATGGTGTCCACGGCGTGAAAGAAATCCGCGCCCACGCGGTCCATCTTGTTGATGAAGCAGATTCGGGGAACCGAATACTTATCCGCCTGCCGCCACACGGTCTCCGACTGAGGCTGCACGCCCGCCACCGCGTCGAACACGGCAACCGCTCCGTCCAATACGCGCAGGCTGCGCTCCACCTCGGCGGTGAAATCCACGTGACCCGGGGTATCGATGATGTTGATCTGTACGTCGCGCCACTGGCAGGTAGTCGCCGCGGACGTGATGGTGATGCCGCGCTCCTGCTCCTGCTCCATCCAGTCCATGATGGCCGTGCCCTCATGAACCTCTCCGAGTTTGTGGGTGCGTCCCGTGTAATACAGAATGCGCTCGGTGGTGGTGGTCTTACCGGCATCGATATGGGCAGCGATGCCTATGTTTCTCATCCTCTCGAGCGGTACAGTTCTCGCCATAACTTGCTCTCAACTCACCGTCGAGCTCACCACCGGTAGTGCGCGAAAGCCTTGTTGGCCTCGGCCATGCGGTGCACGTCGTCCCTTTTCTTGATAGCGCCGCCCCGCAGGTTGGCGGCGTCGTTCAATTCGTTGGCCAGCCGGTCCGGCATTCCCTTCTCGGCCCGCGAGCGGGCATTGCCGACGATCCACCGGATGGCCAGCGAGGTGCGGCGGTTTTGCGCCACCTCAATCGGCACCTGATAGTTGGCGCCGCCCACGCGGCGCGTCTTGACCTCGAGAAGCGGCTTGCAATTCTCCACCGCCTTTTTGAAAACCTTCAGCGGCTCGTCCTGGGATCGCTCTCCCAGCTTCTCCATGGCCGTATAAAAAATGCCTTGAGCGGTGTTCTTCTTCCCGTCCCACATCATCGAGCAGATGAACTTTTCGACCAGGGTCGAGTTGTAAACCGGGTCGGGGAGAACTTCGCGAACTTCGATACGTCTTCTTCGTGGCATGGTCAGGACTTGGGCCGCTTGGCTCCGTACTTCGATCTTCCTTGCTTCCGGTTCGCAACTCCTGCCGTATCCAGCGCGCCGCGGATCACGTGATACCGGACGCCGGGCAGGTCTTTCACGCGGCCTCCGCGGATCAGCACGATGGAGTGCTCCTGGAGATTGTGTCCCACGCCCGGAATGTAGGTAGTCACCTCGATGCCGTTGGTCAGCCGCACGCGCGCCACCTTGCGAAGCGCCGAATTGGGCTTCTTCGGGGTCGACGTATACACGCGCGTGCAGACGCCCCGCTTCTGCGGACAGCTCTGCAGGGCCGGGCTGGCCGTCTTCCAGCGCGGCGGTTTCCGCCCGAGGCGCACGAGTTGGTTAAAAGTCGGCAAAACTTCCTCTCCGAAATGGCTTCGATATGTTTACAGCCGCACAAACCCACAAACCACCCGGCAATCACACGCCGGTACCCGATTCCAGTTCGATGCGGACCAGATTGCAAGAGCCATAAGCTCCCGCCTGCGAGGATACTGAGCTTCGGACAGGCCCATGCCCCAGATTTTTACTTCGATCCCTGCTCTCGACCTTCAAGAGCGGTCCGTCTGGAACCTCGGGGCCTCACCCCCGGCCGGATTCCCGATCACGGGAATGGTAGCTCAGGAGCAGAAACTTGCTCGCGAAACTTTTCAATCATAGCGAAACGCTCGCAACGATGTCAAATCGCGCGCGCCTTCAGGACAACCGCAAACGACAGGCAGTGTTATTAATATACTTCGATCAGCCGTTATGCCAGGACTCCACCGATCACGTTGCCGTGCACGTCGGTAAGCCGCATATCCCGGCCGGAGTACCGGAAGGTCAGGCGCGTGTGGTCCATCCCCAGAAGGTGGAGCATGGTGGCGTGGAGATCGTGCACGTGAACCTTATTCTCGATCGCGAAATATCCAAACTCATCGGTGGCGCCCCAGACCGTGCCGCCCTTCACCCCGCCGCCCGCCATCCACATGGTGAAGCCGAAGGGGTTGTGGTCCCGTCCGACTTCCTTCACGTAGCTTCCGTCGGGGAACTGTGCACAGGGCGTGCGCCCGAATTCGCCCCCCCAGACCACCAGCGTGGAATCCAGCAGGCCGCGCGATTTCAAATCCTTGAGAAGTCCGGCGATCGGCTTATCCGTGGACTTCGCGTTGACGCGGTGGCCATTTTCAATGCCCGAATGCTGGTCCCACCTGTCCAGCCCCTTGTGCGCCGGAGTCAGAAGCTCCACGAAGCGCACCCCGCGCTCGACCAGCCGCCGGGCGATGAGGCATTCACGCCCGAAGGCGGAAGTGAGATCTTCGTCCAGGCCATACAGCTTCCTGGTCGCCTCACTCTCCTTTGAGAAGTCGAGCAGATCCGGGACTTCGGCTTGCATGCGGAAGGCCAGCTCGTAATTGGCAATGGTGGCTTCAATCTCGTTCACCGGCCCGAAACGATCCAGCACGCCGCGATTCAATCTGGCGAGCAGATCGAGCTTATCCCGCTGGAGGCCGGGCTGCTTGTCAATGGGCTCAATGTCGGCAATCGGATGCTCACCGGACCGAAAAAGGGTGCCCTGAAAGCTGGCCGGCAAAAAACCCGATCCGAAGCAATCCAGGCCCCCAGGCGGAATCAAACCGCTTTCGAGAACGATGAAGCCGGGAAGATTCTTCGATCCGCTGCCCAGCCCATAGGTTACCCACGCCCCGATGGAGGGGCGGCCCTGGAAGCCAGACCCGGAGTGCATGAAATAGTTTGCCGCCGTGTGCTCGCTGTGATCGGCCACCATGGAGCGAATGATGCACAGATCGTCGGCGCACTCGGCGACGTGGGGGAACAACTCGCTCACTTCGGCGCCGCTTTGCCCGTACCTGCGGAATGTGAACGGCGAGCCGAGCATCTTGTCGCTGATATTAAAAACAGTGGTGGGCGGCTGGAAAGGAAGAGGCTTGCCGTGATCCCGCTTAAGGCGCGGTTTTGGATCGAATGTGTCCATCTGCGACGGGCCGCCATCCATAAACAGGAAAATTACGGACTTGGCCCGCGCCGGATGATGTGCCGCCGCGCCGGCCTGCTCGCGCAGCAATGAGAGCAGCGCCAGACCGCCGAAACCGTTGGCTGCCTGGCACAGCATCTCGCGCCGGGACGGCGCTGCCCTTCTATGGAACATAGATAAACTCCGCGGAGTTGATCAATACATGGGCCAGGTCCTGCCACGACCGCTTTTCGGCGAAAGCGATCGCCTCGCGCCGCTCCCAGTCCTCCGGGAGCCGGGCGTAAGCGGCCCGATATAGCATTTCCACTCTCTGTACAGGATCTGCCTCCTCCGCTGCCACTTTCCCCGCCCACCGCTTTGCCATTTCGGCCGCGAATTCATTGTTCATCATCATCAGCGCTTGAGACGGCACGGTGGAGGAAGTGCGTGCACCGATGGTTGAGACAGGCAGCGGGTAGTCGAACGCCAGAAACATCGGCGTCAGGAAATTACGCCGCACCTGGATATAGATACTGCGGCGGTTATCGCCGTCCAGCGGGCCCGACGCCGGTTTTCCGCGGCCATCCTGATACTTCCCGATATGCGGCCGCACTCCCCGGCCGTACATGTCCCGGTTCAGCGAGCCGGAGATGTTGAGCAAGGCGTCCCGTATGGCTTCCCCTTCCAGCCGGTGAACAGGCATGTGGTGCAGCAGATGATTTTGCGGGTCGATCTGACTGGCCGTCGCTTCAACACGGCTGGATTGCCGGTAGGCCTCGGTATTCAGCATCAACCGGTGCATAGCTTTCACGCTCCATCCGGACTCGACGAACCGAGCCGCGAGCCAGTCCAGCAGTTCCGGGTGAGAAGGCCGCTCGCCGGTCTTGCCGAAGTTGTCCGTCGTGGGCACGAGGCCGCGCCCGAAGTGGTGGCGCCAGATGCGGTTCACCATCACACGCGCCACAAGCGGCGCGGCGTCCGTGGTCATCCATTGCGCCAGACCGAGGCGGCCGCTCCCTTCACACTTCGGAACGGTTTTGGTCAAGATCTGCAGAGGACGCCGGGGAGCGGGCACGCCGAGATTCTTATGACTGCCGCGAATATGCACGGACACATCGTGGGGGTCTTCGTCACCCGCGATCATGCCCCATGCGGAATGCGGAAATTGCGCCTCGATGGCGGCACGCCGCGCCTGGAGATCGGAAACCAGCGTGGGATTGATGTCTTCCAGCCGAATGGGAGCATTTTCTGGTATGGGTGGGTCGGCCGGGGGCTCCTTCGAGTCCGAGAAGACGATTTTGTCGACCACGATGTGGCCGCCGCGGTCGCGATCCACAATCTCGATGTAGCAGGTCCGCCCGATCTCCTTGGTCATCCGGATCGACTTCCATGTGAAGCCTGGAGAGCCATCGGGAAAGAAGTGCTGGCTGGGATGGTCGTCGGCTACCACCGTTACACGAAGCGGCGCCCGCTCGCGGAGCGCGAGGCCGGTCTTCGTGCCGGCCAGGCGAACGTGTACCCAGAGCTTGGGCATGATGAACTTTTTGGATGTTACGGAACCAACCAGGCGGTCCGTGCCCGCCCCGAATGAGCTGGCTATGCTCTCACCCGTGTAGCCCTTCAATGGCTGATTGGGCGGCACTTCACGCCTTGGCCCCGGACGGAAAGCCTCGCCTGTGAGGTCCCATCCATCGTAACTGTCGAACTCGGCAAAAAGCTCGTCGCCTTCGCGGATGGTGGGCGCTGCATCCGACCGGACCGGCAGGCTCGATGCCAGAAGCTTTCGGATGCTTTCGTTGTGCGCGGCGATCCCGGCGTGCGCTGCCGCGATCTCCCGCGCCCGCGCCGGCGAATCGATCACCGCGTATCGCAGCGCCGTCGAATGCAGGTAGCCTGCCATCGAGTAATAGTCGAGCGTCGGGATCGGGTCGAACTTATGGTCGTGGCAGCGCGCGCAGGCGACGGTGAGCCCGAGAAACGCCTTGGAAACAACGTCGAGCTGATTGTCCACCTGGTCCGCGCGAGACTTGACGGAATCGGTGGCCGAGTTAAGGACCTCGCCGAACCAGTAGACCGATGTTCCGAGCGGTGACTCCAGGGCGGCCCCATCGGGAGTCAGGCGGGGATTCGGCATAAGATCCCCTGCGATGTGTTCACGCACGAACTGATCGTAGGGCACATCCTGGTTCAATGCCCGAATGACGTAGTCGCGGTACCGCCAGGCGTCGAGTTTGTCGTTGTCAAACTCGTGCCCATTGGTCTCCGAGAAACGTACCAGATCGAGCCAGTGCCGCGTCCACCGTTCGCCATAGTGGGGCGACGCGAGAAGCCGCTCGACCACTTTTCGATATGCATCGGGGGCCTGGTCGTTGACGAAATCGTTCACTTCCCGCGGCGACGGTGGAAGACCGATCAGACTGAACGATACACGGCGAATCCAGACGCCGCGGTCGGCGGCCGGAGCCAAATCCAGCCCATTTTCCTTCAGCTTGGCTCGCAAGAAGCTGTCTATTGTCCTCTTGGGATCGGGCGGCGGGAGGGGCTGGAACGCCCAGAAGCTGCGGGCGCGCTCGAGATCGAGCCCGGCGCTCGAAGCGGCGGCAGGAGCCGCAACCTGCGTTGGTCCCGGCGCACCAGCCTCGACCCAGCGAGTAAAATCGGCAATCCGCTCGTCGCTGAGCTTGCCACCGGGCGGCATCTTCAGGTTCAGGTCCCGATAGGAGATTGCCCTCAGCAGCAGGCTGTTCTTATCCCCCGGCTTGACGGCGGGACCCGTATCCCCGCCCTTCAGAAGTGCACCCATCGAATCCAGCCGCAGGCCGCCCATGGGAGTTTTCGATTGGGCGGAATGACAGGCATAGCACTGTTCCACCAGGACAGGGCGGATCTTCTTCTCGAAGAACTCGTCGGCGGAACAGGCCACGGCGAGAGTCAACAGGAGGCCGAGAGCGCGCTTCACGTTCTACATTCTATCCCCAGTTCGGACGTGATTGGCCGCCCGAGTGCCGAACAGATCCGAATGGAGAGCTCAGAAATTAAGCTTCAGCGCAAGCTGAATGTCCCGTGGCGAATTCGCCTGGCTCGTGATCACACCCGCTGCGGCCGAGCCAATCTGCGTGTTCGGCAGGGCGAATTCAGCACGGTTGGCGATGTTGTACGCTTCAGCCCGGAACTGCAACGTGAAACGTTCCCGGATGGGGATGTTCTTAAAGACGGATACGTCCCAATTCGAAATTCCCGGACCTCGCAGCGCGCTCATAAAGCGCGGCGTGTTGCCGAAAGTGTAAGGGGCCGGGGCTGAATATACGAGCGGATCGAAGTAGCGAGTGACTCGTGATGCGATCCGGCCTTCGCGTTCACCTGTATTGCCGTTGAACCAATTCGGGCGCTGTGCTCCGCCGAAATTAAACAGAGTGTTCGCCGCCGTGGTAAGGCTCAGAGGTACACCGCTGCGGAAGGTGCCGATTCCGTTGATCTGCCAGTTGCCAAGTACGGCCCGAACCGCACTCGCATCCGCCAGCCACCGCTTTCCCTTGCCAAACGGCAATTCCCACACGCCGTTGATGGCCAGATATTGCGGCGCATCGTACGAAGCTACAGAGCGCTCATTGCGGCGATTGTGAACGTCTTGAATACTATCGCCGGAGAAGAACTCGCCGGGGAATCCGGTGGTAGTCGCCGCCACGTCGTCCATCAGCTTCGAGAGCGTATACGAGACCAGGACGCTGAAGCCGCGCGAGAAGCGCCGTTCCACCTTTAGCTGCAGAGAGTGATATGTTGAGGCGCCGTAAGAAGTGTTGCCGATGGTGACGGCGTTGAACTGGGGATAGGGCCGCAGCAACTGGTTGCGGGGCACTGTTCTTCCGCTGACTGGACCGCTCGTGATTTGACCGAAGAACGGATTAGACACCAGTTCACGCAGCCCGTCACCCACGGCGAGATCCCTATTCAGCAATTGGTTCGCGTTCAGATTGCCGAACAGGTGCAAACCGCGGCTGCCGGCATAGGCTATATCGAGCAGGAAATTTCCAGGCATCGTGCGTTGGATATTCAGATTCCACTGCTGTGCGTAGGGATTGCGACGCCCTTCGTCCATGCCGGTGACGTTTTGGCCTGCCAGCGTGGCCAGCCCTTCCGTGCTGCCCGTCGCGCGGATGAAGCCATTCGGGAACGGGTTGGAGAGGAACGCCACAGGGGTCACACCGTCGAGCGTGCCCACCCATTGGGTTTGCGCCTGAAATCCGCTGATCGGCATCGCCGCCCCGTTGTACCCGCCGCCTGTAATAGGAGCGTAGAATATGCCGTAACCGCCCCGCACTACCGTTTTTTCACTGATGGACAGCGCAAAACCAAAACGCGGAGCGACGTTGTTCGTATCCCGCTCGAATGCGCGACGAGACAAGCCGCCCACGCCCGGAAACATCAAGCCGCCTACCACCCGGAGCTCCGGCGTCGATAGAGGTGAAGGCGCGTCGTAATTAAAGCTGGTTTGGCGGTTAAAGCGTTCCGTCCACGGGAGGTTCTCGTCGTATCGCACGCCGAGATTCAGCGTGAGGCGGCGCGTCACTTTCCAGTCGTCTTGGAAATAAAAGCCGTAGTAGCGAAACAGGTGATTCTGGCCTGGGCCGTCGGAGTTGATGGACCCGCTGCCTGTGCCAAGCAGGAAGGAGGAGAAACCAGTGCCGGCCGCGGCGGATGCCACGATAGGGTCGGGGCCCTGGGTGAAGTTCGGATTGAAGTTTAAGCCCATGCCCGCTCCACCGTAGCGCGGTGTAGCGAGACGGCTCGTGCCGAAGTTCCCGCCAAACTTTAGAGTATGGCTGCCGCGGATAGCGGTGGCGTTGGAATATTCGTGGAAGGTTTCGTAGGCATCGCCCAGAATGCCGCAACTCCCCATGAGACCGCCGCCGGAATCGGGCGCCTGAATCGTTACGCCCAAACCCGTAATGCCGACGCCAGGAAAGCAAGGCCGTAATGAACTATATAACTCGCCGAGATAGTTGGGGAAGCCCAACTGGCGAGGGTCATACCCAAGCGCCGGTCCGCGGCGGTGGATGGAATAGCGCAGGAAACTGGAGCCAAGCTCAACCACCAGAGTGGGCCGCAGCACGTGATTGTAGTTCAGAACCACCTGGCGTTGATTGAGCTGATCGTTGCCGAGAACCGGCGAGGAGACGCGCAACTCGGGCGTATCGCCATAAACGGAAGGCCGGTTGTGCGGCGTATTATTCAGCGTAAACCGTCCGTAAAGACGCTGCCGTTCATTAAAGTTGTGATCGAGGCGGCCCGAAATTGTGTTCTTGATTATAGGAGCCGAAGGGTTCCCGGCGAAGTTATTAACGTTGGTGAAAGGCGCCCCGGGCGCATTCGGCGCCGGAAAAAAGCGCAACAGGTTGCGTGCCACTGGATCGAACCGGTTGAGCGGAATCAGGTTTCCCGTAAACGGCTGCCGGATCGAACGGCCCGGCCGCGCGGGATCCGGAACTGTAGTGAGCGGATCGTAGATTGCGATGACCTGCCCTGCCGAATTGCGGGTCTGCGAGAAGTCTCCCTCACGCTCCAGCAGGGTCGGTATGGTGCCAGTAGTGATCAGGCCACGCACCCACCGCAGGCCCTCATAGGAAACAAAAAAGAACGTCCGGTCTTTTCCGTTATAGATCTTGGGTAGCACTACCGGGCCGCCGACTGCCCCTCCAAACTGGTTGTAGCGGAACGGCCCTTCTTTCAAGCCCGCCCGGTTGACAAAGAAGTCGTTAGCCGTGAACCTGTCATTTCGCAGGAACTCGAAGAAGGTTCCATGTAGCTGGTTTGTGCCCGATTTGGTGACAAGGTTGATAACGCCGCCCGCGGCGTTTGAAAACTCGGCGCTGTAGTTGTTGGTCTGAACCTTGTACTCCTCCACGCTGTCGAGCGAGGGAAACATTGCAGGCCCGTTGAACGCCGGATTGGAGTTCGCGCCCCCATCCAGCAGGAAGGAGCTCTGATTCGGGCGCGAGCCGTTGATAGAGACGAACTGGTCGTTATACATCCCATACGCCACCTGAGTGAAACCCCGCGAGGCGCGCACGCCGGGGATGAGGGTCGCGAATCCGTAGCTGTTTCGGCCGTTGGTGGGCAGGTTGACGATGCGCGTGTTGTCGACCAGGTGGGCAAGAGAAGCCGAACCGGTGTCGAGCAGAACGGCTTGGGCCGCTACTGTCACCTGCTCGGTCACCGCACCGACTTCAAGTGTAAAATCGATGCGCGCCACTTGGGCGACATCCAGCTTGAAGTTGGTTTGCGATGCGGTTCGAAATCCCTCTTTCTGGATCTGCACGCTGTACGTGCCGGGATCGAGAAACGGAAGGGAAAACAATCCCTGGTCGTTGGTCGCTGTGGCGCGACGCGCGCCGGTACCTGTGTGAGTAACGGTGACTTGAGCCTGAATCACAACAGCGCCTGTTGCATCGCTGACAGAGCCGTTTAACTGCGCTTTCTCAGTTTGCGCCAGCAGCACGGCGGCTGCGGGCAGGAGGGCTGTCAACAGGAGACGGGAAGCGTACGAGGCCGGCATCGGGGCGTACTCCTTTCAGAATCTGAATTACGATTCAGGATCCGAATTTACGGTACGCCTGCCCAGGGGCACTGTCAAGCGGGGAGCCCGGAATGCGCACCTTCAGTACAACCGCAAACCACAGGCCGTCTTATACCTCAATCCAGGCTCTTGCCGATACGCGTGATGCCATCCCGCGTGTCCCTGTGCCAGGGGGCCCTCATGCGCAGCAGATTGGCCATGGCCCGGCTCGGATTCAGCATCGTCCGCAGAATGGCGCGGTACGCCAGCGACGAGTAGCGCCCCTCCAGCCGGGCAATTACATAGCGGTCCAGCGCGTCCTCCCCAGTCAGCCAGCCCAGGCCCCCCAAAGGGGTCACCACCAGATCGACCGCCGCCATCGTGCCGGGCTTCTTGCCGATATTGCCTATGGCCGCCTCGCTCAGCGGGCCCATCTCAAACTGGAAGCTGTAAGCGGTGGACCACAGCATGGACCGGAGCCGGCTCTTCCAGTATTCGCGCGACCGTCCGAACTCTTGGCTCATGCCTTTCGGGTCGTTCTGAATCTGAATGTAGCCGGAAACCGCGCCTTGCAGCGGATGGGCGATGTAGTTGGCGATGAATGGATCTCCGTCGTCCCAGCCGCCCAGGCCCCTTACAGCGGTGAAATAGTCCTTGAAGAAGGGGCCGCGCAATTCCTCGCGGGTTCCCTGCTGGGCCAGCCGCGCTCCGTGCTCGATGAGCGTGAACAGCGTGGACTGCAACAGAGCCGGCCGCCACCGGAAATCGGTGTCGTCCGGCATCGAAGAAGGGCCGGTCTGCCCGTACAGGCAGCCCGCCATTACGAAGGGGCATAAAAACATCGATCGGCGGCGAGTCACCTTCCCATGATTAATCCAACAGACTCGGGAGCCGCAACAGCTTCACGGGGGATTTGGGAGGAATCGTCCAAAACTCGAGCTATACGGCTTTGGAGAGCGCTTCCAAAAAGAAGTATTCGCCCCACATTACGGACTCGTTCACCCCAAGACCCTTGTGGATATGGTAGACGCCGCCTTTGAGAATCCCCTCCCAGCAGGGATCGGGCTGCCCCAGGTATTCCCGGCATAGCGTGCCGAGGATGCGGTGGGCGCAACTGGTATAAAGGTGACCTTTGACCGGATCGGCCGAGAGCTGGCCAAGCTGAAACAGACCCGATGCTGCAATGGCCGCGGCCGAGGTGTCCCGCAAGTGCCGGCTCTCGGGCGGCGCATCGTAGTCCCACGGCGGAACGCCGTCGGCGGGCGTGTGCGTCACGTAGAAATCCGCGCAGGCTTCGGCTGTGGCCAGGAAGCGCGGGTCGCGCGTGTAACCGTAACACGTGCCGAAGCCGTAGAGCGCCCAGGCGAGCCCGCGCGACCAGCAGGAATCCCCGCGGAAGCCCTGGTGCGTGGTCTGCTTCAGAAACTCCCCGGACCCCAGGTTGAAGATGCCCTCGTGCGCCGTTGACCCGTCTCCGCGCACCAGTACCCGCCGCGAAGTGACTGTGTGACGCATGGCCACGTCCATCATCCTGGCATCTCCGGTTTCGAGCGCGGCGTGGAAGACGATGCCCACGTTCATCATGATGTCGATGAACAGCGACTCCTCGGCCACGAACGACCGCAGGTATTCGCCCTTTTCCCGGAACCGCAGGGACATCGTGCGCCCGGCTTCCACGATCACTGCCTTCAGGCTGGGGTCCTGGGTGAGTTCGTACCAGCGGAAGTACGTAGACATGAAGATAAAACCCAGATCATGCACGGCGCGGTCGAGCTTCCGCGGCTCGAGCGGCTTCGAGTAGCGGATGGCCTGCTCGCGCCACCAGCCCGCGTCGGAGGCCTTGCGGTCCTGCGCATACAGTATCCAGAGCATCCCGGGCAGGAAGCCATCGCACCAGTGGGTCCAGGCCTCCCCCTGATGCTTCCATGTCCCGTTCTCGGTGTACATCGGATAGAAATCCGGGTATTTCTCAATCAGCCCCCGCAGTTGCGCGCGAGCGAACGCGAGCGCCCCAAGATAAAGAGACCGGTCGGCCTCAGTGTGCCACGAAATCATGAAGGTTTCTCTGCGCCCCTGCGTCCCGGTGAAATTAACTCCCCACCCCGCGCGCAAAGTACGACTGCTCCGGCGCCTGGTAACGAACGTTCAGCATGGGCGTTTCCAGCCGCTTATGGTCCTGATAGGCCGACTCCATCAGGTAGCTCAGCGTGCCCGTGGTCAGCAGCGTCCGTTCCACCGGATACCGCAACTTGCCGGTTTCAAACATGTGGGCGATGGCGTCCACCAGCGGGCTGAAGTTGTTCGAGTTCTCCGTGGGGATGTAGCACAGGGCGCTGTCGGTCTCCGGCCGGCCTTTCACGCGGAAAGCCACCAGGTACTCCGACACCAGGGAACCCAGCTTCACGATTGCGGCCCGAAAGCCGTCGTTGTACTCGATCAGGCACAGCACCGGGCGCTTTTCGTCCTCCGGCCTGCCGGGTTTTACCTTCCGGCCGCGGGCCAGCGCCGCGCGCAACAAGTCCTTCGACCACTTGCCGCTTTCGGCCGCCTTCCACACCGCTTCGCCTTCCAGTTGCTGCACCGCGCGCACTCCCGTCTCTCCGCCCTTGCGCCGCTCCACGAAGCATTGCAGCGTCTCCAGATCGTGGAAGATGCCGCCGTCGCCCGTCCAGCCCCCGCCCACCATCAGCGCGTCCGCGAACTCCACGCCCAGCGGAAAATCCAGTTCCGGCCGCCGGAAGGTCACCGAGACCGACGAGCCAGCCATCAGCGGAAATTTGAGCTCCTTCGAGAGGTCGTACATCTTCTTGGCTTCGCCCCAGTCGTAGGAAAGATGTTTATCCACGAAGACCGGAACCGACCGGCCGGACTTCCGGAAAACGTCGGTCACCTGCTCGAAAAATTTGTACCGCGGATAAAGATGCTGGTTCTTCTCGTTGGTCGGGTACCTCCCATGCTCGGCGACCAGCAGCACCCCGTCCACTGCCAGCTTCGGGCCGCCAAGAGTCAGCGCTTCGGCGATGCTCTTCTTAACGGGAAATCCATACGCCGCCGAAAGCCTCTGCCCGATATCCGCGGGATGAATCTGGTCCATGTAGAGCGACACGATGTCGCACTGCGGTTGATGGTACTTCTCGTTGATCCAGTAGCCTTCCAGAAAGCGGGTGACGAAGTTGTCCGTATGCGACCGGACGTGATAGGTGGTGGAAAGCGCCGCGATCTTCTTGCGGTCCGCAGCCGCGGCTGGAGCGGCCGCGAGCGCAGCCAGCTGCACGAATTCTCTACGTCTCACTTGGTCTCCTCTTTACCAGCAGTTTGTCCTGATAAGCCAGCACGGTCTCTCCATGCTGGTTTAGCACCTTGCTGTCAAACGTGATCAGGCCGCGCGAGTGGCCCATCTCCCTGGTTTCGATAACGCGCTTGGCGACGCGCACGGTATCCCCGATGAACACGGGCTTGGTGAAGCGCATTTTGTCCACGCCGTAAAATGCCAGCACCGTTTCGGTGACCAGGTTCATCTGCGTCATCAGCCCGATGGAGACGCTGAAGATCAATGCCCCGTGAGCGATACGCTGGCCGAAGGGCGTCGTCTTCGCGTACTCGTCGTTGGTGTGCAACTCGATGAAATCGCCGGAGAGCCCAGCGAAACTTACCACGTCGGATTCGGTAATCGTCCGCCCGCGGGTCTCCAGAAGGCGGTCCAGAACGAACTCTTCAAAATAGAGGCTCAAGCGGGCAACCCGGATCGCCGCCTCAGACCCACTCGAGAGCGCCCTTCTTCCAGGCCCACACGTAACCCACCACAAGGATGGCCAGGAACACCATGACCTCGACCACGCCGAACCAGCCCAGAACCCGATACTTTACCGCCCAGGGAAACAGGAAGATGGTTTCCACGTCGAAGATCACGAACAGGATGGCGATAATATAAAAGCGCACAGTATAGCGCCCGCGAGAATTGGCCGCGGCCCGGATGCCGCATTCGTAGGCTTCGAGCTTGGTGAGAAAGGGCGCCGACGGACGGATCAGCTTCGCTACAATGATGGTGACAACCGGGAAGAGAATCGCTATGGCGAGAAAGATGAAAATCGGCAGGTATCCGCTCGGCATGGTCCACAATATAACACGATTGCCCGCAATCCTGTTTCTGGTTTTGATGCCCCAGGTTGCTCTCTGTCAGGCGCTGCCGCCAGAGGAGCAGCAGATGGCGGATTGGGTCGCGCGCATCGGCGGCAGCGTTCGGATCGAGAACGGGCATATCGCGGGAGTGAATCTGGTGGGGACGCTTTCCGATCCGACGGAGTTGAAGCGGCTCTCCGGGCTTACCCATCTCAAGGACCTCTTTCTCCCTGGCACCATGTGGAACCCGGGAGCCGGCAGCAACCTCGACGCCAACGAGTCTTTCAAAGAGATCGCGGGACTCACCGGCCTGGAAAAGCTGCACTTCAGCCTGCACTTCCTGACCAATATCAACGTCCAGGACAAGGGGCTGGCGCACATCGCCGGCCTGACCAATCTGAAGGAGCTGCGGCTCGCCCAAACCAGGGTCAAGGGCACGAGCCTCTCGCCCTACGTGAATCTGCGATTTCTGGACCTGAGCTACACGCCGTTCAACGACGAGGGCATGCCGGCGCTCGCGGGCATGAAGCAGCTTGCCAAGCTCTACCTGAAAGACACATTCGTCACCGACGAGGGCTTGAAACACATCGCCGGCCTGAAGGAGCTTACCGAGCTGAACCTGTACGGCGCACGGGTGAGCGATGCCGGCCTGGTTCATCTCGCCGGCCTCACCAAGCTCCGCAAGCTGAACCTGCTGGGGGCGGACGTCAGCGACGGCGGCCTGGATCACCTCGCGGGGATGCATGACCTCGAGGAGTTAAACCTGTACCGGACGCGCATCACCAACGCCGGTCTTGAAAAGCTCAAAGCGATGAAGAAGCTGGTGGCGCTCGACCTGCGTTATACGAGCGCGACGCGCGCGGGCGTCGACTCGCTGAGCGCCGTGCTCGCGGACTGCCGCGTAGCCTTTCTTGATTCGTCCGTGCAGCGGCCCGCGCCGCCGCCCGTGACCGGCGGCATTGACGAGTGGGTGCGCAGCATCGGCGGCAAGGTCGATATGGCGAAGGGAGAGATCAAGGCCATCTCCTTGACGGCCACCGGCGTCACCGACGCGCAGCTTGCCAAGCTGGCTACCCTGCCCCATCTCGAGAAGCTCGATCTGGGGGCCACCGAGGCGGGCGACGTCGGCATCCGCCATCTCGCCAGCATTTCTACCCTCACCGAGCTCAATCTGAACCACACCACAGTTTCCGACAACGGCCTGAAGGACCTGGCTGCGCTGAAGAACCTCCACAAGCTGAGTCTCAATTACACGCTGGTACGCGGCACGGAACTGGGCGGACTGAAAAGCGTCTCCGATCTGAGTCTTTCCGGGACGGCGCTGGGCGACGAGGGCATGCGGCAGATCGCGATGCTTGAAAACCTGGAGCGCCTCACGCTCAGTTATTCCGACGTCAACGACGAGAGCATCGCCCATCTGAAGGGGCTCCCGAAGCTGAAGGCTTTGGATCTGGCCGGCACCGACATCGGTGACGCGGGGATTGCGCACCTTGCCGGCCTTTCCACGTTGACCGAGCTTTCGTTGAGCTATAACCTGTTCACGGATGCGGGCCTGAAGCATCTGGAAAGCCTCGCGAATCTTCAGGAGTTCAGCGCGGTCAAGACGCGCGTCGGCGATGCCGGCCTCGAGTCCATCGGGAAGCTGCGGAATCTGGAGCGCCTGAATCTCGACTACACCTCGGTCACGGAAAAAGGCCTGGTGCATCTCCAGCAGCTTTCACGGCTGACCGAGCTTCGCCTGGACAGCGCCACCATCACCGATGAAGGCCTCCCGCAGTTTCAGGCCTTTCCGGAACTGAAGCTGCTGAACCTGTATCACACGCTGGTTACCGAGAAAGGCCATGCCGCCGTCACCTCGATGCTGCCCGCTTGCCGCATCGTGTGGGACCGCGATTCGAGCCTGCCCAACCGGAGAGGAAGCTAATCCATGCGAATACCTACAGCGGCGCTGCTGCTGCTCGCGATGAACGGGTATGCCGCGGAATGGCGCGACGGGGATGCCGCGCAATGGGTCGCGGCACAGGGTGGCCAATCGAAGCAGGATGGTCAAGGACGCGTGACCGCCGCGAATTTGCGCGCCTCCTGGATCACCGACACCGACCTGGCCGCACTCGCGCGCATGCCGCTTCTTTCCACGCTCGACCTTTCGCTCACGCGCGTGACCGACCTGGGACTCGAGCGGCTCAAGGCGCTGGAGAACGTTACCGATCTCAATCTGTACTACGCGGAGCTGGTCACGGATGCCGGACTGGCTCATCTGCGGGCTTGGAAGAAGCTGAAGAAGCTGAATGTTCGCGGCACCAAGGTCAACGACAGCGGCCTGGAGCACATCTCGCATCTGACGACGGTTACATCTTTGGACGTTGGCTACGGCGAGGTGACCAACAATGGTTTGGACTACCTGACCTCGCTCACCAACCTCAGCGAGCTGACCATTGGGGGCAACAAGCTTACGGACGCCGGAATGAGCTTCCTCAAGCTGATGCCGCAGTTGACGGTTCTGGATCTCGGCGGCTCGCAACGCACCGACTCCGGCCTGTGGTCCTGCACGCTCACCGACCGGGGTTTGGATCACGTTCTCTCGGTCGGCAATCTTCAGGAGCTGGGGCTATGGGGGACCAAGATCACCGACATTGGCGTCGCCAAGCTTACTGCCCTGAAGGAACTGCGGGCGCTCGACCTCGGCCGCACGCAGGTAACCGGCAAGGGACTTCAGAATCTCGCGGGCCTCCCCAAGCTGGAGCGCCTTCAGTTGTGGCTGGCGCCGCGTGTGACCGACGAGGCGGTGCCCGCACTCATCGCGATAAGCAGCCTGAAGGAAGTGGATCTCACCGATACGGAAGTAACCGCGGATGGAATCGCCAAACTGCGGCAGGAGCGCCCCAACCTGAAGATTCTCTGGAGCGCGGAACGCGGAAAGCTGCCCTCGCGGTAGGTTGGCCCCTTGGGAATCGGCGACTGAAGTGCTACTGTGATTCACGTCAGGGGGTTCGTCCTTGCGCAATTGCGGCCTTCTTCTACTATCCTGCGCGCTGGGCCTTTCGGCACAAACGCTCGCGCCGATCGGTCTGGTGCGCGGCGAGCTGACCGTGTGGGATGCCACGGAAAGCTCCGGTGAATTGAGCATCCGCTCCGAGGACGGCAAAGTCTTCACCTTTACATTCGACAGCCGCACCTACGTGGAACGCGAGAAGCACCGCATCACCATGCGCGGCCTCCGCAAGGCGGACAAGGTGGAGATCGTTTCGGACCGCGGCGCCGCTCCCGGCTTGCGGTATGCCCGCATGGTCCACGTGGTGGAGAGGAACGCAGCGCGCCGCCCCCCGCTCGCTCCGGGCAAGTATCGTTACTACCGCAGCCCGACCGAGCACATTGTCCCGCGCGGCAATCTGACTTTCACCGGCATAGTTGTGGGACTCTCCTCGGAGAGCCTGCTGCTGCGCACGCGCATCGACGGCGAGAAGGTGATCCTTCTGCGCCCGGACACGCGTTTCCTGGAAAGCGGCCTGCAGGTGGAGATTTCCGATTTGCAGCGCAATCTGCGGGTTTTCGTACGGGCCGGCCGCAATCTGGACGACGAGATCGAAGCCTATCAGGTCATCTGGGGCGAGATTCTCGCGCCCAACCGCCGGAGCCACAGGTAAAGCGAACCGCTACTTGTAATTGCTGTACGGCCCGGCGTTGGTCCACTCGGTAAGGCTCAGACCTTCGCTGTCCCACACCACTCTGCCGTCCCGCACCGTGAGCACGGCTCGCAGCTTGCGGTCGCCAATCAGCTTCCCGCGCCCCGAGTCGAGAAACGCGAACTTGCCGCGCTGCATCTCGATGACGGCGATATCCGCGATCAACCCTTCGCTCAGCGTGCCGAGATCCGCGCGCCGGATGGCCTTGGCCGGATTCACCGTGCTGCGCTCGATGACCTGCTCGAGCGTCATGCCGATGTTCAGCAGCTTCGACATGACGTTGATCAGAGTGGCGCGCGGCAGCATGATGCTGTTCTTGTGAATGTCGGTCGAGATCGTGTCCGGAAGAAAACCCTGCTGGATAGCCGGAACCGCGATGCGGAACCAAAAGCTGCCCGAGCCGTGCCCGACGTCGAAGAGCACGCCGCGCTTGCGCGCCTCCCACATCCACGGCGTCACCTTCTTGTTCGCGTCGAGCTGCGGAATCAGCCGTCCGTAGAAGTGCGTATGGATGTCGCCCGGGCGCATGTGCTTCAGGATCAGCTCCGGGTATTCGCGGCCGGGCTTCGGATGAAAGTCCACCATCACTACCGAATCGCTCAGCTCGGCGGCCTTCACGGCACGGTCCACGGCCTCCCAGTTCGGCGGCTGGAAGTGCGCGGTCTTGATACCCACGATAATTTGGGGATACTTCTTCACCATGCGCGCGGCGCCTTCGGGGTCCATTTGCCCCACGTCGTCCTCAACCTCGCGGCCGTACATGCCCGCGCCAACGATGTTCACGAACGCGAGCAGCCGCACATCGGCCCGGTCGATCACCTCTTTCTTGAAGTTCTCGAAGTTCTTCCAGCCCGAGCTGCCGGCATCCACGGCCGTGGTGACGCCGTTTGAAAGCGCATGGAAGTCGGGATGGAGGTTGAGCGATGCCCCTTGCGCGTCGAAATGCGTGTGAATGTCGATCAGTCCGGGCGTGACGTAATAGTCGCTGACATCCGCGGTCCTGCGCGCGTGCGCGGCGGGGATGCCCTGCGCCACACGGACGATCTTGTCGCCGATAATCCCGATGTCGAAGCGCCCGTTCCGCCGGTTGGCTGGATCGATGACGTTGCCGTTCTTCAGCAGCAGATCGTAAACGGGCTGCGCGCCGAGCGGCGAGAGAAGGAGGAGCAGGAGCAGGACTCTCATGGGATCACCACATAATCGCCCGCGGTGTTCCAAAGCGGATAGCCGAGGCCGTTCTGATCGAAGACCACTTTTCCATCGCGCACGGTCATGATGCACTGGAGACGCTTGGTCGCCAGGTTCTTCTTTCGCCATGCATCTTTGAAAGCGAAGACCCCGCTTTCCAGTTCGAACACGGCTATATCGGCTACGCGGCCTTCACCCAGCGTACCCAGCTCCGGGAATCGCTTGATGGCCTTGGCGGGGCTCACGGTAGAGCGCAGAATGGCATCCTGGAGCGTCATGCCGAGGTGCATCATCTTGGAGATGCAGTTCGGCATATCCGATTGGGGCAGCATGATGCTCGAGGAGTGCAGGTCCGTGCTGATGGTGTCCGGGGGGAAGCCTCCCTTCATGGCGGCGGCCGCCACGGGCCACATAAAACTTCCCGATCCGTGGCCCAGGTCGAACAGCACGCCGCGCTTGCGCGCCTCCCACATCCACGGCTTCACCTTCCCCGTGATCCGGTCCACCAGCTCGAGATGCCGGTCGTTGTAGGTATGGGTGTGCATGTCGCCGGGGCGCATGATCTCCAGCACCTTCTGCCGCGTGTTGCGGCCCATGGGAGTGAGAATGTTGTTGTCCACGATGATGGGCGTGTTCGAGAGGCGTCCCGCTTCCACGGAGCGCTCGAGCGCCGTCCAACCGGGCCGCGAGTAGTGGGCCGTCTTTATGCCCACCAGAATCTCCGGGTACTGCTTGATCTTGGCCGCGGTGGCCGCCGGGTCCATGTCCTCCACGTCGTTTTCGTACTTCGACCCGATCATGCCGTGCCCGACAATGTTGAGGAAGGCCAGCACCCTGGTATCCGAGGTGTCGATAATCGTCTTCTTGAACTCCTCGAAGGTGCGCCATCCGGCGCCGCCGCAATCCACGACCGTCGTGGTTCCCGCGATCAGGGAAGTGCTGTCGGGGAATAACGATCCGGAATAACCGAATACGTGGGCATGGAGGTCGACCAGGCCGGGGGTGATGTAAAACCCTTTCACGTCGATGGCCTTTTTCGCCTGCGAAGCCGGAATGTCCTGCGCCACTCGCGCGATCCTGTTGCCGCTGACGGCGACGTCCATCACGCGATCGATCTGCCCCGCGGGGTCGATTACATGCCCGCCCTTGAGCACCAGGTCGTACTGTTGGCCGGATGCGACGCTCGCGATGGCCGCGAGAATCAGTGAAATACCGAATGAATGCTTCATACGCGCTCCCGGAAGGAAACCGTTTAGTGTAACAGGATTGCCCTAGTAGATTCCCGGAACGATGGGGGCGGCGGTTGCTTCGTCGGTGAGAACCTCCGCATCGGGATGGCCCTGCACCAGAGTGACGGGATAATCCGTGGAAACCTCGCCTGCGACTGCAATGCGGAATATCGCGCGATGGCGCTCGCCGGCCGCGCAATACAGGCGAATTTTGCGCGATGCCAGAACATCTTTCATGCCGAGCGTAACCGCCATGGGCGGAATCGCGGCCGAGTTTCCTCCCGATGAGTGAATGCTCTGCACCACGATGGAATCGTCGCCCAGGGTCACCACGCGAGTCAGCGACTCGCGCATCTCTTCGACCGAAACTTTCCGCCACCGCGTATTGGGCGGCTCATTGAAGGCCACATGTCCGTGATAGCCGATACCGCCATAACAGACGTCTATGCCTCCGGCTTCGCGAATCTTTTCGCCGATTTCGTCGACTCGGAATGGGTGGGGGAAAAAGGTGCTGTGGTTGGCCGGCCGCAGACCCTCGTCGATGGCGGCGAAGACTTCCCTTCGCATGTAGCCTTCAAAACTGAGCGGGTGGTCGAACGGCACGGGACGCCCCTGCCAGTCCAGCCATTCGTCCATGTGGAACACGGAGACATTCTTCCAACTGATGCGTTCCCGGTTGGTGATGTCCACTAGAATGGGATACTGCCGGACCGGACCCACGGGGAGAATCAGGCGCAGCGGCGCGCCGGCCTCGTTTGCGGCGCGGATCTCATCCGCGATGGAGCGGGCAAATTGATGGAGCAGGGCGGGAATATCGGGGAGCAGCCGGAAGGGGATCCGGGCGCGCCGGCAAAGCTCGTCCACCGGCAGCCCCATCAGGCCGAAAAGATCGTCCATCGCCCTATCCTACCGGAGGGCGCGAGCGACCCGAAGCGCTGGGGCATCCTCACGCTGCTGTTCCTCTCCATCGCCGTCAATCTGCTCGACCGCCAGGTGCTCTCCGTTCTCGCCCCCATCATTCGCGACGAGCTCCAGCTTTCCAACACAGAGTATTCCTACATCCTTTTCAGCTTCCTGCTGGGCTTGACGCTGGCCCAGGTCCCGGCGGGAATGCTGATCGACCGGCGCGGGCCGCGCTTCGGGCTGCCGCTCATCATGCTCTGGTGGTCGGCGGCCAACGCGCTGCACGCGGGCGCCCGAGGCGTGGCTCATTTTTGCGGTCTCCGCTTCCTGCTCGGAGTGGGCGAATGCGGCAACTATTCGGCCGGCGTCAAGGTAATCTCGCAGTGGTTCCCCGCACGGGAACGCGCTCTGGCCGGCGGCATCTTCAACAGCGGCACGGTGATCGGCTCGTTTCTGGCGCCGCCGCTCATCGTCGCCATTGCCATGCGCTACGGATGGCGCATGGCTTTCATTCTGCCCAGTGTGTTGGGTCTGTTGTGGATCGTTCCCTGGCTGCTTTTTTACCGCGACCGCGCGCCACGCGCAAAAGCGGGGGCCAGCGTTCCGCTGCTGCCGTTGCTCGCCCGCCGCGAAGTGTGGGCCGCAATGCTGATGCGCGCTCTCGGCGGGCCGGTGGTGCACTTCTATTGGTATTGGCTGCCCGAGTATCTCAAGCGGGAGCGCAACTTCAGCATGGAGGCAATCGGCCTTCTGGCCGGAATTCCGTTTCTGTTTGCCGGCCTGGGCAACGTGCTGGGCGGCTGGTTTTCCGGCTGGCTGATACACAAAGGATTCAGCACGGACCGTGCGCGCAAGCTTGCTTTCCTCATCGCGGGCGCGCTGTGCTTCACCAGCGTGCTGGTTCCCCTCACCCCCGGGGAAGCGGCGCCCGTGGCCCTCATCTGCGTGGCCACGTTCGGACTCAGCATCTACGTCGCGACTCACATCGGACTGCTCACGGATCTCTTCCCTCAGAAAATGCTGGCTCGCGTTACCGGTCTCACGGGCATGTGCGAGGGCTGCGTCAACATGGCTCTGATGCTGGCGACCGGAATCGTGGTGGATCGCTTCAGCTATCTGCCGGTGTTCATGGCCGCGGGACTGATGCCCGCGCTCGGTTTGTCGGCGCTGTTTTTACTGGTCCGAAAGATCGAGCCGGTCAGGGAATGACCACCGCTTTGCCCGCCTGCCATTGGCGCACCGTCGCGAACGCCGTGTTGACTTCGGCCAGCGGGTAACGGTGCGTCACTTCCGCGGCGAACAGGTCCTTCAACTCCGTCCTATCGAGCAAGGAGAGCGCGCGGTCCACGTGGCGCGGCTCGAAGCCCCACGAACCCACAAGCTGCAGTTGCTTTCGAGTGATGGTGTGCGGATTGAACGAAATGTTCCCCGCATCGGCATATTGGCCCAGCACCACGTACCGCCCGCCGTCGCGGCACAGCTCGATGCCCTCGTTCACGGCCGCCGGAATGCCCACGCACTCGATCACCACGTCCGCGCCAAACGGTCCGGTCTCGGCCAGCACCGCGCGGCGGCGCTCCTCCACGTCGGGCACTGCCGCGATGTCGATGGTCGCGTCGGCGCCGAAGTCCCGCGCAAGCGCCAGCCTGTGCTCCGGGCCGCCGATCACGATCGTCCGGCCCGCGCCGGCCTGCCGGGCAACCGCCAGCGCCGCCAGACCCACCGGACCCGAGCCCTGGATCACCACCGTGTCGCCCCAGTCCACCGGCCCGCGTTCCAGGCCGTGGATCGCGGTCACCAGCGCGCACCCGGCGCCGACTACGGACTCGGTCTTCAGACTCTCGGGAATGCGGAAGATCGCCGTGCCCGCTCGAAGAAGGATCCGCTCGGAGTATCCGCCGCGCAGGTGGGGCGCGTCGTCGGCGCAATAGGAGATGCCGTAAGCCTTGCGCGAAACGCAGCGCGTCGGCTGCCGTTTGAAGCGGCAGTAATAGCACTCGCCGCACACAATCGAACTGGCCCAGGTCACGCGGTCGCCAGGCGCAAGCGGTACGCCGCGCCAGTCCTTCTCGAGCCCGGACCCCATGGCCACGATGCGGCCGGCCGTCTCATGGCCCAGGATCACCGGAAGCGGAATCTTCAGCTCGCCGCGCCAGAGATGGATGTCGGTTCCGCAGATGCCCGCCATCTCCACGGCCACCAGGCACTCACCCGGACTCAAGCTCCCGGCAATCGGATATTCGCGAATCTCAAGAGGCTGCTCGAATGCGGCAAGCACCGCGGCTCTGGCTGTGGACATGGCTAAACGCGATTGATCAGGCTGGCGACATAACCGCCGCCGAATCCGTTATCGATATTGACTACCGTGACATTGCTCGCGCAACTGTTCAACATGCCGAGCAGCGCGGCCAGGCCGTGAAAGCTCGCGCCATAACCTACGCTGGTGGGCACCGCAATCACCGGGCAGGAAACCAGGCCGCCCACCACGCTCGGCAGCGCTCCTTCCATACCCGCGCAGACGACGATCGCGCGCGCCTCCGTCAGCCGGGCCCGATTGCTCATGAGCCTGTGGATTCCGGCGACGCCGATATCGTGAATGGTCTCCACCTCGTTCCCCATCACCTCGGCGGTCACCTGCGCCTCTTCGGCCACCGGGATGTCGCTCGTCCCGGCACAAACCACGGCGATCTTTCCCTTGCCTCGCATGGTCCGGTCGCACCATACGCGAATGGCGCCGGAGAGCGGGAAATACTCGGCGTTGCCTATCGTCTCGCAAACCAGGGCGGCGGTCGCCTCGTCGGCCCGCGTGATCAGAATGTTCTTTACGTTCTCGAGCAGGCGCTGGGCGATTGCCAACACCTGCTGAGGAGTCTTGCCCTTGCCGAAAATCACTTCCGGCATTCCCTGGCGCAGCGTTCTATGGTGGTCGATCTTGGCGAAGCCCAGATCCTCGAAGGGCATGTGGCGCAGGCGGACGAGCGCCGCTTCCACGTCGGTGGCGCCCGTCCGCACCTCTTCGAACAGCGCTCGAAGTTGTTCCTCTGTCATCTAAGGCCAGAATATCTCATCCGGATGGAGTGCCGTACGATGGAAGGATGCCCGAGATTTCTGCTTTCTTTCCCTGGCTGGTTCAATTCATTCGCGTTCTTTTCATTGTTGGAGCCGCTTATATCGGCATTCGCGTTCTCCGCCGTCTGATACCCCGGCTTAAGACCTACACGGTGAGGATGATGCTTCAGAAGGCCGCCGGCAGCAACTTCGAAATGGAGAAGCGGGCCACTACCCTGGCGGGCATTGCCAGCAAAGCGGGTACGATGCTGATCTGGGCTGTCGCCCTCATGATCGCTCTCCGCGAGGTCGGCTTCGATGTGGCTCCCATTCTGGCCGGCGCGGGCGTGGTCGGCCTCGCAGTCGGATTTGGCGCGCAAAACCTGGTCCGCGACGTCATCAGCGGCATGTTTCTGTTGGTTGAGAACCAGATTCGCGTGAACGACGTGGCGATTATCAACGGCACCGGCGGCCTGGTGGAGGAGATCAATCTCCGGACAACGGTTCTTCGCGGTCTGGATGGAGTGGTGCATATCTTCCCGAACGGAAGCGTCACCACCCTGTCCAACATGACGCGGGAGTTCTCGTACTACGTCTTCGATATCCGGGTAGCCTACGGGGGGGATACGGATCAGATTGCGGAGGTGGTCAAGCAGATCGCGGACGAAATGATGCGGGAAGAGCCCTACCGCAATATGATCCTGTCGCCGCTCGAGATTTTGGGAGTGGATAGTCTGGGAGAGTCGGCCGTAATTCTCAAAGCCCGCATCAAGACTCTGCCCATTCAACAGTGGAACGTCGGCCGGGAGATGAACCGGAGGATTCACAGGAGATACAAGGAACTCGATATAGAAATCCCATTCCCGCGCACGAGCTTCGATATCGCCGGCGCGGGCAAGGAGTTGGCGCTGGATGAAACCAGCAAGCAGGAGTTGAAGGGCTTCATCCACGATGTCCTGAGGGAATACGGCTTCACCCCTCGAACACAAAAGGACCAGGCGGGCGCGTGACCGTCTCCGATCAAAAGTTTGCCTCGTCGGAGAAATCTGTGGGTCACCGATACGCTATGACTCTATCTGGAGTGACCCGGCGCAGCACTGCTCGGGAGCGGCGGAATTTTGAGCGCCGGGTCACTCCAGATAGAGTCAGCGTGCCGTTGATCTACCGGAACGCGTTGATATAGCTACGCTATACTATGCGGTCGCAGGGGCACGCATTTTCTCGTGCCGAAGGTTCGAAAGGGCGTCTCGTATGGCCAGCTGTTGCGACATTTTCACAAAGAGACACCGTGGCATTCACCATGCCACAGGCTGCGGAGGCTTGTGGGTGCCAGCCCGGCTCGGCAGGTGTGGAATGTTTTTCGTTCTCCTGGCACAGTTGGGCGCGCAAGTGACGGTGGAGATGTCCCAGTACAACTATGAGCGCACAGGGGCCAATCTTCAGGAGTGGATCCTGCATCCGTCGAACGTGAATTCCGCAAGTTTCGGCAAGCTGTTCTCGAGAAGCGTGGATGCGAGTGTCTATGCTCTTCCGCTGATAGTTCCGAACGTAAATATCGCGGGAGAACGCCGGAATGTGCTTTTCGTAGCCACGATGGGAAACACCGTTTACGCATTTGACGCGGATGATCCTGCGCGAGTGGAGCCGTACTGGTCAAAGAATCTGGGAACTCCCGCTCCGGGCGACAGTTGGATCGGCCCGGTTTACCACGGCATCCTGTCGACTCCTTTTATTGATGTGCCCACGGGTACACTCTACACGGTCACGATGGTACGTAAGGATGGAGAGTCCAACCTGTTTGTGCATGCGCTGGACATACACGACGGCAGGCCAAAGTACAACTCGCCACAGCTCCTGTCCTTTCCATTCGCTGGGGCGGAGACGCTCACAAACGTCAAAGGCGCCCTCCAGCGAGTCGGGCTGTTGATGAGGGATGAGGTATTGTACATTGCGTTCGCCAACATCGTGCCCGATCCGAAGGATCAGCACTGGTCGCAGGAAGGGTTCGTTCAGAGTTTCCATGCACGCGATCTCAGCCAGCGTCTGGCGGTGTTTCAAAGTACGCCCACCGGACGTAAGGGCGGGATTTGGCAGGCTGGGCGGGGCATTGCCAGCGACCGCGCCGGCAACATATATATCGCCACGGCGGGCGGCCGATATGACGGCATAACAAACTTCGGGAGCAGCGTCTTGAAATTCGCACCGCGCTCCCTCAAGCTTATCGACTGGTTCACACCAAAGGACCACGAGTTTTTGTTCCTTCAAAACATCGACCTCAGCGCGGGCGGTGTCACGCTGATTCCGAACTCGCAGCTCATGTTTGCGGGCGGCAAAGAGGGTGTGATCTTCCTGCTCAATCGCGAGACGATGGGCAAACTGGAAGATGAAAGTGCCGGACCGCTACAGCGGTTCAAGGCCACGAACGGTTGCGGGCAAAAGGATTGTGCGCAGACCCTCGGAACGGCGTTCTGGGCGCGCAAAAATGATGGCGTCCTGTACGTGTGGGATCGCAATGACGTTCTGAACGCCTACGATTTCGTGAACGAGCGGTTCGTTACAACGCCATCGGCCGTCGGCAAGGAGAAACCGGGAATGAACGGCGGGCCGACGGTGTCGGCCAATGGCTCCGACGCCGAGTCTGGAATCGTTTGGGCTGGGACTACGCTATCGAGGAAAAGCGGCGGGGTTGCTCCCGGGACGCTCCGGGCCTTTCTTGCGTCGAACATTGGCCAAGAACTTTACAACAGCGACATAAACGCCGCGCGAGACGCGCTCGGCGATTTCACGAAGTTTGCACCACCGGTGGTAGCCAATGGAAAAGTATACGTGCCGACGCAGTCGAAGGCGGTGGTTGTTTACGGGCTCCTTTGCAGCAAGGACGTGTCGCCGCTGGTACAAGTGCAAACCGGAAGGCGAAGCGTAGGCGAGAATGAGACTTACGTTCAGCCGATCACTGTCAGGAACACTTCGACCCACGCGATCGGCGGGCCATTCGAGATTGCCGTGGACAACTTGACGCCGGGCGTTACGCTGACCAACCAGACAGGTGCGACATCCTGTGCGGAACCTGCGGGAAGTCCGGTAGTGAGGGCGACCGGCGCTCCGTTGTGGCTGCTTCCCGGCGCCAGCTTCTCGACGACGCTCAGGATCAAGACGACATCCACGATTCAGGGACTCAAGCTCCGAGTTCTCGCCGGGCACGCTGCGTCGTCCTCGCGATGAGGTGAGCGACGGCTTTTTGCGTGTTAGCCCCGACCTGTTTGGGGGATCTTGCGAGCCTGTTCCGTCCCAAATCCGACACGCTCGATCGGGTCCCCGAATAAGGGCCGGGGCTTGTCGAGACGGGCTTAGGGCCGGTTTATCGTAGAGGTTTCGCCGCCACTCCCGTCCGCTCGCTGCGCCAGCATCCGGAGCTGATTCTTAACTACTTCCGGGCTCAAAAGCTGATCTCCAGTGGGGTCGTGGAGGGCTTGAACAACAAGGCTAAA
>JBBDWK010000048.1:0-30175 GCA_040902885.1 Bryobacteraceae bacterium | reverse complement strand
CGGGCGTGGAACGGTAGTTGACGAGATAACCGAACTTGTGACACTCTCTTTACAACCTGAGGGACCGGTTCGACCTCAGCAATTGCTGGATCTGGAGGCGACCTATGATTTGGGGGCGGAATAGACGGCGGCTTGTTTCCGCGGCCGCGTTGGTGTTGCTTTCTGTGCCCGCGATTCTGGCGCAAAGCGATTTGTCCACGATCCGTGGTGTAGCCACCGATCAGACGGGCGCCGTAGTGCCCGCAAGCGGTGTTACGCTGCTCGACATCGAGCGGAACACGACGCGCACCACCGTTACCGCGAATGACGGCACGTACGAAATTCCATTCCTGGTCCCGGGGCTATACAAACTGACGGCGACCGCCGCCGGCTTCAAGGAGTTCATCGCGGATCAGATTCGGCTCACCAGCCGCGAAACACGGCGCATTGACGTCCCGATGGAGCTTGGGCAGGTCGGCACGTCGGTCAGCGTCACCGCCGACGCCGCGGTCATCGCCACCGAGGGCGCGCAGGTCACCAGCGGTTTCAATAAGACCAAGTTCGTGGACTCCCCTTTGAGCCAGAGCTTTTTTCCCCAGGCCTACATGACGACGCTGCCCAACATCCAGACCAACATGGGCGGCTGGGCCCTGAGGTTCGCCGGCCAGGGCGGCAACCAGATCGCCGAGTCGATGGACGGCATCATCAGCGACGGAGCCGTTAACCTCGTGCAGAACATGTTCGACTTCGAGGAACTGCAAGTTGTCGCCGTCAACAACTCCGCCGAGTTCAGCCGGGTCGCTAATTTCACCCTCACCGGGCGCGGTGGGACGAACCAGTTCCATGGCCGCATCTATTACGACGTCACCAACTCCGCGCTGAACGCCCGGAACACGTTCGTAGCCTACAAGGTCCCCTATAAAGAACACCGCGGCGCGGCGGCCGTCAACGGACCTATCATCCGCAACAAGACCTTCTTTTACGGTTCATACAGCCTGGTGAGAATTCCGTCCAGCACGTTCTTCAACCGGAACGTGCCGACCAACGCCATGCGCAGCGGCGATTTCTCGGCCTTGAGCGCGGTCGTTCGCGATCCGCTCACGATGCAGAACGGCAATCCCGCTACAGGTGTGCCGTTCCCCGGCAACCGGATCCCCGCGGATCGCATCAACCCCGCTTCGAGGCTCATCCAGGACCAATATATTCCCACGCCTAACCAGGGCGGTCCCAATGATCGCACGAACAACTTTGGATTCCTTCATCCATGGGCTGCCGATCTCTTCAAGTGGGACTCGGTTACCGCCCGTATCGACCATCATTTCAGCGAGAAGAACACCCTCTTTGGCCGCTTCATCAACCGGCTCACTCCGTACGTGCTGGCGGGTTCGTTCCCGCAGGTAGGCACGTGGACCCGAGAACGCGATCATCATTCCATCGTCGTCTCCGATACTCACGTCTTCTCGCCCACCTTGGTCAACACGTTTCGCTGGGGCTGGATCAAAGACTATTTCTTCGACGGCAACACAGTCGATGGCTTTACGCCTATCAGGGGCGACGAAGTCGTCAAAGCCATCGGCCTTCAGGGCGTAAACCCGCAGGGTCACAGCGCGATGGGTTTCCCGGTGATCAACGTGACCGGCATCCAGCAGCTCAGCGTCAATCCCGGAGGCGTTAACCTGGATACCAATATCCATTCCTTCGGGAACACCAGCTCCTGGTCAACGCGCAGCCACGTCTTCAAATTCGGAGGCGAAATCCGCATCTGGCGCGATTTCAGAGATACCATCGCCACCAACACATACGGCAACTTCGCCTTCAACGGTCAGCTCGCCGGCGAGGGCTACGCCGAGTTCCTGCTCGGTCTGCCAACGACGTCACAACGCATCGACCCCATCCGCGAGCGCCTCCGCCGCACGTACGAACTCGGCTTCTACATTACGGACACGTGGAAGGTGAATCGCCGCCTCACGCTAGATTACGGCTTCCGCTGGGATTACTTCCGCTCGCCGTACTATAAGGACAACTTCATGTTCAACTGGGATCGCGAAACTGGCGACGTGATCGTGCCTCAGGGAATGCTGAGTCAGATCAGTCCCCTGTATCCCAGCACTATAAGGGTCCGGGAAGGCGACGTCGTACCTTCACCTGCCAAGGATAATTTCCGCCCGCGCATCGGCGCGGCTTATCGCATCCAGGACACCTTCGTTGTCCGCGGCGGCTATGGCCAATACACGGAGTCGCTCGGAGCCTTCGCCCGGGTCAACGAAAGTACCGGCCCCTACCTCATCGCGGACACGTATATCAACCTCGACCAGTTCCGCGCGGGCGCGGCGCCCTTCACCTTCCCGAATCCTTTCCCGGCCAGAACTGGACAGGTGGCCAGCTCACAGAGCATCGATGGATTTCCGACGAAGACCGACAACGGCGTCATTCACCAGTTCAACCTCAGCATCGAGAAGGACGTGCATCGCGTCGGCTTGCGCGCCTCCTATATCGGTTCGCGCAGCCGCGGCCTCAACTACTCCCTCGGCCTCAACAAGCCTCAGCCGAGCTTGACGCCATTCAATCAGAACCGCCGGCCCTTCCCGCAGTTCATCGGAACCACATATTCGCTCGCGGACGGACGTTCCAACTACGATTCCGTCCAGTTCGAGGGCAACAAAAAGTGGGGCGGTTTCACTTTCCTCGCCCATTACACTCTGTCGAATCAGGTTTCCGATTTTCTGAACCTTCAGGATCCCTATGACCACTACTTCTGGAACCGGGACCAGTACAACTCCCGCCACCGCGGAGTGATCAACACTACTTACGATCTGCCCTTCGGCAAAGGCCGGCGTTGGATGAAGAATGCGCCCCGGGCCGCTGAATTCGTATTGGGCGGCTGGCAGACGCAAACCATTCACTACTTCCAGTCGGGCCAGTTCTTTTCGCCCAGCTTTGCCGGTTCCGACCCGTCCAACACGCAAACGGTCGGCGGGTCTCCCGACCGGATTGCGGATGGAAATCTGCCGCCGGGCCAGCGCACCACAGAGCGCTGGTTTGACCCCGCCGCCTTCGCTGTTCCGCCGCCGGGCCGATTCGGTAACTCCGGCGTGAATATTCTCGAAGGACCAGGTTTGAATTTGCACCACCTCTCGGTCGTGAAGCAGTTCAAGGTAACCGAGAAGTGGCGTGTCCTCTTCCAGACGAATATCAACAACATCGCCAACCGGCCCCACTACAATTTCCCGAACGCCAACATCTCCATCCCCGGGCAGGTCGGGCGCTTATTCCAGACGTGGGAAGGCAACGGTCAGGGACGTGAGAAAAGCGCTTTCCGCGAAATCACGTTCCGGATCCGCATCGAGTTCTAACCAAGTCGCATCGTCTTTTCAAAATGAACCGCCGCGGCTTTTTTCAGACTTGCCTCAGCCTTCTGCCCGCCTCTGCATTCGCGCAAGCCCGGTGGGCCGGAAACCCGACCTTAAAGGCGGGCTTCGCCGAAGGCGATATTAGTCCGGAAATAGGAATGGAGCAGCCGGGTGGCTACGGCAAGGCCTTCCACAAGAGCTTCCACGACCCCTGCAAGGTACGCGTCGCGGTCTTTGATGACGGCATGAAGAAGTGCGCCATTGTGGGCCTCGACGCGCTCATCGTCCCTCGCCGCCTGGTGCTCGCCGCCCGCGAGGACATCGCCGCACGCTGCGGCATCCCCGGCGAAGCCGTTCTCATTAACGCATCGCATTCGCACTCTTCCGGGCCCACGGGCATGGTGCAGCCGGGCGAGTTCGACGACGCGCCAGAACTCGTCAGAGAACTCGCCTATCAAAAATCGTCGTGCGCCGATCCGAAATACCTGAGCCTGGTGCAACAACGGATCGTCGAGGCCGTGTGGCAAGCCGACACCTCGCGCGCGGACCTGTTGTGCGGTGTGGGGCTCGGTAAGGAAGACAAGGCGGCATACAACCGGCGATTCCGGATGAAGAACGGTCGATCGTTCACCCATCCCGGCCAGCACAATCCGGACGTGATCAAGCCCGCGGGCCCCATCGATCCGGACGTGGGCGTGATCGGCGCGTGGGACAAGAACGGGCACCTGGTGGGCTGCATTGTGAACTTTGCGTGCCATGCGACAACATCTCCAGGTGGAATTTCGGCGAACTGGATTCAGTACCTTGAGAAAACCATTCGCGGATTCTATGGCTCGAAGGTAGCTGTAGTTTTCATCCAGGGCGCCAGCGGCGACATCACGCAGGTGGATAACCTCGATCCATACCAGCGTCCGGCGGGCGAAGAATGGTCGCAGATAGTCGGCGGCCGTGTAGGCGCCGAGTCGCTGCGGGTGCTGCTGTCGATGCCGAGAGGCCGGCTGGCCCCGGTCGACTACGCCGTGAAGATGCTGAAGATCGCGCGGCGCAAGCCGGCTCCCGGTCGCGTCAAGGAAGCATATGCAATGGTAGCCAGGGAGCCGAGAGATGTCGGCATTACAGAATGGACCTTCGCCAAGGAAACCGTGATGCTCGACCATCTGATCAAGCGCGAGCCGGTCGCCGATGTCGAAGTGCAGGCGATCCAGGTAGGCCCGGCGGTATTCGTGTCGGACCCGGCGGAGTATTTCGTCGAGTTCGGCTTGGAAATCAAGGCCAAGAGCAGATTCAGGTACACGTTCCCAGCCGAACTCTCGAACGGATGCGTGGGCTACGTACCCACGGAGGAAGCGTTGAGCCCGTCGGGCGGTGGCTATGAAACGCGGTTAACCTTCTATTCGAACCTGGAGCCGACGGCAGGCCGGCAGATGGCGTTGGCAGGTATTGAATTGGCGAACGGCCTTACACCGGGGTCCGAGCCGGAGCCTCCGGCCGCCAAGCCGGGATCGCCGTGGCAGTACGGAAACGTGCCAGCGGAAATCGAATAGGGACCTCCAGCAGAGTCCTTATAGCCAACGCATGGCCGGCTTCAAATCTTCTGCTTCTTCCATGCTCCTCGCCGGAAGATCAGGACGCCTACTAGCGCGATGGCGAACTCAGCGGTCGGAATGGCCCAGAACACTCCTTCAGGCCCCAGGTTCAGCGTTACGCCGAGGAAGTAAGCCACCGGAATCTGGAAGAGCCAGTAACAGAAAAAGTTCACGATGCTTGGAGTCACCGTATCGCCCGCCCCGTTGAAGGCCTGCACCATCACCATTCCGTAGGCATAGAAGAGGTTGCCATAGCTGACAACGCGCAGGCAGTTCACTGCCGACGGGACCAGTTCCGGGTCCTGCGTGAAAATGCGGACAATCGGCTCGGCGAAGACGATGAAGACCAATCCCATCGAACCCAGGAAGATCACGTTGTAGAGGCCGGTCAGCCACACCGCCCGCTCGGCCCGCTCGGGCTTGCCGGCGCCCAGATTCTGGCCCACCAGCGTCGCCGCCGCGTTGCTCAAACCCCAGGAGGGCAGGATGCCGAAGATGATGATGCGAATCGCTATCGTATAACCTGCCACGCCCGCGCTGCCGAAGATGGCTACGATTCGCACCATCGCGATCCAGCTTGCATGGGCGATCAGAAACTGAAGGACTCCGGTAAGGGAGACGCGCAGCAGGCGCAACATGACAGGCAGATCGAGCCGGATCTGCGAACGGCGGATGATCACGCGGCCGTCGCTGCGGGAGAGCATCCAGATCTGATAGATGACGCCCGCGCCTCTTCCGATCGTGGTGGCAACTGCCGCGCCGGTGACGCCCATCTCGGGAAACGGTCCGAGGCCAAAGATCAGGCATGGATCGAGAACGATGTTGATAATATTCGCCAGCCAGAGCACCCGCATGGCGATAGCCGCATCGCCCGCGCCGCGAAAGATGGCGTTGATCAGGAAAATGAGGATGACTGTGGCGTTCGCGCCCAGCAGAACGCGGGTATAGCCCGATCCGTTCCTCACCACCGAGGGGGAGGCGCCCATCAGGACGAGGAGCTGCGGCCCGTAGAGGATGGCGATGGCGCCGGTGACGACGGAGACGAGGATGCCGAGCACGATGGACTGAACGGCGGCCACAGCAGCGCCCTCGGGATCGTGCTCGCCAATTCGACGGGCCACCATGGCCGTAGTCGCCATGCCGACTCCCAGGGCAATGGCGAAGACCAGCGTCAGCATGGTCTCGGTTAGGCCGACCGCGACGACCGCGTCCGCGCCGAGCCGCGCGACGAAGAAGACATCGACCACGGCAAAGAGCGATTCCATGGCCATTTCAAGCACCATGGGAATCGCGAGCAGAGTGATGCCGCGTCCCAGGCTGCCTTCGGTAAAGTCCTGCTGGGAGCCGGCAAGGGCTTCGCGGATGGATGCCCAGATTCCAGATTTTACGGGAGAAGATTGAGACGGCACGTCAGAAACGTCCTGGTTTCATTACATCCGTTCGCCACTCCAGGACGTTCCGGCGGTTAGCCAGAGATGAGCCGGGGAAACTTGGAGCGGGAGACGGGATTCGAACCCGCGACATCGACCTTGGCAAGGTCGCACTCTACCAGCTGAGTTACTCCCGCATGAAGATTCGATTGTAGCATGTGGGGTCTGGGGTGCGGCAAAAGCGACTTCCCCACCTAGCTATTTGAAGACGAAATAGACGATCTTCGTGCTGGCAACAGGCTTTCCCTGTTTGGATTTGGCCGGCTGGAATTCCCACCATCGCGCTGCAATGGCCGCACGGCCGGCGAGGTAGGTGTACAGGCCGTTCCCTTGCCCCTCCGCAACGGCGCCGGTGACTTTGCCGGAGGCGCTGATCCGCACCTCTACAGCCACCACGATCGGGCTCCGTATGCGGGCTTGGATTCCCTCCGGTATGCCTGGCTGCACTTTATGGATGATTACCGCTGGAATGGCAGGGCGAACTGTATCGTTCCGGGGAGGCGGCGGCTCTTCAGGGGTCTCCGCCAACACCTGGGGCGCAGGTTCCACTGCTTCGGGCGGCTTCTCTGGGGCGAGCTGTTCGGGCGGGGCTGGAACAGGTTGGGTTGGCGGAGGTCCCGCCGCTTCAGGCGGATTCGCTGAGGCAGCCTGTTCGAGTGGGACCGGAGCAGGCTGGGTCGGCGCAGGTTCCGCTGCTTCGGGCGGCTTCTCCGGGGCAGCCTGTTCGGGTGGGACCGAAGCAGGTTGGGTCGGCGGCGGCCCAGCTACGACGTCCAACCGCGACAAGTGCGCCTGGCGGCCAGATTCCCACCACTGGTACACGAATGCGCATCCGATCGCCACGGTGAGCAGCAGGGCCATCGACGGCCACAGGCGCTGCTCTCGCGCCGTTTCGACCTCATCCCGGCGAAGCCTTCGCTCCCGCATCGCCTGCCTGAATGCCGGCGGCTCAACAGGTTCCAGGATTTGCGCTTCGTCCTGGTGCGGGGCCGGTGGAGGAGCGGCATCAGGCCGATTTTGAGCAGGAGCGGCTTCTGGCGGCTCTGGCGCAGCCGCGGTGCGGCGCCCTGCCAGTTCCGGGACCGCCGCCGATACTTTGGCCCTCCGCTCCGTAGCGTCAAATGGAAAAGGAGCCTGAGCCGGCTTGGTGGGAAGCTCGCCGTCCCGCCAGAAAAAGAAATAAGCAAGGCATTCCAGCGAAGAGAGAGGCTTGACGGATAGAAAGACGTGCTGTGGATCGGGGAAGTACGCTCGGATTAGTTCTTCGTCCGCGGTATCGAGTGCGAGCTCGCGGCCGGTACAACTCCGGTAATAGCCGACGACGGTTAATTCCGGGTCCGACCGCCGCCGGGCGAGAATCTCTTCCAGCCTGGCACGATCCCGAGTGGAGAGGGTAAACGATGGGCCAAACCGGTACTCGCAGGGCACGGGCTCGAAGTCGTCAATCCAAACCGCAAGCGGTTCCTCGGGAACGATGCGGCCCAGCAGGACTCCGCCTACCTCCGCGCCTCTTTTCGGCAGCGCGTGAAATCCTTGGAAAACCTGCTGTTTGAGACCCTGGACGACGCTGCTGCCCATGGCGACGGAAGTTCCGCCGTCTGAAACTTCCCAGTGACAGTATCCGCCTTCAGATTCACCGCGGATCGCACTTCGCCCTGAACCATTCTGCACATCCTTCAATGCTGTTCCCCCTTAATCGAGCGCAAGCCCTAACCTGGCCCGCGAGATTCTGTGATCAGCGACGCGAAAGAAGAACACAATTCCTTTCATTTTACACGCTGGCCTTTGATATGTACGGGTAGAGACGGCCGGCGCCGCGGTCAGAAGGGGATTTTGGTCCGATGTTGGCCGCGAGGCAGCAAAAGGACACGACCTTCGAGAACGGCCAACGCGCGCGAGCTGCTCGAATACTCGAGTTCGATACCGTTCTCCGTATAAGCGGCCGCGATCAAGTCTCCGTTGAAGTCGAGGACGCGCGGCAACTTCGACTCCGGGGCCGGAGTGAGGCGGAACTCGCCGGCCGGGAGCCAGACCGTTGTATCGTTGCGTACCGGCCAAGGCTTGCCGTTCACCAGGACTCCTCCCCTCCACTGCACTCCGATGCCGCGCGGGGAGGAGATCAGCAGCTCGGCGCCCTGCCGTTCAACGCGGTCCAAAACCGCCGCCGACGCGGGCAGCAGCTTCCAATCGGGCGGCAGAATCGAATTCTCGAAGTAGAGCGCGACGCGGTGGAAGGCCCGCGCCGCCATGTGGACGAGCTGAAGGAGTTCCGAGCCGGTTTGTTGTTTGGTGGGGTAGACATCCTGATAGCGCTCGACGATGTTGATGTCGATAGCGAGCTTGTCCGTGTGCGGCGTAAGCGGCTGGTAGCGGCGCGCGATCTCGGAGTAGCGCTCGGGTCCCAAATGCCAGACCGTGGCCGGGTCCTCAATCATGAAGGTGAAGTCCTCGCGATCGAGCAGCGGAAGCACGCGGGCCGCATCCGCGCCGATCGCGTCCCGCATGTCCGTGTCCAGCCGGTCGTCCACATGAGTCAGCGCCAGATCGAAGTTTGGCCGCTGCTTGCGGATGCGCGCGATCTCGTCCATCCACTCCTCCTGCATGCGGCGCGCGAGTCCGGCACGGAAGTCGAGAAACTGGCGAAGGGCCGCCGGATCGCGGCGATTGCCGAACAGCTCGATGGGGTCGAAGCCGGCCTGCTCGCGGAAGAGCGCGCGGACGTCGTTGTTCATGGGCGTGAAGCGGGCTGGATTGTCCGCGCCTTCGAGCGATTCGAAATAGAGTTCGGCGAGGTTCACGCCGTCCCAGTCGAAGCGCAGCAGCAGATTGGAAACTCCGGCCGAGGCCACGCGGAAGCAGTCCCGGTTGGTGAGATTCATGAGCTTGCGCCAGTCGAGATGAGCGTCCTGAAGAACAGCGGTCTTCTCGCGCCACTCGGGATGTGCGTTCCAGAAGGCCTCGCTGACGTGCGGCAGCTCGAGCCAGGCGTAGACCAAAATTCCATGGTTGTGCGCGGCCTCGATGAGCCGGCGCAGGTAGGCATCGCGCTCGGGATCGGATTCGTGGAAGTGCCAGGCTGCGACATGCAGCGCGCCGATGCCGGCCTCCCGCCAGCGCTTCGCAAAATATTCGAGATCGACGCGCGGGCGGTAGGAGTAATCGAAAAAGGCCCAGAGACGCGCGGAGCGGAAAGGAGCTTCGAGTCCGAGGTCGGAGAGCGCATGCAGGATGTAGGGGAAGCGCTCGTAACCCCGGCCGCCGGGTGAGGCGGCTACCCAGAGTATGGCGCCCGCGCCTTTTCGGAAACCTGCCATGAGCGGCGCTTTGCTCCAGCGCTCACGGGCGAAGATTTGCGCATCGGCCGGGACGTCGAACCGCGGCAGATCGAGAGTCCGCTCCCAGACGATCCGGAGCTTGGGCCGGCGAAGGTCTTCGACGCTCGCAACGCGCACGCGCTCCTCGCGCTCGCGAAAGCCCAGCGCCGCGGCAGCCGGCGAGCTGCCTTCCACGATCACGAACGCCCCGGCCTCCACGCGGTCCATGAGGCCGGGCGGCAGCTCCGCGCCGGGCCGCAGCACGGTTACCGCGTGCTCCACTCCCACGGAAGACAGTACGCGCGGCCAGGGGTCGGCTGTTTGGGCGAGCAGCAGGAGACCGAGACTAATAAGTGAAGGCATACCAGAGTCCGATGCGGGAATCGAAGAAGTTCGGCCGGCGCGGGTTGCCGCGGTTGATGGTGTGAACGCCGCGCAGAAAGTCGGCGGAGACGTAGAAACCGCGCGGCATTCCGGACCAGCGGAAGCGGATGCCGGGGCCGGTCTCGACGAAGTTGGCCCAATACTGACGGCGAACGTCCGCGGTGAGATTGCCGTTCCAGTAGAAACGCGTCTCCAAACCGCCTGTTCGCGCCGTATAGCCAATCCGGTTCTGGAAGATCAGCAGCACGTCGTCGCCGAAGCGGCTCACGAACACGCCGTCCGCGTTGGTTTCATAAAAGGCGCGCGATTCCCCCAGGTTGAAGCCGCGCGCGAAAGAGACCCCGCCACGGTAGTCGGGGACCATGCGCGCCGCGCCCAAACGCCTCGCCAGGTAATTCACGGCCCAGCCGGCCTCGCCCCACAGCATTGCGCCGCGCCACTGGCGTGTAGCCACGCCCGCTGCTAGAATGACCGAGTTTTCCGAAAGGTACTGGCGGAAGGCGTCGCTTGAGGTGCGGCGCACATCGCCGATGAACCGCGCCGAGAGATACGGCCGGAACGGCAGAGAGCCCGCCTTAAATTCCGATTTGATCTGGGCGAATGAGAACAGGTCTTTCCAGCGCGAAGAGTATAGGGGAAACATCCAGGCCGTGAAGCGGACGCGGGCGAGGGACGGTCGAAGGTTTCGATACGCCTGAGTGGCCTCGGCGGCAATGGCCGTATCGGTGCTGTTGCGCGCCTGCTTGAACCAGGCGATGGCCTGAGCGTCGTCCCGCAGGCCGTTGTATGCCCACCCCAGCTTGAGCATCACGGATTCGTCGTTGGGATCGTTCTCGTGCGCCATCTTGAGGTAGCGCAGGGCGTCCGGCAGGTAACCGGCCTTCAGACTCTTCTCGGCCATGACTTTGGGACCGAGCTGGGCGGGACTGGGCGGCAGATCCTCCCTGCGGCGCAGCGTCTGTGAAGACTCCAGCGCCTGCTTGACGCGCGCCGCAAGTTGGGCGTCGCTGCCTTGCATGACTTTCTCCAGCAGGGGCAGGGCGCGATCGCGTTCATTCCGGTCGAGGTACAGAAAGCCAAGTTGCGCGGCTGAGAGAAGGTCGTTCGATTCGCTCGCGAGCTTGAGGAACTCGCGCTCGGCCTCCTGTGCCCGGTTCATTCCAAGCAGGAGGTAGGCCAGCTCGCGCCGCAGTTCGACGTTTCCGGGTTCGAGCTCCAGCGCGCGCTCGAACTCATAGAGGAACGGATAGCGCTCGGGAAGTAGCTCGCGGGCTGCCTCCGCCGCTCTTGGCTCGCTGCCGCGAGAGGCCGCCAGCAGTGCGGCGTTCGCCTCCTCCAGTTTTCCGGCAGCTAGCAGGACGCGTCCCAGGTCGACCAGCACGCGGCGCCGCTCAGGCAGCAACCTCCAGGCCTTCTCGTAGTGCTCGGCCGCGAGCGCCAGCTCGTCGCGCTGCTCGGCCAGCGAAGCCAGCTCGTAGTGGCCGCTGAAGCTTGAAGGGGCTAGCGTGAGAGCGTCGATCCAGCGGGCGATGCCCTCGCGCAGCGGCCGGTCGACGTTCTCGAAGGCGCGCCCGGCGGCATCTCGCGAGGATGGGTCGCCGTCTTTGCGAATACGGTCGAAGATGCGGCGGGCCTCAGCTTTGCGGGCAAACGGATTTTCACGGGACTCGTAACTCAGGAAGGCGTATTCGAGGGCGGCGTGGAAATCGGCCGGGTCGAGGCGCGCGGCCTCGCCGAACTCCAGCCGCGCGTTTTCATCTTCGCCGATCTTGAGGTAGGCGTAGGCCAGATCTTTCCGGATGGACGCACGGTCCGGCGCCGATTCCACGGCCTTCCGGAAAAAGCCGATGGCCGTATCGTAGTCACGCTGCCTTAGAGCTAGGTAGGCCTTATCGAGCGGATCGTATGCCGGATCCGGTGCCTGAGCGAGCGCGACGGCCGCGGCCAGCCAGAGGAAGCAAAATGGCAAGAACGGATAACCCTAAAGTAAGAGAGTGCGCGGGAGCCGGAATTTTCGCAGGTTAAGATAGCCAGGAGCACCGGAAGGGCGGATCGCAGCATCAGATTGGAAGGAGAGACTTATGACGAAAACAGAAACACTTGCTGAAGCTCGCTTTTTCAAGACCAGCATTGATCTTTCCGAAAAACAGCGTACGGAGATGACCAAGCTGCTCAATGCCCGGTTGGCCGACACGATTGACCTCAAGGCTCAGACGAAACACGCCCACTGGAACGTAAAAGGAACTCAGTTCTTCCAACTTCACGAACTCTTCGATCAAATCGCGGCCCATTTGGAGGCACACTCGGATTCGATCGCCGAAAGGATCACTGCCTTGGGCGGTTTTGCTGTTGGGACCGTCCGGCAGGTAGCCGCGACTTCGAGCCTTGATGAGTACGATCTCGGTGCGACCTCAGGAGATGAGCACATCCGGGCGCTTGCGAAGAATCTTGCGGCCCTGGCTGCCAAGTTGCGAGCTGGAATTGACGCCGCGGCCAAGGCCGGCGACCAGGCAACTTCCGATTTGTTCACGGAGATTGTCCGGCAGGCGGACAAGGATCTCTGGTTCGTTGAAGCGCACCTGCAGACTTAACGGTGTTTTTGTGTTCAAACGGAGACGACGTGCTCCGCGGCCTCGACGCGTCGCACCCGGATGGTGACCTCTATGCGCGATCCGAGCCGGTTAATAATCGACATAAGCCGATCGACCGTGAACCGGCCGAGGTCCGCATTGCGAATGCGCGAGAAATCGGCCGCCGCAATCCCGGTGCGGTCATGCGCGGCGCGCACGCTCAGGTCTTCCCGGTCGAGCGTCTTGATGATCTCGGCGGCCAGGATTGCCTTGAACTGCTCGGCATCCGCGTTCTTATGCCCGAGGTCGCGGAACACATTGCCGCTGCCCCGCACTACTTCCAGCTTTTTGCCTTTCATAGCAACATCTCCTTCAGTCGCTTCAAACGGTCCTTCCGGGAAAGTCTCGAATTCCCTGAGCGCGCCGCCCTGATCCACGAGGCGGGCCGAGGTTTCCGCGTCATCTGCAGCCTGTCCTGTTTTCGCTAATTCCCTAAAGTTGGTGAATTGCCTCTTCTTCCTTGTATGTTGTCATATTTGACAACATTCGTCAAGAAAGCCCGCTGCCCGGCCTCATTCTCTTCGCCCTGGCGTCCGACAGGGCGAATCGGCGGGGAGCCGCAATTTCCGCACGGTAAGATAGAGAAATGCAGGCATTTCGGGGGGTGGATTACTTCCTGATCGATTCGCTTCTGGACGAACAGGAGTTGCTGGTCCGCCAGACCGCTCGGCAGTTCGTGGACGAGCGGGTATCGCCCGTTATCCGCGACTGCTACCGCGAGGCGCGCTTCCCGAACGAACTGGTCCGGGAAATGGGGCGTCTCGGGTTCTTCGGGGCGAATCTGGAGGGCTACGGGTGCGCCGGCATGGGCAATGTGGAGTACGGCTTGATCATGCAGGAGTTGGAGCGCGGCGATTCGGGCATCCGCAGCTTCGCCTCCGTTCAGGGCGCACTGGTGATGTACCCGATTCACACCTACGGATCGGATGGGCAGAAAGAGAAGTGGCTGCCGCGGCTTCAATCGGGAGAGGCCGTGGGATGTTTCGGTCTCACCGAGCCGGGCTTCGGCTCCAATCCCGCGGGCATGCTCACCACGGCGCGCAAGGATGGCAACTGCTGGGTGTTGAACGGCGAGAAGACATGGATTACCAGCGGCTCGATGGCCGACGTGGCCGTGGTTTGGGCGCGGGCGAATGACGGCGTTCGGGGATTTCTGGTGGAGAAGGGAACGCCGGGATTTACAACTTCCGAGATCCACGGGAAGTGGTCCATGCGCGCCTCGGTCACTTCGAGCCTGTCATTTTCCGATTGCCGCGTGAACGCCGAAGCGATGCTGCCCGGCGCGAAGGGCTTGAAGGCGCCGCTCTCCTGTCTCTCCCAGGCGCGCTACGGCATCGGTTGGGGCGTGGTGGGCGCGGCCATGGAATGCTACGAGACGGCGCGGCAGTATTCCGTTGTGCGGAAGCAGTTCGACGACCGGCCCATCGCCTCGCACCAGCTTGTGCAGGAAAAACTGGCCTGGATGGTAACCGAGATCACCAAGGCGCAGCTTCTGGCACTGCATGCGGGGCGTGTCAAGGATAAGGGAAAGCTCGAGCCGGCGCACGTCTCCATGCTGAAGCGCAACAACACTGCGATCGCTCTCGATACCGCGCGTCTGTCCCGCGATTTGCTGGGCGCGAACGGGATCACCGACGAGTACCCCATAATGCGCCACATGTGCAATCTGGAAACGGTGAAGACGTACGAAGGCACCGATCACATACACGCCCTGGTGATCGGCGAACGGGTGACCGGCGTTGCAGCCTACCGATAGCGCCCTGGAGACGGCGCGCGAACCAACGTCGCGGCCCGTACTCTTATACGCCCTCACGGTTTTCGTAAGCGCCTTCCTGTTGTTTCAAGTGCAGCCCATGATTGCGCGGATGATTCTCCCGTGGTTCGGGGGAACGGCCGCGGTGTGGACGGTCTGCCTGCTGTTCTTTCAGTCGCTGCTTTTGGCCGGCTATCTGTATTCGTGGTGGTCGATCCGCTACCTCACTCCCAGGCGGCAGGGAGTGCTCCACGCCGCGCTCCTGGCGGCGAGCGTTATCGCGCTGCCCATCACGCCCGCCAGCCGCTGGAAGCCGCTTCCCGAAGACGACCCGACGCTGGGAATCCTGGTCCTGCTCGCGGTCTGTGTGGGTCTCCCGTACTTTCTGCTCTCCACCACGGGCCCGCTCCTGCAGGCATGGTATGCGCGCGGCCGCGAAGGCGCCATGCCGTATCGCCTCTACGCGCTCTCCAACTTGGGGTCGATGCTCGCCCTGCTGAGCTACCCGAGCTTCGTGGAGCCTCGGCTGACCGGCCGTCTGCAGGGTGCGGTGTGGTCGAGTGGGTATGTGTTGTTCGCGCTGCTCTGTGGGGGACTGGCGCTGTCCACTCTCAAGGCGGGAAAAACAGTTCGGCCTGACGGTACAGACCGTCCGGCCTATCCCACGTTCGGCCAGGCAGCCCTGTGGGTGGGCTTGACGGCGTGCGCTTCGGCTCTGCTGCTGGCCATTACCAATCACCTCACGCAAAACGTGGCGCCGATCCCGTTTCTCTGGGTGCTTCCGCTCTGCCTTTACCTCGGCAGCTTCATCCTGTGTTTCGACAGCGACCGCTGGTATCGGCGGGCGACATTCTTGCGCCTCCTCGCCGTGGCGCTGGGGACCATGTGTTACGCGCTCGACAAAGAATATCAGAACGTCTCCGTATACGCCCTGGTTCCGCTGTTCGGAGGAGGCTTGTTCGTTGCGTGCATGGTATGTCACGGGGAGCTGGCGCGTCTGAAGCCCCACCCGCTCTATCTGACCGGCTTCTACGTGATGTGCGCTCTTGGAGGCGCGCTGGGCGGCGTCTTCGTCGGGCTGATCTCGCCCCGTCTTTTCCCCGGATACTACGAGCTGCCCATCGCGCTGGTGAGCTGCGGCGTGCTGGCCATGGCCGTGCTATTCCGCGATCCCACAACGCCGTTCCATCACGGCCGCTACAGGCTTGGCTGGGCACTCCTGGTGGCGCTGGCGCTGGGCCTGACAGGTTCGCTCGCCTGGCAGATTCGGGAGCACGAAAGCGACGCGCGCGTGGTGGCGCGCAACTTCTACGGCGGGCTGCTGGTGAGCGATTTCGGGTTGGACGAACAAGCCGAGCGCACGCTCACGCACGGGACCATCAATCACGGCACGCAATTTCTCGCTCCCGAGCGCCGCGGCTGGCCAACCACGTATTACGGCTATCGCTCGGGCGTGGGGAGGGCTATCGGCAAGGCGGGGCTGGGGCCGCGGCGGGTCGGAGTGGTCGGGCTCGGCGCAGGGACGCTGGCGAGCTATGGGCGGCCGGGCGATTACTTCGAGTTTTACGAGATCAACCCGCTGGTAATTCGCCTGGCCAACACCGAATTCACTTTCCTGAAGTATTCGCACGCCCACGTGCGTGTGACGCTGGGCGATGCTCGATTGTCGCTCGAACGCCAGCCGCCGCGCGCCTTCGACGTGCTGGCCATCGACGCTTTTTCGAGCGACTCAATTCCGGTCCATCTGCTTACGGTGGAGGCCTTCCGCCTGTATCTGAGCCACATCAAGCCCGGCGGAGTTCTTGCAGTTCATGTGTCCAACAAGTACCTGGACCTGCTCCCCGTGGTGGGCCAGGCTGCGGCGCTGTTGAAGAAGCCCGCGTGGGTAGTGGACACCGAAGATGAGGACGGCAACGGCGTATTCGGCGCGACGTGGGTTTTGCTCACGGACCGGGAAGAGATGTTCAAGGAGCCCGAGATGAAGGACATGACGAGCCGCCTCGATGCGACGGAGGGTTTCCGGCCCTGGACGGACGACTACAGTAATCTGCTCGGGATACTCAAGAGGCCTTAAGCTCTCCCGGCTCGTCCACCGGGTGGCCGGCAGTCTCCGCAAAGTAGCGCTCGTATTGGGCGTTGAACTCGCAACCGATCAGCGCGATCACGGAGATGAGGTACAACCATACCAGCAGCGCAATGATGGAACCCAGGCCTCCATAGAGAAGGTTGTAAGGCGAGACGTTGCGCACGTACCACCCGAATACCGAGGTGGCGATTAGCCAGAACACGGTGGCCATGAAAGCGCCGCCCCATACGCCGTTCCATGTCTGCTGCCGGTAGGGGCCGAAGTAGTAGAGGATGGAGGTGACGGCCACAATGGCGCCAAAGGCGATGACGTATCGGGCGAGCTGATTGATGGTTGGCCACCACTCGGCGGCCGTGGCTAAGGCAGGATCCACGCGCGCCCAGCTCATCACCCATTGATCGATCCAGACCCCGAAAACCACCACGCTGGAGGCGGCCAGCAGGGGGCCGATGGTGCCCAGCACAATCAGAATCGCCACTCCCGAGTTATGCAGGTAGGAACGGTTTTTGGGGAGGTGATAGGCGGCCTGGAAGCCCTCGATCAAACTCTTTACCGTGCTGGAGGCGGCCCATAGGGCAAGCAATCCGGCGCCTACCAGAAAGGAGGCGGGCAGCTGGCTGCGGGATCGGAACTGCTCGGCGATAATTTGCTCTGTGCCGGGAGGCACGACCTCGAACAGGAAGTCGGCCACGGTGCGAGCTACCAGGTCCGCGCGCGCCTGCACCAACAGGGTCGCCGCAGTGGCCAGCATCGGGAAGAAGGAAAGCAGCGCGGAGTAGGCCGCTCCCTTGGCGATGCCGAAACCGTTATCGCGGGCGGTTGCGATGAAAGTCCGCTGGAGCAGGAACCAGAAGCTCCTCCAGGTCAGCCTCACGTTTTCAGCGTAACATCTGGTTGCGCGCGCCGTTCAGAATCTAGCTTTCAGCACTCAGCATTCAGCACTCAGCTTCCACGCTCGGGCAAGAGCTGAGCGCTGATAGCTGCCCTTCTTAGTTCAGGAAGTATGTCCGGTATAGAGTGTCGCGCTGCTTTGGGACGAAGCCGGCATCGCGGATTACGCGGCGCAGCTCCTCTTCCGTGGCGCGGTGGCGGGCGCCGGCGGCCGAAACGACGTTTTCCTCGATCATGATGCTGCCCACATCATTGCCGCCGAAGCGGAGGCCGAGCTGCAGCGTCTTGAGGCCCTGCGTCACCCAGGACGACTGCACGTGCTCGATGTTGTCCAGATACAGCCGCGAGATGGCCAGAGTCTGGAGATACTCGACAGCCGTCGCCTCTTCCTTGATGAAACGTCCGAGCGATGTGTTCTCGCGCTGAAAGGTCCACGGGATGAAGGCGGTGAATCCGCCCGTATCCTCCTGAATGCGGCGCACAATCTCCAGGTGGTTCATCCGCTGCTCGATCGTCTCGCCGCAGCCGAACATCATGGTAGCGGTGGTGCGCATGCCGAGGGAGTGCGCGGTGCGATGCACGTCGATCCATTCCTGCGTGGAACACTTGAGCCGGCTGATGCGATGCCGCACGCCATCGTCCAGGATCTCGGCGCCGCCGCCCGGGATGGAGTCCAGACCGGCGTCGCGGAGCCGCGCGATGGTGTCGCGCAAGGAAAGTCCGCTGACTTCCGCGATGTTGGTGATCTCTGGCGCGGAGAAGCAGTGCAGATGAATGCTGAAGCGCCGCTTGATGGAACTGAGCAGATCTTCGTACCACTCGATCTTCAACTCGGGGTGCAGGCCGCCCTGCATGAGAACCCCGGTGCCGCCGAGGCCGATGGTTTCCCGAATCTTCTCGAAGATGGCTTCCTTGGGCAGAATGTAGCCTTCGGCGTGGCCCATGGGCCGGTAGAATGCGCAAAAGCTGCAATATTCGGTGCAGAAATTTGTGTAATTGACGTTGCGGTCGATGATATAGGTGACGATCCCTTCGGGATGGAGCTTACGGCGAACCGCGTCCGCAGCCATGCCAATACCTATCAAATCGTCGGACTCGAATAAATTCTGGGCTTCAGCGCGCGAAATCATCAGCTCTTACGATAGCAAAAAGAGGAATAATCGCTTGATTGGCTTGCGGCCCTCTGTACAATATGTGTCGTGAGCCCCAGACTGATCGCGATCGCCGGGCCGATGGAGGGAGCGTTCTGTACGCTGCCGGAGCACGTCTTCACGATCGGCAGAAAGCCCCATAACATGCTTGCGCTTCCGGACGAAGCGGTCAGCCGGGATCACTGCCTCATCCGTAACGGCGGCGGCTGCTTCGTGCTCGAGGACCAGGACAGCCGCAACGGAACCTTTGTGAATGGCATCCCGGTTCGCGAGCGGAGGCTGGAGCACGGAGACCAGATCCGGGTGGGCGGCTCGCTGTTCGTCTTCATGTTGCAGGAGGATCCGGCGCCTTGTCCATCGAGCATCGTGGAATTGGAGGAAACGCGGTGGAACGGAACTCCGACAGCGCGGCTGAAGGACGAAGACGCGTTGTATCTGCAACCGGCCAAGCTGATCGGCACGCTGCCCGCGGCTTCAAGAGCGGTCCGCGATCTCAACGCGCTCCTGAGCATAAGCACCGCTATCCACTCCATCACCGGTCTGCCGGCGCTCGAGAGACGCATCCTGGAACTGGTGTTCGAGATAACGCCTGCCGAGCGCGGAGCGATTTTCCTCGCAGGCGACGGGCAGCAGGGCTTCGAGTCGATGTTCGGCTGGGACAGGTTCTCGGGTTCGGAAGGGTCCGTGAGGGTGAGCGGCACGGTGCTGCGGCAGGTGCTGCGGGACGGCGAGGCGATCCTATCCAATGACCTGCAAAGCGGCGAGGAATTTGGCGGCGCGGAGAGCGTCATTTCCTCCCAGGCCCGAAGCCTGCTGGCGGTTGCGCTCAGCCTGCCCGGGAAAACGCTTGGCGTCCTCTACCTGGATACGCGATCCAGCACGCTTTTCGACGAAACCCACTTGCAGCTCGTCGCCGCCATTGGACGGATCGCGGCGCTAGCGCTGGATAAGGCGCGGCGGCTCGCCAGCCTAGAGAACGAGAACCAGCGCCTGCAGGAGGAGATCAGCGTCCAGTACAACATGGTGGGAAGCAGCGCTCCGATGATGGAGGTGTACAGGTTGATCAAGCGCGCCGCCGAAGCCGAAGCGAACGTATTGATCCTCGGGGAGAGCGGCACCGGCAAGGAATTGGTGGCGCGGGCTATCCACCGCGGCAGCCGGCGCGCCGCCAAGCCCTTTGTCACGATCAACTGCACGACGCTTACGGACGCGTTGATCGAGAGCGAGCTGTTTGGCCACGAGAGAGGCGCGTTCACCGGCGCGATTGCGCAGAAGCGGGGCAAGGTCGAAATCGCCGATGGCGGTACGGTTTTTCTGGACGAGATTGCCGAGCTGGCGCCGCATCTTCAGGCCAAGCTGCTTCGGGTGATCCAGGAACGCCAGTTTGAGCGGTTAGGCGGGACGCGGCCCATCGACGTGAATATCCGCATTCTGGCGGCCACCAACAGAGACCTGGCCGTCGAGATTCGCGAGGGGAAGTTCCGGCACGATCTGTTCTTCCGTCTAAACGTGGTCTCGCTGACCATGCCTCCGCTGCGCGAGCGTCGGGACGACATTCCGCTGCTGGCGAACTATTTCATTTCGCGATACAGCGCGGAGACCAAGCGGCGCGTTTCCGGCCTGTCGCCGCGGGCGAGAACCGTTCTGTGCGAAAACGAGTGGCCCGGCAACGTGCGGGAGCTGCAGAACGCCATTGAGCGGGCGGTTGTGATGGGCAGCTCCCACCTCATCGAGGTGGAAGATCTGCCGGAGGAGATGCTGGAGGTGGCGGCGCCCGAGAAGGCGGACGTTCCGGGCTACCACGAAGCGGTCAGGGAGACGAAAAAGGAACTCATATTGAGAGCGATCGAGCAGGCCTCCGGGAATCTCACGGAGGCTGCGCGCCTGCTGGGACTGCACGCCAATTATCTGCACCGGTTGATACGGAATCTGAATCTGCGGCCGGAGATTAAGCGGTAGGTCCCCGGGTGAGGTGGTTCTGCAGCGCCCGCACAAAGTCTGTCGCCGCGTCCTTATTGGCATCCTGCCAATGCACCCTCACAAAGTAATTTTCGTGATGGAAGATCACGCTGTCGGCCTGCGCTCTCCACTTCTGCACGGCCTCCAGGCTGGCAGCCGAGGTGGTCATCTCGTGAATCTCGGCGTGTACCACTCCGGGCCCCGCGTATTCGGCGCGCACAATGCGTTTCACGCCCAGGCGAGCAAGATCTTCGGGCGCTTCGGCAGCGGGGGCTTGCGTCAAACTGGTGCGTTTCCACGCGTCGCCGAGTGCGGGTGGAAAGAGAGCCTCCGGCGGCGCCTCGTGCGAACCGCATGCAGTCAGGAGAAGCAGTGCCGTCCCCAGCATTCCGCGCACAATTCGGTTGCGCATCTTCGATGCTCTAGGATACAACGGAAGCGTGCAGCTTTCGCTGGTTGCGGATCATTCGAACCCCGGGTCTTCAGATTCCCCAGAAGCTTTTTTTCAGCGGTTTCAGCAGGAGCGCGTCCTGGAGCGTCTTCGAGAGATTGGATTCATGAACGGGGATGTCGAGTCGCGCCGCGCCGCGCTCGCCAGGCTCAACCCAGCCGATGACGCGCTGATTCCCATCGGCATGGAAGTGGACGCGGCCGGGAAGGTGACCAAGAATTCCTTTGGCGTCTTCAACCTGAGCTGGCAGGCGCAGTGCCATCCCGAGTGGCCGCGCCGGATAGCGGAGGAAGCGCACGCCATTCGCGCGGCCATTCAGGAGACGCACGGCGTTCCGCTGCGCTTTCTGATCTGGGCGGGCATGGGCGGCTCGATCGAAGATAAGTCGATGTACCAGGCCCTGGGCTTGCTGAAAGGCGGACCGAAATTCTACTCTCTCGACTCCACCGATCCCGCGAAGCTGAAGTCGATCTTGGAAGACATGACCAGGCGCTCCGGCCTTCCGCTGCCCGCCGTGTTGCGGTCCACGCTGGTGGTAGGCATGGCCATGGGGATGACCTCCTATGAGCCCGTGCTCAATCTGGAGAAGCTCACAGCGCTCTACAACCGCTATCGGATCGACGCCCGGCCGAACTTCCTCTACATGACGCTGCCAGGCTCCATCCTCGACAAATTTGCCGCCCCAAGAGGCTACCGCAAGGTCGATCTGCAGTTGGATGGCGACAACTCCACTGCGGGAAGGCACAGCGGACCGCTCACGCGCGGCAGTCTCTATCCGCTGGCGCTGGCCGGCGCGGACCTGCGCAAATGGATGGCGGCGACGTTTCTTTCCGACGAGGAGATTTTCACCGCCTGGAAGCTGGCGGCGTTCATTCACGCCCAGGGATTGAGCGGCCGCGACAAGCTCACCCTCTTCCTGCCGAAAGCCATGGCGGGCGCCGCCCTCTGGACTAAGCAGGATTTCGAAGAGAGCCTCGGCAAATGCGAGAACCTCGGCTTGAAGGTTGTGATCGGGGAGAAGGCCAAGCTGTCGCACTACAGGCCAGCCCGCGACCCGCGCCAGGACCGTGCGTTCCTCGTGGTGCAGTACGCAGGCTCGCCCAATAATCCGGCCACGGCACGTCTGCGCCGCGCCGGCTATCCGGTCGCGACGCTGAAGTTGAACGCGGCGGAGCCGCTTTCGCGGTACATGCAGTTTATCCACTACGCGGTGTTCGGCGTCGGCTACTTGCGCCAGATGAATTTTGTGACGCAGCCCAGCGTGGAGTTGTATAAGGCGATCACGGGCCGGGTGGCGGGAAAGACCGGCCAGGCGTGGCGCAAACTGGATGCGTCCGCCGGGAAGGCGACGTGGCGGAATGCCATCACGCTGCACTACGAGGGATTCCGGAACGTGCTCAAGGGCAGGCCCGAGCTTCGCGGCGACGCTCCCGGAATCTACGCCGCCATTCTGAAGCGCCTCGGGGAGGACCGGAATATCGAGTACGGCGAGCTGACTTTTTTCGGCGATTCGCGGTATTCCCTTCAGGGGCGGGCCGTGCGCGCCAAACTCGAAGCCGCCGGCAATCACGTGTTCCGCGGGCGGCTCAAAATGCCGGTGGACGTCTACGAGGGTCCGGCGATGAACCACTCCTACCATGAGATGATCATTGGACACGGCAAATGCTTTTCCACCGTGCTGATTTCGGAGAAGCTGGAAAAGATTCCAGCCGCAGGCTACGAGGGCGATTACCATAGGGCGCAGTTTCTGGCCACACGTATGGCGCTCGCTGAACGCGGCCGGCCGGTGGTCGCGCTGGTTCTCAAAAACCTGAACGACCGCACGCTGGAAGCGCTCGACGAGTTCTTCCTTCACGCGGCTTCTTCGCTGCAATAACCGGAACGAGGATCCATGGCAAAATTTAGGCCGGCACGCGGCCGCAGAAGAGACGCCCCGATACGCGGAGGAATGCCCTGCCTGATACTGATGATTTCCGGGATGATTCTCGTGGCGCTTCTGCTCTACATGGTGCTCACCAGTGCGACTTGACGGACGAAGAAACGACCAGTTGCGTCCCGTGGAGATCGTGCCCGGGTTCTTGAAGACGGCGGAGGGCTCGGTTCTGATCGCCGTGGGGAACACCCGCGTTCTGTGCGCGGCAACCGTGGAGGACGGAGTACCGCAGTTCCTGCGCGGTACCGGAAAAGGCTGGGTGACGGCCGAGTACTCCATGCTGCCCCGTGCCACGGACAAGCGGACGGCGCGCGAATCGGCCAGAGGGCGAATCTCCGGCAGGACGCATGAGATCCAGCGGCTGATCGGGCGTTCGTTGCGCGCGGTGGTGGATCTGGCATCTCTGGGCGAGCGTACGGTGATCCTCGATTGCGACGTTCTGCAGGCCGACGGCGGCACTCGCACCGCGGCCATCACCGGCGCGTTCGTGGCGCTGGCCGTGGCCCTCAGACAGTTGGTTCGCTTCGGAGCGCTTCCGAAGCTGCCCGTCACGGACTACGTGGCGGCCACGAGTATCGGCCTCTTCAAGGGCGAAGAGCGCATCGACCTGAGCTACGAAGAGGATTCGCAGGCCGATGTGGACATGAACCTGGTGATGACCGGGTCGGGCCGCTTCGTGGAGTTGCAGGCCACCGCGGAGCACCGCTCCTTCGGCGACGAGGAGATGGCGCGCATGATCGCGCTCGGCCGCAAAGGTATTTCCGAGCTGGTTGACATGCAGAAGTCGATTACGCCTCTGGCATGAAGCTGTACTGCGCCACGAGCAATCGCGGGAAGTTACGCGAATTCCATCTCGCCGTCGCCAATCTACCCGATGTGGAAATCGAACCGCTCGAGAATTTGGCGCGGCTGCCGGCCTGCGAGGAGGTTGGGCAGACCTTCGAAGAGAACGCGATCCTGAAAGCGAAGTATTACGGGCGGTACGCGCCGGGGCTTCTGTTCTCCGAGGATTCGGGGATCGAAGTGGAAGCGCTCGGTGGAGCGCCAGGCGTGTACTCGGCGCGGTTCGCAGGCGAGGGAGCGACGGACGAAAGCAACAACCTTCTGCTCCTCGAGAAGCTTCGCGGGGTGGAGAACCGGGCGGCGCGCTACGTGTCGGTGATCGCCCTGGTGCAAGGCGGCGACGTGAAGGGAGTGTTCCGGGGAGAGGTGGAAGGGCAGATTCTGGAGGCGCCGCGCGGCGAAGGAGGCTTCGGCTACGACCCGCTTTTCTACCACCCGCCGTTCGGATGCACCTTCGCCGAAGTGACCGCGGAACGCAAGTTTACGGTGAGCCACCGGGGCAGGGCGGTGGGCCGTATGGAGCAGTTTCTGCGGCAGCATTGGGAAAATTTGATTTCAAGGCCGCTCAGCGGTTGACCTCCCCGGAATCCCTACGCTACGATGGTTGTGCGGGGTGGAGCAGTCTGGTAGCTCGTTGGGCTCATAACCCAAAGGTCGAAGGTTCAAATCCTTCCCCCGCAACCAAGATTCCCATCGCAGTTTTCCCCTTTCGAACCGAGAGACGAACTTGGCATAGATCCCGTTGGACTAAACCGCTACGCGGTATTCGGTAGGACGACCTTTCAGAGGATCTTGAGACACCATTTTCCGTTCCGCTTCAGTTCCCGTTATCGAGATTTCCAGTGCGAAAGCATGGAGTGGCTGCTTGCAGCACATTCCATTCGCAAAGGAGTCTCTCATGACCTCCCTTCGGCAACGCATGACCGAAGACATGCAGGTTCGGAATCTCGCGGTGAACACGCAGACCTGCTACGTGCAACAGGTGTCCCTGTTCGCGCGCCACTTTAACAAATCGCCGGAACAGTTGGGTCCGGAGGATATCCGCTCCTATCAGGTGTATCTCACTAACGAAAAGAAGCTTGCGCCCGGGTCCATTCTCATCGCCGTTGCGGCATTGCGCTTTCTCTACAGGGTCTCCCTCAAGAAGGACTGGACCTTCGAGGACGTCATCCCGGCGCCCAAGAAACCGCAAACGCTGCCCATTGTCCTGAGCCCGGAAGAAGTTCTCCAGTTTCTCGACTGCGTCGGCAGCACCAAGCATCGCGCCATCCTGACCACATGCTACGCGGCTGGCCTGCGCATTTCGGAAGCGGTTCGCCTCACCGCACCGGACATTGACAGCGCGAGGATGGTGATTCGCGTCGATCAGGGTAAGGGTCAGAAGGATCGCTACGTGATGCTGTCGCCAAGGCTGCTGGAAATCTTGCGCAACTGGTGGCGAGTGGAAAAGCCCCGAAAATGGCTCTTTCCGGGCGATATCCCAGGCCAACACATCAGCAAGGATGCCGTGGAGCAAGCGTGTCAAAAAGCCCGCCGCCGTTGTCCCATTCCCAAGCTGACTACACCTCACAGTTTGAGGCACGCCTTTGCTGTTCACTTGCTCGAATCCGGAACCGATGTCCGCACTATTCAATTGCTGCTGGGCCATCGCAGCTTGGCGACCACAGCCCGATACCTGCGGATCGCCACCAGCAAGGTGTGCTCTACGACCAGTCCGATTGACCTGCTACCCCGACCCATCCCGACAGACTCCAAGCCCGCCACGCCTCAGTACTTCTGAGCGGCGGGCCCATGGATCGCCCGAAGCTGGAAGTGGCGGATATCTTCCGCCGCTACGGCGAAGCCTATCGAGAACAGCATGGCGCGTCGATGTCCACCGCACAACGGCGCGTCATGACCGCAATCGAGCTGTGTCGAACGGCGGCATTAGGAGGCCACCTCGAGCGGTGCGATGAGTGTGGCCATGAGCGGAATTGCTTCAACAGCTGCCGGGATCGGCACTGCCCAAAGTGCCAATCGCTTGCTCGATCACAGTGGATCGAGGACCGCCAATCCGAACTTCTGGAGGTGCCGTATTTCCACGTCGTGTTCACCGTGCCAGAGGAGATCGCCGCGATCACCTATCAGAACAAGAAAGTGGTTTACGACATTCTCTTCCGTGTCACGGCCGAGACTTTGACAACCATCGCAGCGGATCCCAAGCATCTCGGGGCTCAGATCGGTTTCTTTGCCGTGCTTCACAGTTGGGGACAGAACCTCCTGTTTCATCCACATTTGCACTGTGTGGTGCCCGGCGGCGGGCCGTCACCCGACGGCCAGCGATGGATTTCCTGCCGGCCAGACTTCTTCTTGCCAGTCCGGGTTTTGTCCCGTCTGTTCCGACGCCTTTTTCTGGAATCTCTGCAGAAAGCGTTCGATTCCGGCAGACTGCAGTTTTTCGGCGCATTGGAACCGCTTCGTGAACGCCTCGCGTTTGTCCGGCATCTGGCCCGAGCGAAAACTCCCGAGTGGGTAGTCTATGCAAAACGCCCGTTCGCCGGGCCTCAGCAGGTCCTCGACTATGTAGGCCGATATACCCACCGCGTGGCCATCTCAAACAATCGCCTGCTCGATATCGAGAACGATCAGGTCCGTTTCCAGTGGAAGGATTACCGGACTGGCGACCAGGTCAAAACGATGACCCTGTCCGCCGAGGAATTCATCCGGCGTTTCTTGCTCCATGTCTTGCCGAACGGGTTCCAACGCATTCGCTATTACGGCTTCCTTGGGAACCGCTATCGGCAAGAGAAACTCGACCAGTGCCGCCGTCTGCTCGGCATGCAGTTGCCTGACCCGCACGCCGCATCACCACCCGAGCAGGACTACCGCGACCGTTACGAAGATCTCACCGGCTGTTCGTTGCGGCAGTGTCCGCAATGCCAGCGCGGCCGTATGGTGTCGGTCGCGATACTTCCGAGATCCCCGGACAATTCTCCGGTGAGCATCGACTCGTCATGATCCGCTGCCCGCGTCTTCGAACTCATGGCTCGACGCGCTCGGCTTGCTCGGCTTCGCCAGTGTGGCGCCGAGGTGTTGCTCGGGTGCATAGTGGTAATCGATTGTGCTTCGCTACAGCAACCAAGCGCGCTCGTTTTTGTCTCGATCACGTCCGGGTCGCCACTTCCCACCCCGTTCGGCTCATGCCTCCGCTCGGAACATCCCAGATCTTCCCCTTCTTCCCGAGCAGGGTGCATCATTCAATGCCCATAGAACGACCAATGCCCATAGAACGACCAGTAGTGCAGCGGTTCAGTCCAATCCATTTTTAGCCCACCGTCGCGGCGACCACAGTTCTGCTGCTCCCGGAACGTCTTGCGCCGCGCCGCCGGGCTAAAAATGCTCTGCATTAGGCCGTGCTCGGCATAACAGGGCGGCTCCCGACATCTGCCGCGTCAGGGTGACTCGGCAGTCCGGCGTGCGCGGCGAACTCGACCGAAGATGAATTCATCGAAGTAGTCTACGCCAGCTTCTGCCGCAACAAATCCTGCACGTCGTCAACCTTATCCGTTAGCTGGTTGAGTTTGCGAGCCAGCATCTGGATTTCCTGCTCGGCCCGCCGGTTCACTTCGTAATCCAGTTCGCTGCGCAGACGGTCTTTGGCGTCCTGGCGATTCTGGCTCATCATGATCACCGGCGCCTGGATGGCGGCGAGCATCGAGAGAAACACGTTCAGCAGGCTGAACGGATAGGCATCCCACGCTTCGGCCTTGAGCACAACGTTGATCGAAGTGTAGACACCCAGGAAGACGAAAAACGCGAGGATGAAGGACCATGACCCGCCGAAGCGGGCGACCATATCGGCGACGCGGTCGGCCAGGCTGGATGTCTCCTGAATGACCTCGTTCGGGTTGCGCATCGAGCGCGCGCGAACGAGCTGCTGCGCTGCGTGAAAATGACGGCCGAGCACCGTCAGCATGTCGATTCCGGCCATTGGCTTCCGCTGCAGGAGGACCGCGATATCGTTGAGATCCACTTCCACGCAGGCGCTTTCTTCCACGGCCACCGCGCCGCTCTGATGGGGGGTTTGTTCGAGCATGGAGGCGAACCCGAAGAACTCGCCCCGAATCGGCTCGCTGATGAGGACTTCCTGCTGGTCCTCGTCGACCGTGCTGACGCGGATCTTCCCGGAGACCATCACGTAACCGCGTCCGCCGGGATCGCCGATCTTATAGATGCGCTGGCGCGGGGCAAAACGCTTCAGCTCGACCTGGCCGGCCAGCACCGCGGTTTCGTCGTCGTCCAGCAGTGCAAAGAGTGGGACATGTTTGAGTACGTCGGGGCTGCACGCCATGGATCACCTCGTGAGCTCAAAGGGGCATCATCGCACAAGGCGCGGGCATTTCCCGGAGCTGGAATGTGGTCCGGCGAGGAGAACCGATTGCCCGGACAACTGACGGCGTGGACGGAATCCTGCATCGCAAGCGGTACCTGATACATTGGATGGTATGCAGGCTGAAGCCGCTCGCTCCGTTCCAAAATCCGAGCGGCTGCGAACGCTCGCTCCCGATATCTGGGCTCTCATCCGTCCCCGTAGGGAGATTCTCGCCGCCGGTTTCGTCCTGATGGCCATCAACCGCGTTTCGGGTTTGGTCCTGCCCGTGTCGACCAAATACCTGATCGACGATGTGATAGGCAAGCGCCAGCTCGATCTGCTCACGCCTCTTGTAGCCGGCGTGCTGGCGGCCACCTGCGTACAGGGCATCACGTCTTTCTCGCTCACCCAGCTTCTTTCGAAAGCCGCGCAGCGCCTGATTGCGGAGCTGCGGCGCAAAGTGCAGATGCACGTGGGGCGTCTGCCGGTCGCTTACTACGACTCGAACAAGACCGGCACGCTCGTGTCGCGCATCATGACCGACGTTGAGGGCGTGCGCAATCTGATCGGCACCGGCTTGGTGGAGTTCGCGGGCGGTCTTCTCACAGCGGCGATCGCCCTGGTGATTCTGCTTCGCATCAGCCCTTTGATGACCGGCCTCGCGCTCTCCTTCGTGCTGGTATTCGGGCTGGCGCTCGGCCGCGCTTTCAAGGTAGTACGGCCCATCTTCCGCGAGCGGGGAAAGATCAACGCGGATGTGACGGGCCGGCTTACGGAGTCATTAGGCGGCGTGCGCGTGGTGAAGGGCTACCAGGCGGAAGGGCGCGAGGCGGCCGTGTTCGCGGGTGGAGTGCAAAGGCTTCTGGACAACGTACTCCGGTCGCTCACCGCCATCTCGTTCATGAGCCTTTCGGCCACTGTCCTGATGGGCGTTGTCGGATCGGCAGTCATGTATGTCGGCGCGCGGCAGATCTTCGCCGATGAGCTCACCCTGGGCGACTTCGTGACCTTCACCCTCATGCTGGCCTTCCTGGTGGCTCCGGTGTTCCAGGTGGTGGGCATTGGCACGCAACTTTCGGAGGCGGTCGCCGGCCTGGAGCGAACGCGCGAAGTCTTGCGCGAGCAGCCCGAAGACGCCGATCCGCGAAGAACGGTTGCGCTCGGGCCTATGGCGGGCGAGGTCTCTTTCCACGACGTCACGTTCGAATACGATCCCGGCAAGCCGGTTCTGACGGACGTCGCCTTTCACGCTTCCCCAGGCACGGTCACGGCGCTGGTCGGGCCATCGGGATCGGGGAAATCGACCATCATCGGATTGACTGCCGCTTTCCACAGTCCGGTGAAGGGCGTCATCCGCGTGGATGGTGTGGATCTCTCCACGGTACGGTTGGATTCCTACCGCAGCCAGCTCGGCCTGGTGCTCCAGGACAGCTTCCTGTTCGACGGCACTCTGCGCGAGAACGTGACCTTCTCGCGTCCCGATGCCACCGAAGAACAGATTCTGGCTGCGTGCCGCATCGCGCGCGTGGACGAATTCGCCGAGCGCTTCGAGAAAGGGTATGACACGGTGGTGGGCGAGCGCGGCGTGAAGCTCTCCGGAGGACAGCGGCAGCGCGTTTCGATCGCCCGCGCGATTCTCGCCGACCCGTCCATTCTGATACTCGACGAAGCCACATCCAGCCTCGACTCGGAGGCCGAGGCGATGATCCAGGAAGGACTGGCGCACCTCATGCGCGGCCGGACGAGTTTCGTTATCGCTCACCGTCTTTCCACCATCCGCCGGGCGGATCAAATTCTGGTGGTGGAAGCGGGCCAAATCGTGGAGCGGGGAACACACGGCGAGCTATATGCCGCGCGCGGCCGCTACTTCGATCTCTACACGAAGCAGCACGGCGTGGAGTCCAACCTGTTTCTCGCGCCCGGAGAGGGCGACGAGATTTCCGGAAACGGCGTGGAGCAAGCGCCAGCAAGGATCCCGGGCATCGGCGACGCTGTGCGAACGCTGTGACATTCCACTAATCCTGTTAGTCCGCGTCAAGTCATTTAACGAGGTAACCGAAACGGGGATCGTTGAGTCACGTAAA
>JBBDWK010000047.1:0-30380 GCA_040902885.1 Bryobacteraceae bacterium | reverse complement strand
TTTAGTTGCCCGGACCCCTACCCAAAACTAAGTGGCATTGGGCTTTAGCCCGCACGGGACTTCAGTCCCGTTCTCCCGTGCGCCATGAAAGTTATCCGGCACCGGCTGAAACCGGTGCGCGGGCTAAAGCCCCCCACCTTAGTTTCCGGCCAGCGCTTCCAGTTCTCCTTCGTCAATCTCGAAGTTGGAGTAAACGTTCTGGACGTCGTCGTGCTCTTCAAGCGCGTCGTTCAGCCGGAGCATCCCGCTGGCGTTCTTGCCTTCCAAATGCACCAGGTTCTTGGGAACCATGGCGACCTCGGCGGATACGGTTTCGATTCCAGCCTTGGCGATAGCTTGCGATACGGCTTCGTGATCTTCCGGCGGCGAAATCACGTTCCACTGGCCGTCGTTCCGGATATCCTCCACGCCCGCGTCGAGCACGATGCTCATAAGCTGCTCTTCGTTGGTCTTGTCCTGCTCGATCACAATCTGGCTCTTGCGCTCGAACATCCACGCCACGCTGCCCTGCTCGCCGAGATTGCCGCCGTGCTTGGAAAACGCGTGGCGGATTTCGCTGACGGTACGGTTGCGGTTGTCCGTGGCCACGTTCACCAGCACGGCCGCGCCGCCTGGCCCGTAGCCTTCGAACATCACTTCCTCGATCTGCCCGCCTTCCAACTCGCCTGTACCCCGCATGATGGCTTTTTTGATGTTGTCGGCGGGCATGCTGACGTTCTTGGCGGCCAGGATGGCGGTGCGGAGGCGAGGATTGGCGTCGGGGTCGCCGCCGTTCCGCGCGGCGATGGTAATTTCCTTGATCAGCCGCGTGAACGCTTTGCCACGCTTGGCATCGGTGGCGGCCTTCTTATGTTTGATGGTCGCCCATTTTGAATGTCCTGACATCGAAAAACCTCTTTTAGGTAGGAAACCGGGTCCGGGAGCGGGCCACAACCCGGTCCTTTTGGCCTGCAAAGTGACGGAAACGAATCCATTCGTGAGGATAGCAAAATCAGCGGCTTCGAGACAAACGAACCCTGTTCGCGCGAAGCATCAACCGACGATTCCGCCGACGTCGATCAGGTGAAGCTGACGCCCGCCCTGGTGGGGCGAGTCGATGCAGACCATCTTTCCGTTGCGGCTGTATCGCGGGTGGTTGTCGCAACGCCATTCGCCCGTATATTCGCGCGGCGACAGGAAATGGCCGAGCGGAAACCGGCGGCTGGTCCTGGTGTCGTAGAGGTATGGGTGCTGCACACGGTCTTTGTCGAGGTATGTGTCGTTGAGGATCCAGCGATTGCCCGGCAGGTACGTGTTGTGGCCGTTCTGGGTCATGATATCCGGCGCCACAACTTGAACGTTGTCGGTCTTGTCTTCGTAGAGGTAAAACTTGTTGCCATGTGAGGGGTGGTAGGCCCACGCCGTGATGTGCCTGTCGTCCCTCCAGATGAAGTGCGAGGTTTTGCCGTGGGGATCCACCACATAGAGATCGCTGCCGTCCGGCCTGGCCGTGAACATGCGAGTTGCGCCGGCCTCCGGGTTCGGACCGCCGCGGCGCCGGTGCAAAAAGATGAAGCGATGACCCGAAGGGGAATATAGCAGATGATTGATCTTGTGCTTGGAGCCGGTCCAATCGCCGATTTTGTACGGAACTTTAGCGACCTGGGCATACGAGAGAATCAGGTCGCGCTTGCCCGTCCCGAGGTCCATTCTCCAGATGCCTGTTTTTTCGGGCGCCAGCTCTTCTTTATGAACATCGGGGATCGGATAGCCGTAGCCGGGCCGTGTGTCGTTCAACCGGCCGAAATCCGGGTTCACGGCCCACCGGGCATCCGGGCTCACACAGTAGACTGGGCCAGGCAGAGTGCGCTTCTTGCCCGAATGGACGTTCAAGATGTGCGAGAGGAGCGTGTCGCCGTCGCGGTCGTTATAGATCACTTCCTCTCTCGATCCTGGAAGCCACTGCAGCATGCAGCCCTGCTGCCAGTTCCACGCGCCACTCTCACCTAAGTCGATCCAGCGGTCGTTATCCTTGAGATCGACCATACCGATGCGGATCTTGTCGCCCGGCTTCGGGGACCGGTGCTCGAAGCCCACCTCCATGCCGAGGCAGTATCGGTTGGTGACATCGAACTGCAGCTTGTCGTAGTAACCGAACCAATGAAATTTGGGGCCCCTGGTGATCTGGCGAACGGGCGGCAGTTTCTCCTCTTGCGCCAACGCAACAGCGGGCAAGATTGGCAAAAAGTGACGGCGCAGCATAAAGGTTCCTAAAAAATATACTTCAGCCCGAACTGGATGATTCTGCCATCGGAAGCGGAAGTGATCCGGCCGTAATTACCCAGCGAATCGATGTTGGTGCCGGGGCCGCCAAAATTGGGGCGGTTGAGGAGATTGAAGAATTCGGAGCGAAGCTGGAAACGATCCTGCTCCCGAACGCCGCGAAAATTCTTCTGGATTCCTAGCGTCATCGAGAAATCGCCCGGCCCTTTGAGCTGGCCATCGGCGCGTGGAGCGCTCCCGAATTCACCAGGCTGATTGGGGACGTAGGCGGACCGGTCGAAGTACTGAACAATTGTGTCGGCCCGGCTGCGGTCGCCGGAGAGACGAGCGTCTCTGATGCGGTCGGGCCGGTTCGGATGGGAGCGCAGGGCGCGATCCACCGAGGCCGAAAGCTGCAGCGGAGACCCGGAATACATGGACCAGATGCCGTTTGCCTCCCAGCCTTTGAGAAACACCGCCGGAAGCCCGCGAAGCCCGCTGCCCGGCATCTGCCAGATCCAGCTCGCGATGAAAGCATGTGTACGGTCGAAGTCGGAAGGACCCCACTCGAGACGCCGGTTGTCGGGATCCTGACCGCCGCCGTTATTGGTGAGGACGCTGTTCATGTCGTGGAGAGACTTGGAGAAGGTGTATGACATCAGAACGCTGACGCCCCCGCGCATGCGCTTGTCGAGCGACGCCTGGAAGGAGTTGTAGGTGGAACTGGCCACGCTTTCAAACGAGCTGAAGCGGGCGAAGTTGGGCGCGAGCGGTCTTCGGTCGTTCGCGTTGGCGACTGTGGCGTTCGGTGTGAGGCGCGGGGCATTGAAGTCGCGGAGGTAAGGGATATGGGTTCCGCGGCTGCCCACGTAACCCACGGTCACCAGCCAATTACTGGCCACTTCGCGCTGGACGTTCAGGTTCCACTGCTGCATCACCGGCTCCCTGAAATTGGGCCCGTAAGTGAGCGAGACGATACCCGGGTCAAACGGAGCGTTCCGGTCGGGCGTGTAAGGGTGCGGATTGCCGCCGGGGAAACCGGCCCACGGATCGCCCGTGCTCTGCGGGGTGACGATATCGATGATGCGAGTGAAGGGCTGGTAGATCGCGAACTGGCCTTCGATGTTAGACCAGCTTGGGTTGATGTACATGCCATAACCGGCTCGGAGGACCGTCTTTTGATCGGAGGTGACCGACCAGGCGAGTCCGAAGCGAGGCGCGAAGTATTTCTTATACGCAGTGCGTCCGGCGCGTGGGACGCCCTCGTCGCCCCAGAACTGCATTCCCGGGTGTGCATTCACGTAGACCTCCGACTGCGTGCCCGGACGATAGACCATGGCGGCGTTGTTGATCGCCAGAGGCGGAAGCGGAAGTTCGTAGCGCAACCCCAGGTTGAGAGTCAGGCGCCGGTTTACGCGGATATCGTCCTGTGCGTACCAGCTCAAATGAAGACCGCGGACGTTATCGGGAGCGGGGCTGCCTTGCCGGAAAGACGACGGCCGCCCGAGCAGGAAGTCGGCCAGCCCAAGACCGGATAGCGAACCGTTGAATGTATACGAGCCGTTCGTGCGGGACAGATTCTGATCGACCTGAACGGTACGAATTCCGTCGAACCCGAGCTGGACGGTGTGGCGGCCGCGAATCCAGGTAAAGTCGTCGCTGAAGGCGAACGTATTGTAATCGCGGGTGATGAAGATCTGCTCAATGGAGGCATCGAAGCCGCCGGATACCGACATCCGGGGAAAGTCGGGCGTGTACGTGTAGAAGTTATTGCTCCACCCGAGCTTGCGAAGGTCATCCAGCTCAATCTTCGGGCGGAAGTCGCTGAACTGGTAGGAGCCGTTCAGGCTGAAGCGGGCGATATTGATTTTGTTGGGTGAGAGACTGCTGGTGTAGGTAAGGCCGTAGAGGTCGGTTTCGCGGAACGCCTTACCCTGCTGGAAAGAAGGCAGATTGCCGTGACCGGCCGGTCCGGTGAAGCGCGTCACGAACACACGGCCGCTAACCTGGTGTTTGCCGCCGCCGAAGAGCTGGTCGCCCCGGAAGAGCAGTTGTTTGGGATTGTTATCGTTGGGGCGCTGATACCGGTGAGTGCCGAGCGCATCCTGGGCTTCGGGCACATACTGGCGGCTGAAGTTGAGCGCAAGCGGATCGAGCTGGCTTAGCGGGATCTGATTGTTGGGGTAAGGCTGGCGCGTGCCGGGGTCCCGAAGGACGCGGTTCACTTCGGAGAAGTCGCCCTGAAGCTGGCGCGCGGTAGGAACGAAGATCGTGCTGGCGGCGGTCAGGGGCTCCTTCTGTTGTTCCAGGTTCAGGAACCAGAACGTGCGGTTGCGGCCATCGAAAAGCTTGGGAATCCGGACAGGACCGCCACCCGCGAATCCGTACTGATTGCGTTTGCGCTTATTCTTGGTGGGAAGGAAAAAGTTGCGGGCGTCCAGCGCGTCGTTGCGCAAGAATTCGTAGAGCGAGCCATGCAGCTCGTTGGTTCCGCTCTTGGTGGAGACCTCGATGACACCCGAAGCGTAGCCGTACTTCGCCGGCGGAACCGAGGTCTGAATGGTGAACTCCTGGACCGCATCGGGGCTTGGGAGCGGAAGGGCGCTTTGAAAGACATTGTCCACATTCAAGTTCCCGTCGACTCGAACGTTGACCATGGCGCTGTTCTGGCCGCCGGAGCGCCCCCCGCCGATATTGACGCCGCTTTCGCCAACGCCGGGCACGAGCCGCGCGAGCTGGTATACATTGCGGCCATCGAGGGGGAGGTCCACGATGCGCGCGCCATCCACGAGCTGCTGAATGGTAGCCGTTTCCGTGGAGACGCGGCTGGCTTCGGCCGACACGGTCACTTGTTCGGTTACGCTGCCCAGCTCAAGGGTGATGTTCAGCAGTATGTCGGCATTTGTCGTGAAACTGAGATCGGACTGCACAAAGGCTTTAAAACCGGTGCGCTCCGCGCGCACCTGGTAAGTTCCGATGGGAAGACGGGGGAACTGGTACCGGCCCTCCGTGTTCGATGTGGTGGATACAGCTACGTTTCGTTCCTGCTGAGTTGCCGTGACGGCAACATCCGGAAGCACGGCTCCCGAGCTGTCGGTCACCAGGCCGGTCAAGCGAGCTTCCTGGGCGGTCAACGGGGCGCAGAGGCAAAGCAGAGCGAGAGCGAGGGGTGCATGGCGTCGCATGGCAAACGGAGTATATCACTGGCGATCCGTCGTCGCGCATGATGATGAAGCGCAGCGCTTTACCGTAACACGCCGGCGCGTTACTTGGAATTGCCTCCCTTGGCGGCTAGATTGGCCTAAAAGGACAACGGCGGGCGATCCCGCTCAAAGTGGCAAACGGCATGAAATGCGTACTCTCAGTTCTCCTCATGACGGTCGTGTTCGCCGGCGTGGCGCGACCCCAGACGGTCAGCGGCACCATCTCCGGCGCGGTCAAAGATCAAACCGACGCCGTGGTCGTCGGGGCGACCATCACCCTCATTAATGAAGCCACCGGCGCCGAGCGATCGGCTGCCACCAATGAAGTCGGCCTCTTCGGTTTCCAGTCCGTACAGCCAGGCTCGTACACCGTGCAGGTGGCGCATCCCGGCTTCAAAGCCTATCAGCAGACCGGACTGGCGCTCACCGCCAATGAACGCTTGCCGGTCGAAGTGCGGCTCGAGTTGGGCGCCACCGCGGAAACCGTCCGGGTCGAGGCCCACGGCGCAACCGTGCAGACAGCCAGCGCCGAACGATCGGGAACCGTCACGGCCCGGCAGCTTTCGACCCTTCAGTTGAAGGGCAGGGACTTCATGGGGCTGCTGCGCCTTCTCCCCGGCGTGGTGGATATGCGGGCGGACAGCCGCGAGTCTCCAGGCAACAACAGCCTCAGCGGAATCTCGATTCAGGGCGGCCGGCAGGGGACCTATAACCTTACGCTTGACGGCATCACGAATCTCGACACAGGCAGCAACACCGGACCTTACTTCGAGCCCAGCATGGACGCCATCGCCGAAGTGAAAGTCCTCACCACGAACTATCAGGCGGAATACGGGCGTAACTCCGGCGCGGCGATCAACGTGATCATGCGCTCCGGCACGCGCGACTTTCACGGCAGCGGCTACTACTACAAGCGCAACGAAGCGCTCAACGCGAACAGTTTCTTCAACAACGTCAACGATCGGCCGCGCGAGCGTTACCGGTACGATCTGGGCGGATGGACCGTCGGCGGCCCGCTGACCGTCGGAAGCTTCAACCGCAACCGCGACAAGCTGTTCTTCTTCCTCTCGCAAGAGATCCAACCGCAGCGCCGCCCCCTTACCCTACAGTTCCGCAGCGTTCCGAGCGAGCTGGAACGGCGCGGCGACTATCGCCAGACTTTCGAGTCCGACGGCAGGCTGAAGCTGATCACCGATCCAGCCGCGGGCGCTCCGTTTCCGAACAACGTGATTCCCGCCAGCCGCATCAACCCCAACGGGCAAGCCTTTCTGAACATCTTTCCCCAGCCGAACACCTCCAGTCCCACGAATCAGTTCAACTACCTCTTCCAGGGCGAGGTCGACAATCCGCGGCACGTTCATATGCTGCGGCTCGACTATCAGGTGACACCGACAACGTCGATCTTCTGGCGGGGCATCGGCAGCTTCGAAAAGTTCCGCGGCGCGCAGGGTTTCGTCGGCGTATCCTCCAACTGGCCGCAAATCCCGATCCTGTACGATCTCAAGGGCCGCGGCTTCGTTTTCAATCTGACCAAAGTCATCTCCTCGCGCACGGTGAACGAGTTCACCTGGGGCGTCAACCGCGGCATTCAAGACCGCACCTACCTCGATGAGCAGGCTTTGGCAAGCAACCAGCGTTCGAAGGTGGGAATGGAAACCCTTGGCCAGTTTTATCCGCGGAACAACCCGGAGGACATCATCCCGGACGCGTCTTTCGGCGGCGTGCCGAACGCCGTCAATTTGCTGCTGGATCCGAAATTTCCGTTCCTCGGCCGTAACAACCTCTGGAATTACACCAACAACCTCAGCCACAATCGCGGCTCCCATACGCTGAAGCTCGGGATCTACTTCGAGCCCACGTCACGCAATACGCGAAGGGAATCGCTGTTCCGCGGGTCTTACGACTTCGGCCGCGACGTGAACAACCCGCTGGACACCAATTGGGCGTGGTCGAATACACTCATCGGCAGCTTCCGCTCCTATCGGGAATCCGACCAGCTCACCTTCGCCTACGGAAGAGTCACTAATCTCGAATGGTATGTCCAGGACAACTGGCGGGCGACGCGCCGGCTGACGCTCGACTTCGGCCTGCGCTTCTACTGGATCGCACCCAACTACAGCGCTCCGAATAATCTCGCCGGATTCGTTCCCGACCGCTACGACGCCGGCCGGGCGCCGCTGCTCTATCGCCCGGCGATCGTCGGGGGGCGCCGCGTGGCGCAGAATCCCGCCACGGGCGAAGCCCTGCCGCAGGTGCTGGTCGGCGCATTCGTACCCGGAACCGGCGACGTGTTCAACGGGATGGTGGTCGCTTCCCAGGACAGCTCGTATCCGCGCGGATTGATCGACAACCGCGGTATTCACTACGCGCCGCGCTTCGGCTTCGCTTATGACTTGTTTGGCAACGGAAAGACGGCGGTGCGCGGTGGCTTCGGCATGTTCTACGACCGCGTGCAGACCGACCAGGCGCTGGTAATGACTGAGAATCCGCCCCTGAGAAACACGCCGATCCTTTTCTACAACACGCTCGACAGCTACCTGACCGCTCAAGGCTCCGTGTTCCCCACGTCCGTGTTTGGGCTGTCGCGGTCCGGCGAAGTTCCCACGGTGATGAACTGGAGCTTCGGCGTGCAGCAGAACCTTGGTTACAGCACGGTTCTCGACATGGCATATGTCGGGTCGGTGGCGCGGCACCTCATGGTGAACCGCGACATCAACCTCACTCCCTACGGCTCCAATTTCCAGCCTGCAAATCAAGACCCGACGACTCCCGGCCGCCCGTTGCCCGTTAACTTCTTCCGCCCCTTCCCGGGCTACGATTCCATCGGGTACCGCGAGTTCTCGGGGACGTCCAACTACCACTCGTTGCAGGTGGGCGTGAACCGTCGCTTTGCCCGAAGCCTGCAATACGGGGTATCGTGGACTTGGTCGAAGGCCATGGATTACGCCGACGGCAACTTCACGACGATTGCCACCCATGCGCCTTTGCGCGCGTGGAACTATGGGAAAGCGGGATTTGACCGCACCCATAACCTGGTTATTTCCTACACGTGGGACTTGCCCAAAGTGAGTCCGAGATGGAACAACTCGTTCTCGCGGTGGGTGTTGGACAACTGGATGCTCTCCGGCATCAACAGCTTCATCAGCGGCGCGCCGCTCGGCATCGGCTTTGCCACCACCGATAATGCGGACATAGCCGGCGGGGGAGACGGCGTCCGGACCGTGGTGCTGCAGAATCCCGTGCTGCCCAAGAGCGAGCGGACCTTCGACCGGTTCTTCAACACCAACGCCTTCGGGAGGCCGGCGCCCGGAACCTTCGGCAACGCTCCGAAAGATGTGATCCGCGGGCCGGGCAGCAATAACTGGGACATCTCGGTCTTCAAGAACATTCCGCTAGGCAACGAGTCGCGGCTGCTCCAATTGCGCGTCGAACTGTACAATGCGTTCAACCATGCGCAATTTTCGGCCGTCGATACGGCCGCGCGGTTCGATCCCGCCGGCAGGCAAACCAATCTTCGCTTCGGGCAGATCACCGCGGCCAATCCGCCCCGCCAGATACAGCTTTCCGCGCGGGTAACCTTCTGATGCCGGATCCCATCCAATGAGGAGCTTTCGATGAAACAGCCCTTCCTTTCCCGCAGGCGGGTCGTCGGCGCCGCCGCGGTGATGTCGGCCGCGGCCGCACGGGGCTCCGCCGCGAATTCGGCGGTCACCGTCGGACTCATCGGCGCGGGTGGCCGCGGCACATACGACGCCGGCCTGCTGGTCAAGCACACCGGAGCGCGTCTGGTGGCGCTTTGCGACATTTTCGATGAGCAGATCGAAAGAGCGCGGGCGAAGATTCCGGCGGCCGATGCGAAAGCTTATAAGCGAATGGATGAGCTGCTGGCGAGCGACGTCGACGCGGTGATCATCGCCACGCCCGTCTATTTGCACCCCGAACATTTCGAAGCCGCGGTCAAAGCGGGTAAGCACATTTATATCGAAAAGCCGGCCGGACTCGACGTCGAAGGCTGCAAGCGCGTAATGCACGCCGCCGACGGTGCGGACCGGAAGCTGAATATCGCCTTCGGCTTCCAGCAGCGTTACGGTCCCGGCTACCGCAAGGGGCACAAACTGGTGACCTCCGGCGCCATCGGCCCCCTGCGCGTCGCTCACGCTCACTGGATCAAGGGCGCGGTTCCCGCGAACAACATTCCCATCGCCAGGCCCGCGAACGAGATTCAGAAGATCAAGGATTGGCACAGCTGGCGCGATACCTATGGCGACTACATCGTCGAAACATATTGCCACGGAGTCGACGTCCTCAACTGGTTCCTCGGCGGGCATCCGGAGAGCGCCCTGGGATCCGCTTCCAAGACTGTCATCCAGCGCGGCGACATGCGCGACCACTGCACCGTCACGTTCACTTACAAGGACAGTCGCCAGGCGACGCTAACCGGCACGCAGATCACACCGCGCTTCTATCGCGACGTTCATGAGACGTTCTACTGCGCCGACGGCGTGGTCGAGACCGCCCGCGAGTATTGGAGACATCACCGGGGGAAAGGGGATGTACTCGAGGAGCGGGAGCCGATGGACATCACAGCCAACGGGCTCCAGGAATTCGTGCAGCGGATTCGGGACGGGAAGCCGGAGAACACCGGCGTCCGGTCGGCGGAAAGCACGCTGACAGCGATCATGGCGCGCACCTCCATGGACCTGAAGCGCGAGGTCACCTGGGCGGAGATCATGAAATGAGAATGTGGATCGGTCTTGCCGCGGTTGCCCCTCTCATAGCCGCAGGCGTCGGGAGTGTCAATACACTCACCGACGAAGAAAGGAAAAGCGGATACGTCCTGCTCTTCAACGGGAGGGACCTGACCGGATGGAGCGGGAATCCGCGCGTCTGGAAGGTCGAGGACGGAATGATCGTCGGCGCGAGCGACGACTACCCCATTCAACTGAACACGTTCCTCGTCTACGAAAAGCCGTTCTCGGACTTTCACCTGTCCGCCGAAGTGCGCTTGCGCAACGGCAACAGCGGCCTGCACTTCCGCAGCACCCACATTCCCGGACCGGGCTGGATCGTCATGGGTTACCAGGCCGATTTCTCCGACGCCGGCGACCGTTCGGCGTGGGGCAACTTCTATGAAGAGCGGGGACGGAGCCGCACCATGATGAAGACGCCGGATGAAGGATGGCAGGTCGCCAGGAAGCACGTCCGCCCCAAGGACTGGAACCGCATCGAAGTTCGCGCCGAAGGAAGCCGTATCCGGATCTGGCTGAATGGGGTTCAGACGATCGATGCCAGGGACGACAAGGCGGCCTCCGGAATCATCGCCTTGCAGTTGCATAGCGGGGAGCCGATGCGTGTCGAATTCCGCAATCTGAAGCTCAAACCGCCATCCGGGAAGGAAGCTAGCGCAAAATGAAGACCGCCTCCGCCCGCTATCACGTTGTGGACTTTGCCGATATCGCCGGCGTCCCTTGTCCTTGCGGCAGCGCCCGGCGCGCCTACGGCGACGTACCCGAGTTCCCCGGCACGCTCCATGTCACCGACATCATGGAGGACGCCGAGCTTCACTATCACAAGCGAATCACGGAGACCTACTACTTCCTCGAGTGCGAGGAAGACGCCCGCATGCAGTTGGACGACGACATTATTGCGGTGCGCCCGGGAATGTCCATCGTGATCCCTCCGGAAGTGCGGCATCGCGCCATCGGCCGCATGAAAGTCATCATCATCGCCTTTCCCAAATTCGATCCGGCCGATGAGTGGATTGAATAGCCCTCCTCTAGCGCGCCGCTTACTCGGTAAACTCCACGCGGTAGTCTTCAGTCACCGGATTTGTCAGCACGTCGCGGGCGATGCCGTCGATTTCCTTCTCGGCCTGCTCGCGGCTCACGCCGGCGTCCAGCGCCAGATCGAAGAACTTTCCCTGACGCACATCCCGCACCAGACCGTGCCCCTGCCCGGCGAGGGCCGCGCGAATGGTCTGCCCCTGCGGGTCGAGCACCGTGGACTTCAAGGAGACGTAGACTCGGGCCTTCATGCTAGTGCCGCATCCTCCTAATTCTCTTACAACCGCTCCCTCTGGTCGCGGCTCGGAAACCGTTGCTGAGCCGCGACCAGAGGGAGCGGTTAGCTGGAAACTTTTATGACTCGGTACCCTAGAGGTAGATCGGCTCCAGCTTGTTCACAACGTACGCACCGCAGCGCTCGTAGCTGGCGCGAGGACCCTTCCGGGCAGTGTCCAGATCCACGCAGATCCAGCCTTTGAACTGCATCGCCTTCAGAATGCGGTGGCATGCCGGGAAGTCGATTTCGCCGTCGCCCAGATCGTAGATGCTGTTGAAGAATTTCGCGGAGCTGGAATCCTTGGGATACACGCGACCGTTGTCCGCCTTCCAGTCTTCAGTGGGTGTGGTCCATTTGGCGTCCTTATAGTCCATGAACATCATGCGGTTCTTGTGCTTCTCAAACTTCTCGACCACGTTGCTGCCGCCCAGGTGCAGGTGAGCGGTGTCGGGCGAGAAGTGGAAAAGCTTGGGATCGGTCATGCTCATGCACTTGTCGACCTCGTCCGGGCCTTCCACCATCTGGTTGAGATGATTGTGCAAGCCGGCCTTGAATCCCATCTCCCCGGCCAGTTCTCCGAGGTTGTTGTAGCACTCGCACATGGTCTTGAATGCGGCGTTGACGTCCGTCCCCGGCTTGACGCGGCCGGGAGAAAAGACCACCAAATGCCGCGCGCCGAAGACCTTCAGAAACTCCATCGCGGCCTTCGCGTCCGCGAGGATTTTTCTCCGCATCCCCGGATCGTGCGCCGGTCCCCCGAAGGAGATGGTTGCCACGTGCAGATTGCGTTTGGAAATCTCCTTCTCCATCTGCGCCGCATTCAGCTCGTAGTTCTTGAGGATGCCGGGGAATCCGGTGAGGCGGATCCCGATGAAGCCGGTATCCTTCATCACGTCGAGCACGTCCGTGAAGGGACCGCGCCGGAAATGGCTCCAGAGCCCCGCGCTCACGGCCCATTTCAGATTCTTGTTGGCCGGCAGCCGCGAAGCCGCCTTCGCCATGGATGCCGAAAGAGCGGCCAGAAAAGTTCGTCGATTCATGTCAGTCTCCTGCAAGCGCGCTCAGGCGATGCGATATCTGTTCAGTGTATCCTCGTCCAGGTCGATCCCCAATCCTGGCGCTTCGGGAACCGCGAGGTATCCGTCGCAAGCGCGCAGTTTCTGGCGCGTAATCAATTCGCGCAGGTTGGTTTCCTCTTCGGCCACAAACTCGCAAATCAGCGTGTTCGGAATAGAGTTCAGCCAGTGCAGAGCGGCGGTAACGTTAATGTACGTCGTGAAGCCGTGGTTAGCGACGGGCAAGCCGCGATCCCAGGCAAGGGCCGCGATCTTCATGGCCTCTGTGAAGCCGCCGCACCGCGTGAGGTCCACTTGCACCACGTCAATGCGACCGCGGTCCATCAGATCCAGGAAAGATTGCCGGTTGCTCTCCTCTTCGCCCGCGGCGATGCGCACGGGAGTCGCTTCAGCCAGCTTTCGATAGCCGTCGTAATCGTCCGGGCGCAGCGGCTCTTCGAGCCAGAAGATCTTGTAATCCGAAAAAGCGTGGGCCCGCTGGAGGGCCGTCTTCGAGTCCCAGACCAGCCCGGCGTCGATCAGCAGATCGGCGTCGTCGCCCAGCCCCTTGCGCCCCTCGCGAACCAGCGCGATGTCGGTCTTCTCATCCTGGCCCATGGGGTCCCAGCCGAACTTCACCGCTGTAAAGCCCTGGTCCCGGTAGCGCCGCGCGAGATCGCCCGTCTTCTCCGGCGTGGGCCCGAAGAGCGAGCTGGCATAGCAGCGGATCTTCTTGTGAAAGCCGCCGCCCAGAAGCTTCCAAACGGGCATTCCGAGCGCCTTGCCCTTGATGTCCCAGAGCGCGATATCGATGCCGCTCATGGCGTGCAGGCCCACGCCGCGCCGGCCGCCATAGATGTTGGCGCGGTACATCTTGTGCCAGATCTTCTCGGTTTCGAACGGATCTTCGCCGAGCACGACCTGCCCCAGTCCGCAGGCCGTGGTGTGGGAGAAAGGCCCCTCGATGGCGCCCTTGACGGCCATCGGGCTGGAATCGACTTCCCCAATGCCCGTGATGCCCGCGTCGGTTTCGACGCGCACGATCAGGGCGTCCTGGCCGCTGTCGCACTGCTCCTTCACTTCGGGCTGCCTGAGGTAGATTGCTTCGACGCGCGTGATCTTCATTGCGGAGATACAAGTATAACTAGTGTTTCCCTGGCCCGCGCTATAATTCCTTCATGCCGGAAACCCGCCACTCGGTCTGTGCCCTGGACTGTCCGGACGCCTGCTCCGTGCTGGTTACCATCGAGGGCGAACGTGCCACCCGGCTGCGCGGCAATCCCGATCATCCTATCACCCGCGGATTTCTCTGTGCCAAAGTCGCCAGGTATCTGGATCGCGTCTATTCGCCGGAGCGCCTGTTGTATCCCCGGCGCCGCATCGGAGCGAAAGGCCAGGGCCGCTTCGAGCGCATCTCCTGGGACCAGGCTCTCGACGAGATTACGGCTCGTCTGAGGGCGATCGCCGCCGAATACGGCCCTGAGGCCATCCTGCCATATAGCTACGGCGGCACCATGGGCCTGCTGAACTCCTCGGGCATGGACCGGCGCTTCTTCCATCGGATGGGCGCGTCGCGGCTGGACCGGACCATTTGTGCGGCGGCCGGCGGCGCGGGCCTCACCCAGGCCCTCGGTTTCCGCTACGCCACCGAGCCGGAGCAGTTTCGCCATTCTAAACTCATCCTCGCCTGGGGCGCCAATATCCTGGGGACCAACGTCCATCTATGGCCCTTCATCGTGGAGGCGCGGCGCAACGGAGCGAAGCTCTACACCATCGATCCGCGGCAGAACCGGACCGGGCGGCTCGCCGACAAGCACTTTGCCATCAACCCAGGCAGCGACGCGGCGCTCGCGCTCGGTCTGATGCACGTGATCATCGGCGAGAAGCTGCACGATGCCGATTATGTCGAACGGCACACGCTCGGCTTTGAAGGCCTGACGGAGCGGGTGAAGGAGTATCCGCCCGAACGCGTCGCGGCGCTCACCGGCATTCCCAAGGAAGACATCGTTTCGCTCGCACGGGAGTATGCCACCGTCCGTCCAGCCGCGATCCGTTTGAACTACGGCGTGCAGCGTTCCGAACGGGGCGCGATGGCCGCGCGCGCCATCGGGCTGCTGCCGGCCCTGATAGGGTCGTGGAAGCTGGTTGGCGGCGGCTTGCAGCTTTCGACTACGCAAGCCTTTCAATTGAACCGGGCCGGTCTTGAACGCGCGGACCTGCAGCGGACCGCGCTGGGGCGCGAGGCGCGCATCGTCAACATGTCGGTCCTCGGGCAGGCTCTCAACGAATTGCGCGATCCGCCGGTGAAGGCGCTGGTGGTCTATAATTCGAACCCAGCGGCGATCACCCCGGACCAGAACACCGTGCTGCGCGGCCTGGGGCGCGAGGATCTCTTTACCGTCGTGCTCGAGCAGTTCCGGACCGACACGGCCGACTACGCCGATATCCTGCTGCCGGCCACCACATTTCTCGAGCACTCCGACCTGTACTACGCATACGGCCACCACTACCTGCAGCTCGCGCGGCCGGCCATCGCGCCGCTGGGCGAGGCGAAATCCAACGTGGAAGTCTTCCGCCTCCTGGGAGAGCGCATGGGCTTCGAGGATGCATGCTTCGCCGAATCCGAGGACGGTATGGTGCGCGGCCTGCTCGATTCGCCGCACCCCTTCGTCAAGGGCATCACGCTCGAAGAGCTGGAGCAGTCGCGGTCCGTGCGGCTGCGCGTGGCGCACAACGGCGATCCCTTCCTGCCGTTCGCGGAAGGCGGCTTCGGCACGCCAACCGGGAAGTGCGATTTCGCGCCGGAGACGCTCTCCTACGAGCCGCCCGTCGAAAGCCGCCTGGGCGCGCCCGAGCTCCGCGAGAAATACCCGCTCGAGCTGATCTCGCCGAAGCACGACGACAGCATGAACTCCACGTTCGGCTATCAGGGTCCGCTCGACCGCGAGACCGCCACGCTCACCCTGCACCCCGCCGACGCCGCTTACAGGAGCGTTGCCAGCGGCGATGTCGTACGCATCTTCAACAGCCGGGGCGCCTGCGTGATGCGCGCCCGCGTGGAAAGCTCCGTCCGCGAGGGCGTCGTCTGCGCGCCCGCCGTGCGGTGGAACAAGATGGCGCCCGAATCGCGTAACGTGAACGCCCTCGTGTCCGACCGGCTCACCGACCAAGGCGGCGGTCCGGTATTTTATAGCTGTCTGGTGCAGGTGGAGAAGAGCGGAGATTGATGCTACTCAAACCGATAATCGCGCTTGTCGTGGCAGCGCTCTTGCAATTTTCCGCGTGCAGCCGCCGGGACGATCCCGGGGTGCTGGTGGAAGAGGAACCGCCGGTGCTGGCCAGCACGCTGCACGTTGCCGATCCGCGCGCGCGAACGCAGCTTCTGAAAGGCTGGCACGAGGTGGAGCAGGGATCGTGGCGGTGGACAGCGGGCAAGTTCGCCGTGCTGCTGCGGCCTCCCCGCAACGCGGCGGAAAACGGCGCCACTTTGCAACTGAAGTTTTCCGTGCCGGAAGCCGTAATCGCCCGTTTGCAGTCGGTGACGCTTTCGGCCGATGTGCAGGGCTTCCAAACGCAGCCCCAGACATACAAGGAAGCCGGCCAGTTCGTCTACAGCCAGGATATAGAAGGCAAGCTGCTCACCGGCGACTCGGTGACCGTGAGCTTCGGCCTGGACAAGTGGCTTCCGCCCGGCAATGTGGATCAGAGGGAACTTGGGCTGATCGTATCCACGGTCGGCTTTGAAGCCAAATGAAGGCGGACGGCCGCCGGCCGGTACTCCTTTCCCTCGCCTGGTGGACCTTTCCTTCTCTCTTCTGCCTGGCGCTCTATTGGAACGGGTTGTGGGTGTGGTTCTGCGGGGATGACTTCGCGTGGCTGGGGCTGCGGCAGGATCTCGAGCGCGGTCGCATCGATCTCTGGAGTTTGCTGTTCGCTCCCAAAGCTCAGGGAACCATCCGCCCCTGGAGCGAACGCCTGTTCTACCTGACTTTCGAACGGCTCTTCGGCTACGATCCGCTGCCCTTCCGCCTATGGGTTTTTCTCACCCAGTTCTGCAACCTCGCGCTGATCGCCGCCATCACCCGCCGCGTTACGGCATCCGCCGCGGCGGGCTTCTGCGCGCCCATTCTGTGGGCGGCCAACGGCGCTCTTGTAGGAGTGATGAGCTGGACTCCGGTTTATAACCAAGCCCTCTGCGCGTTCTTTATCCTGACGGCGTTCTACTTCTTGCTTCGATACATAGACACCGGGCGGCGCCGCTATGCGGCCGGACAGTGGGCGGCCTTTCTGCTGGGGTTCGGCGCGCTGGAGCTGAACGTGGTGTATCCCGCTCTGGCCGCGAGTTACACGTGGCTCCGCGCCCGGCCGCACTTCAACCGCACGCTGCCCTTGTTCGCGCCGTCCATTGGTTATGCGATGCTGCACCGCTCGATTGCCCCTTCAAGCGGCGGCGCCTACGCCCTCCATCTGGACGGCGCGCTGCCCGCAACTCTTTGGAACTACTGGCAGTGGGCCTTGGGACCGCGGTTGCTGGAGGACGTGCTGGGCGAGCCACAGTGGTTTGCCGCGCCGGGGACGGCGTTGCTCACCGCCGGAGCGCTGGCTTTTCTGGCGTTGCGGATAGCACGGCGGGATACCCTTCCGCTCTTCTTCCTGGCATGGTTCGGCATCACCCTGGCTCCGGTCCTTCCGCTGCGCGATCATGTGACCGACTATTACCTGACCATTCCCGCGATCGGTCTGGCCATGTTCGGCGCCTGGGCGATCGCCTGCGCGCGCGTCCGCGGGGCACAACTGGCCGCCGGAGGCCTTACGGCGATCTTCCTCGCCACCTCCATGAACGCCGCCTGGGCGGGAACCGAATGGAGATTCGGCAGATCGCGGGACGCCCGCCTGCTGGTGCTGGGCGTGGTGCGCGCCCGCCAGGCCCATCCCGATCAGGCGATCCTGCTCGACGGTATTACCCGCCTGCACTTCGGGGACGTAATCGTGGATGACCCGTTCCGTCTCTACGGCGTCCGGGACGTGTACCTCACGCCGGGCACCGAGACCCGGCTGCCGCGGCGTCCCGAGGTCGGCGAGGTCTCGGATTTCATCCTGCCGGCTTCCGCCACTTTGGCGGCGCTCCGGAACGGGCAGGCACAGGTCTACCAGGTGCGGGCCCAGCGCCTCCGCAACGTAACCAGCCGCTATGCGCTGGATGCCCGCGAAGCGCTCAAGCCGGAGGAACCCCGTCGCGTGGACGTGGGCAGCCGTCTCCTGGCCAACCTGCTGCTCGACGGGTGGCTTCCGGCGGAGGACGGCAACCGTTGGATGGGTAAGACGGCCCGGCTGCGCATGGGCGGCCCGAAACAGCCTGGTGAGAGATTGCGGATCAACGGTTATTGCCCCGAGGTCCAATTGGAGCGTGGTCCGGTCAAACTACGCGTCGCCGTGGACGGCAAGAGTCTTGGCGAAACCCCGATCACAACGCCCGGAAGTTTTTTTTGTGCCTTTAACCTGCCGCCGGAGTTGACCGGCAGGGACGCTGTCGAGGTTTCGGTCGACGTGGATCGCACCTTCACCCCGCCGGACGATGGGCGGAAACTGGGTCTGGTTTTTGGGGTGTTTGAGATTCGCTGACCGGCCGGAAGCGGAAGACTTCGAAGATCGGCATTCCGCTGCTTTCGCGAATTACGTGCAGCATCTCCGGCTCGTATCCTATTTCTTGCGCGATACTTACGAGTTGTTTGGTCCTGCCCGGAAAGAACTCGCGCCCCTCCGTGTGGCCCACGAAGACATAGCTCGGGTGGGCGACCCGCCGCCGGAATTCCCGGAGGCTGTCCTCGTCCAACGGCTCGCCGCCGCTAAGGTCGCCTTCCCGTAACGGCAGTGTGCCGCGGCTCAGCAACCGCAGGGATTCGAGCATTCCCCAATCGACGATGAACACCAGGTCAGCCTTGACCGTGCGCATCGTTTGAGCCAGCGGATGGATGGCATCGCTCCAGTTGAGGCTTCCCCGGTTGCGAACCATTTGGGCGTAGAAAGTATTGATTACAAGGAGATTAGAAATTACCAGCAGGATAGTCGCGGCGGCCATCGCGGAGGGTGCGGCGCGCTTGAAGCGATAGGCTGTTCCAGCAAAGGCGACCGCGACCAGAAAATGCGGGAAGGGCCAGATCAGGACCGCATGGTGTGCGCTCCCACCGGTGTTTCGCGTGACGGCCATCTGGCCCCATGCAATAATCAGGAAAACGAGCGCAAAGACGCTCGGCCGCCACGCGGGCGTGGACCAAAGCAGGGGCAATAAAGCTAGCGCCAGTACGCAGGCAGCCACCATCCAGTTGGTCCTTGGATGGCCTGTCGCGCCGCTCAATGCGGTTGCGGCGCGCTCTAAAGGGGTGACCGGCTCAAATGGCCGCTGCAGTTCCTGGTTCTCCCTGACCATCCATCCGAAGAGCACCGAACCATCGAGGGTGACTCGGAGGAGATGGGCTTTGCCCTTCAATTCTTCCGGATCGAGCGAATATTTCGCATTTCCCCGGATAGTTATTCCCTCTTGGGCCACGTTATAGATGACAAGCGGCAGTGCGCCGAGGATCAGGGCGGCCGATGCGAGTCCGAGATTGCGAAGGCTGACGGCCCGCCAGAGCTCTCTCGGATACACGGCCAGGGTAGCCACTCCCAGTCCGGCAAGCATCCATAGGAACAGGGCCTTGTCCCAAAGTCCGAGGCCGAAAAGAAAGAAGCCGGCCGCCAGGGCGAGGTTGGAACGAGTCTGGCGATAACGAATCAGCAACGCAACGCCGCCGGTGAGCATCAGATGTTGAATAGCCACGGGGCCCCAGTCGAAAACGGTGGTTTGCAGGAAAACGGGGTCGGTGGCCAGCAGAGCGCATCCGATCCAGGCTGCACGACGTCCAGCAGCTCTGTGGAGCGCGTAATAGAAAATTGCAATGGTAGCGGCTCCCAGCAGAAGAGCCGGAAGCCGGATGGAGTATGGCGAAGGCGTCCAGATTTGAAACACCGCTGTGTACACCAGGGTCTTCACTGTGCCCAGGTAGGTCATCAGCATCAGCGGGATCTGAGTGTTAAAAAGCTCTATGGAATAGATAGTGCCATATGGTGGATATATGCCCGCGGCGAACAGAGCTTCGTCGTTCTGGATGCCGAGGTAGGGAATGAAGAGCGCGCCGGCGGCTAGGAAGAATGTACACAGGGCGATGAGGAAAACAGCGGAACGGAAGATGATGTCGCTCCCCGAACAAGTTTACGTCTACGGATTGATGGTAGCATCGCCGCCGGGCGGAGTGAGGTTCGAAACTCAAGAATCGGTCCTAGAGTACGATGAGTAACAATTGGCGCAGCACAAGGACTTGCGGTGTTTGGTGGCAAAATTGCTATAATTTTGATCTGTCCGAGAAAAGGCCACCTGGGGGAAGAAATTTTTCGTTTTGGACGGGCAGGAAAGTTGAGTTTTTTTGGCTCAGGTTTTGTGATGGAAAAATGAAACTTTTGAGCCGGGAAGAGCGTCTATATCACTCTGGAAAAGCGTTAGAGCAAGGAGATCACGCCATGACAAAAACAGAAATCAATCACTATAAGACCTTGTTAGAGGCGAAACGCGGGGAACTGGCCGACGGGTTGCGAAACCGCGAAGGCATTGCCATTGAGAAAACGGCCGACGCCCTGGATGAGGTGCAACTGGCCGGCGAGCGCGAACTCGCCATCCGCAATCTGGACCGCGAGTCCAATCTTCTCCGCAACGTGAGGGTTGCTCTGGCGCGGATCGGGGACGGCGGTTACGGAACTTGCATGCATTGCGAGGGGGATATCAGCCCGAAGCGCTTGGCCGCCGTGCCGTGGACGCCGTTCTGCATCCGGTGCCAGGAAGCGGCCGACCGCCACGAGTTCGAGTCCGGCGAGACACTGGACGAACTTCTCGCCAATGCCGCTTAACCATATGAGCGGACAGGTGCTGCGTTTATTTTTCATTAAGCAACGCCCCTGTCCGCTAAACTCCCTCCTGTAAAACCTCTCCCCGAATACCCACCAGCGAGACCATTCTTCCCGCCCGCTCCCGGTCCCGGCGGAAGGAGTGAAACCGGTCTTTGAGACAGCAGGTGCACAGATTCGCGGTGTAGATCCGTTCGGGTGGAACACCCAACCCGCGAAGCTGGCGGCGGTTCTCGTCGATCAGGTCAACGCGTGCGCGTCCGCTTTTTCCAAATTGGGCGGCCACTTCGGGACCCACTTCGAAACAACACATCCCGATTCCCGGTCCGATTGCGGCGTGAAGGTCGTCCGGCTGGCTTCCATACCGCTTGCATAAGGCCTGGACTGCAGCCGGCGCCACGCGGCTCACCGTTCCGCGCCATCCGGCATGAACCGCCGCCACGGCCCGGGTCCGCTCGTCGGCGAGGAGGATCGGCACGCAATCCGCTGTGCGGACTGACAGCCGCCGGCCGGGCCGCCGCGACACCAAAGCGTCGCCCTCTCCCAGGCATCCCGCTGCCGAGTCGGCATTTTGGCAGATGTTGGAGTGGATTTGCTTAAGGGACGCGATTTCCGGACCGGAACCGAATTCGTGCGCGTGGCGGGTGCCGAAACCGTGATCCAGCCAATCCAGGCGCATCAACGGTTCGGCACGGTATACGCGATCGGAGTCCTCGTAAAACACCGTTATCGGCTACGCCGGATGTTGAACCTGGGCGATCATGACCTGCTGCTTGAATTCTTCGAGCATGCCCTCGTCCAGACGGACCTCGGTGGGCCGCTTGACGAGAGTCGTCATCTGATCGATCTTGTCCTGCAGCTTCAGTAGCGCGTAGAACAGATTCTCCGGACGCGGCGGGCAGCCGGTCACGTAGACGTCGACAGGCACGATCTTGTCCACACCCTGGAGCACTGCGTAAGTGTTGAACGGTCCGCCGACGCTGGAGCACGCGCCCATGGAGATGCACCACTTGGGATCCGGCATCTGGTCCCAGATTCTCTTCAGGACCGGCGCCATCTTGAGCGTGACCGTGCCCGCCACGATCATCAGGTCGGACTGGCGCGGGCTCGGCCGGAAGACCTCCGCGCCGAAGCGCGCGATATCAAAGCGCGACGTGGACGAGGCGATCATCTCGATCGCGCAGCAGGCCAGCCCGAAGGTAAGCGGCCACAGCGCGCTCTTGCGCGCCCAGTTGAATACGTAATCCACCGAAGTGGTGACGAAGTTTTGTTCAAACTGGTTTTGAATGAAGGACACTCTATTTTGTCTCCGCGGGCGAGAAATCATTGTAACACTGGACGGCGCGGCCCCCGGCAATCGCGCTCGTACTGAGCCGCGCCCGAAGGAAGCGGCCCGGACCCCTCTGTAACCGCTCCCTCCGGTCGCGGCTCTGTTTGGCGAGCGTCAAGACGGAGTTTTCATGCCGCGCGGCCCCCCGCGAACGCCCAATCGCCGGTAGAATGGGATATATATGAGAATCCTCCTGTTCAGTGGAAAGGGAGGAGTCGGGAAAACGAGCATCGCTGCCGCTACTGGTATCCAGTTGTCGCGCCTCGGGTACCGAACCCTTGTCATGAGCGTCGATCCGGCGCACAGCCTGGCCGATTCTTTCGACCTGGAAACCTCCCTTTTCCACGGAAAGACCGGCGACCCGCTCCGCATCGACGACCGCCTTTCCATCCACGAAGTCAACATTCAAAGAGAAATCAAGCGTCACTGGCGCGAGATTTCCGCCTACGTGATCTCCATCCTCCGCACTACGGGCATCAGCGACGTGGAGGCCGAGGAGCTGGCCATCCTTCCGGGCATGGAAGAGCTGAGCGCCATGATGTACGTCAACCAGTACCGCCGCGAGGGGCGCTACGACGTCGTGATTCTCGATTGCGCGCCGACCGCGGAATCCATGCGCTTCGTCAGCATGCCGACCACGCTCGAATGGTACATGAAGCATATCTTTCCCTTCCAGAGGACCCTCCTGAAAGCCGTCCGGCCGTTGGCCAACCGCGTATCGCCGGTGGAACTGCCCACCGATAACTACTTTGCCAACATCAAGGACCTGTTCAGCCGCCTGGAGGGTATCGACACGCTGCTCGAGAATCCCAAGGTGACCAGCGTCCGCTTGGTGACCAATCCGGAAAGAATGGTTCTGCGCGAGACGCAGAGGGCATTTGTCTACTTTTCGCTGCACGGTCTAACGGTGGATGGCATCGTTGTTAACCGCGTTCTTCCCGAACAGGTTACCGACTTATACTTCAAGGAATGGCACAACTCTCAGTCGAAAATTCTGGACGAGATTGAATCGTACTTCGCGCCCGTCGCCGTGAAGCGCGTGCCCCTGTTCACACGGGAGGTATTGGGGCGCGAGAGGCTGGCGGAGCTGGCGGATGTCCTCTACGGCGAGAAGGAGGACCCGGCCCAGATCACGCGCACCGAGGCGCCGTACACCTTCGAGAAGGTGAACGGGCATTACGAAGTCCGGCTCGCCCTGCCCTTCGCCGCCAAAGGCGAGGTGGGTCTATTTAAGAAAGGCGACGAGCTGGTCGTCGAGATTGGAACGCTACGCCGCCACATCGGGTTGCCGACCTCCATGGCGGCGCTGATGCCCACCAAAGCGAAGCTCGAAAATAAGATACTCAGAGTGGAGATGAGGGAAAGTTAGTTATGACCGAACGGCAAGAGAATACGCAATCGGCCGGCTGCGGCTGCATGGGGATGGGGCCGCAGATCTCGGAGATGTTCAAGCAGTGCTGCCCGGAAGACACCCGGGAGCACTTCCGCAACTCCCGGATCGAATTCCTCAAGGGTTTGCGAAGTTTCATCGATAACCGCATCGAGCGGCTGTCGCGGCAGGAAAGGAAGGGGACAACCGTTCCCGTCGAGTAAGACGCGACAGGCACGGTTTGACGCCCTGCCCGAGGATGTGATACTTTCGGGCATCGGCGCATTCCCGGTATCGGAGCAAGGGTCTGAGCCGTTCCCTGTCGAAATTGCATGGAGTCCATAGTCGAAGCGCTAGGTGGGTTACTGCTGCGAGCCCTGCCCACTTTCATTCTGGTCGTCCTCCTTCATTTCTATCTCAAATTCATGTTCTTCCGGCCGCTGGAGCATGTGCTCCAGGCCCGCCGGGAGGCCACGGAGGGCGCGCGAAAACTCGCGGAACAGAGCCTGGCCAAGGCGTCCGAGAAGGCCGCTCAGTATGAGGCGGCGCTACGGGCCGCTAAATCGGAGATTTACCTGGAGCAGGAACAACTGCGGCGGCAGTTGCAGGAGGAGCGGGCGGCGTCCGTGCGCATGGCGCGCGAACGATCCGACGCCGCCATCCGCGCCGCGCGGGAGCAACTGGCGGCTGACGCCAGCGTAGCCAGGCAATCCCTGGCTGCCGAAAGCGACTCGCTCGCCGAGCGGATCGCCCAGGCCATCCTGCCCGGGAGGGCGGCGTGAAGGTTCTCTCGATCGCGATTCTGCTGCTCTTCGCAGCCTTCTCTCTTCCCGCCCAGCACGCGGCCGAAGGTCCTGCAGCCGAGACCCATGAAACCGGGGGCCATGACGACATGATCGTCTGGAAGTGGGCGAATTTTGCGATTCTCGCCGCCGGTCTCGGGTTTCTGATGGCAAAGTATGCCAAGCCGTTCTTCGCCAGCCGTTCCCGGGCTATCGTGCAGGGCCTGACCGAAGCGGCCGCGCTGCGCGCTCAGGCCGAGGCCCGCGCGGTGGAGATGGACGCCCGCCTGCGGAAACTGGATGCGGACGTCGAGTCCCTGCGCGGCGACGCGCGCGCGGAGGCCGCCGCCGAGGGCGAGCGCATGCGCCGCGACGCGGAGCGCGACCTGGCCAAGATTCAGGCCAACGCCGAACGGGAGATCGAGTCCGCCGCCAAAGCCGCGCGTCAGGATCTGAAGGACCATTCCGCGGCCCTGGCTCTGGACCTCGCCCGCCAGAAGGTCGCCGCCCGAATGACCCCGGACGGGCAGGACCAGCTGGTTCGTGCGTTTGCGGGCAACCTGCGCCGGGAGAATTCTTAACACGAAATGGCTCGAGTTGCTTCCCGTTACGCCGCGGCCCTGGTTGAAGTGGTGACCGCGGACAAATCCCCAGTAGCGCCCGAACGGGCTGTGGAAGAGTTGCGGGCTTTCCGCGATGCGGCGCAGGCGTCGGAGGAGTTGCGGAACGTTCTCGCCTCCCCGGCGATCCCGCCCGCGCGGAAGCGCGCGGTAATCCGCAAGCTCGGCGAAAGCATGGATCTCTCGCTGGCAGTGCGGAATTTTTTGTACGTGGTTGTGGACCATCGCCGTACAGGCGAGTTGCCGGAAATGGCTGAAGCGTTCGAGACCCTGCTGGATGCGCGGCTGGGAGTGGTTCGCGCCAGCGCCACCACTGCCTATCCCCTCAGCGGCGAGCAGGCCGATTCGCTGAAGGCGGAGTTCGGCAAGCTGACCGGAAGCACAGTGCGGCTGGAATCCTCGGTTGATCCCAGCCTGATCGGGGGCGTTCGCGTGCGCATCGGCTCCACGGTCTACGACGGCAGCGTACGGGGGCGGCTGGAAGCTCTCGGCCGGAGGCTTCGCGGGCACTAGCCGCGATCCGCCGTTAAAGAAAGGTTCTTATGGCTCAAATTCGAGCGGATGAGATTTCGCGCGTTCTGCGCGAGCAGATTGAGAACTATGAAGGCGTGATCGACGTTTCCGAGGTCGGGTCCGTGATCTCGGTGGGAGACGGCATCGCCCGCATCCACGGTCTGGAGAAGGTCATGGCCGGGGAGCTGATCGAGTTTCCCCACAACGTGTCCGGCATCGCCATGAACCTGGAAGAAGACCAGGTGGGATCGGTGCTTTTGGGAGAATTCACGGAGATTAAGGAAGGCGACGAGGTCAAGCGCACCGGCCGCATTATGTCGGTGCCCGTGGGCCCGGCGATGATCGGCCGCGTGGTCAACGCTCTCGGCCAGCCGATCGACGGCAAGGGGCCCGTAATCACGGAACAGTTCAACCACATCGAGCGCCTGGCGCCCGGCGTGGTGGACCGGCAGCCCGTGAAGGAACCGTTGCAGACCGGCCTCAAGGCCATCGATGCCATGATTCCCATCGGCCGGGGACAGCGCGAGCTGATTATCGGCGACCGCCAGACCGGCAAGACGGCCATTGCCCTCGACACCATCATCAACCAGAAAGGCGGCGACGTAATCTGCATCTATGTCGCCATCGGGCAGAAGCGTTCCACGGTGGCGCAGGTGGTGAAGATTCTGGAGGACGCCGGCGCCATGGACTACACCATCGTCGTCTCGGCCTCGGCTTCCGATCCCGCTCCCATGCAGTATCTGGCCCCCTACGCCGGATGCGCCATCGGCGAATACTTCCGCGACAACGGCGGCCACGCGCTCTGCATCTACGACGATCTCTCCAAGCACGCCGCGGCGTATCGCGAGATCTCGCTGCTGCTGCGCCGCCCGCCCGGACGCGAAGCCTACCCCGGCGATGTGTTCTTCCTCCACAGCCGCTTGCTGGAGCGCGGGTCCAAGCTGAACAAAGAGCTCGGCGGCGGATCGCTCACCGCCCTGCCCATCATCGAAACCCAGGCCGGCGACGTTTCGGCGTACATTCCAACTAACGTCATCTCGATCACGGACGGCCAGATCTATCTGGAAGCCGATTTGTTCAACGCGGGCGTGCGGCCCGGCGTCAATGTCGGCCTATCTGTCAGCCGCGTCGGCGGCAGCGCCCAGATCAAAGCCATGCGCCAGGTGGCCGGAACGCTGCGGCTCGAGCTGGCGCAGTACCGTGAGCTCGCCGCCTTCGCCCAGTTCGGTTCCGATCTGGATAAAGCCTCCGCGGCCCAGTTGAACCGCGGGCGCCGCCAGGTGGAGATTTTGAAGCAGGGCCAGTTCCAGCCGCTGCCGGTGGAGAAGCAGGTCGCCATCGTCTACGCAGGCACCAACGGTTATCTCGACGACATCCCCGTGGAGGATTGCCGCAAGTTCGAAGAAGCGCTCTACCGGTACATCGATAGCGCGCACCCGAATCTCTGGGCGGCCATTCGCGAGAAGAAAGTCCTGGACGATGCCGTGCGCGCCGATCTGAATGCGGCGATCAAGGAGGCCAAGGAACGCTTCGTTTCGGCAGCCGCCCATGCCTAGCCTGATCGACATCCGCCGGCGCATCCGCTCGGTCAAAAACACGCAGCAGATCACCAAGGCCATGAAGATGGTCTCGGCGGCCAAGCTGCGACGCGCCCATGACCGGGTGATCGCCTCCCGGCCCTACGCGGAGCTTCTCCGGCGCACCCTGGGTAATCTGGCACGCGTCGTGGGCGGGGAGCATCCGCTGCTGATCGCGCGCCCGGAGAACCGCGTCCAGCTTGTGCTCATCACCAGCGACAAAGGTTTGGCGGGAGCGTTCAACGCAAACCTTATCAAGGCCTCGCAGGCCTTTGTGGCGGAGCATGCTGCCGCTGCTCCGCAACTCGAGCTGATCGGGCGCAAGGGCCGGGACTTCTGGCGCAAGCGCGGCGCCGCGATTACGGGCGAGCACGTGGGCATTCTCGGAAAAGTGGAATACTCCGAAGCGAAGGTCATCGCGCAAGCGCTGCTCGAGCGGTTCGGGAGCGGCGAGACCGATGCGGTCTACCTGATCAACAACGAGTTCAAGAGCGTTCTCTCGCAGAAGCTCACCACCACGCGCGTCCTTCCGGTCTCCGTGCCGGAGCAGGGCGAAGGCGCAACCGAATACATCTTTGAACAGCCGGCAAAAGAGATGCTCGACAGTCTTCTGCCGCGTTATGTGGAAAGCGAGATCTACCGGGCGATGCTGGAATCCGTGGCCGCCGAGCATGCCGCGCGCATGACCGCCATGGATTCGGCCACTTCGAACGCCTCGGAAATGATCGATAATTTGACGCTTTATATGAATCGCGTCCGCCAGGCAAGCATCACCAAGGAGATCATCGAAGTGGTGAGCGGCGCGGCCGCGGCAGGGTAAGAAAATTTTATGGCAACTTCGGCATCAGAACCAACCGTGATCGGGAAGGTTGTCCAGGTGGCGGGACCCGCCGTGGACTGCGAATTTCCCGAGGGCAAAATTCCTTCGCTTCTGACGGCGCTCCGGATCGTCAGCGAAGGGTTCAACGTCCCAGAGCCCATCGACATTATCGTGGAAGTGCAGCAGCACATCGGCGAAGGACGCGTGCGCACCATCGCGCTCCAGCCGACCGAAGGCCTGGTGCGCGGCATGAAGGCCATCAGCCTGGGCGGACCGGTGACGGTCCCGGTCGGAAGAGAGACGCTCGGCCGCGTGCTGAACGTGATCGGCGAGCCCGTGGATAAGATGGGCCCCGTTCGGACGGCTAAGCGCTACCCGATCCACCGGCAAGCGCCTTCCTTCGAAGAGCAGTCGACCACGCTCGAAATGTTCGAGACCGGCATCAAGGTCATCGACCTGCTGGAGCCTTATCTGCGCGGCGGAAAGATCGGGCTGTTCGGAGGCGCCGGCGTAGGCAAGACCGTCATCATCATGGAGCTCATCAACAACATCGCCATGAAGCACGGCGGCGTGTCGGTGTTTGCCGGGGTGGGTGAGCGCACGCGCGAGGGCAACGATCTGTGGCTGGAGATGCAGGAGTCGGGCATCGTCAACCCGTCCGACTATACGAAGTCGAAGGTCGCGCTGATTTACGGCCAGATGACCGAGCCGCCCGGGGCGCGTTTGCGCGTGGGACTCACGGGCCTGACCGTGGCCGAGTACTTCCGCGACGAAGAAGGCCAGGATGTGCTGCTCTTCATCGACAACATTTTCCGCTTCACGCAGGCCGGCTCCGAGGTTTCGGCGCTGTTGGGACGCATGCCCTCCGCCGTCGGCTACCAGCCCAACCTGGCGACAGAAATGGGCGAGCTGCAGGAGCGCATCACCTCCACCAAGCGCGGCTCCATCACCTCCGTGCAGGCCATCTACGTGCCGGCCGACGACTATACAGACCCGGCGCCGGCCACCACGTTCGCGCACCTCGACGCGACCACCAACCTCTCGCGCGCCATCGCCGAGCTGGGCATCTACCCGGCCGTCGATCCGCTGGCCTCGAGTTCGCGCATTCTCGATCCGCGCGTGATCGGCGACGAGCATTACAACGTGGCCCAGCAGGTGAAGGGCGTGCTGCAGCGCTACAAGGAGCTGCAGGACATCATCGCCATTCTCGGCATCGACGAGCTTTCCGACGAAGACAAGCTCACGGTGGGACGGGCGCGGAGGATTCAGCGCTTCCTCTCCCAGCCGTTCCACGTCGCCGAGCAGTTCACCGGCCTGGCGGGCAAGTACGTGCCGCTGGCCGAGAGCATTCGCGGCTTCAAAGAGATTGTGGATGGCAAGCACGACCAGATTCCGGAGCAGGCCTTCTACCTGCAAGGGACCATTGACGACGTTCTGGAGCGCGCGGAGAAGATGAAAGCGGGAGCGTAGCGCGCGATGGCGGACACCTTCGAGCTCGAGATCGCCACGCCCGAGCGATTGCTGCTTCGCGAAGACGTGAGCGAGGCGCAGATCCCGGCCAAGAACGGCTACATCGGCGTTCTTCCAGGCCATGCCCCTCTGGTGAGCGAGTTGACGACGGGCTTCATGACCTACACCGTTCAGGGGCGCAAGCAGTATCTTTCGATTCACGGCGGCTTCGTGGAGGTATTGCCGGATCATGTGCGCATTCTGGCGGAGCGGGCGGAGCGGGCCGAAGAGATTGACGTGCAGCGGGCGGAAGCGGCGCTGCAGCGGGCGCAGGAGCGGCTGACGAATCCGTCGGTGGGCGTGGACGTTGCGAGGGCTCTTTACGCGATGAAGAAAGCGCAAGCGCGCATTGAGGCGGCGGCGAAGAAGTAGCGTGTAGTAAAATCAAACATTCGGGCCGTGGCGCAGCCTGGCTAGCGCGCTTGCTTGGGGTGCAAGCCTTATTAACCCGCTCCTTTCCCTCTGATTCTACTCCACTTACAGCCCTTTTTCAATCTAAAATCTCCGCAGGCAAGCGCTCACAATTGTGCTTGTCCTCACGTTTCCGAGGGTGTATAATTTCGGGCAAATGAGCGAAGCCATACAAGCTTTATGGAGAGGTTGTGATGAAGCCTGCCGACAAACCGTTGTATAACCCCTACTTTAAGACTTGTGCCAATTGCGCTTTTTGCCATTTTTCGTTACCCATTGTTCAAGTGGGGCTTATCTTTTACAGATAATGACCTTACGCCTATTGCTACAAGCACCAGAACTCCGGAATCTACAGCGTCAAGCAGCAGTCCTACATTCCCTCCCACACGCGCGGCGTTTCCGATATCATCGGATGTTTACCGGACGGTAGGTTCCTTGCGATAGAGGTAAAGCGGCCGGGCAACAAGCCGACGGTCGAACAGCAGCAGTTCATTGACACCATTAACGAGGCGGGAGGCATGGCATTTGTGGCCCACTCCGTTGAGGAAGTAGAGGAGAGATTGAATGAGTTCACCAGACTCAATCGAGCAGACCGTAGAGGGAGTGATGAACAGCGGCTTGCCGCCTGAGCTTTGGCCTATGGTGATTGCGGCGCTGGTGAGGGCGAGGCCGTATTTGTAGGCACTCGGTATGTGAAGATTTTCTGCGTGGCTTTGGGACCCCTTGAAGGCGAGCGCCATTGCCACTCTAGTACAAACACCAGTACTGTGCCATCATCAAGGACTTTGGTAGATCCTGGAATGTCAATCTTTTTTATTATTACTTCCTTGACGTATTGAAGGCTGTCGTCCGTGCAAATCAGCGGGCAGTCTTCTATCACAGCCCCATAGCACTGTAAAAACATTAGCCATTCGTTATCGTCCTCCAAGAGTCTTCCTATTATGTCATTTGCGGT
>JBBDWK010000046.1:128383-140889 GCA_040902885.1 Bryobacteraceae bacterium | reverse complement strand
AGAAGTCTTGGGGGGCTTGAACCCGGCGACCTGGGAGGATAGACTACTATCGGGTCAGTGTAACTCGCAGCGTATGCGGAACGTTCTTGGAAAGGATGAGTCGGCCATGAGAGTTGAGATCTCGCGGAAGCTCAGACCTGTAGTGTGGTTGGCAAGGTTGATCACGGGAGTGGCCCTCCTCGCCGTCGGTGTCACGCAAACTTCACGTCTAACCGCTCAGAAAGCTCACGTTGCGGAGAAGGACATACTGCCCATCTTTGAGAGCAAGTGCCTGCAATGTCATGGCGAAACGCTCAAGATGGCAAACCTGGACCTGCGTACGCGCGAGTCGATGCTGAAGGGCGGCGACAAAGGTCCGGCGTTCACCCCGGGCCATGCGGACCAAAGTCTGCTGATTCATCGCGTGACGGGAAAAGTAGGTCCAAAGATGCCGATGCCGCCGGTACCCGCGCTCACCGAGCCTGAAGTCGCCATTCTGAAGGACTGGATCAATCAGGGAGCGAATTGGGGTACCGGGACCACGGCGCAGGGCAAGCAGCAAGCTAGCTCCGGCTATGGCAGCGACTATAGAGAAAAAGCCATCACTGAGCAGGACCGGCAGTGGTGGGCGTTTCGAAAGCCCGTGCGGCATTCCCTTCCGAAGATGAGCGACACGCGCTGGACGAAGAACCCGATCGACGCCTTCATAAAGTCCGCAATGGACGCAAAGGGTCTGACGCCGGCGCCGCCAGCCGATCGCGCCATGCTGATCCGTCGCGCTTACCTGGACCTGATCGGGTTGCTGCCGGCCCCTGCGGAAGTAGATGCGTTCGTGCGGGATTCCTCTCCCAAGGCATACGAGGATCTGATCGAGAAGCTCCTGGCCTCGCCGCACTACGGGGAGCGCTGGGGGCGATATTGGCTCGACGTAGTTCGGTACGCGGATAGCTCGGGTTTTGAGCATGATCGCGATCTGGCCACAGCATGGCGGTACCGTGACTACGTTATCAAGTCGCTGAACGAAGATAAGCCTTATAACAGGTTCCTCATCGAGCAACTCGCCGGCGATGAACTGGACGAGCCCACGTACGATAGCGTCACCGCCACCGCCTTCTACCGCATCGGTCCGCGCGTGCGCTTTCGCGAGAAGGACAATCCTTTCTATCGCTACGATTACCTCGACGACATCGTCCGGACGACCTTTCAGGGCTTCATGGGTCTGTCCGTCCACTGTGCGCGCTGCCACGACCACAAGTTCGATCCGGTCACGCGGATGGATTATTACCGGTCCGTGGCGATGTTCTTCGGCTTCGTGAACTACGACCATCCGCTCATGCCAAAAGAGCAGGCTCGGGAATGGGAGCGCAAAACCCGGGAAGTTATCTCGGCCCTCGAACCCCTGAAAAAGGAAGTCTCGCGCATCGAGGCGCCGTATCGAAGAGTGCAGTTTGAAGCTAATCTGAATAGGCTGCCGGAAGAAGTCCAGGCGGCCATCAAGACGCCAGTCGAGCAGCGGACGGCGGGCCAAAAGCTACTGGCTGCTCAGTTCGAACGCGGCAGCAGCGGCGATGGCGACCCCAACTATATGGGCGAGGATCCGGCGCTGGCATTGATCACGACCGCCGGGCAGAGGCCGCCAAATCTGGTTGAAGGTCCCCGATACGGAGGCGCCAGGCGCCGGGCCGGCGGGGGCAACTCAATAAAAGTCAGCGAGTCGGATCACCAACGCCGCGCCGAGCTGCTCGAAAAGATTGCCGCGCTCGAAAAACAAATGCCTCCTACGCCGCCTGCGGTGGAAGGCATTCGGGATGGCGACTATCGCCTGGCCCCAGACGGCCCCGGCGATGAACCCTCTCCCGGCAAGACGTATCGGCCCGACTACCCCGACCTTGGGACTTCTTTCCTGCCGGAACCGGGCGCCAAGTACGAAGTGCCGTGGATACGCTTTGGGGCCAATGGACTCGTGGTCGAGGATGACAACAAGGCCGCCGTGGTGAAGCCCGGGTACTTGACCGTGCTGGCGAAGGGAACTTCAATCCCCGTAGCGAAGCCACCTCAGCGCGACGACTTTGTAACCAGCGGACGGCGCCGGGCCCTGGCGGAATGGATCGCTTCTCCGGAGAACCCGCTGACAGCTCGTGTCATCGTCAATCGCATCTGGTACTGGCACTTCGGCGACGGGATCGTGGCCACGCCAGGCAGCTTTGGAAAGATGGGCGTGGCGCCCTCCCACCCGGAACTGCTGGACTGGTTGGCCACGGAATTCGTGAGTCGGGGTTGGAGCATAAAGCAGATGCATCGCGTGATTATGAATTCCGAGACTTATAAGATGGGATCGGCTTTCTATAACGCCCAAAACGCCGAAAAGGATCCCGACAACAAATTCCTGTGGCGGTACCCGGTACGGCGGCTGGAAGGAGAGATTATCCGTGACATCATCCTGTCGGCCAGCGGGCAGATCAACCTGGAAGCCGGCGGTACGCCATTCTTCCCCTCACTGCCGCAGCGGGTACGGGAAGGCTACCGGCAGGGCAAATGGATTCTTACGAAAGAAGAGCCGGCGACGTGGCGGCGTAGCGTCTACTCCTACTGGAAGCGGGGCATGAAGTTTCCGATGTTTGACGTTCACGATCAACCGGATCAGAACGTCACCACCGAAAAGCGAAATATCACCACGGTGCCGACGCAGGCGCTGACGCTGCTGAACAATGAGTTCGTCCTCCTTCAAGCGCGCTATCTGGCGGAACGGGTAATGCGTGAGGCAGGCAGCAACGACCCGGCAGCTCAGATCAAAACGCTGTACCGGATCGCGCTCAGTCGCGAGCCGGGCCCCTCCGAATTGGCTGGCCAGCTCGCGTTCATCCGGAAGCAGCGTGAGTTTCGGACGGCTGCGGCAAATTCAGAGCAGGACGTCGAACAGGCAGCCCTGGTAGACCTGTCCCACGTCATGCTGAACGCGAACGAGTTCGTTTACATCAACTAGGACAAGGTAGAGCAACATGACTCCACTGTGTGACGACAGAGAAAGCAGGAAGCAGCGCCACATCAGCCGGCGCGATTTCTGGTTCAAGGCCGGCTTGGGAATAGGCGGGCTGGCCCTGATTGACCTGTTGAACCAAGATCGTCTGCTTGCCGCTGAGCCTCCAGGCAGTTGTCTGGGGTCGCAAGGCGTCAAGGAGTCTCCCTACCTTCCCAAGCCGCCGCACTTCAAGCCACGGGCCAAGCAGGTGATCCACCTCTTCATGAGCGGCGGCGTCAGCCATGTCGACACTTTCGATTACAAGCCGGACCTGCAAAAGTATCACGGTGTGGCGCTGGAAGGTAAAGGTGAGATTCGAGTGCGTCAGGGCTACCCCGGTCCGCTGATGAAGAGCCCCTTTAGCTTCAAACAATATGGCCAGTCCGGAACCTGGGTTTCCGACCTGTTCCCACACATGGCGACGATTGTGGACGAGCTCGCATTCATCCACTCCGCCATCGGTAAATCGAACGACCACGTACTTTCGCACTACGAGTGGAACACCGGGTCGATCCTCATGGGCTTTCCAAGTTTGGGCGCCTGGGTGACCTACGGGCTCGGTAGCGAGAACAGCAACCTGCCGGCATACGTCGTGATCTACGACCAGCGCGGCGGACCGTTCAGCGGGCCCACGAACTGGCACGCAGGCTTTCTGCCGGCGTCCTATCAGGGCACTGTTTTCCGCTCTGTCGGCGACCCGATCCTCGATCTGTCCGCGCCCCCTCAATACATGACTCTGGAAGAGGAGCGACGGCGGCTCGACCACCTCGCCTGGATGAATCAGAATCATGCCGAGAAGAATCCCGGCGTTTCCGATCTTTCGGCGCGGATCGCCTCCTACGAGCTGGCGTACCGCATGCAGTCCTGCGCTCCGGAGGCGGTAGACATCGGCAAGGAGAGCGAAGAGACCAAGAAGATGTACGGGCTGGACAACAAGGTTTCCGAGCCATTCGGCCGCCAGTGTCTGCTCGCCCGGCGAATGATTGAGCGCGGAGTTCGCTTCGTACAGCTGTACAGCGGGTCCATTGTCAACCAGAACGTGGATACGTGGGATGCTCACAGCAGCATCGTCGAAAACCACGGCATGCACGCACCGGAGGTGGACAAGCCGATCACGGGCCTCATCACCGACCTCAAGCGGCGCGGGCTGCTGGACGAGACCGCCGTCCTTTGGCAATCGGAGTTCGGCCGCATGCCGATCTCGCAGCGGGCTTTGGGGCGCGATCACAACCCGGGTTGCCAGACGATGTGGATGTGCGGCGCAGGAATCAAGGGCGGTCAGCATATCGGAGCTAGCGACGAAGTGGGTTACAAGGCCGCCGAGCAGATTATCTGGAACCACGACGTCCACGCTACGCTTCTGCATTTGCTTGGCATGGACCACAAGAAACTGACCTACTACTTCAACGGCCGCAACATGAGACTCACCGATGTTCACGGCGAGTTGATCCCGCAGATCGTCGGTTAAGCCGTAGGGCGCCAGGAACCGATTGAGAGGTAACGATTCACCGGGTTGCGGGTCTAATTTTTCGTCGAAACAGACGGGTGGCGACAGAGCCAACTCATGCTATAATTCCGCGGGTCGGTCCTTTGGACCTGTAGAAGGAGATTCTAAGATGCAAGCGACCTGTGTCGCGGCCGTGAGCATGAATGGGCTTCTGGGCGAATCGGAGCGCGTCCTGGCCGCCATCGACGGCTGGTGCGAGCGCGCAGCCGCGGCGAAGGCCGATCTCGTACTCTTCCCCGAGTTGGTGGTCCATGGCCACTGTACCCCGAACACCTGGGAACTGGCCGAACCGGTGCCTGATGGGCCGAGCGTGCGTCGGCTGAGCGACCTGGCCCGGCGTCATGGTCTGGTGCTCTCCGTCGGGCTCAGCGAAAAGGAGCACGATATCGTATACAACACCCAGGTGCTGGTGGGCCCGGGTGGTTTCATCGGCAAGCAGCGGAAGCTGCACTTGTCGCGCGACGAGGTGAACTACTACAAGGGTGGCCGAGACATCCTTGTGTTTGATATCGGGCGCTGTAAGGTAGGCACGGTCATCTGCTACGACAATCAGTTCCCCGAGGTCGCCCGCGTGCTGGCCCTGCGCGGGGCCGAGGTGCTCCTGATGCCCCACGCCGCCCGTTTCAGGCCGTGGCCCGACACGCCGGAAGGTGAGGCGGCGGCTCGGCGCCACTCCCACGCTTTCGTCGCTACGTACGCCCTGCGTGCCCGCGAGAACGCCTGCTTCGCCGTCCTAACCGACCAGGCCGGTCGGGCAGGAACCCTGGACAGCTATCCCAAGGACCACGAGAACCAACCCCATCACGCTGGCACGGCTTTCATCTGGGGGCCCGACGGGGAACTCCTTGCGAGCGCCCAGCAGGAACGGGTCCAGGAGGAGATGATCGTCGCTGACCTCGACCCCATGCGGCTGGCCCGCGAGCGGTCCCTCGCCAATTACATGCTCCGGACGCGCCGGCCGGAGCTGTTCGGTGAGCTGGTGCGCGATCCGGTCTCCTGCTGAACGGGCAGCGCGTAGGAGACGACCTGTAGTTCGCCAAAAATCCTTCCGTTGACGAGTCCCTATGCTGCAACGCGTCCTCTACCAATATGGACTGTCTACACAATCTTTTTCCGGATGCGGGCGGGTGTGGAGTGGCATGTACCGGCACTGGCGTATCATCAAGGCATGCCCTGGTCTGAGCGCATCGTGATCGATCCCGAGATCCTGGCGGGTAAACCTGTCGTCCGGAGCACGCGCCTGGCGGTGAACTGGCTAGGAATTGGCGCCGTTCTGCTTTGGATGCTGCCCATGTTAGCGGCTGGAGATTGGCCTCAATGGCGGGGGCCGGCAAGCCAGGGGACCTCGACCGAAACCGGATTGCCGACGCACTGGGGTTCAGCGAAAAACGTCGCCTGGAAAGCTTCGCTGGCCGGCACGGGAGCGTCGTCCCCGATCGTTTTGGGCGGCTTGGTGATCGCCACTTCGCAGATCGGCAGCTACTCGACCGGCGGCGGCGGCGATCCACGGCTGGCACGGGACGACCGCACGTTGGCCGTGCGCGAGAACGCGATCGGCCGTTCTGAGAGCGCGGATGGCAAACTGTACCTGGTTGTGGAGGCGTTCCGGCGCTCCGATGGAAGGCGGCTTTGGGAGTATAAGACAGCCGCGGCAGGCGAGCGTCCGGATGCTCACGAGAAACACAATCTGGCGACCCCCACGCCGGTTTCCGATGGCAAGCGTATCTATGCGTGGTTCGGAAACGGACAGGTAGTGGCGATCGATATGGAGGGCGGGCAAGTTTGGAAGCGGCATCTCGGCCAGGAGCACGGCTCCTTTCTGAACCAATGGGGGCACGGCAGCTCTCCGGCCATTTACAAGAATCTACTGATACTGCTCTGCGACCACGGGCCGGTCTCGTACTTACTGGCGCTGGACGCCGCCACGGGCGAGGAGCGTTGGAAAGTGGATCGCGGGAGCGGCCGGGTTTCGCACAGCACCCCTGTCGTCGTGACCGGGCCGCGAGGCGACGAACTCATCGTTAACTCCAACGCCCGTATCGATGCATACGATCCCGCCAACGGACAACTGCTGTGGCACGCCGGGAGCGAACGCCAGACGCCCATTCCCTCTCCCGTGTTTCACGATGGCACGATCTACTTGAGCCGTGGCTATCGCAACAGCGATATTCTGGCGCTTCGCCCCGGAGGACGCGGCGATGTAACTGTGAGCCATCTCCGCTGGCGCATGCCGAATGGTGGTTCGTACGTTCCGTCGGTCGTGCAGTATCAGGGCCTGCTTTACATGACGAACGAAGTTGGAGTGGTTACCTGCGCCGAGGCGGAGACTGGCACTCCCGTATGGAAAGAGCGAATGGGCGGAATTTTCTTCGCTTCGCCGGTCGCCGCTGACGGGAAAGTTTATCTGCTGAGCGAGACGGGGGAGATGTACGTCTTGCGCGCGGGACGGAAGGCGGAAGTGTTGGCCAAGAACGACCTGGGCGAGCGGTTCCTGGCGTCGCCGGCGATTTCGGCCGGGATGATCTTTCTGCGTGGAGACGGAACGCTGTTCGCGATTGCGGAGGCAGCGCGATAGTCGGGCCGCCAATTCCTGGCGCCCGCGGCGGCAGGCGGAGCCTCCAAGTTACTACAGCTTCAATAGCTCGCGCAGGCGCCGCGTCTGCACGCGGCTCACCGGAATTTCGGTCTGCTTCTTATCGTCCATGCGCAACTGGAAGCTCGACTTGAACCACGGCACCACTTCCTTGATCCGGTTGATGTTCACCAAGTAGGAGCGGTGTACCCTCCAAAAGGTATCGCGGTCGAGGTTAGCCTGCAGATCCTCGATGGTGCGGTAGTTGGAATGGCCTTCCACGCGGTCGGAGACGAGCGTAATCAACCCGTCGTCGATGGTCGCGTAGATCACTTCCTGAGCGTCCACAATGAAGTTGCGGTTGCTGTGGCGCACCAGCAGCTTGGTGCGCTGGTGCCCGCTCTTTGCGGGGGGCTGCTCCTGCACCGCCTTCTGCCGCTCCTGGATGGCGCGGCGGGCGCGCTCGATGGTTTCGGCAAGCCTGGGCTTCTCGATGGGCTTCAGCAGATAGTCCATCGCCTCCATGCGGAAGGCCTCGACGGCATACTGCTCGTACGCCGTGGCGAAGATGAAGTGTGGCAGCTCCACTTCCTTCTCGCGCAGCCGGCGCACCACGCCCATGCCGTCCAGACCGGGCATCTGCACGTCGAGGAAGGCCAGGTCGGGCGCGTGTTCCTCGATGAGATGGACCGCTTCCAGACCGTTGACGCCCGTGCCGACCACCTCGATATCGGGGAAATCCCGCAGCAGGTAGGCAAGCTCTTCGCGTGCCAGGCGCTCGTCGTCAGCCAGAATCGCGGTAAGCGTGGGCGTCGCGCGATCAGTCATGAAGTTGGTATTATATCAATTCGCTTTTGCGTCCGATCTTTCAGCGTAAATCAAGGAGAACACTGCATTGGCTTCACAAGAAAACGTCAAAATTGCGCCCGCGGAAGGCAAGCTGGGAATCCTGATTCCAGGAATGGGCGCGGTGACGACGACTTTCATCGCGGGTGTCGAAGCGATCAAACGCGGCATGGCGGCCCCCATCGGCTCGGTTACCCAGCTTTCCACCATCCGTTTGGGAAAGCGCACCGATGGCCGCACGCCCAGGATCAAGGATTTCGTGCCCCTGGCCGGCCTGGACGATCTGGTCTTCGGTACATGGGACATCTTCGAAGATAACTGCTTCGAGGCAGCGCGAAAAGCCGGCGTGCTGGATGCGCCGCAGCTCGATCAGCTGCGCGAGCCGCTGGAAGCCATTCGGCCCATGCCCGCCGTCTTCGATCAAGAATATGTAAAGCGCATCAATGGGCCGAACGTGAAAAAGGGCGGCTCCAAAATGGAGCTCGCCGAAAAGCTGATGGAGGACATCCGCCGCTTCAAGGAAAACAGCGGCGCGGCCAGGCTGGCCATGATCTGGTGCGGCTCCACCGAAGTCTTCAGCAAAGCGGGAGCGGTCCACCAGACGGTGAAGGATTTCGAGTGCGGCCTGCAACAGAACGCGCCGGAGATTTCGCCCAGCCAGATTTACGCCTACGCCGCGCTCAAGTCGGGCGTGCCGTATGCCAACGGAGCGCCGCACCTGACCGTGGACACCCCAGCGTTGATGGAGCTGGCGCGCGACCGGCAGCTCCCCATCTGCGGCAAGGATTTCAAGACCGGCCAGACCTTCATGAAGACGCTGGTGGCGCCGGGCCTGAAGTCGCGCATGCTGGGCGTGTCCGGATGGTTCTCCACGAACATCCTGGGCAACCGCGACGGCGAAGTTCTGGACGACCCGGGCTCCTTCAAGTCCAAGGAGGAGACGAAACTTTCCGCGCTCGAGCAGATCCTTCAACCGGACCTGTATCCCGAATTGTACAAGAACATCTATCACAAAGTTCGTATCAACTATTACCCGCCTCGGGGCGACGCCAAGGAAGGCTGGGACAACATCGACATCTTCGGGTGGCTCGGCTATCCCATGCAGATCAAAATCGACTTCCTGTGCCGCGACTCGATTCTGGCCGCCCCGCTGGTGCTCGACCTGGTGCTGTTCATGGACCTGGCGCAACGCGCGGGAATGCGCGGCGTGCAGGAGTGGCTCTCGTTCTACTTCAAAGGACCGATGACCGCACCGGGGCTCTATCCCGAGCATGACATTTTCATCCAGCTCATGAAGCTGAAGAATACGCTGCGCTGGATGCGCGGGGAAGACCTGATCACGCACCTCGGCCTGGAATACTACGATTGAAGACGCTGGTCATCGGCGGCACGCTGTTCATCGGCCGCCGGCTGGTAGATCGGCTCCTTGAAGCCGGCCATTCGGTGGCCGTGCTGCATCGCCGTCCCGGTCACGACCTGGGACAGGAGGTGGAAGAGGTGGTCGCCGATCGCAACGACCCGGAGCAGGTTGCGCGGGTGGTTCGCGGACGCGGCTTTGACGTAGTCTTCGACAACGTCTACGACTGGGACCGCGGTACGACGTCGGCCCAGGTTTACGGTGCTGCCCTGGCGCTTCAAAACCGCCTGGAACGCTACATCTTCATGTCCAGCGTGGCGGTTTACGGTAGCGGTCTGGATCATAAAGAGAACGACGAGCTGGTTCCCGACGACGACGCCAATCCGTACTCGCGGAACAAGGCCATGAGTGAGCGGATTCTCTCCGAGCTTTACGACCGCACCGGGTTTCCCGTGGTTGCGCTGAGGCCCCCCTTCGTGTACGGCCCCGGTAACCCCTTCTACCGGGAGGCGTTCTTTTGGGACCGGATTCGCGACGGCCGGCCCATTATTCTTCCCGCCGATGGCAGCCGCCTCATGCAGTTCGTATATGTGGACGACCTGGTGTCGGCGTGCGTTGCGGCTATGGAAAACTCCGACGCCCCCGGGCAGGCCTTCAACGTGGGGCACGACAAAGCCATTAGCCAGAGAGAGGCGGTGGAGGCCCTGGCTCGGGCGGCGGGTAAACAGGTGCGCATGGTTCCCATCCCACGCGAGCGTATCCTTGCGGCGGGCGGGAATCCTATGGGTTCTCCGGCTTACTTCGGCGAGTATCTTGACGTTCCTCCGATTACGGAGGACATGACGAAAGCGAAGAAGGTGCTAGGCTTCCGGGAAACTCCTTTCGAGAAGGCGCTGGAGCAGACTTACCGGTGGTATCTTGAGAACTGGCCGAAAGTAACTATCGACTACAGTTTTGAGGATCAATTACTGAAGTAAACGCCGAGGAAATTCGGTCTTTGATCTCTTCCGCGGTCAAGGGCAGGTTGCCCAGAAACTCCGCGTGCGGCCTTCCCCGCCGGTACTCTGGCTGCCGCTTCGGTTCCTGCAGATAGCGTTCCACTAATTTCACTTCAAAGTTATACAGCAATGTGCCGTGGTGCAGCAGTACGCCGCGCGTGCGCCGCTGCGCGCTGCCCGAGACCTTCCGCCCATCGAGAGCGAGATCGAGTAAGCCACACACTTCCACCGGCAGGCTGAATGCCTGCCCCACCTTGCCCAGGATGATGCAGGCGCTGTGCCGCACGTCTCGTAGCTCCGGATAGCGTTCGAGAGACAAAGCCAGCGCGTAGTTCAGGCAGCCAGGTCCTTGCAGGACCGTGCCGCCGCCCGTGACGCGCCGCAGGATCGGAATTGCCTCCCGCTCGCAGGCCTCCACGTGAACCTCCTCCCGCAGCTTTCCGTTGTGGCCCAGCACCACGAACGGGCGGTCGCTTTCCCAGAAGCGGAGAAGGCCGGCATGCCCGTCCGGCAGGTGCAGCATGGCTTCGTCGAGCGCTAGTTGTTCTTCGGGCAGCATGATCCTCTGGGCGATAATAAAGCAACTACGCCGGAATTCGAAATGGCTGTCTATCTCGACTGCGCAGCAACCACTCCCATCGACCCTCGTGTGCGCGAGGAAGTCCTGCTTTACCTCGACGACGAGTTCGGAAATGCGGGCAGCCGCACACACGACTATGGCCGCCGCGCCCGAAGCGCCGTGGAGAGGGCGCGCAACCAGGTGGCGGCAGTAGTCGGGGCGGCGCGAAGCGAGGTGATCTTTACCAGCGGAGCCACGGAAAGCAACAATCTGGCGATTCTAGGCTTGGCGGAGTACGGGTCTGCAATGGGCCAGCGCCACATCGTTACCACACAGATCGAACACCACGCCGTTCTGGAGCCCTTAGAGGAGATGGCGCGGAGGGGATTCGAGGTAACCAACGTGCCCCCGAACAGCTCCGGCTGGGTAGAGCCGGAAGCCGTCCGAGAAGCCCTGCGCCCGGACACGCTGCTGGTGAGCGTGATGCACGTCAACAACGAAACCGGCGTGCTGCAACCGGTCCCGGAAGTCGCGGAGCTTCTCGAGGGGCATCCGGCGTTCTTCCACGTGGACGCGGCGCAGAGTTATGGCAAGGAGATTGAGAGCCTTCGGAGTCCGCGCATCGATTTCATCAGCATCAGCGGACACAAGCTCCATGCGCCGAAGGGTGTGGGCGCCCTCATCGCGCGCAGGAGGAAGACCGCGAGACCGCCACTCAGCGCATTGATGCATGGAGGTGGGCAGGAGCGAGGCTTACGGCCTGGCACGCTTCCCGTGCATCTCATCGCGGGACTGGGCAAGGCGGCGGAGCTGGCTCTTCAGGAATACAGAGAACGCATGCGCTGCTGCCTCGCCTTCCGCGAGCGCCTGCTGGCTGGCCTTGCGCCTCTCGAGGTCGAGATCAATGGCGATCTGAATCGCTCGCTCCCGAACATTCTCAATCTCTCCATCCCCGGAGTGGATGCCGAATCCGCGCTCGAAGCATGGCAGGATCTGGCGGCTCTGTCGAACGGCGCCGCCTGCGCATCGCAGTCATATACGTGCAGTCACGTGTTGAGCGCGATGGGATTATCCGAGGAACGCAAGACGGGAGCACTGCGTTTTTCCTGGTGCCATCTCTCGGTTATGCCGGACCTCCAGCGCATGGTGGATGCCATCCGGGAACTTCGGGGATGACGGAGATCCATTACAAGAGATCGCGCTTCTCGACGCGACTCCCTGCCAGCCGCCGCTACACGCGGTCGCACTACTGGCTCTTTGAGCGCGAGCCCGGAGTGTGGCGTATCGGCCTCACCAAGTTCGCAACCCGAATGCTGGGCGAGCTTGTGGAATATGGGTTTTTGGCGCAGCCGGGCGGAACGGTGACGGTCGGTCAGCAGATCGGTTCGGTGGAAGGCTTCAAAGCCATCAGCGACATCTACAGCGTGGCGACGGGAGAATTTCTGGGCGCCGGCCCGGATCTGGAGGCCGATATCACGCTGGCGGACACGGACCCCTACGGCCGTGGATGGCTGTATGAGGTGCGCGGGCAGCCGGAACCCGAAAGCCTCGACGTTCACGGCTACGTTGCGGTGCTGGACGCCAGCATCGACAAGATGCTTGCCAGCCGTCACCAGGGGGGACAACAGGACGACTGATCTCGACGCCCCGGCAACCGCTCCCTCACGGT
>JBBDWK010000046.1:0-128373 GCA_040902885.1 Bryobacteraceae bacterium | reverse complement strand
AAGTCCCCTCAGAGCCGCGACCGTGAGGGAGCGGTTGTTTGACGCACTATGCTACGGCGCCGCCTCCGCGCTGGTCTCGAGCACGCAGATCTCCGGCAGGTTGCGGTACTTCTCCGCGTAGTCCAGTCCGTAGCCGACCACGAACTCGTCCGGAATCTGGAAGCCCACATAGGCGACATCCACCGGCTGTTTGCGCCGGCCGGGCTTGTCCAGCAAGGTCGCGATGCGCAGCGACCGCGGCCGGCGCTGCTGCAGCACATCCGCCAGATAGCTCAAGGTGACGCCGCTGTCCACGATGTCTTCCACCACCAGGACGTGCGCGCCCTCCACGATGTGATCCAGGTCCCTGGTCAGCTTGACCTGGCCCGAGCTGGACTTGTTCTTCCCATAGCTCGAGATCCCGATAAAGTCGATATAGGTCTCGCGCCGGATGGCTCGCGCCAGATCGGCCAGGAAGAAGCACGCCCCTTTCAAAATGCACACCAGGTGCAGCCGTCCCTCGGGATAATCCGCGTCGATTTGCGCGCCTATCTCCTGGATGCGGCGGTGAATCTGTTGAGCGGTGATCAGAACGCGCAGGGCCTCGGACATGGTCGCGCTTCAGATGGCGGACGCCTCTTCCGGCGGCCCGGCCATCAGGTCGGCCACGCGGCGGTGCAGCAGTTCGGTCAGCCGCGCGCGGTCCTTCAACGTCATTCCGAGAGTGGAAATCGGTTCGGCCACCCGCAGCAGCACTTCGCCCGGACGGATCAACAGGCGGCCCGGCGAAAGGATCTGGTGCGTGCCGGAGAGCGCTACGGGCACCACCGGCAGGCCGGCCTTCAACGCGATGTAAGCGGCGCCTTCCTTGAAGTCCTTCAGCTCGCCGCCGGTGCGGCTGCCTTCCGGAAATACCAGCACGGAGATGCCTTTGTCGCGCATGGTTCGCGCCGCATCGCTCATGCTACGCAGCCCGGCCCGGGCATCGCTCCGGTCCACGGCCAGATGCCCGCTGGAGCGCAGATGCATCCCCAGAAACGGAACGCGAAACAATTCTTTTTTCGCCAGGTAACGGAACTGAATCGGCAGATGCGCGGTCAGCACGGGAGGGTCCATGAGGCTGGCGTGATTGGAGGCAAAGACGTAAACCGCGCCCGGATTCAACTCTTCCAACCCCTCCGCTTTTACCCGAACACCCCCCACCCGCAGCAGCATCCGCGCGCACCAGCGCGAGAAAGCATACTGGGCCGCGCCTCCCTTCGGCACAAACGAAAGGATCAGCGATGTAATCCCGAGCATAGCCATCAGGACCACAGCGGCCGGCGAGGTCAGCAGCAGGGATCGCCAGAGAAACGGATTCATGGGGCGGGACCCTATTATATCAGGGCCTCGGGCAGCAGCAGCGCGCGCGCCTCGCCCACCAGAAACAGCGAGCCGGTAATGACGATCCAATCGCCCGGGGCGGCTCCGGTCCGCGCGGCTTCCAGCGCCGAGGCAAGCGAAGCCGCAGCCCGCATCCTCGGGTGCGGTGAGAGTTGCCGTATGGCTTCGGCGGGCAGGGCGCGAACCTGGTGCGGCGCAACCGGGATTACCTCCCATGCGAGGGGAAACAACTCGGCAGCCATTTCGGCCGCAGCCTTCTCGCGCATGACTCCGAAGATGAGGCGCAACCGCCGGCGCGCGCCGAAGCGGCGCAGATAACCGGCCAGGGCCTTCGCTCCGGCCGGGTTGTGAGCGCCGTCGAGGAGGATGTCCGGGTTCCGGGAGACCAACTCCATCCGGCCCGGCCAGCGGGTTTGCGCGATTCCCTGCGCGATGTCCGGAGCGGAAATCCCGAGACGCTGAAGCGCCGCGAAGGCCGTGGCGGCGTTCTCCGCCTGGTGCTCCCCGGCAAGCGGGCACTCAATCCACTGCTCACCCAGCCGGAAGCGGCTTCCAGTAGCGTGAAGCTCCAGGTTCTGGATGCTTCCGGCATGAATCAACTCAACTTTTCGGGAAGCCGCGCAAGCTTCCACCGCCGCCTGCGCCTCGGGACGCTGTTTCGCGATTACGGCGGGCGCGGGCGGCTTCAGAATCCCGGCTTTTTCCGAGGCGATGGACTCCAGACTGCTTCCAAGAAACTCCTGGTGGTCGAAATCCACGGGAGTGATCACGCAAAGCCGCGGCGTCACCACGTTGGTGGCATCCAGCCGCCCGCCGAGACCCACTTCGAGCACAGCCGTCTCCACGCCCGCATCCGCGAAAAGCCCGAAGGCCATTGCGGTGACGGTCTCGAAGTAGGTTGGATGCAGATCGATCTCGCCCCGTGCCATCAGGCTCAGCGCGGCTTCGTGAACGCGGTTGAAGGCCTCGGCGAACGCGTCTTCCGGGACGGGCCGGCCCTGAAGGCGGATGCGCTCGGTGGGCGAAACCAGGTGCGGCGAAGTATAGAGACCCGTTCGCTGGCCGGCCGCGCGCAACGCCGATTCGATCAGCGCACACGTGGATCCCTTGCCGTTGGTTCCGGCAACGTGAACGAATGAAACACGCTCGTGCGGGTCGCCCAGCGCGGACAGCAGCAGGCGAATCCGGTCCAGGCCGAGCTTGGCCGTCTTGTACTCGTTGCCCAGCGCGTACAGGAACCGGACGGACTCCGGATAGTTCATCAAGCCGATGGTAGAGGACCGCAAAAAAACTCGAGCGCTTTCGATATGTATGCCTTGATCTCGAATCGAGGCACTACCGCGTCCAGCATGCCATGCTTCAGGAGAAATTCGCTGCGCTGGAAACCTTCCGGAAGCTTCTGGCGGATGGTTTGCTCGATGACGCGCGGTCCCGCGAAGCCGATCAGCGCGCCGGGCTCGGCGATATTCAGGTCGCCCAGCATGGCGAAACTGGCGGTGACCCCGCCGGTAGTGGGGTCCGTGAGGACGCTGATGTAGGGAATGCGCGCTTCGTCCAGGCGCATGAGCGCGCCGGAGATTTTGGCCATCTGCATCAGGCTCACCGCGCCTTCCTGCATGCGGGCCCCGCCCGAGGCCGAAACGATCACGATGGGCACGCGTTGGGCGACGGACCGCTCGATGGCGCAGGTGATCGTCTCCCCAACCACGTAACCCATGCTGCCGCCGATGAATTTCGACTCCATGGCGCAGATGTTCACCCGCCGTCCATTGATGTAGCCCGAGGCGGAGATTACCGCATCGGTGAGAGAGGTGGACGCCTGCACCGCTTTGAGCCGCTCTTTATAAGGCTTCTGATCCACGAAGCTCAGCGGATCGGTGGAGGCGAGTTGCGTGTCGTGACGCTCGAAGTCTCCGTCAAAAAGCAGTTTGAGGCGCTGCACGGCGTCTATCCGGCTGTGCGCGCCGCACTTGGGGCAGACTCCGGCATTGCCCTCCAGATCCCGCTTCCAGACGATCTGGCGGCAGGCTTCGCACTTGAGCCAAAGCCCCTCGGTCCGAACGTGACGGTCACCTTCGACCTTCTTCTCGGGCGTCGATTTTTTGCGTTCGAACCACGACATAATGGTGTTTCCAAATCCCTTACGTTAGCGCGGGTATGGATGGCCCCGCAACGTCGCGAAGGCCCGGTAGATCTGCTCGGCCAGGACGGCGCGCGCGAGCTCGTGCGGAAACGTCAGCGGGGAAAGCGAGAGTAACAGGTCCGCGCGGGAACGCCACTCCGCCGGCAGGCCGTCCGCCCCGCCCACCACAAAGACCAGATCGCGGGCCTCCAGTTCGGCGCGCTCCACCAGCGACGTAAAGTCGCGCGAACTCAGCGCGCGTCCCTCCGGATCGAGCAGAATTCTGGTCGCCGAGGGATGGCGGCTCCAGAGGTCCGTGCGGGCCGGCCGCAGCTCCCGCATCTCGCAGCGTGCGTACCGCCCGGATCGCGTGACATACTCCTGAGCCAGGGCGTTTGCGTGAGGATCGCGGGCTTTGCCGACGTAGTAGAGAATTACCTTCACTGCGGCGGGATTTCCACCGTCTTTGCGTTGCGCCAGAGCCGTTCCAGATCATAGTTCCCACGGGCTTTTTCGGAGAAGACATGAATCAGGAAGTCCCCGTAGTCCGTAAGAATCCACTCGGCCTCATCGTACCCCTCCACGCTCATCGGCATCTCGCCCGTATCCTTCAGCCGCTTGCGAATCTCGTCGCTGATGGCCTGGATCTGGCGCGGGTTGGAGCCGGAGCAGATCACGAAATAGTCGGTGAACGAGGTGATTCCGCTGAGATCGAGAACTTTAATATCGGTCGCTTTCTTCGATTCGGCTGCACGGACTGCCAGGAGCAACGGCGGAGCGATCCTTTCCACTGTTCGTATCGTACTACAATGAGACAAATGCGGTTCGTTTTGGCGCTGCTTGCCGGCGTGGCCTACGCTCAGGCGCCGCCCGGGACGCTTAAGACGCTTGATGAGTTGAGGGCTCTGGTGGAAGCCGGGGCCGCGCCGCGCGCCCAGCTGGAGCGCGCCGAAGCCGAATCGGCGGACGCCGGCGACGCAGCGTTTCTGCGGCGCACCCTGTACGGCGACGATCTCACCGAGGAAGTCGCCGACGATATGGTCGCTGTCGCCCAACGGCGTCTGGACCGGAAGAAAGCCAGCCTGGAGGAGGCCAAGCGGCTGGTGGCGGAGGGCGTTCTGCCCCGTCTCTCTTTGGGCGATCCGCTGCAAGCCATGGATCGGGCCCGCAAGGAACTGGATCTCGCTCATTCCCGGGCCAAACTAGTCCGCGAACTGGCGGAAATGGCAAGGGCTGAGGAGGCGGCTGCCGCGGCGATGGTTGCTTCCGAGCCGGCTCCGCCCGTACCCGGTCCGATTGCGGAACGCTACGATGGCGACGGCTTCTTCACCCGGCGCAACTTGAAGGAGATCGTTCTCGCCTTTGAAGGCCACTTTGCGAAGCCGCTGCCCATCAGCGCCAACGGCGCCACGGCTCTGCACCGCGCTTTGGGGTTCGATCACCGGGACCGCGTGGACGTCGCGCTGCATCCCGACGAGCCGGAAGGCGTCTGGCTGCGGCGATTCCTGGAAGCCAACCGCATTCCCTACTTTGCCTTCCGCAGCGCCGTCCGCGGCAAATCCACGGCGCCGCACATCCACATCGGTCCCATGAGCGCGCGCCTGGCCGGCGTCAGCTAACCTTCTTTCTCCTCCTCCTCGGACTGGGCTCCTTGCCGAACGCTCCGTCCACTGGACTGGTCGCTGGCTGCGGCTCTTCTCCATGGCGCGTCGAAGCGTCCTTCTTGGCGGACGACTGCTTCCCGGTCTTGGTTGAGGTCTGCTCACTCATCTGAGTTCCCTCTCCTTCGGCTTTCGCCCGGACGCTCTCGCGCTTTTCGCGTGCCTTTATTTCCGCAAATTGCTGTTTTTGAACTTCCTGTGGCACATCCTTGCCCGGAAGCTCGCGGCCCGCAATCTTAAAGTAGTCCTGATTGAAATTGGATTTCTTCCCCATGTTTGTTTCCTCAGACGCGAAATCGCAGCCTGGCCGCCACACCGCCTACCTGCTTCAGCAGATCGGAGTTCTCGAAGAAGGTCACTTTTGCGCCGGTCTGCTGGGCATGCGTAACCAGGGCGTCCGGGAGCATGGCCCTTGGCACCGGCTCCGCTGCGGCCGCGGGACCTTCCAGCGTCTGCTCGCCCGGCAGCATCCGGTCGAGTCCCCCGCTCAGGAACAGTTCGTCCACCTGGCCGTTGACCAGCGCCGTAAGTACGGCCAGCGGTCCTGCAGCCGCCAGACCTCCGGCGAGATACTCGCCCAGGACGCGTTGCGCGCGCTCCGCGTCGTCCTTCGCTTCGTTCTCGCGCAGCGCTTCGAGCGTCGCTCGCAGCACTTCGTGCTCGGGCGTCTCCATGTCCAGCCGCAGAATCTCGCGCACCTTTGCGTTCAAGTGCTTCGGCATCTGCTCGCGCAGGATCGGGATGATCACTTCATCCCCGGCGACAATTACCTCCTCGATGTCTTCGTCCCGCACCACGCGATCGAGCGCGTCCACCACCTCCTTGGCATGCTGGAGGTAGAAGTTGTCCACGTGGCGCTGAAAGCGCGCCTGGGACCAGCCGCCCACGTCCGTGCGGCTCATCTTGACGTTCTCGATCTCACGCTTCTCGATCGTGCGTTTCAGTCCGAACACGTACAGCCGCGCCGCATTCGTATCCACCAGCAGCGCCGCATAGCGGCGGTAGGCGTCGTTGAGTCTCGCAAGAGTGTATAGGTGCGGCTTTCGATAAACGTGCAACTCGTTTTTCTCGATGGGCGCTTCCAGTTGAATCGCCTCGAAGAAATCGTTCGCCGCGGAGCAGGCGAAGATGGCCGCGCCATTAGACGACGGAAGCAGCTCGTGCCGGAGATATCTCTGGATCCTCTCGCTGTCGCGCTCGAAGCTGACGCGCTCCGGGGATCGCGGCGGGAAGCTCTCGGCGCGCTCCTTAAACTCCTTCCTGACGAACGCGCCGAAAAAGTCCCGGCCATGTTGATCCGGCTGTGTGTTCAGATAAAGACTAACCACTGGAAAAGAAGTAGCCTGGAAGGCCGCCAACGACTCAAGCTGCGGTTCCACCGACTGGGTAGCGGGCATATTTCGGTAAGATGCAATCCATTGACCAATTCGAGCGCCAATTCGAGCGAACGCCCCTTGCGATTCGAAGTCTCCTCGCCCGACGCGGGCAAGCGCCTGGATCGTTATCTGCCGGAGCGGCTTCCTTCATACAGCCGGTCGCGCCTGCAGGGCTGGATCGCGAGCGAGCGCGTGAAAGTCGGCGGCGCGCCGCAAAAGCCCTCCTATCTAGTGCGTGAAGGCGACGTGGTGGAAGTGTGGCCTGCGCAGTTGCCGCCGCTTGCGGCCGTTCCGGAATCCATCCCGCTCACGGTCCTCTATGAAGACGCGGATGTCGTGGCTATCGACAAGCCGGCCGGCATGGTTGTACACGCGGGCGCGGGTGTGCATTCCGGCACGTTGGTCAACGCCTTGCTCGCGCGTTTCGGCGCTCTATCGGCCGTGGGGGGGGAGCTGCGGCCGGGCATCGTGCATCGCCTGGACCGCTTCACCAGCGGCGTGCTGCTGGTGGCTAAGAACGACGAAGCGCACCGCAATCTCGCATCGCAGTTCTCCGGACGGAAGGTCGAGAAGATTTACTGGGCGCTGGTGCACGGAACAACCGGAGGCCAGGGCAAAATCGAGAAGCCCATCGCGCGGGATCCCGTGCATCGCATACGCATGACCGCCCGGCTATCGAAAGGCCGGACGGCGGTGACAAGCTTTCGCGCGATCCGCCGCTTCGAAAAGCACACTCTTCTCGAGGTGCGCATCGCCACTGGCCGCACGCACCAGATCCGCGTGCACCTTTCGAGCATCGGCCACCCCGTGGTCGGCGATCCGCTCTACGGCGCGGCGCGCGAGCCGGATCTGAACCGTTACTTTTTGCATGCCCGGAGCCTCCGTTTCGCGCAGCCCTCCACGGGCGCTCTGGTCCAGGTGGAGTCTCCTCTACCCTTGGAGCTCGCGCAGTGGCTGGAAACGCTAAAGCCGGGCTTATAATTGAAGTTATGAAAAAGCTGTTGCCGTTGGCGCTTGGGGCGCTGTTCCTATATCCCGGAAGCACGATCTCCACGGCCCAGCAGGAGGCGCAGAAGCCTCGGGTCCAGCCTTCCCAAGTGGAGCCCTCCGATCCTACCCGCATCCAGGTGGACGTCACCCGAGTCAACCTGCTCTTCGCGGTTACCGATAAGAAAGGACGGTTCGTCACAGATCTGATCAAGGACGACTTCGCCGTCACCGAGCACAAGAAGCCCCAGGCGATTCAGGAGTTCACCGCGGAATCCGATCTTCCGTTGCGCCTGGCCATCCTCATCGATACCAGTAACAGCGTCCGCGACCGCTTCAAGTTCGAGCAGGAGGCGGCGATTGAATTTATCAATAGCGTGGTGCGTCCGCGGCAGGACCGCTGCATGGTGGTCAGCTTCGATTCCTCCGCCGAGCTGGTGGCCGACCTGATCGACGATACCGAGCTTTTAGCGAAGGGGATACGCGACCTGCGCCCGGGCGGAGGCACCGCGCTGTATGATGCGGTATTCTTCGCCTCCCGCGACAAGCTGCAGCAGGACCAGCCCAGGCACAAGTTCCGGCGGGCGATCATCATCGTAGGCGACGGCGACGACAATCAGAGCCGCGTCTCGCGCGACCAGGCCCTCGAGATGGCCCAGAAGGCCGACGCTGTAATCTACAGCATATCGACCAACATCTCGCGGATTGAAAACGACGGCGACAAAGTGCTGAAGTACCTCGCGGCTGAGACCGGAGGGCAGGCCTTCTTTCCCTTCAAGGTGCAGGACCTCGCGCAGTCCTTCGAGAACATTGCTAATGAGCTGCGGCACCAGTACAACATCACCTTCCGGCCGGATCCCATCCGCACCGATGGCCTCTTCCATCCCGTGGAAGTGAAGGTGCGCAACCGCAAGGACCTTATAGTCCGGGCGCGCAAGGGCTATTACGCGCCAACGATGTAAGACTGCTACTCGAAGCGGAGTGCCGCGATGGCATCGGTGCCGGCAGCGCGACGGGCGGGGATGAGGCAGGCCAGAAAGCCGACGGCCAGCAGCACCACGGCGACTCCGGCGATCGTCAATGGGTCCGTCGGCTGAACTCCGAACAGCAGGCCGCGAATTGCGGTGCCGAGAAATAAGGCGCCGGCGACACCGGCCGCGAGGCCAAGAACGACAGGCGCCATACCCTGGCGAATGACCAGCCCCAGCAGTTGGGAGCGCTGCGCGCCGAGCGCCATTCGGATGCCGATTTCATTCCGGCGGCGAGCTACCGAGTAAGAGACAACGCCGTAAATGCCAAGGCTGCCCACAATGAGCGCGGACAGGGCAAAGACCATCACGAGAGTCACTTGGAATTTGCGCTCGGCCAGCGAGCGGCCGACCACCTCCTCCATGGTGCCGATGGCACGAATCGGCAGTTGCGGATCCTCGCTGCGAAGCGCGGCGCGAAGGGCGCCCACGGCAGTGTGCGGGTCGGCAGTTGTCCGAACCACTAAGGCAACGCCAACAGGCACGCGCTGCCAGTAGGGGTAATATGCCGTCGGCGGCGGGTCGCTGTGGAGCACGGCGCGCACCTCGGCAACCACTCCGACCAGAATCTTCGGCTTATCGTCTTCGCCCATGAAACGCCGGCCTACCGGGTTGGGGTCTCCGGGCCAGAGGAGCTTTGCCGCCTTCTCCGAGAGGACAGCGACGCCCCGCTCGCGATCGCTTTCATCGAACGCTCGGCCCTGACGTATGGCAATGTTCATCGCACGAAAATATCCCGGACTGGCGTACCGATTGTCGACTATGTGGCGTCTGTCACTACCTTCGGGGTAAATCGGGTCGTTCCAGGTTTGGCCGCGCGTGGGCAGCTCGGTGACGACTCCGGAGGCCTGGACACCGGGGATGGCGCTGACCTTCGCGAGAAGCCGGTCAAAGAACTTTTCCCGGTTGACCGGCTCCGCGTAGAGGTTGCCGGAGAGGCCGACATCGACGGTGAGAACTTGGTGAGCGTCGAAGCCTTTATCGACCTGCAGCAGCCGTGTGAGGCTGCTAGTTAGAAGACCGGCGACGATCAGCAGCGCCGTGCTCAGGCCGACTTCGAGGCCGATCAGGCCTTCGCGAAGCCGCAGGCCGCGCCGTCCTTCGGTGACGGTGTGGCTTCCGGCGCGGAGCGCTTCCTGCGGATCGCTGCGGGTGAGCCGCCAGGCGGGAAGGGCGCCGAACACAAGCCCGGTGAGCACCGTGAGGCAGAAAGCGAACACCAGGACGCTGGAGTCCACGCGCACTTCATCGAGCCTGGGGATATCGAGTGTTGTCGTGGCAACGAGGAGTTGCACGCTCCAGCTTGCAAACAGAATCCCGAGAGCGCCACCGGAGACGGCCAGCAGCAGACTTTCCGTCAGCACCATGCGAAACTGGCGGCCGCGGCTGGCTCCGAGAGCGGTACGGACAGCCGCCTCGCGGCTGCGCGCTGCGATTCGCGAGAGCAGGAGATTGGCAAGGTTGATGCAGACAATGAGCAGGACCGCCCCTACGGCCGCAGCCAGCATCCACAAGCCGAGCCGCGCGCGGCCGGTGACGAGCTCGTGCACCGGTATCAGTACCGCCTTTAGATCTACTTTGCGACCGGCCAGCGCTGGGAAGCGCGCCTGAACGACGTTGATTTCGGCAAGCGCCTGCTCGGCGGTTGCGCCGCGCCTCAGTCGCACGACAGCACGGTAGTTGAAATTCCCCATAGGCCGCCCGATCTCATCCTGGCCGAGTACGAGAGGGCGGAAGATCTCGAATCGCATGTTCGTGGCAGGCCGGAACCACGCAGGAATAATGCCGACGACCTGGTGATTCTGGCGGTCGACCAAGATCGACTTGCCGACCAGCGACCGATCTGAATTGAAGCGAGAGCGCCAGAGCGATTCCGAAAGGATCACGACGCGGTGGTTGCCTTCCTGCTCCTCTTCAGCAAGGAAAGTGCGACCGAGGATCGGTTCCACGCCGAAAAGCGCGAAGAGATTGTGGGGAACGTCGGCGCTGCGGATAGACGCCGGCTCGCCTGCGGAGGCGACATCGGCACGGTTGCTGCGCATCAATGCGACATGCTCGAGCGACGGGCACTGCTTTGCCCATTCGCGAGCGTGCATAGGGTTGACGGCTATGGGATTTTGGCCGAAGGCGTGAGGAAGCAGTTCGCGAACCGCGAACAAACGCTGCGGCTCCTGGTAGGCGAGCGGCTGAAGGAGCACAGAGTTGACAAGCGAGAAGATGGCGGTATTGGCGCCGATGCCGATGGCGAGCGAAAGGATAGCGACAGTGGCGAAACCGGGACTCTTGCGGATCCCGCGAAACGCGTAGCGGACGTCATAGACGCTGGCACCGATGATGGCATCGAGGGTCATGCTACAAAGCTTTCCGGATATGGATGCTTCCGCCCGAGGTCCGCAGATGCAGCAGCGGGCCGCCTCCGTTTATGGCCGCCTTCAGCGCGTGCTTGCTCAGGTTCCCCTGCACGGTGACCGGAAAGTCCGTCACCACGCGGCCCGAGCCGGTGCTCGCGTCCAGATCCACTCCCACCGATTCCTTCAGATGCACGTGAACGTTTCCACCCGAAGTGGAAAGGCGGCAGGGGGCCTGCGGCTGCGCCAGCAGAAAGGCCGTGACGCTGCCGCCCGAAGTGGAAGCGTCGACCGCGCCGCCCGCTTCCTTCACCTCGATGCTTCCGCCGGAGGTAACCGCGTTCACCTTTCCCGATACGCGCCCGACGCGGATGGAGCCGCCCGAAGTGTGCGCCGCAACCTCGCCGCGCACTTCGCCGATGCGGATCGAGCCGCCCGACGTTCGAACATCGGCGTTGCCTTCGGTGCCTTCGAGCGTGATGCTGCCGCCGGAAGTGCGCCCCCAGATAGGTCCGGTCACCCGTCCGAATTGCAGCGAGCCGCCCGAAGTCCTGCCGCGCACCTCGCCCTTCAGGTCGCCCACGGAGATGGAGCCGCCCGAAGTAGTCAGGTCCACGTTGAACTCGCGCGGCGCAATCACCACGTAATGATGCTTCCGTAGATATCTTCCGTACTCGCGCCGGCCGCCTTCTTTGTAGGCGCCGCGCACGGAAACCTCATTGCCGGTCTGCTCGACGGTGAGCTCGTACTCGGCAAGAATTCGGGCGGATTCCTCCTGGGAGCCAGCCTCCACGCGCCGGAACACCTCCAGTTCGATGTTCGGGGTGTCGGCGGTGCGCACCTCGATGGAGCCGTTGTCCACCTGCAGCACGATCCGGCCGCCGGGCTGTACCGGTATGGTTCGGGTCATGCGATCCTCGACGCCCACGGCGGCCATCGCGCCGGGGAGGGTAGCGAGCAGGGCGGTAACCGCAAAGCTATGCAAGGTTTTCATGGTGAGGCGGAACGAGCATGGCAATTGCCATTCCTAAACCACTGAAGAATGACCTCTTCCGCGAACCCGACTGTCCGCTTCCGGGACGGTTTGTCCATCACCGGACAGGTATAATCGAGACTTCATGCCCGAGTTGGTCTGTTTCGAGGAGCGCTGCCGTGCACGGTATCCGATCACGGAAGCGATTTACAACTGCCCGCAATGCGGAAGTCTGCTGGAGGCCTCCGCGCCCGAGCCGGCACAGTCCCCCGACGCGCTGAAAACCTTGTGGCTGCAGCGGCGCATGGGCCGTGCGACGATTGACCAAAGCGGCGTCTGGCGTTACCGCGAGCTGATCCCGTTCCTGGATACGTTCGACCACGTCGTCTCCCTGCGCGAGGGCAACACACCCCTGCTCAATGGTCCTTTGGCGGCGAAGTACGCCGGCCTTGACTCGATCGCATTCAAGCACCAGGGCTTCAACCCCACGGGATCTTTCAAAGACAACGGGATGACGTGCGGCGTCGCGCAGGCTGTACGGCTGGGAATGCGCCGCGTGGCCTGCGTTTCGACGGGTAACACCTCAGCTTCGATGGCCGCGTATGCGTCGGCGGCGGGCCTCGATCCGATCGTCTTCATCCCCCACGGCAACATCTCTTACGGCAAGCTGGCGCAGGCGCTCGAGTATGGAGCGCGGACATTGCAGGTGGAGGCCAACTTCGACCAGATTCTGGCGCTGGTGCGGGCACTCGCGGAGCGGCTGGGCATCTACCTGCTCAACTCCATCAATCCCTTTCGGATCGAGGGACAGAAGACCATCGTCATTGAGATGCTGGACCAGCGCGGGTGGGACCCGCCCGACTGGATCGTGCTGCCCGGCGGCAATCTCGGCAACACGGCCGCATTCGGCAAAGCTCTACGCGAGCTGCGCGCGCTTGGCTACATCGCCAAAATGCCGAAGCTGGCGGTGATCCAGGCGGAAGGCTCCGCGCCGTTTCACGAGCTTCTGCGATCGGGTGGTGCCCTGCGCCCGGTGGAGCACCCAGAGACGCTAGCCACGGCGATCAAGATCGGCGATCCGGTCTCCTGGCCGAAAGCCTTGCGCGAGGTTAGATGCTCGGAAGGGGTGGTGGCGAAGGTGACCGAGCAGGAGATCGCCGACGCGAAAGCCGTCATCGGACGGTGCGGCATCGGCTGCGAGCCGGCCTCGGCGGCAACGCTTGCCGGAATTCGCAACCTGACCGCCGCTGGTATCGTCAGATCGGACGCCGACGTAGTAGCGGTCCTCACGGGCAACGTTCTCAAGGACCCTGACTACATCTATCGCTACCATACAAACCAACTCCAGGACCCCAGCGGCCGGCCGATCAAACCGAACTTCGGCAACCAGCCGATAGTCGTGCCCAACGACGCGGACCGTATTGCGGCGCTTCTCTCCCAGTCCGGCCAAACTTAGGCCGGCCAAACATTCAACAGCCGCCGAAGCAGCACAAGTTGCCCTAAATGATAGGCGTTGTGGTCGGCCACCAGCAGCGCCTCACGCAGCAACGTCTGCCCCTCCCCGTGGGGAATGGGAGCGAGGAGATCCCGTTTGTGGTCGGTAACCAGGGCTTCCATCGCCGAAAGGTCCTTCCGAAAGTCACGCACACACTTTTCCCAGGCCTTCTCGTTCGGCGGCGCCTCATCACGCGGCCAGTAATCGTCTGGCCATTTCATCTCGGCGTAGTCCGGGTTGACGCAAAAGTCCAGGATGTCGTGCTGGGCCATCCGCATGTGCGCGAGCAACTGCCAGGCGCTGTAAGGCAAACCGGCCGGCTTGACCCCGCGCAGCTCAGGAGGAAAATCAGCCACGACGGAATCGAACTCAACGTGTGCGCCGCGTCCGCGAAGCGTGTTCACAAGCTGCTGCCGGAGAGGATCTGGCTTCATATCCCTTAGATGATAGCTTTCATGGCGCCCAACGCCAGTATACGGCCTGCCAAACAAAGTCTCTAAGCGTTATCCTCAAACCATTCATGTCTCCCGCCCGCACCGTAGCCTTCCGAACCCTGCTCGAAGTGGATGCGGGCGGCTATGCCTCAGACCTGCTCCTTCAATACTCCGCCGCTCTCGACTCCCGCGATGCCGGCCTCGCCTCAGAGATCGTGTTTGGCGTGCTCCGCTTCCAGGCGCAGCTCGACTATCTGGCCGAAAAATTCTCCGGCCGCAGCACCGAACGTCTCGACACAAGCGTGCTCCTCGCCCTGCGCATGGGCGTCTACCAACTGCGCCACCTGGACCGCGTGCCCGCCCACGCGATTATCAACGAAAGCGTCGAGCTGATCAAACGTTCGAAAGAGCGCTCGGCGGCCGGATTCGTCAACGCCGTTCTGCGCAAGATCCAAAGGGCCATCGCCGACGGCGTCCCCTTCGAATGGCCGGACCGCGCCACTGAGCTTTCGCACCCCGCCTGGCTGCTCGAAAGCTGGGAGCGCCGCTACGGCTTCGATCAGGCGACCGCCATTGCACGGGCCAATCTTCAGCCGCCGGAGACCTACGTGCGCGTGCCGGGCGGCGCCGTGCCGCCGCCCGAGTGCGAGCCCACCGTCATCCCCGGCTGCTGCCGCCTCCCCTCGGGCCGCGCGGCCGGTTTCCGCATTCAGGACATCGGCTCGCAATCCATCGTCCCGCTGCTCGATCTCTCCCCGGGCCTTACGTTCCTCGACCTCTGCGCGGCCCCCGGCAACAAAACGGCGCAGGCGCTCGAATCCGGGGTGAAGGCCATCGCGTGCGATCTGAGCGTCGGCCGTCTTCGTGGGTTGAGTTCGCTCGGAATCGATCTCGTCGCGCTGGATGCCGCGCGGCCGCTTCCGTTCGCACAGCGCTTCGACCGTATCCTCCTCGACGTTCCCTGCGCCGGCACCGGCACCCTCGCCCGCAATCCGGAAATCAAGTGGCGTCTCCAGCCGTCCGATATTGAGAACCTGAAGGGCAGGCAAATTGCACTGCTTCAGCGCGCCCGGCAATATCTGGCCCCTGGGGGAAAGCTCGTTTATTCCACATGTTCCCTTCAGGTTGAGGAGAATGAAGGCGTTGTGGAACGCGTTCCCCGCCGGCTGGTGGAGCGCACCATGCACCGGCTTCCGGGACGCCAGCCCGGGGACGGGTTTTTCGCTGCTGTGATAAGATCGGACTAATCCACAAATGGTTCAAATCATTCCATCTATCCTCTCGGCCGATTTTGCGCGGCTGGCCGAGGATATCGCGCGTGTGGAGGCCGCAGGAATCTCCATGCTGCATGTGGATATAATGGACGGCCATTTTGTGCCGAACCTGACGCTGGGACCTCCAGTGGTCAGGTGTATCCGCGGAGCCACACGTCTCACGCTCGATGTGCATTTGATGATCGAGGATGCCGACCGCTATGCGCCCCTCTTCATCGAGGCGGGAGCCGACCAGGTCTCGGTCCATCAGGAAGCGTGTCCCCATCTGGACCGCACGTTGCGCCTGATTCAAAGCGAAGGCGCGCGCGCCGGAGTGGTAATCAATCCCGCTACCCCCGTCTCGGCCATCGAGGAGGTGCTCGAACTGGCCGACTTCGTGCTGGTAATGAGCGTCAACCCGGGGTTCGGCGGACAGGAGTTCATTCCCAGGGTACTCAACAAGGTGCGCCGGCTGGACGAGCGGCGCCGCGATCTCAGACTCGCATTTCCTATCGAGATCGACGGCGGCATTACGATGAACAACGTCGCCCAGGCGGTACAGGCGGGCTGCGACTGGATTGTCGCCGGCTCGGCGATCTTTCACAGTTCCAATCCCGCAGCGGCCGTGTCCGGCCTGCGCCGGTACGCCGAGGAGGCAACCGCGGTTCGGGTTTGATACCATCGCAGAGTCAGAGGTGCGGGCGATGGATGGATATTAGGTGTTTCATGAGGCATTCTTTTCGCGTATTGATCTTGTTCGCCGCAATAGCGGGACTTCTTACCTCGTCCGCGTGCCGGAGGAAGAAGTACGAAAACCCCATCGGCAAGGACACCCTGCAGCCGGACAAGGTGCTGTTCGATAAGGCCATTGCCGATATCGAGCGCAGCCGCTTCGATATAGCGCGTCTCACCTTGCAGACGCTGATCAGCACATACGACGCCAGCGAGTATCTGGCCAAGGCCAAGCTGGCCATCGCCGACAGTTGGTTCCGCGAGGGCGGCTCGCACGGACTCGCGCAGGCGGAGGCCGAGTATAAAGACTTCATCCTCTTTTACCCCACCATGGAGGAGGCCTCCGAGGCGCAGTTCAAGGTGTGCGGCATCCATTACAGGCAGATGGAGAAGCCCGATCGCGATCCCCAGCACGCCATGCGCGCGGAGGATGAATGCCGCCAGGTGATGACCCAGTTTCCCAACAGCAGGTACGTTCCCGAAGCTGAGCAGATGCTGCGGGATGTGCAGGAGGTAATCGCCCAGCACGAGTACGGCGCCGGCGTCTTCTACCACCACAAAGGCAGCTACCCGGCGGCGGCCAACCGTCTGGAAGGCGTGGTCAACCACTATCCCCTTTTCAGCGCAGCCGACGAGGCGCTGTGGCAGCTTGCGGATTCGTACTCGAAGATGGGCGACCGCTTCGAGGAGAAAACCGCGAATGCATACACCCGCATCGTCCGCGAGTATCCGCTGAGCGTTCGTGCCGATGAAGCCAAATCCAGGCTCCAGGCCCTGGGGCGCCCCGTGCCGGAGGCCGATCCGGTAGCCTATGCCCGCATGAAGTACGAACTGGAACATAGGGAGAAGGCGGGCGTAATGAGCAACGTGTGGGGAATCTTCCGCAAGAGCCCGGATGTGCGCATGGCCGCCAAGTCCGGCGCCCCCGCGATGAATACGCTGCGGCCCGCGGTTCCAGCCAGCGTTCCGACGCCAGGCGATGGAACTACGGGCGTGACCGCCGACGTCTCCGTCTCCACGGTCACCGATCCCACGGCGCTCGATACGCAGCCGGACGCGCGGCAGAATCCTCCCGCAGCCGGGGCAGCCAATGGCAACGGCCAGCAGGGCGCGCAGGCGACGAGCCAGAACGAACCGCTACCGTCCAACCGGCAGCCGGCGCCCGCGAAGAACGACAAGAAGCAGAAGGAAGACGACAAGAAGAAGAGCAATCGCCAGAAATGAGCCGCATCCTGCTCGCCGACGACAGCCCGCACGCGCAGCGTATGGGCGAGCGAATCCTCCGCGAGGAAGGATTTGAGGTAGTGACGCTCACCGACGGCGATACGGTGCTGGTACGTCTGGAGGACGTGGACCCGGATCTGATTTTGGCCGATGTCTCGCTTCCCGGACGCACGGGTTTCGAAATTTGCGAACATGTCAAGAACAGCGCCTTTAGCGGGCACATCAAGGTTCTTTTGACCGCGGGAGCGCTGGTGACGGTCGAGGACAGCGAAGTGCGGCGCGTAAGAGCCGACGGTCTGCTGAAGAAGCCCTTCGAAGCGTCGGTGCTCATCGATGCCGTCAAGCCGCTGCTGGGCGAAGACGTCCCGTCCCGGCCGGCGCCCGCTCCGAAAAAAGCGCAACAGCCGGTGGCCGTGGTCGATCCGGGCCGCGTTCGTGCCGCTGTGACGCTGGCCGTGGACGCGTCCATGGAGAAGCTGGTCGACGAGATTACCGAGCGCGTCCTGATCGCATTGAACGCCCAACGCCCGCCCGCCGCCGAGAAGGCACAGCCCCTGCGAACCGAGAAATATGCCGGACAATAGTTTCGATGTGGTCTCCGAAGTTGAGTTGCCGGAAGTCTCCAACGCCGTTCAGCAGACGGTCAAGGAAGTACACACGCGCTACGATCTGAAGGACTCCAACTCCAGCGTGGAGTTCAACGAGAAGGAGAAGAAGATCCTGCTCGCCAGCAAGGATGAGTTCAAGCTCAAGGCGGTGATCGAGATTCTGGAACAGAAGCTGGTCAAGCGGAAAGTGCCGCTGAAAGCCCTGAGCTACGGAACGGTCATCCCGGCCGCCGGCTCCACCGTTCGTCAGGAGATCACCCTCCAACAGGGCATTCCCACCGAGAAGGCGCGCGCGATTGTGAAGAAGATCAAGGACAGCAAGCTCAAGGTGCAGGCGGCCATCCAGGGAGATCTGGTGCGGGTCAGCGGACGGGACCGCGACACGCTCCAGCAGGTCATGCGGGTGCTGAAAGAGTCCGATTTCGGCATCGATATGCAGTTCACCAACTACCGGACGTTCTGAAGTTGGCGCGCCGCATCGAATCCTACCTGCTGCCGGGCCCCGCCGGACAATTGGAAGCGCTTCTCGAGGAACCCGAAGAGGGTGCTCCCCGTGAAGCCTGTCTCGTGTGCCACCCCCACCCGCTCTTCGGCGGCACGATGCACAACAAAGTCGTCTACCGCCTGGCGCGAGGCTTGAGACACGCGGGATCTGTGATCCTCCGTTTCAATTTTCGGGGTGTGGGTCGGAGCGCGGGCGAGCACGACAACGGCATCGGCGAGATGGAGGATGCGGCCGCGGCGCTTGCGTGGCTGCGCCGGCAATACCCGGAGCTGCCGTACTCGCTGGCCGGATTTTCGTTCGGCTCCCGAATCGCCCTGCGGCTCGCCTGCGGAGACCGCGCGGCGGATCCAAGCCGGGTGATCGCGGTTGGCTATCCCACGCGGCGCGGCAACCATCCCGAACTCGGGGCGTGCGCCGTTCCGAAGATCTTCATTCAGAGCGCCAACGATGAGCACGGGCCGCGTCCGGAGCTGGAAGAAGTCTATGCGCGGGCGGGCGAGCCGAAGCGGCTGATTTGGGTGGAAGCCCGGGACCACTTCTTCGCCGGAGCGCTGGACGATTTCGAGCGGGTTGTGGAGAGCCTTTAATCCTCGATCTGGACCTCGTCGGCTACGAGCGTGTTCTCCTTGAGGCGGCCCTCCACCTCGACTTTGACTTTCTCGCTGAGCTTCGAGAAGAAACTGGCGCGGTCCACCTCTTTGCCGTTCCGATCCTCATATTCCGTTCTGTCCGTGGTTGCCACCGAGAATTGGGGACGGGACGCAGTGCCTTCAACCTTGGTCGGATTGGCGATCACAAATGTTCCGGCCTTCGAGTCGATCTGAGTGGGAAAGCCTTCAATCTCAACCTCAGCACTACGACGCTCCGACTGTGCGCGGAGCGCGCCGACCGCGAATACCAAACCGGCAGCGGCGGCAATGATGGTGACGTTTCGCAAGACAGGTTGCATGAACCCCTCCTTCACTCCTCAATTTACCGGCTGAGCGTGGAAAGGGCGTGCGTTCTTCGATACGCGACTTACCGCTCGCTGTTCTCAAACCATCGATTGACGGGGGATTCTAGGAGGCTGCCTGACGGAGCGCCCGCTCCACACGACGGGTTGCCCGAGTCCCGATCATATCGGCAACCTTGGTGAGCAGTGTGGGCACATCCTCTGTTTCGACGAAGACATCCCGTTGGAAACCCATGGAAGGCAGTTCGTGGTCGGGGTAGGCGGTTACTACGGCGGTGGCCGGCTTATACGGCTGCAACTTGGCGTGACGAATCACCTTAAGCCCAGCTTCGGGAGATTCCATTCGCAAATCGGTCAGGACCAACTGATACTCGCCGGCATCCAGCTTGACGACGGCCTCCGCAGCCGTAGCCGCGACTTCCACGGAGTAGCCCCCAGCTTCGAGCACGGTTTGCAGCGTAAGCCTTGAAGCTACATCGTCATCGACCAATAATACTCGGGCTAATTCCAGGCTCTCTTTGGGAGACTCCCGCCTGAATCGTGCCGTCGGCATCGGGCGTGGATCCTTTCCGAGGGGTGTAATGCGTTTAAATCCGAGTATACTCCGAATCCTGTATATTGGAACAAGAAAAATCGAGTTTGTCGCGGGTTTTCGCCAAGACCCGGTAAGAAATGCTACTGAGAGACCGATTGGGACTTGTCGAAGAGCGTATCCGCACGACCGCCGCGCGAGTGGGCAGATCCCCCAAGGAAATCACCCTCCTGGCGGTCACCAAGGTCTTCCCGGCTTCCGCGATCCTCGAAGCATACGAGTTGGGCCTCCGAGAATTCGGTGAGAATTACGTCCAGGAATTCGCGGGAAAATATCCCGAAGTTCGCGATCTTCCGGGTATCCGGTTTCACTTCATAGGTCATCTGCAATCCAATAAGGCAGCCGCGGCCGCGGAGCTCTTCCATTCGATACAAACCATAGATAATGAAAGGCTTGCCAAGCGGCTCAATGCGACCAATCGCTCTCTGGATGTCATGGCGGAGGTCAAGCTGTCGCCGGAGGAAACCAAGCACGGGGTGGAGCCGGCCCAGCTCCCACCGCTGCTCGACGCGATTCGCGCGCTCCCGAATCTGAATCTGGTGGGTCTCATGACCATGCCGCCATGGTCGGACACAGCCGAGGATTCACGGACCTACTTCCGGCGATTGAAAGAACTTGCCGGCCAGCACGGGCTGCCTTGCCTCTCCATGGGTATGTCCCACGACCTGGAAGTGGCCATCGAAGAGGGCGCCACCCATGTGCGCGTGGGAACGGCCCTGTTCGGAAGCCGCAAAGCCTTCCTCAACCGGTAAGATGCGCGCAGGATTCTTCTCTCCCCTTCCGCCAGCCCGCTCCGGCGTGGCGGACTATTCCTCGGCGCTGCTGGGCGCATTGCGGCGATTCGGGCCGGTCGAGGTGGGAAGCAGCCGGGCGGACGTGGCGCTCTATCACCTCGGCAACAACCCCTTGCACCGTTCCATCCATGCGCAGGCTCTGGCGCATCCCGGGGTGGTGGTCCTGCACGATGCCGTCTTGCAGCATTTCTACCTGGGCGCGCTTCCCCGAGAAGAGTACGTTGAGGAGTTCGTTTACAACTATGGGGGGTGGCATCGCGGACTGGCCGAAGAGATGTGGCGGCGGCGGGCCGTCTCCGGCTCCGATGCCGCGTTCTTCCGGTACCCGATGCTGCGGCGTATCGCGGAAGCGTCGAGAGCCGTCATCGTACACAACCCGGCGGCGGCTGACCTTGTCCGAAGCCATTCGGCGAAGACGCCGGTGATCGAGATCCCTTGCCTCTTCCGCCCGCAAGCGCCGCTTTCGGAGAGTGAGCGTCTTCGCTTCCGGCAGACGCTCGGCCTTTCGCCCGCAGCCTTTCTGTTCGGGGTGTTTGGGTACCTGCGCGAATCGAAGCGGCTGCTTCCCATCCTCCGCGTGTTTCAAAAATTGCGTGAGCGGGGGCTGCGCTTGGAGCTTCTGGTGGCGGGCTCTTTCGTCTCGACGGACCTGGCTCGCGCCGCGCTTCCGCTGATGGCCCAACCCGGAGTTCGCCACATCGGACATCTGCCGGCGGATGTCTTCCGGAAATGTGAAGCGGCGGTGGATGCCTGCATCAACTTGCGCTATCCTGCCGCCGGAGAGACTTCGGCGGTGAGCATCCAGCTTATGGGGGCCGGACGGCCGGTGCTACTGACAGCGGGCGCGGAGAACGAGCGCTACCCGGAGACGGGTTGCATCCGTGTAGACAGTGGAATCGCCGAAAGCGAACTGCTCGCCCACTACATGCACTGGCTGGCATCGTTCCGGGACGCCGGCCCGGAGATCGGGCGCCGCGCCGCCGAGCACATCCGCCGCCATCACGATCTGAATCTGGCTGCCGAACGCTACTGGAACGTTCTGTGCGCTTATCGCGATTGAGTATCGCGTCCGTCGGAGTTATTCTGGTAGGTGACCCACCAGACGGCGCCGTAGCCAAGTGGTAAGGCAGAGGTCTGCAAAACCTTTATTCAGCGGTTCGAATCCGCTCGGCGCCTCCACTGATTTCAAGCGATTTTCGGCTCTTAGTCCTAAAGTTCTATTCTTAGACGGATGTCCCTTACACGCAGGCAATTCCTCACCGCCACGGGGGTCGCCACGATCGGCCGCGCCGCAGCCATCCGTAAGCCGAATGTAGTGTTCATCGTCGCGGACGACCTCGGCTATGGCGAACTCGGCTGCATGGGCAACCCCGAAATCCCTACCCCGCACATCGATTCGATAGCCAGGAATGGCGTGCGGATGACGCAGAGCTATGTCAGCGCGCCCGTCTGCTGCCCCTCGAGAGCGGGCTTCCTGACGGGCCGCTACCAGACGCGGTTCGGCCACGAGTTCAACCTGATCGGCCCCGAAAGTCTGAAGCCGGGGGTTGGGCTTCCGTTGGATGAAACCACCATGGCCGACTGTCTGAAGCAGGCCGGCTACGCGACGGGTATGGTCGGGAAGTGGCACCTCGGCGCGGACAGCCGCCATCTCCCGTTGCAGAGGGGATTCGACGAGTTTTTCGGCTTTCTGCACGAGGGGCATTTCTTCGCTCCGCTGCCCTATCGTGGCATGATCACGAGGCTGCGCGTCAACGAGCCTCCCTACGACGACTCGAACCCCATCTTGCGAGGGGAAGATGCCGTCGAAGAGAAGGAATACCTGACAGACGCCTTCACGCGAGAAGCGGTATCCTTCATCGACCGGCACAAGGATCATCCCTTTTTCCTTTACCTGCCTTACAACGCCATCCACAGTCCGATGCAGGCCAAGGTGACCGACGTGCGCCGTTTCAAGCACTCCATCCATGACGGACAGCGTCGCGTCTTCGCCGGCATGCTGGCGCCGCTCGACCAAGGGATCGGAGAAATACTCGATCGTCTGCGGCGGCACGGACTCAACGAGGATACGCTCGTTTTCTTTATCAGCGACAATGGCGGTCCGACCGCCGAATTAACCTCCTCGAACAAGCCGCTCCGCGGCGGCAAAGGGCAGCTTTTCGAGGGCGGCATCCGGGTTCCTTTTCTGGTGCAGTGGCAGGGCACGATTCCGCCGGGCCGGGTGATCGAGCACCCCGTGAGCGCCATAGACATCCTTCCAACCGCTGTGGCCGCCGCGGGCGCCAAGCTGCCCCCGAAAGCTCTTGACGGCGTGAACCTGCTGCCTCTGCTTGCTGCACGCACGAGCCAACCGCCGCATGAAACACTCTTCTGGCGCTACGGCATGAACGTGGCCCTGCGTAAGGGCGACTGGAAGATCGTGCGGCAGCGAGAGCCCGGAAAGGAAGATCCTGCGTTCCAGCTCTTCGATCTCGCTCGTGATTCGCCGGAGACGCAGGATCTGGCTTCTAAGAAGCCGGACCTGCTACAGTCGCTCGAAGCCGAACTCAGGAGGATCAACAGGCAAATGGTCAAGCCGCTCTGGGGACAGAACCGGGTCTGGGGCTGAGCCCGAACCCTCGGCGCTATCCAAACCAGGGCCGGACATTTCGTATAGAATAGGCCCCAAATGCGCATGCCGGCTCTGCTTCTCCTGATCTGCAGTCTTCCGCTCGGCGCCGCCGATTTCGGCGTCCGCCTGACCCTAGGCCTCGGCGATACGGCCTCCACCCAGTGGGACGGATCCGCCACGGCGCATAACGCGACGATCGCCTCGCTCGAGCCTTGGCGTTTCGATGGCGACGACGCCTTGAACGGCACCAACGCATGGAAGATGTCCACGCATCCGATCCGCCTTTTCGGGGGCGCCGCCGCCGCGCCGCGTCCTTTCGTCGCCAACGGAGTGATCCTCTGGCTCACTGGCGCCGGTGAATCGACCGAGATCTCCGTGCAGACTGCGCAAGGCAACTTCACCATCCGCGTTTCCGATATCCCTTACGGCAAGCCGGTTTTCGCCCTCGAAAAGCGCGCTATGGCCGACCGCATCCCGCCCGTAACGCGTCTCACTGAATCCGCCGACGAGCAGGACTACCCGGCCGCCGCCATGGCGCCGAATGGAGACGTCTGGATCGTCTATCTGGAGTTCCAGCACCACCCCGAACACAACCGCCTGCGCGCTAATTTCAAAGAAGCGCCCAAGGCCTTCAGCGACTGGGCGCTCCCGCCCGGCGGCGATCGGATTTTCGTGCGGCGCACCGGCCAGGGCGCCCCCATTGCCATCACGAAGGGCGGCGAAGACCTCTACCGCCCGGCTATTGCCATCGACGGCAAAGGCCGCCCGTGGGTGTTTTGGTCCGCCAACGAGAAAGGCAACTTCGACCTCTGGGCGTGCAGCCTGGAGGGTAGCAAACCGAGCACGCCGCTGCGCATCACGACGGCGGCGGGCTCCGACATTGATCCGGTTGTCGCCACGGACTCGAAGGGCCGGGTCTGGGTAGCATGGCAGGCGTGGCGCAACGGCAAAGCGGAAATTCACTCCGCCACCCAGGAGGATGACGGATTCACTAAAGAGGCGGTGGTGTCAGCGTCGAAAGCCAACGAATGGAATCCGGCCATCGCGGCTGGCGAGGGCGGACGCGTGACCGTCGCGTGGGAGTCGTACCGCAACGGCAGCTACGACCTCTACTACCGCAGCGGCCAGCCCAACGGATCCTGGGGCGCCGAGAAAGTGCTGGCGAACTCGGCGCGCTACGAAGCATATCCGTCGCTGGCCTACGCGCCGGACGGCCGGCTGTGGGCGGCTTACGAAGAAGGCTCCGAGCGCTGGGGCAAGGACTGGGGCGCGGATGAAAGCTCTGGCATCGCGCTGTACCAGGGCCGCGCCATCCGGCTGGTCGGGATCGAGCCCGATGGCCGGATGGTTCGCCCGTCGGTGGATCCGGGAACGGTTCTGCCGGGGCAGCCTTCGCAGCGCGTGGACTCCACGGCCCGGCAGGAGGAACTGACCGCTTGGCTGACGCCGAAGCCGGACGCGTGGAAAAATCGCGACCGCAGCCGAGCCACGCAAGCGCAACCGGCTCCCAAGAACTCGTACCCGCGGCTTGCCGTCGACGGCTCCGGCCGGCTATGGCTCGCGGCGCGCAGTGCGCATCCCATCTGGTGGAACCCGCTCGGCACCGTGTGGTCCGAATACGTCGTATCGTATAACGGCGACCGGTGGACCGGTCCGGTCTGGCTGTCGCACTCGGATAACCTGCTGGACAACCGTCCCGCGCTGGTCAGCGTGAAGCCCGGAGAGTTGACGATCGTCGGCGCGTCCGACAACCGCCGGCATTTCTATCTGAGCCAGCTCACTCGACGGCCGGGATCGCCCGGTATTCCGATGATTGTGAAAGATCCTTATCAAAATGACCTGTATCTGACTCAGATAGCGCTGCCGCCGGGCCCAGAGAGTGCCCCGATGGCCGCGGTGGAAGCGTTCGCTCCGCTGCCCGCGGCCGGCGTGGACAGCGACAACATCATTGAGTCTAAGGCCGTGGCCGCCATGCGCACGGCCCGCGTGTACAAGAAGTATCGCGTGGCGCGCGGCGAATTCCACCGTCACAGCGATATCTCCATGGACGGCGGCAATGACGGCTCGATTCTCGAACAGTGGCGGTACATCCTCGATGCCGCCGACATGGACTGGTCCGGCTGCTGCGACCACGATAACGGCGGCGGGCGCGAGTACTCGTGGTGGATCTCGCAAAAGCTCACGGACATCTTTTATACGCCCGGCCGTTTCGTGCCGATGTTCAGCTACGAGCGCAGCGTCCCATACCCGGAAGGGCACCGCAACACCGTCTTCGAGCAGCGCGGCATCCGGCCTCTGCCGCGCCTGCCGATCAGCAGCCCCGACCGCAAGCAGCGGGCGCCCGACACGCGGATGTTCTACGATTACCTGCGCACGTTCAAGGGCATCGTGGCCTCGCACACCTCCGGCACCAACATGGGCACGGACTGGCGCGACAACGACCCGGCGGCGGAACCGGTAGTCGAGATCTACCAGGGTGAGCGGCAGAACTACGAGCGCCCGGACGCGCCCCGCGCCAACAACGAGCAGGACTCCATCGGCGGCTGGCGCCCGCTCGGGTTCATCAACCTGGCGTTGGAGATGGGCTACAAGCTGGCGTTCCAGGCGAGTTCAGACCATATCTCCACCCACATGAGCTACTGCAACGTGCTGACCACCGATTTGACGCGAAAAGCCGTGCTCGAAGGCTTTCAGAAGCGGCACGTATACGGAGCAACCGACAACATTCTGGCGGAATTCAGCTCCGGAGCGCACATCATGGGCGACGCCTTCACAACGTCGGCGACGCCCGAATTTGCGGTCCGCCTAGTCGGCACGGCGCCATTCCGGAAGGTGCACGTGATCAAGGACAACAAGTACGTGTACACTACCGAGCCCAACACCGCCATGGTGCAGTTCCGCTGGCGCGACGCGGCTCCGGAGTCCGGCAAGACCAGCTACTACTACGTCCGCGGGGAGCAGCAGGACGGCGAGGTCGTCTGGGTCTCGCCAATCTGGGTCACGTACCAGAAATAGCGGGCTATGCCTGAATGAACTGGAACCGCCGTATTGAGATCCGGTTCCTGCCGGAGTAGGCTGGAACTCTGGAAGGAGGATCCGCTCGAAATGCTGATCGGCTCCATGGTGACCGCGATCACCCGAAGACTATGCACTTTCCTTGCGTTCGTTGTCTGTATAGTGTTGCCCGGCGCCTCTTATGCTCAAGCGCCAAGCGACCTCAAGACGCTCGCGCGACAGTCGCTCGCCAAGATCGACGGGCGACTTACCGTGAGGGGCCTGCAGAAGCCGGTTGAGGTGATTCGCGACAAGTGGGGCATCCCCCACATCTACGCGCAAAACGTCGATGACCTGTTCTTTGCACAGGGCTACGTGATGGCCCAGGATCGTCTTTGGCAGATGGAATGGTGGCGGCGGCAGCGTGAGGGCCGCCTCGCAGAAATTTTGGGGCCCGCGGCGGTCGAGCGCGATCGCCAAGCCCGCTTGACCAAGTTCCGGGGGCCCTTCGATGAACGTGAGTGGACCAGCTACCACCCCGAAGGAAAGCGGCTCTTTAGCGCATACGTGAAAGGCGTCAACACGTACATCGCCGAAAATGCCGACAATTTGCCGCTGGAATTCAAGCTGACCGGCATCCGGCCAGACCCATGGACGCCGGAGACCGTGTTACTGCGCGCTAACGAGCGTGCACTTGGCGACGCTGCCAGCGAGCTTCGGCTGGCAAGCAGCGTGGCGGAGCTCGGTGTCGCAGAGGCCAACCGGCTCGCTGCACCCGATCCGTGGGACGACCTCGAAGTTCCGGACGGTCTGGACGTCAACATCATCGGGGAGGACGTGCTTCGAAGTGTGCGCGTCGGGGGTGGCCGCGGTCAACCAGTCGCGCTTCCAAAGCCGGAGATCGTCGAGCCGTATCGAAAATTCTTCCAGACGGCCGGCTCGGCATGGCTGCCGTTCGATCTGATTCGCGAGCCCGGCAGCAATAATTGGGTTGTGAGCGGCAAGATGACCGCCACGGGTAAACCGATGGTCGTCAACGATCCGCATCGCGAAGTGACCAACCCCTCGCTCCGCTACATCGTTCACCTGAACGCGCCGGGATGGAATGTCATCGGAGCCTCAGAGCCGCCCTTTATTGGGGTACATATCGGCCATAACGCGAACCTGGGATGGGGCATGACAGTTGTGGGAACGGACCAGGTCGACGTGATGGTGGAGGAAGTGAATCCAGCGAATGCGAACGAGGTTCTCTATAAGGGGAAGTGGGAGCCTTTGCGCGTCGTGCGTGAAGAGATTAAGGTCAAGGGCGAAGCTCCGCGTGAGGTGGAGCTGAAGTTTAGCCGTCATGGCGCCGTGTTCCACGAGGACACGGAGCACAAGCGAGCCTACGTGTTGCGATCGGTGATGGATGAGCCAGGGACGGCGTGGTATTTGGGATCTCTCCGGCTGGCGCAGGCAACCAATTGCAGGGCGTTCCTCGATGCTGCGATGTATTGGAAGACACCTTCCGAGAACCTGATTTGTGGCGACGTGGATGGCAACATCTCATGGCAGGCTTCAGCATTGACGCCGTCACGCATCGGATGGCTCGGCAGACTGCCCGTACCCGGAACCGGGAAATATGAGTGGCAGGGCTTCCGACAGGATCTGCCGCGCGAGTTCAACCCGGACCGGGGCTTCGTCGCGACGGCAAACCATAACATTCATCCCAAGGGTTATTCGCCGCCTCTGATGTTCAAGAACCCTCAATCAGCCGAGCGGATCACGCGTATCCTGCAGGTTATGAAGCCGGGCAAGAAGTTCTCTATACAGGACCAGAAAAACCTCCAGCTCGACATGTATTTGACGCGCGCCGAACACGACATTCCGCTGTTCGAGGGTTGGAAAGCGAAGGAGACAGAAGTCGAATCCGCTCGGGCGGCGCTGTTGAAATGGAATAAAACGTTGCGCAAGGAGAGTATGGAAGCCGGGCTGTATATTGCGTGGCGCGAGGCCGTGGACCCGAAAGTCCGAGACGCCGGCACGCCTCTGGCTAGACGTCTCGATCTCGCACAAACAGGCCTCGAGAGAGCAGTCCAGCGATTGATCAAAGAGCAAGGACCTGACCGGTTGCAATGGCGCTATGGCCGGCTTCATACACGGGCTTTCCCGCACTCGTTTGTGAGCGAGTTCGACCTGCCGACGGTGGAAAGAGGCGGTGGCGCCGGCACGGTGGCCGCCGATGGCGCGAGCTACCGCGAGATTTTGGATGCCGGGGACTGGGATCGTTCCGTTGTCACGCTGGTTCCGGGGCAATCGGGTCAGCCGCAAAGCAAGTTTTATGGCAATCTGCTGCCCCTCTGGGCAGACAATGAATACTTCCCACTAGCTTTCAGCCGCAAAGCCGTGGACAAGCACGCCGCACATCGGCTGATATTGCAGCCGCGATAGCGACGGCCCCACGTTCGCCGCTACTGGAAGTACGGCGAGCCGTCTGCGCGGAAACTGGTGCCGCGCCGCCACGGAGCTGGCGGCATGCTCTTGAACGCTTCCTCGTTCAGTTCCACGCCCCACCCAGGCTTATTCGGGATGTCCAGGTAGCCGTCCTTGTTGACCATCAACGGCTCCTTCAGCACATCCTTGCGGGCGCCGGAAACCGGAGCGCTGTACTCGAGGACGAAGAAGTTCGGCGTCGACGCCGCGAAATGCACGTTCACAGCCGTCGCGAGCGGGCTCATCGGGTTGTGCGGCGCGACCATCATGTACTGGGCCTCGGCCATCGCGGCGATCTTCTTCATCGTCAGCACGCCTCCGCAGCAGCAGATGTCCGGCTGCACAAAATCCAAAGCCTGCAGTTCGATCAGCGGCCGGAACTCATGAATCATGTAATTGCATTCGCCGCTGGCCAGCGGGATATTCACGTGATCCGAGAGCTTCTTCATCGCCGCGAAGTTTTCAGTGCGAATCGACTCCTCCATCCACATGGGATTGTACGGCTCGATGGCGTGCGCCAGCCGAATGGCTCGCTGCACTTCGAAGAACTTCGCATGCACATCCACCCCGATGTCCACGTCGGGACCCACCGCTTCCCGCACGGCGCGCACCCGCTCGACGGACAGACGGATTGACTGGTTGTAGGGCATGTCGCCCGGAGCCGTGATACCCATCTTGAGCGCCGTATAACCAAAGGTCTCGACCATTTTCGCGGCGTTCTCGCCCGCTTCCGCGGCAGTGGCGCCGCCGCCGGTGCTCTGGTACACGCGGATCTTGTTGCGCGTGCGGCCGCCGAGCAACGCCCATACGGGTACTCCCGCGGACTTCCCGGCGATATCCCAAAGCGCATGCTCGATGCCGCTGATCGCGGAGTTGACGATCAGGCCGCCGGGAAAACGCGTGGTGTTGTACATCAGGTCGAAGAGGTACTGCACATTGCGGGGGTCCTGGCCCACCAGCCAGAGCTTGTAATCCTCGATGACCTTGACTGTAGCTTCATCCGGACCGGCAGAATAGGCCTCACCGATCCCATAGATGCCCTGATCGGTGAGCACCTTGACGTAGACCCAGTTACGGCCCCCGGCGCCGACCAGGAAGGTCTTGATATCGGTGATTTTCATCGGCCCCGTGTTGCCGATTTTCCCGCCGTCGAGCGGCTGTAGACCACGTTCGAACCCGCCGCCTCGATTGCCGCCCCGAGCGCCTCGGGCGCCGCGCTGCTGCTGCGCGCCAACGATTTGAGTGGCAGCGGCCGCGCCGGCGCCCCACAGAAAATGTCGTCTTTTCATCTGTTTGTCTCCATATGTCGTCAGTGTCTTGAACCAGAATCGAAACCAGGCATGAAGCCGCTACCGGAGGGGCGGTTAGCGCCCTCCTCCCGTGGCCACGCCGGCTTGGGCGCGCTTCAAGATGTAGTAGAACCCGAAGCGGTTCCCCACGGGTTCGAGATAGTTGTCGAGGCCGCGCAACAGGAGAGGATCCAACTCCGGAGATACCCACTTGCCGATCAGCGTGTCCTGATCGATCAGCCTGATCTCATCGTGGAATACCGTGAAATCGATCAGCCGCACGAACTCGTCGGTGAACTGCACTTCCATGCCGCCGGACAGCAGACCCAGCCGATAGCGGCCTTCCACCTGCGATCCAGCCCTGTTGAACGAAAGGCGGAACGAAACCGGGTTCGCCTGATTGAGCAGACTGGTATTCGGCCGCGTCAAAAAGACGAGATGCCCATCCCATTCTCCCTGCAACTGCTCCGCTGAAGGGACGGAAGTACGAGGGTCGGAGAAGATCAGGTTGTGGTCTTCCACCGACATCTTCTCGAAAGGATAGTTGTTCCGCGCCATCACGAAGGCGGAGAATTCGATGCCGTTGGGAAATTCCCCTAAGTGCATCACGCCAAGGGCATTTTCCGCATCGATCACTTTGATGGTGTCGTAAACAATCTTGTAGGGGTCATTGCGATACTTCAGCAGCAGGATCTGGTCGCCCTTTTTGAAGTATCTCCGGTTGTCGTCGGGATAGGCCACCGTTTCGACCACAGGATCGCCCGGCAGTAAAGAAATTTCGTAGTTCACGACGTGACCCGTGGCCACTCCCGCTTCCACCCGGTCGAACCGCTTCCAGAAACTGCCGCCGGCGAAAATTGCCCCCATTTTCTCGGCATTCTGACTCAGCCCGCGGCCGCGAATCCGTTCCTCCCAACCGAGAAGAGTGTCTTTTGCAAACGAGCCTTTCCAAAAAGCATCGCGGAAAATGCGCTTCTTATCGAAATCAACGCGTACCGATCCGGTGTTGACCAGCGATTCGATCGGAAGCGTGGGCGCCTCGCGAAGAATTGCGTGCAGGTCTGCCGTGGGCCGCGTGCTGAAGTAATCCGGAATCTCCGCTCCGCGCAAAACTTCCGCGTGAACGTCCTGCGCGAGCCGCCCGAGATCGGGCGACAGCGGGTCGTATTCCTGTTGCACGAATTGTCCCGTGAACGCAAGAAAGCGCATCTGCCCCTGGAGCTGAAGAACGGGATTGTCGCTGCCGGTGACTTTGAACGACCGCAAAAATCCGGCCAGGTTGGCCGTGGCGGCAATGTCCTCGAACGTCCGGAATTTCACGAACGCCGTGCCAATCTGCTTGCCGAGTGTGTCGCCCTGGCGTTCGTACACGCGGCAAAAGAGCGTGGTGTAGTCGTAGAGGAGTTCGCGGATACCGGTCAACCCGCCGGCGTCGTCCTTCCGCATGAATTTGCGGCCTTCGAACGTGTATTCGGCGCCGCGGGGGGTACGGAAATCGATGCGATAGCACATCTCGGCTTCGCGCGTCGCCGGGTTGATCCGGAGATAGTTGAAGCGGCTGCTCCGCTCGTCAACCGGGAAGGTCACGGGTCCCTCGCCGGCGAGACTTCCGAACGAGATGGTTCCTTTCAAGGCAGCCTCGTGCTCCCATCCGTCGATGAACTCGTTCAGATCCCGTATGGTCATCCGGACGTTGAAGCTGCAATCCACGGCGGTGCTGGGTTTGACGGAGGTTGGCTCGGAAGCTCCTTCCGCAAACCATCCGACCATTTCCTCGTCGAACGTCATCCCAAGCCCGTCGGGAAGCTGAACGTCGAGGAAGGGCCGCAGTAGAGTGTTGGTTGGAAACTCCTTGCGGTCCGTTCGGGTGAGCGTGTAATAAAAGCCGAACTGTCCGTCCTTTTCGACATGGAAGATGCCGAGGGAGCCGCTTCCCAGGACAGTCGCGATTCCGGGAGGCAGACCGGTGACCCATTTGCCAACCATGAAATCGCCGTCGATCTTGCGGATCTCGTCGTGGAAAGGCGTAAAGTCGTTCAACTGGAAGTGGTCCTGCGTAATGTTGGAAATCAACAACCCTTCCACGAGCCCCATGAATTGATACCGGCTCTCCAGTCTCCCGTCCGGTTTGAGGTCGAACTTCAGGTAGGCGGCGCTGCCGGCATGGTTTGCGTTCGAGATCACATCCATCCGCCACACGCCCGCGAGGTCGTCGTTTGACGGCACGGAACCGGAGGCGTATACGGATTGATGGTCCGTCACGGTCATCTGATCGAACCCGTAGGTGCGCGTCATCGGAAAAGTGAACACGCGAATGCCGTTCGGATACTGTCCCAGGTAAACGCGGCCGATGAGCAGGTCTTCATTGATCTGCTTAATGATGTCGTAATAGCCCTGCCACGGAGGATCGAGATAGTTCAGCAGAATGTATTTGCCTGCTTCGAGCGTGCCTTTGGCCTGCTTCAGCTCGACCTCTTCGAGCTCATTGCGCGCCCTGATGCGGCCATCCGTATCGCTCGTGATGCCCACATATCGCTTGCCTTCCTTGTGGAACTCTTTCTTGAATCCCGTAAAGATGGCGGACGACATGGCATTCAGAATGTGACCGCGGGGGAAGAAGCCCTTCCAGTATTCATCGTTGCGAACGATCTTGCTGCCGGTATCGATGGTCGTTCCCCCGCCGTTCATCATGCTGTCGATCCCCAGGCTGGGAGTTCGCCGGAAAATCCTTTCCAGCTCGGACTCGCTGGCTTTGGAAAGTTCGACAGGGTCGAAGCCGGCGAAGCTGACCTGCACTTGCGGTTCCGGATACTCATTACCCTGCATCTGTTCGATCTTGCGCTGTGCGATGCGCTCAGCCAGAGCCGAAATCGTCAGAAACGGGTTCACGCCCGTCGCGGACGGCACAATGGCCCCATCGGCGACAAACAGTCCTTCGTGAACGTTGCCATCCTGCGCGAACACTCTTCCGAATTCGTCGACGGCTCCGTGCAGGTAATCTTCGCCCATGGGACATCCGCCGAGCGGATGCACCGTGATCAGACGGCGGAGATCCATAATGTTCCAGAGCGGGCTGGACACAAATGAGCCGCCAAGGGCGCGGGCATGCCGGCGCAGTTCCTCATTGATGCGCGTGAACAGCACTTGCCTGCCTGCGTTGTCCCACTCGATCTTGATCCGGCCGTCGCGCTCGAACCAGGGCGCCTCAAACACGATCGTGCCGCGGGCGTCGTCGGGACCCGTCACCAGGTAAAACATGGTGTGATTGAGCGCTCCATCCGACCGGTACTGGTCGCCGGGAAGGGCGTCGCGTTTCACACGCTGGCGCTCGGCGTCTTCATCGCCGAGATCGGTATCCACGCCGCCCAAAAGGGGAAAGACCGCTTGCGCGCCGGCAACCGCGGCGCTCGGGAAGGAGAGATCTTCAACCGCGATGCGGCGATCCGCGGGCAGGTTCGTATAACGGATCGCGCTGACGATGGTCGGTCCGGGCTGGAGAGCCTCACCTTGGCCAGGCGTGCGGCGAGTACCGTAGCCGAGGACATTGGTAACCACGTCGCTGTTGTATGCCAAACCGAAGAAATTGCCGTTGCCGCTGAATCGGGTGCCGAGTGCGGGCGACACCTGCAAACCGTGCATCTCGGACCGCAACAGGATCTCGGTGGAATTCACCGACCCTGCCGCGAGAATTACGTTTCGGGCGTCCAGCTTGAACTTTTTGCTGTTGTGCGGACCCTCGTAATGCTTCCCGTGAATCCGCCAGCCGCCCCCGTTCAGCTTCTCGATCCACTCCACTTTGGTTTGCGTAAAGATGTGCGCGCCCGCGTTGCGCGCCATCGGCAGAAAGTTCATGGCTAGGGTATTCTTGGCGCCGACATTGCAGCCGGATACGCAGTCCCCGCAATCGATGCACGGCTTCTGCTCCACGCCGTGAGGGTTCTTTCCATTCGGGAACTCTTTGAAATTGACGGCAATGTTTAACGGGTCGGCTTTCAGACCCAACTGAGCGGCGCGCTGGTCGAGCGCCTGTACTTTGGCCAGTGCCGCCGCCCGCGGATGCCGCCCCGCATCGAGCGTTTGACGGGCCTGGACGTAAAAGGGGAGCAGCTCGTCATACTTCAACGAACGCGGCCATTCCGCTCGTTCGAAGATTTCGCGGTCCGGCACAATGGCGACATTCGCATTGATGAGCGACGTGCCACCCAGGCCGGAGCCTTTCACCACGGAAATGTCGCGATGATTCAGAATCTCGTACAACCCGAGCGGATTCAGATCGCTGCGAAACTCCTGCGTGGCGTTTTCGATGCGATCCGGAAACGTTCCGACAGGCCACTCTTTGCCCCTTTCGAGGATGCAGACGGACGGCTTGGGCTCCAGGCCGGCCGTTGCAATACGGGCCGCGGTGATGGCCCCTCCGTAGCCCGAGCCAATTACGATGAAATCGTAGGATTTACTGCGATCCTTCCAGGCATTCGCCAGCGTCGGCATTGCGGCCTCCCGTCAGTTGTAGTCGATCAGGTCAATCCGTTTCCCGTTAAAGCACCGGACCAATTTTCCATGGCACAAACTCCTGATGCCCGAGGCGCTCGGCGCAAGTCTTCTCGCCCGAGGCCACGCGCAGGCACAACTCGAATATCTCGCGCCCAATCTGCTGCACGGTCCGTTCCCCATCCGCGATGGCACCGGCGTTGACGTCCATGTTGTCGGTCATGCGCCGGTAGGTGTGGCTGTTCGTGGCAATCTTGATCACCGGGATCGAAGGGAAGCCGATGGCGCTCCCGCGACCAGTGGTAAAGGCTATCAGGTTGCAACCGCCCGCCGCGAGGCCAGTGAGCGATACCGGATCGTAGCCGGGCGTGTTCATGAAGACGAAACCGGGAGACTCGATGCGCTCCGCGTAGTCTACCGCGTCCATCAGGGGCGACGTTCCCGCCTTGGCGACCGCGCCCAGCGATTTCTCCAGAATGTTGGACAGCCCGCCTTCCTTGTTGCCGGGCGAGGGATTGTCGTCGAAGCTGCCGCCGAAGCGGGTGAGGTATTGCTTGTAGCCGGTCACGAACCCGAGCAGCTTTTCGGCAACCCGGCGGTTCCGCGCGCGCCTGACGAGAAGGTGCTCGGCCCCGAAGATCTCCGTGGTTTCCGCCAGCACCGCCGAGGCGCCTAGCTCAGCCAGCATGTCCGAACAAACCCCCAATGCGGGATTGGCCGTGATGCCCGAGAACGAGTCCGAGCCGCCGCAATTCAGTCCCAGCACGATCTTCGAAGCGGGAACTTCGGTGCGCTTCTCGCCCGCGGACTGCTCCATCAGCTCGAGAATGTTGCGGCGCGCGGCTTCCACGGTAGCTCGCGTGCCGCCGCTCCCTTGCAGGGTCATGCCGGTGAGGCGGCTGCTGCGCGGAGCGTTCGGTCCCAGGTAGTGGTCGATCTGGTTGACCTCGCACCCCAGCCCCAGAATGATCGCGGCGCACACGTTGGGATGCGCCAGAACGCCGGCCAGCGTGCGCCGGAGCTGGTCGGTGTCCGGACCGATCGCCTGGCCGCAGCCTTCGCCATGCGGGAAGGCGACTACGCCATCGATGTTCGGCCCCAGGTCTTTCGGAGCGAAACTGTGCGCAATCAATTCGGCCGTATGCGCCGCGCAATTGCTCGCAGCGACCACGGCGACATAATTCCGCGTGCCCACGCGGCCGTCTTCGCGCACATAGCCCAGGAAGGTGGGCATGCCGCGCACGGGATCGGGATATGCAATCTCTCCCGAAGGAAACTCGTAGGCGAAGGACAGCTCCTGGAACGCCAGATTGTGGGTGTGGATATGCCGGCCCGGCTCTATGTTCACCTTCGCCGTGCCGATCGATTGTCCGTAGCGGCGCACCGTTTCACCCGAGGGAATGCGCTGCAGCGCAACCTTGTGCCCGGCCGGGACGTTGTCTCGCACAGTTAGCGCAAGCCCCTCGATTCTCAGTTCCATTCCCGGCGAGAGCGGCACCCGGGCAACGGCGATGTTGTCGGCCGGAGTGAGACGGATGGCGGAATTTTCCGCCGTCGGCAGTTTCGAGATTTCCAGCAGTTCCATAATGATCTACCTTAGCAGCACCGTTTCGGTCAGTTGCTCGCCGAGGTGTACGTGCAGGCGGTTGCCCGCCGGATGGACCCAGAGGCCCGCGCCATCGTTTGGCGCCGGAATTTCGGCCGGTCCGTTCACGACCAAGAAATTCGGGGTCTCGACTCCGTTCAGCAGTTTGCCGATGTGGATGTGAGCGTGGCACTGAGTCCGGCGCTCGTCGCCGTTGACCGCGAGCGCCCAGCGATCGCCCCAAAGCTCGCGCGCCTTGGCGATGGCTTCCGTCCATAGCCGGCTCCGCTGCTCGCGCGTCATCCCGGCCAGCGAATGCTGTATTTTCCAATGATGGCGCGGAAGCGCCAGCCAGCGGTTCGGCTTGCGGGGATTGATGTCTTTGAGGAAGAACACGCCTGCATGCTCGGGTTGTTTCTCGGCTTCCCGGCAAAGGCCGCACTCGCGCGCCTCCATGCTCGCCGGCCGGCCCGGATCGCAGGCGCATTGCGTCACATCGCCCCACACCACGGACGCGGCGAGCAACGGGAGCGCGACCCTCGGGATGCCCATCCCCGTCATTATATCCGCCGCTGTCAATTGGAGCCGGTTTATAATCGGCTGGAATGCTGCTGGAGCTGGTCGTCGAAAATTACGCCGTCGTGGACCGCGTGCGCGTAAGATTTCATCGCGGCCTGAATCTGCTCACCGGAGAGACCGGCAGCGGCAAGTCCATTGTCGTCGATGCCCTGGGCCTGCTGTTCGGGGCGCGCGCTTCGGCGGATACAGTCCGCTCGGGCGAAGACCGCGCACGCATTTCCGGAATCTTCGACGTCGCCGGAACGGAAGCCGTCAAAGCCCTGCTCGAACCCGCGGGTTTCACGGTGGAGGAAGGCGAGCTGCTCATCGAGCGAGAAATTCTCGCCAACGGCAAGTCGCGCGCGTTCATCGGAAGCCGCCCCGCCACGGCGGCCCTGCTGCGCGAGCTTGCGCCCCATCTTGGCGATATTCACGGCCAGCACGATCAGCAGCTTCTGTTCTCCGGCGAGGCGCAGCGCCATATGCTGGACGCGTACGCGGGCGTTCACGGCCTGCTGACGCAGGTGGCGGGGACGTATGCGTGCTGGCGGACCACTGGGCGCGAGATGGAAGAACTGGAGCGCTCGGAGCAGGAGAAGCTGCGGCTGCTCGACTTGTGGTCGTTCCAGCGCAAGGAGATCGAGAGCGTATCGCCACGGGCGGGCGAAGACGCCGAACTGGAGAACGAGCGGCGCGTGCTGTTGAACCTCGGCCGCCTGCAGGAGCATGCGGGCATCGCCTACGCGGCGCTGTACGATTCGCCGGAGTCGGCGCTGGCGCTGCTGCGCTTGGCGGCCAAGCGTCTGGACGAGCTTTCGCGCATCGATTCGAGCCTGGGCGAAATTCGCGAGGCGCTCCAGCCGGCGGAGATTGCGGTGCAGGAGGCTTCCTTCTCTCTGCGCGATTACGTTTCGCATTTGGAAGCCAATCCCGGGCGTCTGGAAGAGGTGGAGTCGCGTCTGGCGGCGCTCGAAAAACTCAAGCGAAAATACGGCAAGACTCTGGATGAGGTGCAGGCGTTTCTCGATAGCGTGCGCGGGCAGATGGACGCCGTGGAGAACGCCGCCGAGCGCATAGAGACCCTCCGCTCGGAAGGCGAACGGCTGGCGCGCGAGTACGAGGCGCTGGCCGCGCGTCTCACCGGGGAGCGCGGCCAAGCCGCCGCGGCGCTGGCAGGCGAGGTGGAAAAAGAGCTGGCCGCGCTGGCCATGGAGCGCACCGTCTTCCGCATCGAGATCGGCGCCGGGCCATGGTCCGCATCCGGCGCGGATGCCGTCGCCTTTCTGGTCTCGCCCAACCTTGGCGAGGATCCGCGCGCTATCGAGAAAGTCGCCTCCGGGGGCGAGATCTCGCGTATCGCACTGGCCGTGAAGACGTCTCTGGCGGGACGCGCCGCTCCGGAAGCGCGCGCTTCCCGGACTCTGGTCTTCGACGAGGTGGATACCGGAATCGGCGGACGCGCGGCGGAAGGAGTGGGCCGCCGCCTGAAGAGCCTGGCGGCGCGCGATCAGGTGCTGTGCGTCACCCATCTGGCGCAGATCGCCAGTTTCGCCGATCATCACTACCGGGTCGAGAAGATCGAGTCCGGCGGGCGGACCGTGGCCGCGATCGAACAACTCGATCGCGCCGCGCGCACCCAGGAGATCGGCCGGATGTTATCCGGACATCGCCTCACGCCGGAGGCCCTCAGGCACGCCGAACAGCTCATCGCGATGAGTTCGTCCTGAGAGCGCCCCCGTATGCCGGAACCGGTTCCTTACAAGGTGGTTCGAGTCGAATCGTGGGAGGCCTTCCTCGATCTGATTACGGACTCCCCCTATTCCAACTGGGCCTTTCGGGGACAGCGCGAAGAGTTCTGGCCGCTGCTCACCACCATCTCGCGCCACTTCCGCGACTTTCAGATCGAGCCCGAAGTCTGGCCGCAGCAGGAAGAACGCATCCTGCGCATCTTCAAGCGTAAGGCGCACCATTTCCTGACTCATCCGCCGGATTCCGACGACGAATTTCAGTGGCTCGCGCTGATGAAGCATCACGGCGCGCCGACGCGCCTCCTCGATCTCACCTGGTCGCCCTACGTGGCGGCGTTCTTCGCGCTGGAGCGGTGCGTCGGTGAAGCGGCCGTATGGGCGCTGAATCCTTCCCAGATCAGCCTGCTCGAACGGCAGACCGTACGGAAGAAGCGGATTATCCGGCCACGCAAAATGGATCTGCGCCTCCGGGGAAACTACCGGCGCTATTACCTGCAGGGGCAGATCCCGTTTCTTCACGTGGGCGAGCCGCAGGCGATGAATCTGCGGCTCATCGCGCAATCCGGAACGTTCGCCATTCCGGGCATCCTCACCGAGTCGATGGAAGAGATTCTATCGGGTTATCCCGATCCCGAAAATACGCTGGTGAAGTTCATCCTGCCAAGCGAGAAGGTGCGGGACAAAGGGTTGCGCGAGCTGTACCGCATGAACATCACCAACGCCACCCTATTTCCGGATCTGGACGGGCTGGCGCGTTCACTGGCGTATGAGCTGGAGTTCCATTGGGCCTACAAGACGACCCGCAAGGACTCCGCGAGTTCCCCGCGCAGAACGGTGACTCTGTAGACCTTTTTGTTACTTGCGCGCGATGACGGTGATCTCGATGCGCGCCGGGCCGGCCAGCCTGGGCACGCCGACCGTGGTGCGCGCCGGGCGCGGTTCCTTGAAATAGGTCGTATAAACGGCGTTCATCCGCTGGAACAGATCCATATCGGTGAGATAGACATTTACCGAGACCACGTCGGCGAAGCTCATCCCCGCTTCCTTCAGGATCAGGCCAACGTTGTCGAGCGTCTGCCGGACCTCGGCTTCGAAGTCGCTGGGGAGCTTGCCAGTCTTGAGGTCCTGTCCAATCTGGCCCGCGGCGTACAGCGTGCCATCGGCCAGAATTCCAGGGCTGAAGGGACGGCCCTTGGCGAATTCCTTGGGGTGTACCACCTTTTTCTCGGCGGCTAGGGGCGCCAGCGCCAGGGCGGACAGCAGGACGAGATTCAGAAGCGTACGCATAAGTGTTCATCATAGCGCCTAAACCTTACAGCCCGCACCGCCGATCAGTAAGCCGGGGGGCAGATGGCCTTAGATGTCATGATCGTCGACGACTCCGCGGCTATCCGGAAAATTCTGCAACGTATGCTTCGCCAGTCCGGAGTGGCCATCGGCGAGGTTTGGGAAGCAGCCGATGGTTTCGAAGCCCTCGAAGTGCTGAAGCAATCGCGCGTGGGGCTGGTGCTTTCCGACCTGAACATGCCCAATATGGATGGACTGCAGTTGCTCGGAGAGATCCGGTCCAACCGCGAATGGCGGCACGTGCCGGTCATCATCATTACCACCGAAGGAGGAGAGAACAAGGTGATGGAGGCAGTGCACCGGGGCGCGTCGGGTTATGTCCGGAAGCCCTTCACATCCGAGCAGATCAAGCAGAAGCTCATGGCGGTTCTCAGCTCCTGATATATTGAGGCGTGCGCCGCCGCGACTTGATAGCTCTGCTCGCTGGCCCGCTGCCACTGGCGGCGGAAGCGCTCGAAGGCGCCATCCTGGTCCACGAACACGTCATGGTGGATTTCATAGGCGCCGCGCAGATCCGGCCGGGCCGCTATCACCGCGAAGAAGTCTTCCGCGTGGCCCGCAAGCATCTGGAAGACGTCAAGCGCCTTGGCTGCCGCAGGCTTCAGGAGTGTACGCCCAACTTCCTCGGGCGCGATGCGGCGCTGATGCGGCGCTTATCCGCGGAGACGGGCATCGACATCTGGACCAACACGGGCCTGTATGCCGCCGCGGATTACAAGTACCTGCCCGAGTTCGCAAAATCCGAGTCCGCTGAGCGGTTGGCCCGGCGGTGGATCCAAGAGCATCGCGACGGGGTCGACGGCGTCCGCCCACGCTTCATCAAAATCGGAGTGAACCGTGGCCCGCTGGCCGCTCCCGACCGCAAGGTGGCAACAGCCGCCGCCATCACTTCGCGCGAAACCGGGCTCACCATCGCTTCGCATACCGGTAACGGAAGCGCGGCCGTCGAGCAGGTGGAGATTGTAGCCGCCGAAAAGGTTGCCCCCGCGCGCTTCGTCTGGGTCCACGCGCAGAGCGAGAAGGACCATACGTTTCACGAGCGCGTGGCGCGTTCCGGAGCCTGGGTGGAGTTCGACGGTATCGGCCCGAAGTCAGCCGCCTGGCACCTGGAGTGCGTGCGTTTCATGGCCGGACGCAACCTGCTCGGCCGCACGCTGATCTCCCAGGATTCCGGCTGGTACCGCGTGGGCGAGCCAGGGGGAGGCTCTTACCGCGGTTACACCTACCTTTTCACGGACTTTCTGCCCCTCCTTGATTCCGGCTGGCGAAGGCAACTGTTGATCGAGAATCCTGCGCGGGCTTTCGGCGAACCATTATAATGAGCCGGAGATTCACGAGGAGAAGCCATGTATTCACGAAGAGAGTTTGCGAAGCTCGCCTTGGCCGTGCCGGCCATCGCCAATGCGGCGCCCCCCGACGTGCGGTCCATCGTTCAGGGTGTGGAGATCGGTGCGCAGTCCTATAGCTTTCGCGACCGTCCGCTGGACGCCGCCATCCAGGCCATGACCGAGGTAGGGTTGGGTTCCTGCGAGTTGTGGCAAGGCCACATCGAACCGAGAGGCGGACCGCGCGAGGAATTGCGCAAGTGGCGCACTACCGTCTCCATGGAGGAGTACGCGAAAGTCCGCAAGAAGTTCGACGCGGCCGGCATTCGCCTGAGCGCTTACAATTACAGCTTTCGCGAGGATTTCACCGACGAAGAGATCGCGCGCGGCTTCGAGATGGCCAAGGCGCTGGGCGTGAAGAGCCTCACGGCTTCCTCCAACGTGACTACCGCGAAGCGCATCGATCCGTTCGCCGCAAAGGCGCGCGTTCAGGTAGGGATGCACAATCACTCGAACCTGAAGCCCAACGAGTTCGCCACGCCGGAAAACTTCGCGGACGCCATGCGCGGCACTACCCATATCGTAATCAATCTCGACATCGGCCACTTCACGGCCGCCAACTTCGACGCGGTGGACTATCTGAAGAAGAACCGCGAGAAGATCGTCACCCTGCACATCAAGGACCGCAAGAAGAACCAGGGGGCTAACGTACCCTTCGGCGAAGGCGATACGCCCATCAAGGCCGTGCTGCAGACGCTGAAGACCAAGGGTTTTCCGCGTATTCCCGCCAATATCGAGTACGAATACAAAGGCGGGGACACGGTGGTGGAAGTCCGCAAGTGCTTCGAGTACTGCAAACAGGCGCTGGCCTGAGGCGGCTCAGGCGGCGCTCCACATAACGGGTGAGCCGCCGTTTGGGCTGGCGCTCACCATGCCCCGTCGCTGCATGTGTTCGAGGTGGGCCAGCACTTCGTAAATGGCGAACCGGTAGTGGAAGGGCGAAAGCGGCCGCTTCCATAACTGCGCCACCAGATCATGCGCCCGAGAGGGCGTGCCTGCCAGACTGGCGAGAATGGCCGCGCAGCGCTCGTGATGATGACCGATGGTTTTGCGGATCAGGTCGCGATGCCCGGCGAAAGGCCCGCCATGGGCCGGCAAAATCAGGTCGATCTCCATGTCCTTCATGCGTTCGAGCGAATTCAGAAAGTCGCCCAGCGCATCCCGCTCCGGCTGCCAGCCGATGTTCGGCGTGATGTGTTCGAGCAGATGGTCTCCGGAGAACAGCAGACGCTTCTCGCGCGCGTACAGGCAGACGTGGCCGGGCGAGTGTCCGGGCGTCCAGAAAACGTCGAGCGGCCCCAGCGTGGTGGGAATGCTTTCGCCGTCGGCCAGAAATTCGTCCGGATTCACAACGCGAAAGCCCTGCTGAATTTCCCGGAAAACGGCGGCGACCTGTTCCCGCAACGCCGGCGGCGTGCCCGCCCGGCCAAGGACGTTGCGATTCATGTCGGCGCCCTGGCCGCTCGCCATGGAGTAAAGCAGGTTGACGTCGTGGCCGTGCATCATCAATCGCGCGCCGGTCTTCTGCAGCAGGCGGGGCGCCAGTCCGGAGTGATCGGGGTGCGCGTGCGTCACCAGGATCTGGCGGATGTCCGTCCAATTCACGCCCAGCCCTTCGCACGCGCGGGAAAGCGCGGCCAAGCACTGCTCGGTTTCCATGCCGCAATCGATGAGCAGCCAGCCGCGCTCGAGGCGCACCAGATAGACGTTAACAATACCCAGTGAGAATGGAAGGGGAAGCTCCACCTGGTGAACGTTGGGAAAGACTTCGCGATAGTATCCGCCGATTTCGAGGTACGGGGTCACGTATTCCACGCTTAGTTTAGCAAGCGTCTATACGAAGATGCTGGCAGGAATCCGCCAAGAAAGGCACTCGAAGGGCTTCAGGCAAGGCGGCGTGATGCCGGATTGTTGGAGATGGTCGCCTGGCCGATGTCCCCTCACTGTTGAAATCCGGACGGCTCGCGGCTTCAGTTCTGCGCGTAGGCCGGCTACCGGTCAAGTGAACGAGATCCTAAACGCAGCGGCGGTAGAGTGGTTGTAGCCCGAGCATCGGCTGAAGACTCAACACCGTCCGCACGGGTTCATGACCGAAGCCAATCAGGTGAACAGTGACTGCCGACAAGTACGTCTGCAACAAGTGCGTTTTGGATAAGGCGTTGTCTGCCCTCATTCTGGAGGAAGGTGAAGAGCACCCGTGCGACTACTGCGGCGAGACGCCAACTGATCTACGCTGCCTCACAATCAACCGACTGGCCCAGCACATCTACGACAACATCCTTCGGGAGTACAGCGATGTGGATTCTGAAATGGTGTCATACGACAACGAGGAGGGTTGCTACTACTCTGATACGTACACAACCCTCGAGTTGTTGACCGATGAAGTGGAATTCGAGGCGGACGAGATGATAATCGACGACATGGTTGACGCGCTGCCAAACTTGACGTGGTGTAAAAAGCGCTTCGGACCAGCGGACCTGACCGCTGCGCTCCGCGCGGGTTGGCAAGTCTTTGTGGATTTGGTTAAACACCACAATCGCTATCTTTTCGACGATCACGCTAATCCGGCGCCGGACCGCAATCCATTTCCGCCATCAGAAGCTTTCGGGGTCACCTATGATGCGGACGAGGGAGTCCCACCGGCACGTATCCTAGATGCACTTGGCGCGATTGTCCCAAAGGCAAACCTGATTACGACAATCGATGCTGGGACCGTGTTGTTTCGGGCACGAGTACATGCGACTGATGAGCATCCGTCCACCCCGGCTGAACTTGGGCCACCACCACGTGAGAAAGCATACCAATCAAACCGTATGAGTCCCGCAGGGATCGTAATGTTCTATGGGGCATTCGACCGCGAGACGGCAATTGCGGAGACCTTCCATCGGGGCCGTGAGGGGGCAGAGGAAAAAGTGATCTCCGTCGCCCAGTTCCGATGCCAGAAACCACTGACGGTTCTCGATTTGACTGATCTGCCCTCGCCCCCTAGCTTCTTTGTTGACCGCGAGATACGACACGGCATCCGTTTCTTGCATATGTTTGAGGAGGACTTCGTAAAGCCAGTCGCGCGTGACGGCATGGAACACGTCGAGTATGTCCCCACGCAGATCGTCACCGAGTATTTCCGACACCGGTTTCGAACCGGGAGCGGCGAGTCGCTCGATGGGATCGTCTATCGGAGTTCCCAGAACGAACGCCGCGCCTGTGTATTCTTCTTTGACTCCTCGAGTTGCGGAGGCGAGACGGGATTCTCACGCGCAGATCCGGTGCTTCAACTCCAAGAATCGGCAACTGAGCGGATCGGCGGCGAACAGCTGATCAAAGGATCATCATCGATTCCACCGCACAAATAGGGTCAGCGCAAGGTTATCCGGGATGTAAACCACTTGTAGTCGGCGTTTAGGATTCGCCGAGTGACCGTGGCACCGCCCACCTGGACGCAAACGCCCTCTCCATAGAAGTGCCCCATCCAGATAGATCGCGGAAGACGCCGTAGCACCGGGAGACGCTACCTCGGCCGGCTCCAAACCGTGTGAATTTCGGCCTGCGCACGCAGGCGCCAGACCGCAAGGCCGGCATGCGAGACCCGGACCACGCGGCCCATCCTCTTCGCCTGAGTATCGAAGTCGGGGTGGCGGAGAAAGCGCCGAACAAACGCAGCCACTTCGTTTTGTCCCACGCTCGTCACAACCAGGCAGTAGCTTCGATGCCTGACGTCCGGGTGGTAAAAGCCCCCGTCGCGGGTAAAAAACGTGGGCTTGCGCTGCTGGCGCAACAGAACGACAATCTCCTCGTCCTTCAGACCCTTGCGGCCAAGGTTGACTCCGATTTGCCTCGCCGCCAGCCGCCATGCTTCGAGCAGCAGGCGCTGTCCGTCGAGGATGTTCTCGTCGAGGATGATCAAGCCTGAGCTCGTTCGAGCACGTATTCAGGCGCTGTGTATTGGGCGGAATGATCGCGAAATGCCTGGCTCGCCAGTCGAACTGCTTCCGAGATGGCGTCCGAAGACACGGTGCCGCGCCACTCCTCTACGATCGTCTCCCAAGCGATGCCCGCGGCCACCTGCTCCAAGACGTCGGCCACCAGGATTCGGGTTCCTCGGAACGTCGGCTGGCCGTGGCAGATCGTGGGATCGGCGACGATGAATCGCCCGATCATTCGCTTGACCAACTGCTGCTTGCGCTTTGCCAGGGTGGACACCTCTAACACGATTATAGCTGGACCGCCCGATCACTCCATCGCGATCAACCGCACCAGGATGGTCGCCTGACCGATGTCCGCATAAATTGTTGAAGTCCGGACGTCTCGGCGCGCAGCGCAGGGGTGGTGCGTGGTACCGTGTGACGTAATGCCGCTCGTGCGCGCTGGTCTGTTAGTCGTTTCCATTATCCTGGCGGCTTGTCAACGTACCCCGCAGAGCGCTCTGGACCGGCTTCACCCGTGCAAAATTGATGAAGGGCCTGCCGAGGCCTTCTGCGGTCAGTACACGGTTTTTGAGGATCGGTCGGCAAAGGCCGGCCGCCAGATCAAACTCAAGATCGTCGTCGCACCGGCGATGCGGCGCGATCCTCGGCCGGATCCCCTGTTTATCTTTCAAGGCGGCCCAGGCGGCGGTGCGGCTACGCTGGCGACGTATAGCCTCCCCATGTTCCGTCGCTTCCAGCGCGACCGCGACATCGTCTTTATCGACCAGCGCGGTACCGGTGACTCCAATCCCCTGAACTGTGAACCGGAAGATCGCGATGAGGAAGACTTTTCGAGAATCGACGACCCTCGCATGGAGCGGCTTCGCGCTTGTCTGGCGAAACTTGAAGCCGATGCGCGCCTTTACACCACGGCGATCGCCATGGACGATTTGGACGACGTCCGGAGGCACTTGGGCTATGGAGCGATTAATATCTGGGGCGGCTCGTACGGCACTCGCGCCGCGCTGGTGTATCTCAAACGGCATGAAGACTCCGTGCGAAGCATGGTTCTCGATGGGGTTGCCCCGCCCGACATGCGGTTGCCGCTTTTCGCGGCGCGCGACGGCCAGCGGGCGCTGGACCTCATGATCGAAGACTGCGCCAAAGACGCAGCCTGCGGTAAACGGTTTCCCCGCCTGCGCGAATCGGTGAGCACACTGTTTGAGCACGTAGCTGCCAAGCCTCGCATTGCTTTCACCCACCCGCGCACGGGCAAGTCCGCCGAGATTAATATTTCGCAGCGCCTCGCGGCGTCCATCGTTTTCAGCGCGCTCTACAATCCCTCAACCACTTCCTTACTGCCCCAGCTCATCACCGATGCGGCTGCAGGGAATTATCAGGGTTTGCTGGCTCTGGCCTTCTCAAGCGACATGCCGAAGGGCGCGATGAGCGAGGGCATGTTTCTTTCGGTAGTATGCGCCGAGGACATGCCGCGCATCCACGCCGGCGACATCGCACGCGAGGCAAAAGGCCGATTCCTCGGAACCGCTTTTTTCGACACGCGGATGAAGCCATGTGAGTTCTGGCCAAAGGGCGCTGTGCCGGAAGATTTCTATCAGCCTGTGGTTTCCGACAAGGCCGTATTGATTCTCTCGGGGGCGGACGACCCTGTTACGCCGCCCTCCTGGGGCGATCACGTGGCTCAGTATCTAAAGAACTCGAAGCATTTTGTTGTGCCAGGGGCTGGCCATGGTACGACTCCGCGAGGCTGCGTGCCGCAACTCATTGGCAAGTTTTTAGATCAAGCCAGTCTCAGAAACCTGGACCCCGCGTGCCTGCAGTCGCAGCGCCGGCCGCCATTTTTTGTCAACTACACCGGAGCCGGTCAGCCGTGATCGAAATTCAGGGATTGCAAAAGAGGTTTGGCACAGTGGAAGCGGTCCGGGATGTGAGCTTCCGCGCCTGCGATGGAACTGTGGTCGGGCTATTGGGACCGAATGGAGCGGGCAAGACTACCACGCTGCGACTGTTGTCGGGCCTCATGCGCCCGGATGCGGGTACGATTCGCGTGGACAACGCCGATGTTGTGGCGGATCCGATTGGCGCGCAGAAACACATGGGGCTGTTGCCCGATTCGCGCGGGCTCTATCCCCGGTTGACACCTATCGAACACATCGAATACTTCGGCCGATTGCACGGTCTTGACGGGCCCGCTCTGACCACGCGTGTCAAGGCGCTAGTGACCCGTTTAGGCCTGAACGAAGTGGCAGATCGGCGTGTTTCCGGCTTCTCGCAAGGCGAGCGAACAAAGGTGGCGATCGCACGAGCGCTTGTGCATCAGCCGCGCAACGTGATTCTGGACGAGCCAACCAACGGGCTGGACGTGATGAGCACCCGCGCCATGCGAGAGCTGATCCGCGGGCTCCGGCGGGACGGCTGCTGTGTGCTGTTTTCGAGTCATATCATGCAGGAAGTTTCGGCGCTGTGCGATCGCATCGTGGTGATCGCGCAAGGAAGAGTAGTGGCCGACGGAACGCCCGAAGAACTGCGGCTCATAACCGGCCGTGACAATCTCGAAGACGCCTTCGTTGCCCTGGCTGGGCTGGAGACAGAGGAAACTCCGTGAGCACGTTGAGGCCGTTGGTGATCGCATTAAAGAAAGAACTGCGCGACGGCGTGCGCGACAGGCGATCGGTGTCGTCACTGCTGATTGGCGCCATGATGGCGCCAATCCTGTTTGGAGTCATGTTCACGGCTATGGCTGGCCGCCGCAGGAACGCGGAGGAGATGAAGCTGCCCGTCGTCGGCGTCGAATATGCGCCCGCTTTTATCGATTGGATGAAGCAGCAGACCGGTCTCGAGATCGTGGCGGCCCCAGCCGATCCGGAACAGGCCGTTCGAGAGCGGAAAGAGGATGTGATTCTCCTTATCGAGAAGGACTTCTCGAAGAATATGGCTCGGGCGGTACCTGCGCCGGTGAAGCTGATCAGCGACACAACTCGTGACGTCGCGCGCCCGAAGGTAGCCCGGGTACGGGCGCTGATAACTGCCTATTCCAGCCACCTGGCTCAGTTACGATTGATCGCCCGCGGCGTAGCTCCATCGATCGCTCTGCCGGTGCGGGTGCAGGAAGTCGAGGTTTCGAGCGCCCAAGAACGATTAGCAACGCTGCTCAGCATCCTGCCGCTCTTGTTGGTCATGGCTGCGCTAACGGGTGGGATGCAGATTGCCATCGATGCCACTGCCGGCGAACGGGAGCGCGGATCGCTCGAGCCCCTGCTGCTCAGCCCCGTTCCCCGCGTCGCGCTGGCGGGTGGCAAATGGCTCGCTGCGTCGGCGTTCGGCTGTGGCTCGGTCGTCTTCTCGATGCTTCTTACAGTGAACGTGATGCGGCGTGTGCCCTGGCACGATATGGGAATCCGGTTTCGGGTATCGGATGGTGAGTTGATGAGCCTGCTGGCGCTGGTGTTGCCGCTCGCGTTGTTCTTGAGTGCAGTGGTGATGTTTGCCTCGACATTTGCCCGGTCGTTCAAAGAGGCGCAGAGTTACATTGGAATTCTGATTCTGTTGCCCATGTTGCCGGGACTACTGGCTACTATGTACCCCTTGTCAAACCGGCCTTGGTTGGCGCCGATACCGATTATCGGCCAATATGCGCTAGCGGCAGATGTCTTGGGCGGCAAGCCGCCCGGTGCGGCTTTCTACGCACTGGCGGGTTTGGCGGTGCTGGCCTGCGCGCTCGTGCTAGTGGGCGCAACATCGCGACTTTTGACCCGAGAGGCCATTATTTTTGGCCGGTAGCACCTCTTCCATCCAAACCGGCGCCGCGGCCCGTTTATGCTGAAGCCCACCCCACTCAATTTTAAGCCGCCAGAGCCTTCAAAGAGCCGGCGCCGGGAGGCACGGCTAGCAACCGCTCAATCGTCAACCCGGCCGCATCCGTGGCTCGCTTGAGCCGGACGACGGAAGGCGGCGCTTCCCGCGCGTCACAGCAAAACTCCGCAAGATACAGGAGCGCGGCCAGCACGGAATCCGAGCGTTCCGGCTCGTGATGGCGTCCGATACCTTCGAGCAACAGGTCCGGGAAGTTCCAGCCGCGCAGCAACTCCTCACCAATGCGGCCATGCTCGATGCGAAAGAGGAGCAGTTCGGCGGCCACCGGGTCCGCGCCGCGGTCGAGCAGGCGGGCATGAGACACGGCCACCTCCCCGCCAAGACGCTGGACCACCAGGCGGCCCACATCGTGAAGCAATCCCGCGAGAAAGGCGATTTCGGGATCGGCCTTCCCGGAGAGACGGGCCAGGTGCTCGGCGGTCTGGGCCACTTCGAGCGAGTGCTTCCACAGGCCGTCGAGCCGTGACGAGGCGAAGAGCGGCTGCATCGCGGCGGCGATCAGGACCTTCTTGGCAAGGTCGATCCCGATATGGGTAATCGCCTGGCGGATGGTGACGATCTCCTTTACGTTATGGAAAAGGCTTGAATTGGATACTTTGAGAAGCTGCGCCGCCAGGATTGCGTCCGTGGATGCGAGCTTCTCGATCCGGGCGGCATCGATCTCGGAATCGGAGGTCAGAGCAAGCATGCGCCTGGCCACGGCTGGGGTTACCGGCAGGCGCGCGGCGGCGGCGAGCAGTCCGTCAAGACTGGCCCTGGGCGGACCGGTAAGAGCTTTGACAATCGCGGGCTCGAACAGTCCTCCTCGGGCCATCCGGGAAAGCTCTTCGAAAAACTCGTCGATGGGCTGATCGTCATATGGCATGCCCTCGATATGTTCATCGAGCAGGTTGGCCACTTCCACAATCTGCGCCACCCAGCCGGCCTTGCCGGCCGCCGTCGGCTCCGCGCCCTTGGCGTCCGCGAGCGATTCCCATTGGGGGCCGAAAAGGTCCTTCATGAGACGCCCGAAAGCACTCTCGCTTAAGGGTAACGAACTCGCATGATGCCGCAGCGAGGTGTGCTCGATGATCCTTACAGAATTGGAGGGTAGCCCCAGCCGCGTTCCGACTTCCATGGCGATCGCGGCCACGCGCCGGCAGTGAGCCTGCTGGCCCGAGGATTCCCAGTCTCGCGTTCCCATATTGCGCCTCGAATTGTCCGTTCCTACTTATCGGCATCCACAGGAGGAACTTTAGGACCTATTTTCGGGCGGTCTTATCCCGAATCTCCTGAATGCGGTACAAATGCCGCTCGCCCCGTATGAAGATCGCTCCGCCGGAAATGGCCATCGAGGCCAGCGTGGCCTCACCCAGGCGGTTGACCGCCAGTTTCTCAAATTTCCGTCCGGGAGCGATGACCGTGCTATCGCCTTCCTCGCTCAAGAAGTAGATCCGCCCGTCGGCAAATGTGGGCGAGGCCGAATGACTGCCCCCCAGCCGCTCCTGCCAGTGAATATTCCCCGTTTTGGCGTCCAGGCAGGATGCGATGCCGTTATCGGTGACGGTATACAACTCCTCTCCCACCAGAAGCGGCGACGGCGTCAGCGGCACGCTCCGTTTCAAAACCCAGGCGACTTCGGTGTCCGTTACGTCTCCCGTCCCGGTCGGCCGCACGGCGAAGAGATACGGCTGATGAAAGCCCGAACAGATGTATACGAGCCCATGACCATACACGGGGCGAGGCACGTTGGAAAAGCCGTCTCCGTAGCTTATGGACCAGATTTCCTTTCCGGTGCGGGGATCGTAGCTCACGGCCCGCTTCGCGCCCACACTCACCAACTGGTCCTTGCCGTCCACGTGGACGATCAACGGCGTGCTGTAGGCCTGATACCCGTCCCGCCGCGTCTTCCAGCGAACCTTGCCCGTATTTTTATCGAGCGCCGCCACGTACTGTGTGTCGGTCCCGTCGCAATTGACAATCAGCAGATCGTTGTACAGCACTGGCGACCCGCCTGACCCGTGCTGATGGCGGTAATCGAGCCGGGTCTTCCAGACCGTCTCGCCGGAGGTCTTAATGCATGCCGTGCCGCTTGAACCATAGTGGAGATAGATGCGGTCGCCGTCAACGATTGGCGTCGGCGAGGCATGACTGTTTTTGCCATTGATCGGCACTGGGTCGGCGACCTGGAACACTTCCACATCGCGCAAGAGCTTACCGCTCTCGCGGTGGATGGCAATGGCTCGCAGGGAATGACCCTCTCGAGTGGCCGTGGTGAGCCAGATCTCCGTTCCCTGGATGGACGGCGAGGACCAGCCGCGGCCGGGAAGGGCTACTTTCCAGACGACGTTCTCGGTTCCGCTCCACTTGAGCGGGAGTCCCTGCTCGCCGGAATGTCCCTCGCCGCCGGGTCCGCGAAATTGGGGCCAGTCTCCGCACAGAAGCAGCACAGGCGCCAACAAAAGCAACACCAGTCTCATGCGTCGATGGTGCTTGATTCATGCGGGAAAGTCAAAACGGAATGTTCCTGACGCATCGACAACCGCTCCCTGCGGTCGCGGCTCGGAAACGGAGCCGCGACCGTAGGGAGCGGTTGTCTCTGTGACGCACCACGCTTACACCGGAAGCAAGCTCGATACGACGTCTTTCAAGCGCTCGCCCCACCCCGCGGTGAGCGACCATGGGCTGGGCTGCCGCAAAATGCGTAAATTCCCTATTAACTCGCGAACTTGATATTCGCTGCCGCCGCCGGCGACCCGATAGAATCGGATCGTGACGATCGCCCAGCCTACATGCAGGTTGGTCAAGGTGATCTCCGGCAGCCACTCCGGCAGGTGCGGGTCGACGAACAGCAGGTTCAGCGGCGCAAACGGATAAAGCCCCAGCATGGCCTGTAAATGGCAGAACAACGACGACGCCGACCATGCCTGCGGCCAGTTCGCCTCCGGGTAAAGCGCCGGGAACGGATGAGCCGCATCGCGCGGATGGCCTCCGAACAGCTCGGGGAGCCGGTAATGGTCGAACAGCAATGCGGCTTCGAACTGCGCCTTGGCCAGGCGTTGAACGTCCGTGTGCAGCCCATACCGCAAGAAGCCCAGTACGAAAGTTCCCTGCTCCACCGGCCAGACCGTCCCGCGATGATAGCTGTACGGATTGTAGGCGGGGTGTCGCGACGACAGCGTGCGGACGCCCCAGCCGCTGAACAGATCTTCGGTCATCAGGCGCCGCACGGCCCGTTTTACCAGCGCATCGTCCGCGATGCCGGTGGCGAGGCAGTGGCCGCCGTTCGAGCCTATGGACTCGATCCGTCGCCCGTCGCCGTCCAGGCCCATGGCGAAGAATCCTTCGTCCTCCATCCAAAACGCCTGGTTGAAGCGCTTCCTCAACTCGTGCCCCTCCTGGTAGAGGCGGTCGGCTTCGTCCTTTCGGTCGAACCACCACAGCAGCAGCGACAGCAGCATCTTGGCAAGATAGACGAAGCCCTGTTCCTCGCACGTCGCGATGGGCGTCTTGGCCTGAGAGCCGTCTTCGTGAACAATGGCGTCGCCGGAATCCTTCCAGGCCTGGTTCTCCAGGCCCTGCGTCGAGCGCGTCTGATATTTGTAGAAGCCGGCGCCGTCCGGGTCGCTGTATTCGTCCAGCCACCGGAGAGCCTTCAGCGCGGGCTCGATCAGCGGCCGTACCAGATCCTTGTCGCCCGTCCAGTGCCACAGTTCGGACACCACCACGGGGTAAAACGCGGAAGTGGTGATGGAGCCGTAATACCGGCGCCGCGGGTCGTAATTCAGCATCGCAAGAGGACCGGTGTGGGCCTCGTGCAACATACGGCCAGGCTGCTCGTCGCGCCAATCGTCGATCCTGCTGCCCTGCCAGCGGGCCAACTGGGGCAGCACGCCCGCCATCATCTCCGTGCTCGCGAGACCAGCCTGCCAGGAGGCGGTCAAAGTATCGCGTCCAAAAAGGCCGATATAAAGGGGTAAACCGGCTCCCATCGTCCAGGCGCGCTGTCCCACGTCGAGGTCGTACAGCCGCATCGCGGACAGGTCTCGCCTGGCCTGCTCCAATGCGTTAACCACAACGTGCGTCAGCGTTCCGGTGCAAGGCGCGGAAAAGCAGGTGGAATCCCGAAGGAAGCGCGCGCGCTCGCGGTCGCGCTCGGTCTGGAGGGCGTCGAAGGAAGCCGGCACGCAGACGGGACTCATCGCCTTCTCATCGATGAACGGAACGAAGTCGATGTGTGCGTTCCAGCACGCCAGCGGCTGCAGATCGATTTCGAAGGAGACGCGTCCGTCCTCATGAATCGGAGGGGTAGCCGCTTCCACGATGCGTACTATCAGGCCCCGGTGAATGCGGGCCGTGCCGTGCTCGGCATGATAGTCGAAGAGGATCTCCCACCCGCCATCGGCGGCCCGCCGCCATCGGCGCTCCGTGCGGCCATGCTGCCGCCGCAGATCTTTCGTTTCGGTCGCATCCGCGAAATCCGCATCCAGCTCCAGTTGCAGAATCGTCCGGACCGGTTTCTGCGTGAAGTTAGTCACCTCGACGGTTTCGTGAAATCCATCGCTCACGTGGCGGGCGAGCTTCAATTCAAGGGCATGCTGCAGCGCGTCCGCGATTCCCGCGCCGCTTTGGGCGATGTAATAACCCAGCCAGGAATTCGGCTCCACGGTGGAGAGCCCGGAGGGGATCCAAAGCCGGCCATCGGCCATGTAGCGGTACAGGGAGAGCAGGCGCGTCTCGTGAACGAACAGGCCGAATTCTCCGGTTCCATAAATGAATCCGTCCCGCCGGGTGCAGAGCACCGTGCGGTTGTGGCTCGCGTACAGGGCGTCGTCGCGCGGGCGGAGGCGGATGAATCCGGAGGACATCTCCTCAAGAGGTTGCAGGATTAATGCCAAATTCCCAGAGACGTGTGGCTACGCGTCGGGATGAATCAGACGGATGACGGCGAAGCAGATCCAGGCGATGAAAGCGGCGGCGGGAATGGTGACGACCCACGCCCAGACGATCCTCTTGGCCACGCCCCAGCGGACCGCCTTGAGCCGGTTGAAGCTTCCCACGCCGGCGATCGAGCCGGCGATGGCGTGCGTCGTGGATACCGGAAGCCCGAGGCGCGTGGCGAACAGCACGGATAAGGCCGCCGCCGTCTCCGCACAGAAGCCGCCGCGCGGGCGCAGGCGGGTTAGTTTGCCTCCCATGGTGTGTACAATGCGCCACCCGCCGCTCAAGGTGCCCAGCGCGATGGCGGCGTGCGCGGCCAGAATCACCCAGAACGGAATCGGGTCGGATGCCTGCAGATAATTCGCCGTTACCAGCACGGCGAAGATGATGCCCATGGTCTTCTGGGCATCGTTAGTGCCGTGTGCGTAGCTGAACATGGCCGCCGAGAGGAGCTGCATCTTGCGGAAGTAAGAGTCCATTCTGACGGGGCTGGAGTTGCGAAACAGCCAGTAGACGGCCAGCATGAGGACGTAAGCCACCACCAGGCCGATCAGCGGCGCGAGCACGATGAACGCCAGCGTCAGCGGCCACTTTCCCACGATCAGCGCCGCCATGCCCGCTTTCGCGATTCCGGCGCCGGCGTAGCCGCCGATCAGCGCGTGCGAAGAGCTCGTGGGCAGGCCCAGATACCACGTGATCAGATCCCAGGCGATGGCTCCCAGGAGTCCCGCAAGGACGACATAGGGCGTCACCAGATTGAGATCGACGAACCCCGTACCGACCGTTGACGCCACGGCCGTGCCGAAGCTGAAAGCCGAAACGAAGTTGAAGAAGGCCGCCCAGACCACGGCCTGGAAAGGCGTCAAAACGCGCGTCGCGACGATGGTAGCGATGGAGTTGGCCGCGTCGTGGAAGCCGTTGATGTAGTCGAAGATCAGCGCGATCGTGACGATCAGGACGACGAGCTGTAGGGGCGTCATGGCCGGCTAGCTGTTCTTGACGACTACGTTCTCAAGACGCAGGGCGACGTGCTTGCAGGAATCGACGGTGCTCTCCAGAACCTCGTAAATCTCCTTGTGCTTGATCAGTTCGATGGGATTGGTCTCCGTCCGGAAAAGATCGGCGATCGCTCTGCGCTCCACCACGTCCGCCTCGTCCTCCAGGCCGGCGATGGTGTTGCAGTGGTCGAGCACCTTGGTGCCTTTGTTCAGGGCGTCGAAAGCCGCCACCAAAGCATGCGAGCAACGGTCCAGAATGGCGCACAAGTCGGCTACCGAAGTGCCGATGGGATTCATCTCGTAAGCCACGATGCGATGCGCGGCGTCCTCTATGCCGTCCAGCACATCATCCAGATTGGACGAGAGATGGTGAATGTCCTCCGGATCGAGCGGGGTGATGAACGTCTGATTCAGCTTGGTGAAGACGTCGCGGAGGATCTGGTCGCCCTTATGTTCCAGGTGACGGATTTGCTCGGACGCCGCGCTCAGCGAGGAATTGCCGGCTTTTACGCCATTAAGAAGCAACTCCGACGCTGTCGATATGATTCTGGCCTGTTCCAGCAGCAGGGTGAAGAATTTTTCCTGACGGGGCAGAAGCCTCATAATAAACGATTTTTAAGGAGAAACCATCTTCTCATCGGCGCCGGTACAGGGTCAACTGAATCATGGTTACAATCCGCTTACGATGGGAAAGTGTTCGTGTGTAACTCGTTCTTCCAGTGAATCTTCCAGGTCCAGGAAGCGCGTATCGAGCAGCCGCCCGGTATCGACGTTCCCCATTGCGGAGAGAATGTTTTCCTTGAGGTGAGGGTAGTCTTTTTCCAGCTCGCCGAACATGTCGCGCAGGCTGCGGCGCACGGTGCCGGTCTTTTGGGAGCACCCGCAGGGGACGACCGGCGCTCCCGTGGCCCCGGCGAAACGCGTGGTGATGTCCTCGGTGACGAAGACCAGGGGCCGGATCAGCCGGAACTCCTTGTCGCGCGAGTGAGTCACCGGCGGGAGCGCACTCAACTTGCCGGTAAACATGGTGTTGCGCAGCAGGGACTCGCAGAAGTCGTCGGCGGTGTGCCCGAAAGCGATGACGTTGGCTCCCAGGCCGCGGGCAATCTCGTAAACGGCGCGGCGCCGGTACCGGCTGCACAGGTCGCAGCCGTGATCGGGCTGCTCTTCCAGCAAGCGGAAGGACGAGGCGTCGCGATAGTAGGTCCAGGCCACGCCGCGCTGCCTCAGATATTCGCCGATCGGCTCGATGGGCCGGAGAAACTTGCCCTGCTCCACGGTAAAAGCGCAGACCGAAAAATCGATGGGCGCGCGCCGCTCCAGCAGCAGCAGCGCTTCGAGGAGCGTGAGCGAGTCCTTGCCGCCCGAGAGAGCCACGGCTACGCGGTCTCCGTCCCGAATCATCTTGAATCTGCGGATGGCCTCGCCGACCTTGCGCAGAAGGACTTTTTCCAGCTCCACCAGCCAATTATAGCGGACCGGGTGGAAGAGCCTCTTCGCCGCATTCAACCAGACGCAGAAATTCTGGCTCTTATGACGTCTCTTCCCCTAGCGGCTCCGAGCGATAATAGGCTTATGGCACAGCGGAAACCCACAACCGAAAAGACCAAGAAGCTCGACATCAACCCGGTGACAGGCTTTCGTCGGGGATCGATCCAGGATAAGCTTCGGACACTGGGCTTGCAGGTACCCAAAGAGGAGTGGGACCGCCTGCCTAAAGACCGCTCGTCTCAACTGGACCACTACCTCTACGGGACGCCGAAGCGGTGAAGCGAGTATTCGCCGATGCCATGTACTGGATCGGGGTCTTCAATCCAGCCGACCAGTGGGGCCAAGCCGGCAGCCGCGCTTGAGCCGGAGTTCGACGACGTTGAAGTTGTGACCACGGAAGACGTTTTGGTCGAGGTTCTGAACGCGATGTCAGGGGCCGGCGCCATCTTGCGGAGGACAGCGGTAAATGGAGTTCAGGCCATTCTCGAGGATGAAAACGTCAGGGTGATGGGCCAGTCTCACGAGGGCTTCTTGGAGGGGCTGGAACTGTACGCCAAACGCCCGGACAAGGGCTACAGCCATACCGACTGCGTTTCCATGATCGAAATGAGAAGGCTGCGCATCCGCGATGTTCTTTCGGCGGATCGTCACTTCCAGCAGGAAGGCTTCACAACGCTGTTGGTTTCCGGCGGCCGCTGATACAACACAGCCGGGGCAGAACCGCCACGCCGACTGCGGTGGTGACCGTTACGCTCCTTTGCCCGGCTCCCTCGAAAGCGGTTCCCGGAAAGGCCAAGCGCCTTCGCCGCGATTTGGGCTAAAATTGCTGCCGTGCCACACCTGAGCCGCCGCGCCTGCCTCGCTTCGCTGTTCGGAGGTCTCGCCGCCGCGCGAGCCGCGGCCGCACCGCTCAAGATCGCGCGCGTCGATCCCTACGTGCTGCGCATCGGCGGCCGGTCGGACATCGTCTGCGCGCGCGTCGAAGCTTCCGACGGCGTTCACGGCTGGGGCGAGGGAACCAGCCCGCCCAATGTCGCGCCAGTGGTGGCGCAGATCCAGTCTTTTCGCAAGCTGCTCATCGGCGAGAGCGCGTGGGACATCGAGAAGCTCTGGCGCCGCATGTACATTCTGGAGGAGAACAATCTCGGCGGCACCTTGTACGCGGCCATCAGCGCCATCGATATCGCGCTCTGGGACATCGTGGGCAAGAAGCTCAACGCGCCCGTCTACCAGTTGCTGGGCGGGAAGGTTCACGACACCTTGCGTGTCTACGCGAGTTACCGCTGGGGCAACATCCCGCGCACGGCCGCCGCATACGCAGCGCGCACGAAAGAGCTGATGGCGCAGGGCGCCACGGCCGGCAAGTACGACCCGTTCGGCGCTTACCCCGGCCCGGACCGCCAGCTTCCCACAGTGACGTTGAACGAGGTCCGCGAGATGATTCGCGGCATCCGCGAAGCCGGGCCGGCGTTCGATATCTGCGTGGAGGCCCACGGCAAGTTCAACGTGGCATCGGCCGGACGCATTGTAAAAATGCTGGAGCCCTTCGATCCGTTCTTTCTCGAAGAGCCGGTCCCGCCCGAGGATGTGGATGCGATGGCTGCGCTCCAGGCATCGACCAACATCCCCATAGCCACGGGTGAAGGCCTGCAATCGCACTTCAACTACCGGGAGACGCTGGCCAAGCGGGCGGCCCGCATTTTGCAGCCGGACGTGGCTCGCGCGGGCGGCATCACGGCGATGAAGAAGATCGCGGCGATGGCCGACGCGCACTACGTGACCATCGCGCCCCACAACCCCAACGGACCGGTCTGCACGGCGGCCAGCATGCACGTGGCGGCGTCAATCCCCAACTTCGTGATCATGGAGGAGGGCAGCAAGAATACGGAGCTGTACAAGGACATCTTCGTCAACGGCTGGACGCACAGCATGGCCGAGTGGAAAACGCCCGACGCGCCCGGACTGGGCGTGGATTTTTCGCCGGCGTTTCTGCGGGAATACGAGGTAAAGGGATAAAGATAGGAGGTCCCCTGGACCGCGCCGGACGCCCGTCTACCGTTTAGGTCACTCGTCCCGCTCCTCGCGATCTTTGTCCTCCGTCTCGATTTCCAATGGGCTGAAGACGGCCCGGCGGGGTGCTGGATAGGCCGTATTCCAGCCTTTAATCTGACCCCAGACAATCCGGTTCAATCGCTCCGTGGGTACGGCATCCGGAACAGACCAGTTCATGCGAGCCGAAGCAAGGGCGCCTTCTCTGGCCTTTCCGCGCAATGCGCTGACTGGCGGATTGACTTCGAAAAGATCATGCTCGGGTTCAGCGGCCTGGAACGGAGCGAGGTCGGGCGTGTCCGCAAAGCTGGCCCGCATGTCGTGAGCGATCAGATCGAAGATCGACATGGTGGGCAGGCCCAGGATCAGTTCGATGGTTTTCAGGACGCTCTGATGAGAGTAAAACGTGGAGTCCACATGTCCGCGGCGCGCGTAAGGGCTCGCGACGAAAGCGGGCATGCGGTGTCCGTCTACGTGGTCCACTCCGTTCTGGGCATCGTCTTCGATGATGAAGATGGCCATTTTGGGCCAGAAACGCGACTTCGATAGAGCCTCGACGATGTGACCGACAGCGAGGTCGTTGTCGGCGACCATGGCGCTAGGCGTGGAGATGCCGGCGCGAGTGCCGTAGGTGTGATCGCAAGGCAACTGGAGAATCACAAGGTTCGGAAGCGAGTTGTTCTTCTGGTACTCGGCGAGATCTCTGAGAAAAATCTGTGCGCGGATCACGTCGGGGATCGCGTTGGTGTACGAGGGATAATTTGCAGCCAGGATCTTGTTCAACGGCTCGATGGGCGCACGGATGCTCCATGCGCGCGAGAAATCCTCGCCTTGCTTCCAGCGCGCGAGAAGCTTCTGACGCTCAGCGGCCGGCGGGTCGTCCATGCGCCCCGCGTATTCGCCGTAAACTTTTACGGACTTGCCGCGAGCGAGGGCATAATCCCAGATGAAGCCGCCGGAAGAATATGCCATGGGATCGCTGCCGTCGAACGGATAGCTCCGGCCCTGATACCCAGGCCAGAGGCAGTACTCGGTTTCATTGGCTTGAGTGGCCCACTGGTGGCCGTCTCCGCTGTTTCCGCCAGTGGCGTAGGTGTTGTCGAGCAGGACGAACTGCTCCGCGAGACGATGCTGATTGGGCGTGACGGAGCGCCCGAACATCACGAGCGAGGGATCTCCATTGCCCTGGGGCAGGGCGCCGAGAACCTGATCGTAGGTGCGGTTCTCCTTGATGATGTAGACGACGTGTTCGATAAGCGATGGCTCGCCGGAGCGGACCGGGATGGCAACGGGCTTTACACCGGCACGAGCGGTTTCGCGGGGTGTCGAGGCGCTCGCCAGGCGGAGGTGGTTGTTCTCGGCGACGGCAGTAGTATAACTGGCGAGTTGCGCTTCGTCCGGCACCGGCAAAACGTTGACGGAGCCGCGATATGCGTGAACAAAGCGCTTCCCGGGTTCGTCCCGCCAGCCGGAACCGGCGCCCAGAAGCGACGTGACTGCAAGATTCTTGCCGTCAGGGCTCACGGAGACGCTATTGGGATACCAACCGGACGGAATCAAGCCTTTCAGTTGAAACGCCTCTGTGTCAACCACGGCAACCGCGTTGATGCCGCCGCATGCGACGTACAGCAGCTTACCATCCGTACTGAGAGCCAACGCCGTGGGCGCAACGCCTTTCACCTTTGTACCGAAGAACTGAATGTCGATCGTCCGCACGACAGAGTTGCTTTCCGTATCGATCACCGATACGGAATCGCTGTTGCCGTTGGCAACGAAGAGCTTCCGCCGCTTCTCGTCGAGCGCCAGGGCCGTGGGATGTAGACCCACCTGTATCGTATGAGTGGCCTCTCCTTTTGAGACGTCAATCCGCGTGATGGTTCCGGTGGAGGCAATGCCGCGCACGTCAATCGGGATCATTTCTTCTGGTTTTTGTTTGGGTGATGCGGCGGCCTCTCCCGCCTTGGCAGGGCGGCCTCCAAGATTGCTGACATAAGCTACGGTCCCTGATTCATTCACAGCGGCAGCCCACGGCGCGGTGCCGGTCCGCGCGGAGACCAGTGTCTTGCCGGTGTTGAGATCGACGACAATCGCTTTGTTTTCCCAGACAAGCGGCAAAACCGCGAGTGAGCCTTTGCGGGCGGTGGCAAACGCGCCTGGCTGGTACTTGCCGAGGCCGGACGCGACGACTCGAAGGTTGCCGTCTTTCACTGCGAGCAGCTGCGCTTCCGGCGTGCTGCTCCGTTCTTTTCCGCGGACTGAGTTAGCCACGAGCACCAGCGAGTCCGGCGCCGTGACGCCGATGGCCTGAGCGCCGGGCGCACCACCATGCTTCAGCTTGGTGACAATCTTGTTGTTGCGCCAGTCCAGTCCATAAACTTCGCTGGCATGGAGAACCCACAGCCGGTCTCCGGATTGATCCCAGGAAGCGCCATAGACTCGCCCCTGAAAGATGGAAGAAACTCCGGCAGGCGTGATTGCCTGCCGGGTGGTGACGATTCCGGGATCCGTAACAGCTCTTACCGGCCGGTCCGCCGTTTGCGCGAAAGAACAAATTGCGCATACCAGAAGTGCTGCAGAAGTACGCCGCATGCCGATTTCTCCTTTGTTCGTCATTGCATTAGAAACGCACCCGGGCCGCCACCTGCATGGTTCGAGGCCCGCCGATCGTGGACGTGATGGCGCCCATGGTGCCATAGCCCGCGGCCGGCAGCGCGGAGTTCGGGTTTGAGAAGGTTGCCTGGTTGAAGGCGTTGAACACCTCCCAGCGAAGTTCCGTGTTCACTCTCTCGGTGAAGGGTATTTTCTTGGCTAGCGCGAAATCGAACTGCCGCTGGATCGGCCCACGGAGAATGTTGCGGCCGGTGTTGCCCCAGCGGTCCTCCGAGTTCACGAAGGCCGTCGGATCGAAGAACTGGTCCAGACGATCCTGGACGGGCCCGGCCTTTCGCGCGTGCTCAGCCGTCAGGCCGGGAGCGAAGTCCGCACGGACACGGGAGACCTGCGCCCAGTATGCGTTCGCCGTTGTGGCGCCCGTGATGGAGAATGGCGCGCCGGTCTGCAAGGTCACCATTCCGTTCAGGCTCCAGTTGCCGGCAATCGCCGCCAGCAGACGGTTCGATCGGAAGGCGGGGAACTCGTAGATGTAGGCCGCCGTGAAGCGGTGTGTGCGATCGAAATCGGCCGGTCCCCTGTTATTGCCGATGTTTCTCGCATCGTGCTCCACCACGCCGCCGTTGCTCGATATGTTGTCGATGCTCTTGCTCCAGGTGTAGGCCGCATTCACCAGCAGGTTGCGCTGGAAGCGGCGGCGATACATGACTTGCAATCCATGATAGGTGGAACCGGCCCAGTTGGAAAGGAGACGGAAGCCGTTCGCCCGGCCCAAACCAAGGTACTCGGAAGGGACAAAGAAATCCGGATTGATCAGGGCCCCGGTCTTGGTGCGAATATCGGTGAAGCCATTGACCGGCGTCACCCGCGGGTCAAGCGCCTGGGCAAGGTTCACCTTTGCAAACAGGCCAACCCCGCGCGTGCCTACATACCGGACGTCGATCATATTGCCGGCCCAGGGCTCGTATTGAATGTTGAACGTCCACTGTTGTGTATATGGCGTCTGGATGAAAGGATCGATGAATGTGAAATTCTTGGCGTTGAACGGCTCGCTTGCCGGGAACGCAGTTCCATCAAAACGGCGCCAGCTTGCGCCGCCGTCGGCGTTTCGGGCGATTTGCACGTTCAGCGGAATCGTGAATGGATTCACGTTCAATCTCGGATACGGATCGGCCATGTCCGGCGGAGAAGGTACGTTCTGGTAAATAAAAAACGGCGCCGAGAGTTGGAGATCCGATTTGAACGATCCTGACGGCCGTTCGTAGTACATGCCGTAGCCGGCGCGAACCACCATCCGCTCGACCCAGCGCGGCTGCCAGGCAAAGCCGATGCGAGGGGCGAGGTTGTTGCGGTCCGGCTGGAAGATAGAGTCGCGCTTCGCCCTGTGCACCTGGCTGAGGTCCAGCGGGACGTCGGGCGAGATGTAGAGGCCCATTTTGAGCGGATCGAAGTCAGGCTGGAAGATCAGGTGGTCGGACGCGATGTGATACCCCTCCGGCAGCCCGGCGCGGGCCGCGGTCTCCTTGTTGAAATACGTTCCGATGCGGCCGTTCAGCTCTTTGAACCACCTAAAGTAATCCCAGCGCAGTCCGAAATTCAGCGTGAAGTCCTTCCGCACCCTCCAGTCATCCTGAAAGAACAGGGATGTGTCCCACGTGCGGTAGTTCCGGCGCGTATCTCCCTGGTCGAGATCCGAACCGCCTCCGGAAGCGCCGTGGCCGGTGAAGAAGAGCGCCCAATTCTGGTAGTCGAGATCGCCATTCGTGCGAGCCATATATTCGCCGGCTAGCGTCGTACGGCGGACCTCCGCACCGAACTGCAGCGTGTGCGCTCCGCGAACGCTCGTTACGGTGTCCATCAGGTAGGCGTTGCGCTGACGGTCGAAGAAATCCCATGCATTGCCGATGCCCGAGCTGGATCGCTGCGTGCTGATATCGATGGTCGGCATGAGCGCAGCCAGGCCTCCGACGCCGAATTCCAGCGGATTATGGATGCCGAGCGTGGAGTTCAGAATATCGCGGTGCTTCGAGATTCTGGTATTGTAAAGCTCAAAAAAACCGCCGCGAAGATCGTTGATCCAATTCGATCCAAAAGTGTGAACGTGAGAGAGCGACGCCACGTAACCTGGCGTGAGACCCTGCGTAGGGGAAGGCGAGGAATTTGCCCATCCGAACGCTTCCTCAACCACCTGCTGGGACTTGATATAGTTCAGGCGGAGCCGGTCGGCCGCGGAGAAGTGGTGTTCGAGCGTCCCGGAGCCCGACCAGGAATTGAAGAATGTCGGGAAGGACTGAATCAGTTCGACCTCGCGCCCGAGCGTGCCATTGCCCGGCAATATATTCGTGCCCGCGCTGGCCGAGGGCAGCAGGAATTGACCGTTGCGTTTCTGGTTCAGGACGTTAACCGCGACTGGATGAATATCGCTAGCGGTGAGTTGCCGGAGGACAGGAGCGTTCGGATCGCTCACATTGGCGAAGAATTTGTTCTCCAGTCCGCGGACCTGCTCCGCGGGGAATTGCCGGAGCGTTCTCAGAAAATTTGCCGCAAAGCTCGGATTGTCCACCGCTCCGCTCTGCAGCCACTGGTTCGCCACACCCGCGATGGATTCACGAGTACGCACATCGCCCAGTCCCTGCGGTATCGCGGTTGTCGCAATAGCCCGGTCGGCGAAGCCGGTGACGAAGTTGGTTCGCTGGACGGCAGCGAAGAAGAATGTCTTGTTCTTGACGATGGGACCGCCAATTCCGGCATAACTCTCGTCGCGCCGGAACTTCGGACGTGCCCTGCCGCCCCGATTGAGAAAGAACTCGTTGGCGTTGAAAATCTCGTTCTGAAAGAAGTGGGCAGCGGAACCGTGAAATTCATTGGTGCCGGAGCGTGTCACCATTTGGATATTCGCGCCTCCGTTCCGGCCCGTGCTCGCCGAATACAGCGCAGTCTGCATCTCCACCGCTTCCAAAGCATCGAGCGGAACGTTGATGTTGCTTCCCAGACTGCCGGCCCCGTTCATCATGTTTGTTGCATCGACACCGTTGATGCTCAGCGAGTTGTTGGTTGGACGCGCGCCATTCACGCTCGGATTGATGGACTGCGTGCCGTCGTCGCTTTCAGAACCCGGTGCAGTGGCCAGGTTGATACCGCGTCCCGTGCGATCCGGGAGCGGCGCCGCGACACCCGCCTCGGCGACGATCAAGTGCGTGTAATTGCGCGAGGCGGTAGGAAGACTTTGGATCTGTTGAGCAGTCAGACTCCCGGCTTGAGCGGATCGGTCGGTCTGCAGCATCTGTGCCGATGCGGAGACCCGCACTTCCTGAACCACCGTTGAGGCAACAAGCGTAAAGTGAAGATCGAAACGGCCTCCGGCCATTGTATCGACGGATTTCTGAACAGTGTCGAATCCTTCTTTGCCCGCCGTCACCATCGCCTTTCCCGGCGGAACCTTCTCAAAGCGATACGTGCCGCTGTCGCCGGTGACCGTCTCGGCTTTGAAATTGAGAGACTCGACCGAGAGCACAACTCGAGCGCCTGGAATGAGCGCCTTCGTTTGGTCTTCGATCGAACCACCGACAACAGTTGGGGACTGAGCGCTGAGGCCTGCCCCGCTGAGCATGAATATCAACAACATTCTTAAGCTGCACATAGATCGGCTCCTGATTCCTGTAAGCGCAGAACTGCATTTCGGCCGCGTGCATCGGCTATTCGCCGGCGCGGGCATAATCAGATCGTTATTGAGAAGACCGCGCGGTGCTCTCGTCTCACCGGAGGCCGCGGCGAATCATTTGGTAAATTCGGATGCGTACCTCCATGCCAACTGAAGTACCATCCGCCAAGTTGCAAAAAAGTGAATTACTCTTAGCGAAGTCGTGAATTACAGTTGCGGGAAATTGTGATTTAACCCGTCGTTCATTCACATATTTGTAAACACCGGGGTGCTAGTCTTTGATTTGCGCTATGAAGCACAGCCTGTTTTTTGCCGCGGCGTTGTTGACAGCGACGGCTGCATTCGGGGCGGGGGGATTCGGCGGCTCAGTCCGTGACACTTTCGGGGCGGCGGTGGCTGGCGCCGAGGTCCAGATCCGCAACGCCGGAGGTACGGTTCTGTTCACCACGAACACCGACGCGGCAGGCAGGTTCATCTGGCCCGATGGGCGACGCGGCTACTTTCAGGTGCGGGTGGCCGAAGAAGGCTTCGCCACACGCGAGATGGCGGTTCTCGTTCAAGGCGATAGTCAGGCAGAGATCACCCTGGAGCCGGAATCGGTTTACACCCGGCTCACCGTGAACGCCACTCGCGGTGCAGTGGAGGAGGCGGAGGCTTCACCCCAACTTGTGATCGGCAAAGACCGCGCGGATATACGCAAACGCCCGGTTGCGACGATCGGGAATGTGCTGGAGCACGAGCCGGGGGTGCTGGTGCAGCAAAGCACCTATGCTCAGGTATCGCCATTCCTGCGGGGTCTGACCGGCTATCACGTGTTGAACCTGGTCGACGGAATTCGCTTCAACAATTCAACCTTCCGCTCGGGACCCAACCAATATCTGGCATTTGTCGAGCCCACCCAAGTGCAGCGGCTTGAAGCCCTTCTGGGTCCGGCAGGCGTTCAGTACGGCAGCGACTCCCTGGGCGGCACCATCAACGTCGCGACGTTCCAACCACGCTTCGCCGCTCGGAAAAGTTGGGAAGCGCATGGCGATCTTATGCTGGCGGGCGCCGCAGCGGATCTCTCGGGCATCGGCAGTGGCCGGCTGTCGATTTCGAACGAACGTGTGTTCTGGCTGATCGGCGTGTCGGGACGCCGCCACAACGATCTCCGCGCCGGCCGCGGTCACGACTCGCGAAACGTCTTTCACCGGCTCTTTGGCATGCCTATGGACGGCGTGCAAGAGCTGGTGGGCAGCCGCCAGCAGGATAGCGGATTTCGCCAGTACGGCGCGGAAACGAAGTTTGCCCTAAGACTCAAGCCGTATCAGATCCTGACCTTCAACTATCAGCGCGGCGTGCAGGATATGGTTCGGGGCTACAAGGATATGCTTGGCGGACTGGGCCGTCTTCAGTCGGCCTTCGATCCACAGGTGCTCGACTGGTTCTACGTCAGACACGAAAAGCTCGGGCTGGGCCCCTTCGATTCGGTGACCGGAACGTTCTCTCTGAATAGCCAGTCGGACGGCAGCGTCCGCCAGAATCTTTCGTTCACCGACCCCATAACGAGAGATCTCGCGAGCGTCAAAGTCTACGGCTACACCGCTCACGCGATGACCCACTGGACGACGCGTCTGTTCGCCTCGTTTGGCGGCGACGTTTACGATGAACGCATCTCGGCCGAGCGGACGGTCGGAAATCCGGCAACGGGAACCGCCGCTCGTCCGCGCCCGCTCTATCCGGACAATTCCAAGTATCAAAATCTCGGCGTATTCGCGCAGGCAAGCTATGATTTGGCGAGTTCGCTTCGCGCAACGGCCGGAGTGCGCGGAACTGGAGTGCGCTTTGCTACGCAGCAGGACAGGGTTTTCGAGATACCGCAGTCTTCGCAGTGGTTTTCCGACGTCACGTATCATACGAGCGTAAGCTGGCGGATCACGAACGTTCTAGGACTGCACGGCGTCGCTAGCCGAGGCTTTCGCGCTCCCAACCTGAATGACCTTGGAGCTTTGGGGCTCAATGACCTCGGTTATGAGATTCCGGCGGCTGACGCAATCCCGGCAGGGGCGCTGCTCAGCACGGATTCGGGCGAAGGAGCGCTTTCGAAGAACGAACGCTTGCATATGCTAAGGCCTGAATCGCTGATGAACTATGAGGCTGGCGTGCGCCTGACTACTCGGCGGGCTTACGCTCGCGTTCAGCTCTTTAATGCCGAGCTGCATAACCCGATCGTCCGCCGCACACTGCTGTTTCCCGTTTCGAACGCACCAGCACAACTGGCCGGATTCCAGCTAACACCTACCGCGCAAACAGCGGCGCAACGGGCACAGGGGGTGGTCGCCGTCGCCACGCAACTTGATCCAAGAGGAGTAAAGGCGTTCGTGAACGACGGGAGAGCCCGTTACTACGGGCTAGAGGCGCTGGCCCGCTTTCCGATCGCACGCAGCTTGTCGTTCGAAGCGAACTATAGCTACCTTGCCGGACGCGAGCTCGACCCCAACCGAAACATACGCCGCCTGCCTCCGCAGACGGGTGCTGCTACGCTCCGCTACAATCCATCCGGCCCGCGGCCCTGGTTCGAGGTGTCTGTGGCGGCTGCCGGTGCACAGAATCGTCTGAGCGGCGGGGACCGCGATGACGAACGGATCGGTGCTTCCTTTCGTCGATCCGATATTGCCGCATTCTTTCAAGGTAGTCGCGTGGCTCCCTGGCTTGATTCGGGTAAAGGAGTGTTCCGGCCAACAGGTGAAACTCTTCTGCAAATTCAGGACCGCGTTCTGCCAATCGGATCCGTCATCCACGGGACGCGCGTCGTTGATAACGATTCGCGTGTGCCGTTGTACGTGTCCACGGCCGGTTGGGCCGCCGTCAGTCTTCGCTCGGGAATCCCACTGAGCGAACGCTGGCAAGCCGCGGCGGCACTCGAGAATGTACTCGATCGCAACTATCGCTTCCACGGCTCTGGTGTGGACGCACCGGGGATCAATGCCTACCTGAGCTTGACCTACCGGTTTTGAGCGAGTCTCCCGCACTCCTCCTGGGAGCCCCGCCCCAAGCCGTTGGGTTGAAAATAAGTATATGTGGACATATAATTTAAATCATGGGACAGGTAACGATTTACCTCGACGAGGAGACGGAACGGCGCATCAAAACGGCGGCCGAGTCCGCGGGCATGTCGTTGAGCAAGTGGGTTTCTAATGTGGTGCGCGAGAAAACGGAAAACATCTGGCCCGAAGCAGTTTTGAAGTTGGCTGGCGCCTGGCCTGATTTTCCGGAAGCCGAGGAGTTGCGGCAATCACAGCCTGCCGACACCCACCGAGAGAGCTTCTGATGCTCGCTCTCGATAGCAACACGCTGATCTACTATTTCAAAGGTGTAGGCAGGGTTGCCGAACACCTACAGGCGACGCCGCCTCGAGAGATCGGCATACCCTCGATTGTTCTGTACGAACTGGAGGTGGGTCTGGGACGCCTGGGCCAGCGCGAACACCGCCGGAGAGAGCTTGCCCAACTCCTCCAATTGGTTCGAATCCTTCCGTTTGACGAGTCGTCCGCCCGGGCCGCAGCCGGAATTCGAGTCCGGCTCGAAACGCTCGGCATGCCGATCGGGCCGCTGGATACTTTGATCGCCGGAACCGCGCTGGGACATGGCGCTGTCCTGGTTACACACAATACGGGAGAGTTCCATCGAGTCCCCGGACTCACCGTGATGGATTGGTTCTGATGGCAGAACCCATCGCGCGCAGGGCCATCTCCAGCACCCACAGAACAGCGACCGCGCCGTATCTGATGATCCGCAGGCATGTGGCAAGCAAGATGAAGCCCAGGAAGACGGCCAGGAGAATCAGGGCCGCGACGGTCAATTCCACGTGCTTAGTATCCGGTAACGGAGGACCGGAAGTAATGCCGGCCACGCGCGTGGGGCGGTCCCCCTGCACCGCGCCGGACGCCCTTCGTCCGGCTTTCGCGCCAAACGGACCGAGCCCGACCAGCGGGTCGGGCTGCGGGCGAGGGCATTAGGCGAGGGCGGCCGCCTACTCTGTCTGAATTCCCGCCTGCCCGTAACCCAAGCCCCTGCATCGACGCCAGTGTAGTAGGCTAAATCTATGTCGGCGATCAGCAACCCTCGCCCCGATCCGGTGCAGGCTCCGGAACGGTTGGCTCCTGTCGCGCCTCCCTCCAGGCATTCCCACGCGCAACCGCCACGGCGCCGTTGGAAAATCTTGCTGGGCCTCGGCTTGATCGTTGCCGCCGCCGGATCCTTCGCCCTTTGGCGGGTCACGCGAGGTCCGGCCACACCCGCCCAGGCCCCAGGCATCCGAACCGCACTGGTTTCCTCTGGGCCCATGGCGCGTACCGTACGGCTCTCTGGAGTTACCGCGGCCAAGAACTTCGCCACGGTCGCCGCTCCCAGAATGCGCGGGCCCGATTCCGGCCGTGAATTGATTCTCACCTTCCTTGCCGATTCCGGCGCGTGGGTAAAGAAAGGCCACCTGATTGCCGAGATCGACGCCCAAGCCATCAAAGACCACGTGGACGACATAATGTCGCAGGTCGTTCAGGCGGATGCCGACATCCGGAAGCGCCAGGCCGAGCAGAGCGTCGAATGGGAGAATCTCCAATTGACGCTCACGAACGCGAAGGCCGCTCTGGACAAGGCTAAGCTGGACGCCGGCGCCTCGGAAATTCGCACCGAAATCGATGCGGAGCTGCTCAAACTGACACTTGAGGAAGCCGACGCGCAATACAACCAGTTGCAGAAAGACCTCGCCAACAAGCGCGTCGCCAACCAAGCCGAGATTCGCATCCTCGAGATCACCCGCGAGCGGCACCAGCGGCATCACGACCGCCACGCCATCGACGTGACCCGCTTTAGTTTTCGTGCGCCTATTGACGGACTGGTGGTGATGGAATCCGCAAGGCGCTCGGGCGAGATGGCCCAGATCCAGAGTGGCGACCAGATATCTCCGGGCCAGAGGTTCATGAAGATCGTGAACATCAACGAGATGCTGGTGGAGGCGACGGCCAACCAGGTGGTCAGCGAGCGATTGCGCATCGGCCAACCGGTGAAGGTAAGCCTGGATGCGTTTCCGGAAGTCCAATTGGAAGGCCGCGTCCAGAGCATTGGCGCCATGGGCGTCAGCGGCTGGCGGCAGAACTTCTATATCCGCAACATTCCGGTCCGGATCGCCATCTCAGCCAGCGATCCGAGGGTGATTCCCGATCTTTCCGCCAGCGCGGATGTGATCATTGAGAGCGCTCAGGCCGCGGCCATCGTGCCGCTGGGGGCCGTCAAGTCCCGGAACGGCAAGCCCGTTGTCTACGTGAAGAACGGCCAGGGGTTTGCGCCCGTGGAGGTGACCCTCGGGGCCGGCAACAATACGCATGTCGCCGTGGTTTCCGGCCTCCAGGAGGGCCAGGAAATCGCGCTGAACTACCAAGCCGCCTCTCTATAAAGCAGATTCTTCGATCCGGCTATACTGGTCCCATGGGAACTGCGATCAGATTGGTAGAGCCGGGCCAGAACGAGCAGCTCGCGCAGCTTGAAAGCAAAACAGGCCGGCCTAACAACTTCTTCCGGACGATGGCCCACCGGCCGGAGGTTCTCAAGAATTTCGTTCCGCTTTACGCGTCCGTCGTCGGGGCGGGTTCCGTGGAACGCCGGCTGAAGGAACTGGTCTATCTGGCCGTCTCGTTCGCAAACGAGTGCCTGTACTGTTCCACCTCCCATACCGCGTCCAGCAAGCGTGCCGGGCTCACCGCCGACGATATCGAAGCCGTCCGCCTGGAGCAGGACCACAGGTTTAGCGATCCCGAGCGGGCCGCGCTCGCCTACGCCCGGGAGTTGACTCGCACCGCCGAAGGCCAAGACACGCGCGAGGGCCTGTACGAGCACTTCAACGACCAGCAGATCGTCGAGATCACTCTGGTCGCCGCCATGGCGAACTTCACCAACCGCTTCAACAACGGGCTCGCCGTCAAGCCGGAAGAGTCCTGAGGTAGCCGCGCCTGGCCATTCTGATCGGCATACATCCCATCGCCGAAGCGCTCCGCGCCAACCGCCCATTCGACCGCGTGCTCATTGCCAAGGGTTCCGGAGGGCCGCGCTTACAGGAGATTGTCGATCTCTGCCGCCAGAGGTCCACGCCCGTGCGGTTCGAACCGCGCGCAGCGCTGGACCGTATTGCCGGAAGCTCCGCCCACCAGGGCGTGGTGGCGCTGGGCGCGGCCCGGCCCTATGCCGAGCTCAGGGACGTAGCGCCTGAAGCGGAATTGCTGGTTGTGCTGGACGGAGTGGAAGACCCGCACAACCTGGGGGCGGTCATCCGGACGGCAAACGCCGCGGGGGCGGGCGCGGTGGTGATTCCCGAGCGCCGCGCGGCCGGCCTCACGGAAACGGTGGCGAAGGCGGCTGCCGGGGCGCTCGAGCGCCTGCCTGTGGTCCGCGTGGCCAACATCAGCCGAGCGCTGGAGGAACTCAAAGCACAGGGCTACTGGGTTTACGGTTTGGATGAGCGGGGGGACACCGACTACAACCGCGTGGAATATTCGGTTCCCACCGTCCTCGTGCTCGGCAGCGAAGGAAAAGGACTGCATCAACTGGTGCGGCGGCATTGCGATGTGCTGGTGCGGATTCCGCTTTCCGGCGCTATCTCCTCGCTGAACGTTTCCGTGGCGGCTGGAATTACCCTGTTTGAATGGCGCCGCCGCCGCGGAGCGCGGACGTCATAATAGTAGAATCGAAGCTTATGAAGAAGCCACGGCGCCTGGCCCGATTTCGCGTCCTTCTCCTGTGCGCCTGGGTGGTTCCGTGCTTTGCCCGCGAGCCCGTGCGGGCAAGCAAGGGCATGGTGGTTACCACCGAGCCGCATGCCACTGAAGTAGGAGTAGCAGTCCTGGAAGCCGGCGGCAATGCCATTGACGCGGCTGTCGGGGTGGGCTTCGCGCTGGCTGTGACGCACCCTTCCGCGGGCAATTTGGGCGGAGGAGGATTTCTGCTGGCCCGCTTCGCCGACGGACGTACCACGTTCCTGGATTTTCGCGAGCGCGCCCCTCAAAAAGCTTCGCGCAAGATGTTCCTGGACGCCGGGGGCAAGCCGACCAGCGCCAGCCGGATAGGCTACCTGGCAGCAGGCGTGCCGGGTACGGTGAAGGGCCTGGAATACGCGCACCGCAAGTACGGCAAACGCGAGTGGAGCGAGCTGTTACGGCCTTCCATCCTTCTGGCCACGCAAGGTTTTCGCGTCCCAGAGCGCTTGGCCCGTTCCCTGCTTGAGGCGCGCGAGCGGCTGGAGCTGTTTCCGGAGTCCCGGCGCATCTTCCTCAAAGACGGCGATTACTACGAGCCCGGAGATCGCTTGGTGCAAGCCGATCTGGCGCGCACCCTGGAGCGCATTCGCACGCAAGGCGCCGAAGATTTCTATAACGGCGAAACGGCCATGCGGCTGGCTGCCGACATGGGCGCCAATGGCGGCCTGATCACGCGCGCCGATCTGCGGGCCTACACGGTCGCCGAACGCAAGCCGCTCACCGGCGCATACCGCGATTATTCGATCATTACCGCGCCGCTTCCCAGTTCGGGCGGCGTCGGAATCCTGCAGATGCTGGGCGTGCTCGAGGGTACGGATCTGGCGAAGATGGGCGCTACGTCGGTGGACTCGATGCACCTGCGCGCGGAGGCCATGCGCCGGTTCTTCGCGGACCGCAGCGAGCACCTGGGCGATCCCGACTTCGTCCGCAATCCCGTATCGGCGCTGCTCAACCCCAAGTACATCGCCGCCCTGCGCGGGTCGATCGATCCCGAGCGGGCCACCCCCAGCTCCGCAATCAGGCCCGGCAAGTTCGGAACTCGCGAGAGCACCGAGACGACGCACTACTCGATTGTGGATGCGGAAGGCAACATCGCGGCCGTCACCTACACGCTGAACGGCGGCTACGGCAGCGGGGCCACCGCGAGCGGGCTCGGCTTCCTGCTGAACAACGAAATGGACGACTTCACCGTCAAGCCGGGCGAGCCGAATCTCTTCGGACTGGTGCAGGGAGAAAAGAACGCGGTGCAGCCGGGCAAGCGCCCGCTCTCCTCCATGACGCCAACCATCGTCATGCGCGACGGCAAGCCTCACCTGGTGCTGGGCTCTCCGGGCGGGCCTACCATCATCAACACGGTGCTGAACGTGATGCTCAACGTGCTCGATTTCGGCATGAACGTGCAGGACGCCGTGGACGCGCCGCGCATTCACCACCAGTGGCTGCCGGACGAGCTGCGCGTGGAGCGCGCGCTGCCTCGGGATGTCACCGAGGGCTTGAAGGCCCGCGGGCATACGCTCACGTACGTCGAGTCCATCGGCAGGGTCGCCGCCATTGCCGTCGGTCCGGGCGGCCTTCAAGGCGCCGCCGACGATACCCGCAGCGATGGCCTCGCGAAAGGACATTAGACTTTGCTACGCGCCCTCTCGAGTCACCTCATCGTGAATCACCGCCTTACCGTGGCCTGGTTGAACCGCATCCTGCAAGCGGGCATTCCGGCGGTTGAGATTTTCTGCGCCAGGCAGCACTTCGACTATCGCGACCGCGCGCAGGCGGCGGAGCTGGGCCACTGGTTCCGCGACGCGGACCTGAAGCTGCACTCGCTCCACTCGCCGATGTACAACGACGAGTACTGGGGCCGCTCCGGGCCACAGGCCGTCATCAACATCACGGAGCCGTTGAAATCCAAGCGTATGGCCATGGTGGATGAAATCAAGCGCGCGCTGGATATAGCCGAGTACGTGCCCTTCCGTTACCTGATTCAGCATCTGGGCGTTTCCGGGGAGGAGTTCGACGAGCGGAAGATCGACTGGGCGTTCACCGCCCTCGAAGAGCTCATGCTCTTCGCCCGCCACCGCGGCGTGGAGATTCTGCTCGAAAACATACCCAACTCGCTGTCCAGCGCCCAGCGCCTGATGTATTTCATCAATGTGACGCACCTCGATTTGCACTTCGTCTTCGACACCGGACACGCGAACATTATGGAGGGCGTCGAGTCCGCTTACGGGATCATGCGTGACCGGATCCGTTCCCTGCACGTACACGACAACGACGGCACGAAGGATACGCACCTGTTCCCGCTGCTGGCGGACGGCGGCACCATCAACTGGCGAAAAACTATGTCGCTGCTGCGCTCCCGCCCCGATGGCTACCCGCTGCTGCTCGAGCTGCGCGAGGTCCCCGACCTGTCCAACCCGCTGGCGCGCGTGAACGAGGTCTTCGGCCAATTGGAAAGCCTGGAAGATGAATGAACCGAAATCGAGCCCCGAGAAATCAAGTCACGACAAGCCGCGGATCCGCATCGCCGAAGCCGGCCGGCACATTGGCGAGAGCGTCGTCATTCCAGGCTGGCTCTACAACCTGCGCAAGTCCGGCAAGATCGTGTTTCCCATACTGCGCGACGGAACCGGCCTTATGCAATGCGTGGCCGTGAAGAGCGCCCTGCCGGAACCGTTGTTCGAGACCATCAAGGATCTGACGCAGGAATCCTCCATCGTGGTCGCCGGGCGGATTCGGGAAGAAGCGCGGGCCATCGGCGGCTACGAGATGGAAGTGGAAGATTTGCAGGTGGTGCAGCGCATACCCGAGTCCGATCCGTACCCCATCTCGCCCAAGGAGCACGGCATCGAGTTTCTGATGGACCGCCGGCACCTCTGGCTGCGCAGCCAGCGCCAGCACGCCATCCTCCGCGTGCGCCACACCGTGATCCGCGCGGTGCGCGATTACTTCGATAACAACGGCTTCACGCTGGTGGATACGCCCATCTTCACGCCCGCGGCGTGCGAAGGCACCACGACGCTGTTTGAAGTGAATTACTTCGAGGACGAAAAGGCTTATCTGACCCAGTCCGGCCAGCTCTATAACGAAGCCGCGGCCATGGCCTTCGGCAGGGTGTATTGCTTCGGCCCGACCTTCCGCGCGGAGAAATCCAAAACGCGGAGGCACCTGACCGAGTTCTGGATGGTGGAGCCTGAGATGGCCTATGCCACGCTCGAAGACGTGAAGCGCGTGGCCGAAGAGATGGTGGTCTACGTGGTGGGACGCGTCCTTGACGAGCGCCGCGAGGAGTTGAAGGTTCTGGAGCGCGACGTATCGAAGCTCGAGTCTGTGAAAGCGCCGTTCCCGCGAATCGGTTACTCCGAGGCGGTGGAAGTTCTGAAGCGCAAAGGCAGCGGCATCGAGTGGGGCGGCGATTTCGGGGGCGCCGACGAGACGCTGCTCAGCGCGGATTACGAACAGCCCCTGATGGTGGACCGCTTTCCAACCGCCATCAAGGCCTTCTACATGCAGCCCGACCCCGAGCGGCCCGAAGTGGCGCTGGGCGTCGACGTTCTGGCTCCCGAAGGCTACGGCGAAATCATCGGAGGCGGCGAGCGCGTTCACGACCTCGATCTACTTCTGCGGCGCATCGAGGAACACCAGCTTCCCAGGGAAGCCTTCGACTGGTTTATCGATCTCCGCAAGTACGGAACGGTTCCGCACGGCGGATTCGGAATGGGCATCGAGCGCTGCGTGGCGTGGATCTGCGGTCTGGAGCACGTGCGCGAAACCATCGCCTTCCCGCGCATGCTGTACCGGCTGCGGCCTTGAACCGTTTTTCAAAGAATCTGTTGTTTTTATGAATCGTTCCCGCATCGCCATCATTGGCGCTCCGCTTGACCTTGGGCAGGACCGGCGCGGAGTGGACATGGGCCCCTCGGCCATGAGGGTGGCCAATCTGAATCGCCGCGTCGCCGCGCTCGGCTACGACGTGGAGGATCTCGGCAATATTCCCGTCGAGCAGCCCGAGAGCCTTCCCGAGGGACCGGAGCGGGCGAAGTATCTTCCGCAGATTGCCCAGGCCTGCTGGAGGCTCGCGGAGGTGGTGCTCGAAGCGGCGGACAAGGGCGCCGGGCCGCTGGTGCTGGGCGGCGATCATTCGGTGGCCATGGGCACCGTTGCGGGCATGTCCGAGCACTTCCGCCGCAAAGGCGAGACCATGGGCCTGATCTGGATTGATGCGCACGCCGACATGAACACGCCCGAGACCAGCCCCAGCGGCAACGTGCATGGCATGCCGCTCGCCTGCTGCATCGGCTCGGGTCCGCCCGAGCTTACCGGGCTTTTCGGCTACTCTCCCAAGGTGAACCCCGCCCAGGTCGCGCTGGTCGGCCTGCGCGATGTGGATGCGATGGAGCGGCCTCAGGTGCGGCAGTCGGGCATGCGCGTTTTTACCATGCGCGATATCGACGAGCGCGGCATGCGCTGGGTGATGGAAGAGGCCATCCGCATCGCCTGCGGCGCCGGCGGCCCCCCCACCGCCGGATTCCATCTTTCGCTCGATATGGACTTCCTCGATCCGAAGGAAGCCCCGGGGGTCGGGACTCCGGTGCGAGGCGGGGCCACTTACCGCGAGGGACACCTGGCGATGGAGATGGTGTGCGACAGCGGGCGCATGGCATCCATGGAAGTGGTGGAAGTGAACCCGGTGATCGACGAGGTCAACCGGACGGCCGATCTTGCGGTGGGAATGGTGACATCGGCCTTCGGAAAGCGAATTCTATGAAGATGCGCGTGGCGGTCATTTACGGCGGCCGGAGCGGCGAGCATGAGATCTCTCTACGCTCGGCCAAGTCGATCATGGAAGGACTAGATGCGGAGAAATACCATATCCTGCCGTATTTCATCAATAAGGATGGCAAGTGGTCGCCGCGCCCGATCGTGCCGGAACCGGGGGCGAACAGCGCAATCGACGTTGTCTTTCCGGTGCTCCACGGGACATTCGGAGAGGACGGAACCATTCAGGGCCTGCTCGAGCTGGCCAATCTGCCCTACGTCGGCCCCGGCGTGCTCGCCTCTTCGGCTTCGATGGATAAGGAAGTGATGAAGCGGCTGTGCCGCGAGCGCGGGCTTCCCGTGGTGGAATGGGTGACGCTGTACCGCGAGCGCCTCGACTACGACGAGCATTGCCGGGAACTTTCGTATCCGATGTTCGTGAAACCCGCCAATCTCGGATCGTCGGTGGGGATCTCGAAGGCGCGCACCTGCGAGGATCTGAAGGTTGCCGTGGATCTGGCAGCACAATACGACCGGAAGATTATCGTGGAGCGGGCGATCGCGGGGCGTGAGTTCGAATGCTCTGTGCTGGGCAATGACGAGCCCGTAGCTTCGCTGCCCTGCGAAGTTCTGCCCTCGCGGGAATTTTACGATTACGAGGACAAATACATCCTCGACCAGGCTCAGTTCCACCTGCCGGCCCCGCTCGAACCCGAGCAGACTGAAGAGTTGCGCCGGCTCGCGGTGGAGTGCTACCGCACGATGGGCTGCGAGGGCCTTTCGCGCGTGGACTTCCTGCTGGAAGAGTCGTCCAGGCAGTTCTACATCAACGAGATCAACACCATGCCGGGCTTCACTTCGATCAGCATGTACCCCAGGATGTGGGAGCACAGCGGCTTGCCATTCCCCCAGTTGCTCGACCGGCTGATCGAGCTGGCGCTGGAACGGCACGCGGCGCGAGAAGCGACGAAGTTCACCCGGTAGGGCTTGCATTGTTTTGTGGTTTTGTTTATGTCGCGAACTTCGGAAGTTTACGGCGTGCGGCAGAAGCAATCAATGCCCCGAACGCCGCTGGCCACGCGTCGGTGAGCATGACGGACGCACCGTCTTCGTCCTGGTAAATGCTGACAACGAACTTCATGCCCGCCGAGCGGCCCACGGCGTACAGAGAATCTATTTGTGCGATAATCTTACTGAAGTCTTACCGATGGAAACTACCAAGCTGTCTACCAAGGGGCAGATCGTGCTGCCCAGGAGCATACGTACTTCCCGAGCCTGGGGACCGGGCACTGAGTTCACCGTCGAAGAAACGGGGGATGGAATTCTGCTGCGTCCCGCCGGCCGTTTCCCCGAAGCCGGTCTCGACGAGGTCGCCGGCTGTCTGCGGTCAAAACGCAAAACGAAAACGCCCGCGCAGATGCGTACCGCCATTGGGCGCGAGGTGATTCGGCGTCATGACCGCGGTCGATACTAATGTCGTGGTCCGGCTGCTGACCGGGGACGATCCAAAACAGGCCGCAGCCGCACGGTCTCTGTTTGCAGCCGGGCCAATCTGGATCGCGAAAACGGTATTGCTTGAAACAGGCTGGGTCCTGCGCAGCCTGTACGGATTTGAGGAGAGCGCCATTCGCGATGCGTTCACCAAATTGCTCGGCCTTAAAAACGTGCACACTGAGGATGAATCGTCGGTGGCAACCGCTCTTACACTTACGGCCCACGGAATCGAGCTTGCCGACGCCATGCACTTGAGCAGCAGGCCGCCCGGCGCCATTTTCGTTTCCTTCGACCGTTCCTTCGTTCGCCACGCGAAGCGTGCAGGGGCAACCGGAGTCTCTGACGTCCCGGCCAGGGAGTAGTGTTGACCACGAGCTGATACGGGCCTGAGGGCGCCGCTATTCCTATGGCCGCAACACCACCTTGATGCGGCCGTCCTCCTTATTCTTGAACATCTCATACCGTTCCGGCGCGTACTACAGCCGCATGCGATGCGACGACGGAGCTCGGGCGATGCCCAGTTCCACCTGCCGGCCCCGCTCGATCCCGAGCAGTCGCCGGCGAGATCCTGTGCCTTTGAGCCGACGGCGAATCGAAGGGCGGGGTTTCAGACTTGTGATAGCATTCCTAACGAGCGCGGTCTTCCCTGTCGCCGGCTGGTGTGCCATGAGCGATTTCACCGCGCGGACAGGTCGTTCTCCGCTGAGGTTCTGATGCCTGCATCATTGAAGTTGGGAAATCCCCCGCTGTCGCTATGAAAGTCTTCGTTTCCTATTCTTCACCCGAGTTCACACTTGCTGAGCGGCTTGCGTATAGCCTGCGGGATGAAGGCCACTCAGTATTTTTTGACCGTGCGTCGCTGCCTGCCGGTGAAGGCTACGATTTGCGCATACGGGAGGCGGTCCAAGGATGCAATCTCTTTATCTTTTTGGTAAGTCCCGAATCCGTGTCACACGGCAGTTACGCCCTAACGGAGCTTGCGATCGCCCAGCACAAGTGGAACAGTCCTTCGGGCCATGTGCTACCCGTTATCGTTACCGAGGTGGATCTGGACATTCTGCCTCCCTACCTTCGCGGGGTGACGGTCCTGCGGCCCCAAGGCGACCCGGCCGCAGAGATTGTCGCGGCGGTCAGCGAGGCCCGACGCCGCCGAAGAAGGACGTTAGCACGCCGGGCGGTTTTGCTGCTCGCACCGATCGCGGTTCTGGGCGGTGCATCAATTTATTACGCTGAAGACTGGCTCGATCATCCTAAGGCAGTCGGGCAAGACTTAGAGCCTGTTACAGTACATAGCTCGATTGGTAATTCGGGTTGGATGTTGACGTTTGACATTATTGCAGATCAGCCTGTCAAGGAAATCTTCTATAGGTTCGCCGACGAGGAGGCATTCAAAAGCACGGGGCATTCACAATATCGTGACCGAAAGACAGGTCTACCGGCTCCCAGGTATTCCGTGGAGATCCCGCACCTGCAAGGCAAGCGTACCCTCCTTGTAAAGTATACGGATTCGACTGGCGGCGATAACGGTCCCTATACCCTCACCTTTGATGCGCGAGAGCAGCTTGTGGCGTGGACCAAGGAAGTCCTGGCAGTAACCGAAAACTCCTGGGTTGCATTTCGCGATTACGAAGGAGAGGTGCTTCTGTACTTCAGTCATCTGTTGTCGTACAAGAACGGCTTCAAGGAGATCCGATATTCCGTGGACGATGAGTCGCTCTCCAAACTGGTTCATTTCGTTCCGGATTGGTCTGGCCCTGGCGCCCCTGGAATCAGCGACGACGACGAGATATTTGTGAAGGTTCCGGTCTCTTCGAAGTTCGTCTACGTGAAGCTCATTTTCATCGACGGAAGCGAGTGGCCAGCCAAGAAATTCACAGTTGCTCAAAACCGGATAGGGGGAAAGCAAAGGGTGATGTGGCCGTGGAGCATCTCATCTTAAGGCGTGCCGAACCGCATGACCGGGCGAACCTGGCAGCGATGCGCCACTGTCTGTGTCCGGACTCCAGCGTCGCTGAGCACGCCCGGGAGCCGCTGCTGGCCGGTGAGATTCGGGGAGCCTTGCCGCGCTTGGCCCCGTCGAAGCTCGTGCAGACCAACGTGGCTGGCAGGTTCAATGGTGAGTTATCTAACAGTAAGTTATCTAACAGCTTGACACGCTGCTCGCATGCATCGGATTATGTATCTGTTCGTGCACAAAAACCACATCTAAGAGGTAACGAAATGCGTTGCTCTACGCTTTATGTCGCGGCTGCCGTTTTGACCCTCAACGCAACCGCAAATGCAGCTGCGTTCCGCTTCGACACTGATCCGTTCGCAGGATCCGATGCGTTAATCACGCCAGGACGACAAGTTGTGGGTGGCGAACCTTTCATCACCTTTTCGATTCTATCGGACTTCTTCTCGTTCCACCCCACCGTTTTCGGCGTGGGAGATTCGGTTCTCTTCGCTAACGATGTGGTAACCAATCTGCCAACCAGCGGCGTGAACGTGGTCGTGCTGCAAACCTTTGACAACGACGCCGATCCGATAACACCATTCGGCGCCGGTAACGCTGCAACCCTGATCGCGGGCCAAATCATGTCGCCGGGTCCGGGCTTCTTCATTTACTTCAACAGCGGTCTGGACTTGCCCCGGCTTGTGCATTCGACAAATCTGGACGACGCCACCGCCGACCTGAAGATTCTTGCTCGCATGATCAACCTTGCCGGTCAGCCCGGCCGCGACGCAATCCCGACGTTCACTGCTTCGAATTTCCTCATCAGCGCCGCGGTGCCGGAGCCATCCAGCGCCCTGCTGATGATCGGGGCTGGCGCATTCTGGGCCTTCGGCTACGCCCTGCGGCGTAGGCGGACTCGCGGCTGACTACGTCTCGTCGTCGTGCTGGGCGGCGAGACGCGAAAGCACCCCTAGATCTTCGAGAGTAGTCACGTCGCCAGTCACCGAGTTGTTGGTCACGATTTCACGCAGCAGACGCCGCATAATCTTTCCGCTGCGCGTCTTAGGCAGGCTGTCCGTAAATCGGATCTGCTCGGGCTTCGCGAAGCTGCCGATCTCGCGCGCCACCCACTGGCGCAGTTCGACCCCAAGCTTATCGTGGTCCCACTCGCCTTTCTTCAGCGTCACGAAAGCCGCCACGGACTGCCCCGTGATCTCGTGAGGTTTGCCCACCACGGCCGCCTCGGCAACGGCCGGATGGCGGACCAGCGCGGACTCCAGTTCCATGGTGCTCAGCCTATGGCCGCTGACGTTCATCACGTCGTCCACGCGTCCCAGCACCCAGAAGTAGCCGTCGGCATCGCGGCGCGCGGCGTCGCCCGTCAGGTACTTGCCGGGAATGCGCTGCCAGTACTGCTCGTCGTACCGTTTCGGATCGCCCCATAGGGTGCGGAACATACTCGGCCAGGGTTTGCGCACAACCAGGAAGCCTTCGCGGTTCGTCTCCACCGGGTTGCCGGCCAAGTCCACCACATCCGCCAGAATGCCAGGCAGGGGCAGCGTCGCCGACCCAGGCTTCGCGGGAACCGCCCCGGGGATGGGCGCAATCAGGATGGAGCCGGTCTCGGTCTGCCACCAGGTGTCCACGATGGGGCACCGCTCCTTGCCGATCACCTTGTAATACCACTCCCATGCCGCCGGATTGATCGGCTCGCCCACTGAACCCAGCAGACGGAGGCTGGACATATCGTGGCGGTTCGGCCACTGGTCGCCCTGCCGTATGAAGGCACGGATGGCGGTTGGCGAGGTATAGAAGATGTTGACGCGGTACTTCTCCACCACGCGCCAGAAGCGGTCGGGCTCGGGGAAATCGGGCGCGCCTTCGTACATGACGCTCGTCGCTCCAGCCGAGAGGGGCCCGTAGACGATGTAGCTGTGGCCGGTTACCCAGCCGACGTCGGCCGCGCACCAGTAGGTGTCTTCCTCCTTCAGGTCGAAGACCCACTTCATCGTCATGGTGGTCTGCAGGATGTAGCCGCCGGTGGTGTGTACGATGCCCTTGGGCTTGCCGGTGGTGCCGGAGGTGTAGAGAACGAACAGCGGCGCTTCGGAATCGAGCGGCTCGGCCGGGCAGTCGTCCTTTGCGCACTCATCCAGCTCGTGCCACCAGAAATCGCGGCCGGCCTTCATCTCCAGCTCGCTGCCGGTGCGCTTGTAGACGATCACTTCGCGGATCGATGGGCAGTCGAGGAGCGCTTCGTCCACGGCCGGCTTGAGCTTCACCTCTTTACCGCGCCGCCAACCGCCGTCGGCCGTGATGACCACTTGCGCGTCCAGGTCCTGAATACGGGCCTTCAGCGCTTCAGAGGAAAATCCCCCGAACACCACGCTGTGGATGATGCCTAGGCGCGCGCAAGCCAGCATGGCGATGGGCAGCTCGGGCACCATCGGCATGTAAATGATCGCCCGGTCGCCGGTCCGGAAGCCCCGATCCCTAAGCACGCTCGCGAAGCGCGAAACCAGCCGGTGCAGTTCCTGGTACGTAATCATCCGCTGGTCGCCGGGCTCGCCCTCCCACAGGATGGCGACTTTGTTCTTCCGGGGCGTCGAGAGATGGCGATCCAGGCAGTTGTACGAGACGTTGGTCTTCCCTCCCACGAACCACTTCGCAAAGGGCGGGTTCCATTCGAGGGTGCGCGACCATTTCTCGAACCAAAAAATCTCCTTTTCGGCCAGCTCTCCCCAGAACTTTTCCGGGTCCTCCCCGGCTCTTCGATACAGCTCGCGGTAGGCATCCATTCCTTGAACGCGGGCTTGCCTCACGAAGTCGGGCGACGGCGGGTAATCGCGATTTTCGGGCATAAGGACCGATCTTATCAGATCGGAAGGGGACCGCATTTACGCCAGCGATTCAAGGCGCGGTAATCTGTCGCTCGCGATCGAGGCCTTCCTTGCGGGCTTCCACGGCCTTCGTAATCTCCTGAAATCCGGCCATGGCCTGCGCCGCTTCGTCGGACTTGCCGCTGCGCTCGAGCGCGCGCGCAAGCTGAAAATGGAGGCTGCCATCTTCGTCCATCGGCAGAGCCGCCTTCAGGTGCGGCACGGCCTTTTCAAACGATCCCAATCGCATGTACGCGCGGCCCAGCGATGCATGCGCCTCCGCGAAATCGGGCTTGAGCTGCACGGCGCGCTCCAGGTGCGGCACGGCTTTTTCAAACTGTTGCAGCTCCAGCAGCGTATCGCCAAGGCGATGGCTGTTCTCGGGCGAGCGCGGGTTGGCGGCAAGAAGTTTTTCGAGCGCCGGCAGGGCGGCATCGTAGTCGCGGTTCAGCCATAGCGACCGCGCGTGCTCCTGGCGTAGACGCAACGACTTGGGGGCTAGGCGCAGCGCGGCCTCCAGCTCGCGGATGGACTCTTTGTGCCGGCCCTGAATGCGGTGCGCCTCGGCCAGCAGCTCGTGGATTTCCGGAGTGGGGGGCAGTTGGCCGAGACGGGCGAACGCTTCGAGCGATTGGCGGCTGTGCGCGACTGCCTCCTGGTAGGGCGCGGGCGGCCGAGGACCCGGTTTTGCAACCTGAAGCTCGCGCAGCTCCTCGATCTCGGCCCAATCGGCATGGCCGGTCTTCCGGTATATTCCGGCCAGCGCGCCGTGGATGCCGGGCACGTCCGGGCCGGCTTCGAGCGCCTTGCGGTACAGGTAGAAAGCCGTGCGAAACTGCTCCTGCTCGGCCTTGGACTGCGCCAGCAGCATGTACCACCAGACCGATTGCGGCGCCGTCTTTTCCAGCCGGTCAAAAGCGCGGCGAGAGAGCGCGCCGTGGCTCAGGCCGAGACCGTGCCAGCCTTTGGCGTTTGAAGGGTCGAGCCGGGTCAGCTTCTCGAAGTGCGGCGCCGCCCGTTCGGGACGCCCAAGGGAGAGTTGCGCGTCGCCCAACTCCAGCAGCGCGATCTTGTTTTCGGGGTCGAGATCGAGAACGCGTGCGAGCGGCGCCACCGCGCGTGCCGGCTCGCCCAGTTTGAGATGCGCCAGGCCAAGCAGCAGATGGGCGGGAGCCAGATTGGGCTGGGTCTTGAGGACGGCGTGGAACTGCTCGATGGCGGGACGGAAACGCCCGGCCGAATGCAGCGCCAGTCCCAGGTTCATTCTCAGGCCGGGATTATCCGGGAGCGCGCGCGTAAGCTCTGTATAAAGCTGGACCGCCTCCGCAAAGCGGCCCTCGTTCATGGCCTGTTTGGCGGCCCGCGACTTCGCGGCGAGGTCGTCGGTCTGCGCCGGAAGCGCGGCCGCGAGAGCGATGATGGCGGCGATTCTCAAAACGGCCAGCGGCGGATACGGCAACTCGTTTATTGAAGGAGCAGGTTCCCCTGCCCGTTGGGTTTGTCCTCGTCTCCCGGCTCTTCGTCGGGGATGACGCACGCGGCGGTCACACGGTCGGAATCGTCCATGCGCACCAGCCGCACCCCCTGAGTCGAGCGCCCGGCCTTGCGGATTTCGTTCGATTCGATGCGGATCAACTGGGCTTCCTTGGTGACGATCATGAGGTCCGAATCCTCCTTTACCGAGAGGATAGCTACCACGTTGCCGTTCCGCGTGGTGGTCTTCATGTTGATCACGCCCTTGCCTCCCCGGGCGGTCAAACGGTAGTCCGCGAGGGAGGTGCGCTTGCCGAAGCCGCGCTCGGAGATCGAGAGAATCACATCGCCTTTCTCGACGAGCTCCATGCCCACCAGGTAGTCGCCTTCTTCGAGCTTCATGGCGGTGACGCCGCGGGCCGGCCGGCCCATGGCGCGGACATTCGATTCATGGAAGCGGATCGCCTTGCCCCGGTAGGTGCCGATGAAGACGAAGTTGTCGCCGCCCGCCAGGCGCGCCGCAATCAACTCGTCTCCCTCGTCCAGGCCCAGCGCGATGATGCCCCGCGCCATCGGGTTGTCGAACACGGTCAGCTCGCACTTTTTGATGACGCCGCGGCGGGTCGCCATGACCACGTACTGGCCGGCCACGAACTCGCGCACGGGGAGGAACCCCTTCACGGATTCGCCCGGCTGCAGATTGATCAGGTTCGAGATGTTCTTGCCTTTGCCGGTGGTGGAGGCGTCCGGGATCTCGTAAATCTTGAGCCAGTAGACCCGGCCCTGATTGGTGAAGATCAGCAGGTAGCTGTGCGTGGAGCCGATGATCGCGTACTCCAGGAAGTCCTCGACCCGCGTGCCCATGCCCCTGCGCCCGCGCCCTCCGCGCAACTGCCGGCGGTAGGTGTCCACGGTGGTGCGCTTCAGGTAGCCCTCGTGAGTCACCGTAACGACCACGTCTTCCACGGGCACCAGATCTTCGAGCAGGATCTCGCCGGTGTCCTCGATAATTTCGGTGCGCCGCTCGTCGCCGAAGTTCTTCTGGATCTCCTTGAGCTCGCCCACGATCAGCCGGCGCAGCACTGTCTCCGAACCCAGGATCTCCAGGTACTCGCCGATGCGCCTCTGAATCTCCACCAGCTCGTCAAGAATCTTCTGCTGCTCCATGTTGGTTAGGCGCTGGAGCTGCAGCTCGATGATGGCCTGAGCCTGCCGTTCGCTGAACTCGAATGCGCCAATCAGGGAGTCGCGCGCTTCACGGGGCGTGCGCGAGGCGCGGATCAGCCGGATCACTTCGTCGATGTGCTCGAGCGCCCTTTGAAAACCCATCAGAAGATGCTCGCGCTCGCGCGCCTTGCGAAGCTCGTAGTGGGTGCGGCGGCGCACGACATCGACGCGGTGCTCGATGAAGAGCTTCAGGCAGTCGAGGAGGCCCAGCTCGCGGGGCTGCCCGTTGACGATGGACAGCATGATGACGCCGAAGCTGATCTGAAGCTGCGTGTACTTGTAGAGACTGTTGAGAATGACCTCGGCCTGCTCGCCGCGCTTCAGCTCGAAGACGATACGCGTGCCTTCGCGGTCGCTTTCGTCGCGAATTTCCGAAATGCCTTCGATCTTCTTCTCGTTCACCAGAGACGCGGCGTGCTCGATCAGGCGCGATTTGTTGACCTGGTAAGGGATCTCGGTGACGATGATGTGCTCGCGGTCCTTGCCCATGCGCTCAATGGCGGCGCGGGCGCGCAGCTTGAGCTGGCCGCGTCCCCGTGTGAAGGCGTCCAGAATGCCGTTCCGTCCCAGGATGAAACCGCCGGTGGGAAAGTCCGGCCCCTGGACGGCTTCCATGATCTTCGAGAGCGGCGTCTGCGGGTCGTTGATCAGCATCACCAGCGCGTTGACGATCTCCGTGAGGTTATGCGGCGGGATGTTAGTGGCCATGCCGACAGCGATGCCGGAAGAGCCGTTTACCAGCAGGTTCGGCACCCGTGTGGGCAGCACTTCCGGCTCGGCTTCGCTTTCGTCGAAGTTCGGGCGGAAATCGACAGTGTCCTTGTCGATATCGTCCAGCAGTCCGGTCGAGATGCGCGCCAGCCGCGCTTCGGTGTACCGCATGGCCGCCGGAGGATCGCCGTCCACCGAGCCGAAGTTGCCCTGCCCTTCCACGAGCGGGTAGCGCATGTTGAACGGCTGGGCCATGCGCACGAGCGAATCGTAGATCGGCGCGTCACCGTGCGGATGGTACTTCCCCATCACCTCGCCGACAATCTTGGCGCACTTGCGGGTCGGGCGGTTGGACGTCAGGCCCATCTCGTGCATTCCAAACAGAATGCGGCGATGGACGGGCTTCAAGCCGTCGCGGATATCGGGCAGCGCGCGTCCCACGATCACGCTCATGGCGTAATCGAGATAGGACTTACGCATCTCGTCTTCGATGTTGATGGGAACGAGATTGTTATCCCGGTTTCCGTCGCCCGGAAGGGGCATCTGCGTAGGGGGGCCCTGAGGCGGATTTTCCTGGTCTGCCATAGTGGGAAATTGACTCTCTTAATTTTACCAAATCGAGGACGTTCCGAGCGGGAAAATTAACCCTCTCAAAGAGATGCGGGGAATGTGCGCGCGATTCCATGCCGCGCCCAATACGTACAGTACTTTTAGGCAGACAAGTCGATGGTCCTATACCCTTAAGCCCTGGTTTTACATTGACGGGATTAAGTGCCGTTTATATACTCGCAACAGACCGGACAAATGAAGTTCCAGCGCAAAGAATCGTCCGGACACATGCTGAAGACCCGCGTTGTGCGGGCATAACTCGGAGGTGAAATGAAGGTTGAATTACTCAAGCTCTCTCTGCTGGGAATCCTTACAATTCCGTGCATCCATGCTTCTCCACTCGACCTGTTCCTGGGACTGCCCTCGGGAACCCTCAACCTGACTTTTGACAGCACGAACGGCGCCGCGTTGAGGATGAATCTGGGCAACAACGCGGGGGATACGTTGTCCTTCCGGTGGGCCCACAAAGCCACGGACTATGTCCCGTTTTCCGACCCATCCTGGTTTGTCGTCAATGGAGGTCTGAATGCGCTGGCGTCCACCAACGACTTTGGTGTTGAAGTAGGAGATTACGGGTTCACCGGATGGCAGTCGACAAACGTCATACTGAATTCGGACAACGCCATTTTCGCGATCGGCGCGTCGAATACGGGCGACACGCTGTATAACTCGTTCGTGGGCGTGGACCAGATTCTGCTGAACGGATCGCCGGTTTTTAACGGCGGATTCGAGTTGGGGGATCTCTCCGGATTCGCCACTGCCGGAGACGTTAACGTAATTCAGGATACGTCGATCGGGGGCTGCTGCTTAACCGGCACGACGGACACGATCCTGCCGTTCGCCGGCGACTTTTTCGCTCTTATCCAGAGCTTTGGCATGGAGGCGGAGGGCGATATTGAACTCGGCGGGGCGCCGGACAATCCAATCGTTCCCGTGATCAACGTCAATCCGGATACGGGTGTGCCGGAGTGGGTTTTCCCGACGATTTTCAGCGGAGCCTGGACCGACCCACCGTTCGTCTACGGCTTCAATTACTTGCTGACCGGCGGCTTTGCGTCGAGCATCAACTTCCCGACCGGCCCTGCCTGGTCGCAGTTCGCGGGTCTCAACCTCACCTCGCCGGACTGCGCGGGCATCGGCGGCACGTTCGGAAACGGGGTTGGCGACCAGACGGGCTTCGACTTCGCGGCTGCCGGATGCGACTCGGTCGCGCAGTGGACGATTTCTACTCTCAGTCCGATCTTCGATGCAGGGGATCCGGCCGGCTTCCCGCTTCAAATTCTCCTCGACACCGGCACCGCATCGTTGACGATGACGAACGTCACGCCTTCGGCCGTTCCGGAACCGTCCAGCATGCTTCTGCTGGGCGCGGGCATCGGCATTCTTGGCTTGGTCCGCGCCCGCCGCAGCCGAAGTTAACGCTTATGGGGCCGCACCACTGGCGGTGAGTTCAAACGCGCGTGATCTTGCCCAAGATCACAGGACGCCTGGCCCCTGTCGCGGAGGGCAGATTACCCGGCCGGCCGCGCCAGGTTTCGTAGGCCAGAATCGCGAAGGCGATGGCTTCCTTTGCATCCGCCGAGATGCCGAACTCGTCCGATGCCGCGAGCGTCACTCCCGGCAGATAGGCTGCCAGTTGGGCCATGATCCGGGGGTTGTGCGCGCCGCCGCCCGAGACGATCAGATCGTCCACCGGCATCTTCGGGCGCACGAAGCGCTCGATGCCCGCGGCGATGGTCGCCGCGGTGAGAACGGTTGCGGTTGCGACCAGGTCGGGCAGCGAGGCTCCGGATGACTTCAGGCGCTCGATAAACTCCGTGCCATACTGCTCCCGGCCCGCGCTCTTCGGCGGCTTCGCACGGTAGTGGGGGTCCGCCAGCAGATCTTTCAGCAGCTTCCGGTTCACCGATCCGCGTGCCGCAACGCGCCCGCCGCGGTCGAAGTGGCTCCGGCCGCCGGTGAATTCGGAAATCAGCGCGTCCATCACCATATTGCCCGGCCCGGTGTCGAAGGCGATCGCGTCCCTGGCATCTCCATCGGGCGGGATACCCGTCAGGTTGGCGATGCCGCCGATGTTGAGCGCAACCCGTCCGCGCCTGGCATGACGAAAGAGCAAATAGTCGACGAAGGGAACCAGCGGAGCGCCGGCGCCGCCCGCCGCGATGTCGCGCGGCCGGAAGTCGGACACCACGGGCAGGCCGAGGCGCTCGGCGAGCACCGCCGCTTCGCCGATCTGCAGCGTGTTCGAGCGGCTCTCATGGTAGACGGTCTGCCCATGCGAGCCGATCAATTCAAGAGACGACAGAGGCACGCGCGTCCGGCGGCAGGTTTCGCGCACCGCCTCCGCGTACTCCTCGCCCAGGCGGAAGTTGAGGCGCGAGATGGCGCCCGTCGTGGTGGCCGCGTTTGAAATTTCGAGAATGGCCCGGCGCAGCGCGGCGGGATAGCGCGTGGTGTGGAAGCCGGCCGTCGAGAATTTTCGTCCTTCGATGTCCACGATGGCCACATCGATGCCATCGAGCGAGGTCCCGCTCATGATGCCCGCTACACGCACGCGCGCTTCAATTCCTCCTGCAGCTCGCCGAGTAGTTGCAGCGCTTCGATGGGCCGCAGCTCGTCCACGTTGACGCCGCGAATGCGCTCGGCGATGGCGTGCGTCAGCGGCTCGAAGAGGCGTATCTGAATGGGTTCCGAGCGCGCGGGCGGGGCCAGCTCGGCGCGAGCGGCGCGTTCCGAGCGTTCGTGCAGCTTCAATACCTCGCGCGCACGTCCGATGACTTCGCGCGGCAGCCCGGCCAGACGCGCTACTTCAATGCCGTAGCTGCGGTCGGCTTTGCCCGGCTCCACCTTACGCAGAAAGATGATGCGCTCGCCGGCTTCCTTTACCGAGACGCGGAGGTTGCGCACGCTCTCCAACTGCCCAGCAAGCTCGGTCAGTTCGTGATAGTGCGTGGCGAAGAGCGTTTTGGCGCGCGTGCGGTCGTGAAGGAACTCCACCACCGCCCAGGCAAGCGCCAGCCCGTCGTGTGTGGCTGTTCCGCGCCCGATTTCATCGAGGACGATCAGGCTGCAATCGGTGGCGGTGTTCAGTATGACGGCCGTCTCGGTCATCTCGACCATGAACGTGGAGCGGCCGCGCGAGAGGTTGTCGGAGGCGCCGATACGCGTGAAGACGCGGTCGATCAGCGGCAGCTCGGCCGCTTCCGCCGGGACGAACGAACCCATCTGGGCGAGAATGGCGATGAGCGCGGCCTGCCGCAGGTAGGTCGATTTTCCGCCCATGTTCGGACCGGTGATCAGGGCGAGGCGGTGGTTCTCCGAGTTCAGATACAGGTCGTTGGGAATGAAGCGTTCCGCCTCGGCGAGCTTTTCGATCACCGCGTGACGCCCCGCCACGATGCGCATCTCGCCGGTTGTGGAGAAGACGGGCCGCACGTAGCGGTTCTCGGCGGCCACCTGTGCGAGCGCGGCGGTCGCGTCCAGCTCGGCAATCGCCGCGGCGGTTCCCCGGATGGCTTGCGCGTGCGAGGCGGCGATCTGCCGCACGTGGCCGAAGACCTCCCTTTCCAGGGTGAGAATTTTGTCCTCGGCGTCCAGCACCTTGCGCTCGTAGTCCTTCAGCTCCGGAGTAGTGTAGCGCTCGGCGTTCACCAGCGTCTGCTTGCGCTCGTAATCCGGCGGGACCAGGTGCAGGTTGGCCTTCGAGATCTCGATGTAATATCCGAAGACGTTATTGAAGCGGACCTTGAGCGATTGTATGCCGCTGCGCGAACGCTCGCGGGCTTCGATCGCGGCGATATGCTCGCGCCCGTTGCGGCTCAGGCCGCGCAGCTCGTCAAGCTCCTGGTTGTAGCCATCGCGGATTGCGCCGCCGTCGGAGAGATTGACTGGCGGCTCGTCGGCCAGCGCCGCAAGAATGGCATCGCGTGCTTCGGCCACCTCGTCCAGCCGGTCGTGGATGCGTGCGCGGAGAGCGGCGATCCGCGCGCTGTCGCGCGCTTCGAAGCAGCGTTTCAGCGCGGGCACCCGTTCGAGCGAGCGGCCCAGCGCCAGCAGATCGCGCGGGCCGGCCGACCCCAGGGTGACCTTGGCGAGCAGCCGTTCGAGATCGAGCACGCTCTTCAACTCGCCGCGCAGCTCGGCCCGCAGAATCGCATCGCCCGCCAAGCTTCCGAGCGCGTCCAAACGCCCCTCAATCTCCTGGCGGTCGAGCGACGGCGCAAGCAGACGCCGGCGCAGCAGACGGCCGCCCATCCCGGTGAGCGTCAGGTCGAGCACGCGGATCAGGGGGTAGCCTTCTTCGGGGAAAAGCGGCTCCACCAGTTCCAGGTTGCGCGTGGTGGAAGCGTCAAGCACCATGCTGTCCGCGCGCCGGTAGTGCGACGGCTGGTCGAGATGGTCGAGCGCCGCGCGCTGCGTCTCGCGCAGATAGTGCAGCAGGGCGCCGGCGGCGCGCACCGCCGCCGGCCTGCCGGCCAGGCCGCAGCCGTCCAGCGTCAGCAGCCCGAAGTGCTCGCGCAGGGCGCGGTCGGCGTAATCGAAGCTGAAGATCCACTCTTCAAGCTCGGTAACCAGCGGTCCGCGCGCCGCCACAAGCGGCAGCCCGGCCGGCGCCAGCACCTCGCGGGCATTGATCTGCTCCAGGGCGGACGGCAGCTCCGCCGCTTCGACTTCCGTGGCGTGAAACTCGCCCGTCGATACGTCCACATGAGCCAGCCCCACACGGCCGTCGAGCGGCGCCACCGCGGCCAGGTAGTTGTTCTCGTGCGAGCGCAGGAGATTCGCGTCGGTGGCCGTTCCGGGCGTGACGATGCGCGTAATCTCGCGCCTCACCAGTTTTGTGCCCCGGCCCGGAACCTCCATCTGATCGCACACCGCCACACGATAGCCTTTCTGAATGAGCTTCGCGATGTAACCTTCGGCGGAGTGGTAGGGCACGCCGCACATGGGCACGCCCGCGCCCTTGTCCTTGTTCCGGGCGGTGAGCGTGATCTCCAGCTCACGGGCGGCGGTGACGGCGTCGTCGTGAAACAGCTCGTAAAAGTCGCCCAGCCGGAACATCAGCAGCGCCTGGGGAACCTGCTGCTTGATGGAGTGATATTGCCGCATCAGCGGCGTGGAGGCGTCGGCGGACATCAGGCGTAGATTCCCCGAAGTTTAATGGCGATGGCCACGCGGTCAAGCGCGAGCATGTACGCCGCTGTGCGGTTATTCACCCGATGCCTGCCGGCATAGCCGACCACGCCGTCGAAACCGGCCAATATGATCTCGGCCAGACGGTCGTTGACGAGCTGCTCGTTCCAAAAGAAGCCCTGGCGGTCCTGCACCCATTCGAAATACGAAACGGTCACGCCTCCCGCGTTGGCCAGGATGTCGGGGATGACAAAAATCCGCTTGTCCATCAGGATCTCGTCGGCGAGCGCGGTGGTGGGGCCGTTGGCGCCTTCGCACAGAATTCTGCAGCGCAGCCGCGGGGCGTTGCGCGTGGTGATCACGTTCTCGGTGGCCGCGGGAAGAAGGACTTCGCACTCCTGTTCCAGCGCCTCGTCGCGATCCATATTCTCGCTTTCGGGGAAATCGAGAATGGAGCCGGTCTCCTTCTTGTGCTCCATCAGCGCGGGGATGTCGAGGCCGTTCCGGTTGTACACCGCGCCATTGTACTCGATGATGCAAACCACCCGGAATCCCGCCTGCGCCATAAGCTGCGCGGCCATCCCGCCCACGTTGCCGAAGCCTTGAATCACGACGCGCGTGCCGGACGGCTCCAGGTTGAACAGCTTGAGAGCCTGCAACGTGACCAGCATGCAGCCCCTGCCTGTCGCCTCCCGCCGGCCGCGGGAGCCGCCCAGTTCGAGCGGCTTGCCGGTAACCACCGCCGTAACGGTGTGGCGCGCGTGCATGGAATAAGTGTCCATGATCCAGGCCATCACCTGGTCGTTAGTGTTCAAATCCGGAGCGGGCACATCGCGCTCCGGGCCCAGCAGCTCGCCCAGTTCGGCGGTGTAACGGCGCGTGATGCGCTCCAGCTCGCCGCTGGACAGCAGATTCGGATCGCAAATCACCCCGCCCTTTGCGCCGCCAAATGGAATGTTCACCACAGCGCACTTCCACGTCATCCAGGAGGCCAGCGCGCGCACTTCGTCCAGGGTGACGTCGGGCGCGAAGCGGATGCCCCCCTTGCCAGGGCCGCGCGCGATGGAGTGCTGCACACGATAGCCAGTGAAAACCTCCAAGCGTCCGTCGTCAAGGACTACCGGAATAGCGACTCTGACTTCCTTCACGGGAGTGCGCAGCAGCTTGCACATCCCGTCGTCGAGCTTCAAACGCTCCGCCGCTTCGTCGAAGCGCGCCGCGGCCGCGAGCCAGGGGTTTGTTTCCTGTTCCAACGACAAAGTCGTCGCCATTCGTTTTAGTATCTCACCCGGCGGAAGCACGCCTCCCGCGGACCTTCTCGCCCAGCGCGGCGATCTGCCGCAGCGACTCCTTGCGGGCGTCCGAGAATCGCTTCACGTCCCTGGAGCCGGTCTTGAGAAAATCGAGCACCACGGCCTCGGCCGCCATGTAGCCGGCGCAAGCCTGGGCCACATCCGAGGCGATTTCATGCGGGATGGTGGTGACGCCATTGGCATCGGCGTGCAAGAGGTCGCCGGGATGCACCGCCACACCGCCCACGCGCACCGGACCGTGGATGGAGACGATGTGACTGTAACCGTGCGAGCAGATGACGCCGCCGCTGAAGGCGGAGAAGCCGATTTTGCGCACCTGGTCGAGGTCCCGCGCCGCGCCGCTAGTGATCAGCCCCACCGCGCCAAAACCCTGATAGGTGGAGCACATGATTTCTCCAAAGGTGGCGGCCACCGGAGGATCGTCGAGGTCCTGGAACACGACAATGGGCGGCCCCGGAATCGCGGCGAAGGCCGCGGCCTGCTCGTCGAGCGACGAGTAGACCTCGCCTTCCGCCTTGGGAAAGGCCGTGCGGATGGCGGCGGTGGAAGCGTAGCCCACGATGGGCGGCATCTCGGGGAAGCACGCGCGGATGCGCCCATCCATATAACCGGCGTTGCGCGGGCGAACGTCGAACAGCTCGATGACGTTACAGATAGTCGGCGTGTCGTACTGGCCGAGCAGCTTCAGGTCTTCGGCGGATAGTTGCGGGAGTGGCATGGGTTCCTGGCCGCGGGGCGCGCCCGGGCACGAACCCGCTATTGTACAGTTTCCGGGCTGGCAGGTTGGCTCGCCGGGGGGCGCGCAACCAGGGCGACCACTCCCGTCTTCCCCGAGGACTTCTTTCCGCCCGCCTGCGCGCCGTTTTCGGCGGGAGGCGTCTGGGCGGGAGGCGTCTGATAGCGAATGACGACCGATATCCGGCGGTTGGCGGGATTGGTCGGATTTCCAGGGTCGCGCAGGCTCTGATCCGCGAATCCCCGCACCTGAATCACCTGGTTCTGCCGGAGCCCTGCCGCCTGCATCAGGCGGCGCGCGGCATTGGCCCGATCCGAAGACAACTCCCAGTTCGAATACTCGCCCTTGCCGGAGTAAGGGATGGCGTCCGTGTGCCCCTCGATCAGTATGCTATTGGGCAGCTTGGATAGTTCTTCGGAAAGACGCAACAGCAGTTCCCGCCCCTGCTCGCTTGGCGCGGGGCTACCCTTTTCGAAGAACAGTCCCTTCTCGGTTTCCAGCAGTTCCACGCGCAATCCGTCGCCGGTGACGTTGAGCTGCACCTGGTCTTTCATCTTCTGAAACTGCGGAATGACTTGAAGAGCGTTCAACAGCTTCTCTTTCAGCTCGTCCATATCCTCCTTTTTGGCGAGGATGCCTTCGCCGGTGCCCGAATGGGTGCTTCCTTGCAGCTTGCCGTTGCCGAGGGGATCCTGAAAATATCCGCCTACCGCTTTCTGCACTTCTTCACTGCTGCTCAGCAGCCAGAGCACGATGAAGAGCGCCATCATGGCCGTAACGAAGTCGGCATAGGCGACTTTCCAGGCCCCGCCGTGGTGGTGCTTGCCGTGCCCTCGCCTTTTTTTTACGACGATAATTTGGGGAGAACTGTTTTCTTCGGCCATTCCCGTTTGCTAACCTCTTCGCGCTTCATCAGGCCGGCGCCGGCTGGCCCTTGCACGCGTTTTCCATCTCTTGAAATGTCGGCCGCAGAGTGGCCGGAACGGTTCGCCGCGCAAACTCCGTCGCCAGGATGGGAGCGGAACCTTTGACAAAGGAGATGATGCCTATGCGCAGGCACTGGTAATACTGCGCTTCGGCATCGTTCAGCTTGCTCATGTTCGCGGCCAACGGTCCGAAGATTCCGTAACACAACAGAATTCCCAGGAAGGTGCCTACCAGCGCGGCAGCCACGTGATGTCCAATCTCCTCGGGAGGCCCGCCGAGCGCGCCCATGGTAATGACCACGCCGAGCACCGCGGCCACAATTCCCAGGCCGGGAAGCGCGTCGGCCATGGTTGTCAAAGCCACCACTGGCGCTCCGGCCTCAACATGATGTGTCTCCATGTCCAGTTCCATCATCTGGTCCAACTCATAGTGGCCCACCCCGCCGCTGATGGACATCCGCAAAGTGTCGCAGATGAAGTGAACGGCATGATGATCCTTGAGAAACTGAGGATATTTGGAGAAGACCGGGCTCCGGACCGGGTCCTCCACATCGACCTCCAATCTCACCAGGCCCTCTTTTCGGGCATAGGAGAAGAGCTGGTTCAGCATCTTCAGGTTTTCAAGGTAAAAGGCTTTGGTGAACCGGCTGGGAACGAACACGCTCCTGATACCCTTCCAGATGCCTTGAATGATTGGGAGCGGATTTCCGATGAGCAGCGTGCCCACCGCGGCTCCCACGATAATCACGATCTCGTTGGGCTGCCAGAGCACAGCCAGGTGCCCATCGGCCATCAGGAAGCCTCCGATGACCGCGCAAATCACTACGAGAATTCCGATAATTACGAACATATTCTTTTAAACAGGCCTTAGTCGCCGATAGCGGCTACCCGCCAGCGGACCGTCTCGTCAAGCCGCTCCGGGTCAAGCCGGAATCGGCCGCGCACCGGCTCGGGAAGGTCCGCCAGCACTTCCGCCACGGACTCCGGCTGTCTGGGCGGCGCCGCGATGTATCCGAGACTATCCGCAAGCCGGCAGGCGAAATGAACCAACACCGCATACCCCGTTGGCTCGGTGCTTCTCCCCCGATCCTCCGGCTTGCGATGATGTTCGCCGATCACTTCGCAAAGAACACCGGGAAAATTCCAATCTTTGGCAAGCCACATCCCCGCCTCGCAGTGGTCCAGGTCGAACATGGCGCGCTCTACCTCCATGGGATCGAATCCGTGCTCGACCGTCACCGCCAGCAGTGTCGCGTACTGTTCGGGAAAGCCCACCAGGAGGCCCAGTCTTCCAACATCGTGAAGCAGCCCCGCCGTGTAGGCGTGGTCGCTGTCGAGCTCGAAGGCGCGGGCCAGTTCCACACCCGCTGCCGCACATCCCAGGCTGTGTCGCCAGCACGCGTGGATGGCCTCGCTCTGACGGTTGCAATTTCCGTACTTGCGCAGGGCCACCGTCATGGATAATGCCTTGACCCGTTCGGCGCCAAGCAGCACAAGCGCCCGATCCAGCTCGCCGATCCGGGCGTGAAAGCCGTAAACCGCGGAGTTGGCCAGCCGCAACACCTCGGCGGCGAAGGCGGGATCCAGATGGATCAGATCCACGATCTTCTTGATGGCCACATCTTCGTGCGAAAGCAGTTCCAGCAGCTCGACAGCGATCCTCGGGAACGGAGGCAGATTTTTAACCGCCCAGGGTTTCGACCGTGAGCGCTCACTGGTTGGCGTTTCAAGCACGGCCGGCATGGAAGCGATCTTCTCTTGTGTTTATCGACGCTCGCCGCCAATCCCTTTAGGGCGGCGCTGCATTACAATTGCCCTATGCGCACGAAACGGCTCTTGATCCCGATTTTTCCTTTGTTCGCCGCCCTTTTGGCCCTGGGCTTTCAGGCGGCCCGGCAAGCAGCCGCGCCGGCGGACCCGCTGATCGCCGGGTTCCGGAAGACCACCGTGGCGTCGGTATCCGACGCCGTCGATCAGGTGGTCGGCAAACGCGGCTTCCTGTCGCATGACGTGAGACCCTTCGTTGCCGGCCAGGTTGTCGGGCGGGCGGCGACGGCGCTTGTCCGGAAGGCTCCCGCCGAAAAGGCCACCCCGGCGTTGGCAGTGAAGCATTCGGTCGAGATGATCGAGAGCTCCAAGCCCGGCGACGTGGGCGTGATCGTCATGGAGGATGGCCTGGATGTGGCCGCGATCGGCGGCCTGATGGGGACCGCCGCGAAATCGCGCGGGATGGCGGGCATGATCCTGGATGGAGGCGTGCGGGACCTGGCTGAGTTACGCGCGCTGGGCCTTCCCGTCTATGCCCGCAGCGTCTCGCCTTCCACGGCCGTCGGGCGGTATGCCTCGGTTTCGAAGCAGCAGCCGGTGAATTTCGCGGGGGTCACCATCAAGCCGGGCGATATTATCGTGGCGGGTGAGGATGGCGTAGTGGTCGTGCCGCAAGAAAAGGCCGCCGAAGTTCTCAAGCGGGCGCAGGAGATCGACGACCGCGAGACCAAGATGGTGCCCTTCATCAAGCAGCACAAGAGCCTTCAGAAGGCAGTCGAATTTTTTAACCGGATCTGAGGTTCAGTCGCCCGAGACGCGTCTGGGAGCGGGAAGCCGGCGCGCCATCAACCACTGGACGGCCGCCGGCGGCGCGCCGTTGTTCTGCCACCAGGTTTTGGCCGTGGAGAGAGCGAGCATCAAGGCCACCACGGCCAGCGAGGCAATCGCTACCTGGGCGAGGGTGAGGTTCTCTTTCCAGGCCCAGAACCAACGCCCGTAAACCAGTTCTACGTGCGCCCAATAAACCAGCAGGGAAGTCGTGCCCAACTGGCGAATCCAGCTCCAGCTTGCCGCCGGCGCCGCATGCGTCCAGAGGTAAGCGAACGCCGCAAGCCAGAAGATCACCCCCAGCTTGATCAGGATCAGCGCCGGAGAATCCAGCCAGAAATCGGACTTGATGTAAAGAGAGTAGGGAAGCGAGCCGAAGAAGTTTCCGCCGGCGATCAAGCCAGTGCCTGTCAGCGCTGCCCACTGCATCGTTCGCTCCATCTGTTCCGGCCGGGATAGCCGGACGAGACTCCCGGCGCTCAGTCCGAACGCCAGGAAGGCCGCCCAGGGAAAGAACCCGAACGAGGCGTAATCCGGAGCCAGATACGCTTTCAGCAGCGCCGGCGCCATGGACCAATCGAGCTGCGAGACCAGAGGCGCCGCAACGGCGATTCCCAGGCCGAGCGCCGCCGCGGCTCGCACCCGTTGCGCGGTGCGAAGCAGGGCGAGCGGCCCCATAACAGCCGCCGCGAGAGCCATGGAATTCAGAATGTCCACCCGCAGAAGGTCCGTCCAGGGCGATTTCGGAAGGCCGAACAGCCAAAGCTGCAACCGGAACAGGAACGCGATCGCGAGCAGGTATCCCGCCCGGCGCAGCGCCTCCGCGACACACGCCGCCGGCGGCAAGCCCTTCCTTTGGCGCCCGTCCATCAGGAACGCCAGCGTTACCCCGGTTAGAAACAGGAAGATGGCGGGCGGCATCCCGCCGATGAACTGCGAAAGCATGTAAGGGCCGCTGTCGCGCAAGTCGATGCGGGTAAAGGAGTGGAACGTATGGCCCACCAGCATGATCAATGCGGCGAGGCCCCGCATCCAGTCGAGATAGAGAAGCCGGGAATTGGAACTGGATTGCATCGATGCGAGGAGGCGGACGGACGGGTTTAGGCCGACTTCACCAGCTGAGCGTTCCCGTCCTCGGAGCCTCTTCCAGACAGGGCAGATATAGCGTGCGGCAATGTTCGCAACGGTAGATCTCGGCGTTCTGCCCGAACTTTTGTTTAACTTCGTCGCCGAATCCGAACCAGCGCTTCAGATGACCCGCGCACAGCTTCTCCTTGGCGTCCTTCTCATTGCAGGCCCGCATCCGGGGAACACGCCGTTTTACCTTAACGCCGTCGCCGAGGGTCGCCACCACCTCGGAAACCGGAACCGGCCTGTCGGAAACCGCATATTTAGGGTTCGCCATACCGTCAACAAAATTATACCAGATTGGTTGGAATAGAAGAGGGTTAGTGGTCTCTATCCCTGGTTAGTGGTCCCTATCTACGATGAATTCGGTAACGGCATACAGCGCCCTCTGATAGGAGGACTCGGGGAACTGGCCAAGAATCGCGCGGCCTTTCTGGGAGAACGCCTGCGTCCGCTCGCCCACGCGCTCGAAGCCCCGGTACTTCCCGATCAGGGCCAGAATCTGCCGCAGCGGCACGCGGTCGTAGTTTCCCTCGCACACAATGGTTTCCACCAGGCAGCGCTCTTCCGGGCTGGCCCGCTCCAGAGCGTAGATGAGGGGCAGGGTAACCTTGCCTTCCCGGAGGTCGTTTCCCACCGGCTTCCCGAGGATCTTCTCCCGGGAGGTAAAGTCGAGAACGTCATCCACCAACTGGAAAGCCATGCCGAGGTTCCAGCCGAAATCGCCCAAGCGTTCCTCGGTGGCCGTATCCGCTCCCGCGACCACCGCGCCCAGGCGCGCGCATACCGAGAACAGGCACGCCGTTTTGCGGTCCACCAGCTCCATGTAATCGGCTTCGGTGACCTCCACCTTGCCGATCCGCTCGTGCTGGATCAGTTCACCTTCCACCATCATCTGCGTGAGGCCGATCAGCAGATCCAGGATGTGAAAATTTCTCTCCCGGAGAGCGATCTGAAAGGCCTGCATGTAAAGCCAGTCTCCGGCCAGAACGGAAATCTGATTGCCCCATTGGGCATTGGTCGAAGCCCTGCCACGGCGGGTGGCCGCGGCGTCGATGACATCGTCGTGAACCAGAGTGGCGGTGTGTATGATTTCGACGACCGCCCCGAGGCGCACCGCGCTACGCCCGCCTCCGCCCGCAAGCCCCGCGGAAAGGAGCAGCAGCGAGGGGCGAAGCCGTTTGCCGCCGCCCTCCTGCAGATAGCGGCCGATGGCGGTAATGGCATCCACCGACGCGGCCGATTCGAGGCCGATCTCGGTCTCCACGAGGCGCAGATCGTCTTGTATCAGCTCGAAGACCTCGCGCGCGGTCAGAGCCTGCCCCAGTTTGCCGAAATCCATTTGAACCCCTAAGTGTAACCGTTCGTCTAAGTTGCTGCAAACGGAATCGCTACGGACCCCGACGAAAACACTTGCCTGGGGCGGGCGGCACTGTTTATACTGGCTTTTTCGCTGAGAATGATTATGACAGCGAGAGACGATTTCGACCCGCTAGCCCCGCAACGGGAAGCCGCTTTCTTTTACGGCTTGTTCCTCCGCGGCCACTCGCTGGAAGCGCTTCGCCAGGATATCGACGTGCCCCGGGCGGTTCTCGACAAGTGGCAGAAAGCCCATGATTTCGAAGCCTCTTTCCGTGAAACGCTGCAGCGCGTCTATTCCTACCGCAAACAGGTTCTGGCTATTTTCGACGGTCTCATCCTGAACGAGCAGAACCGCCCCCGAATTCAATAGACTGGGAGCATGGACCATTCTTCCGCTCCGGAGGCGAAACAACGCATCCTCTCCGTTCCCACGCGGCCTTTCGAGCCCAACGGAGCATCCTCCGCCACCGAGATTCTCGAGCGCATGCAGGGCACTGCCTTTCAGGGCAAGCAGCTTGGGGTGGCCTTCGAGGTCTGGAAGAAGATGCTGGCCGACGACTGCACCATCATGATGGGCATGTCCGGAGCCATGGTCCCGGCCGGCATGCGGCGTCTGGTCGTGCGGATGATCGAAAACCGCCTCATCGACTGTCTTGTCTCGACCGGCGCGAATTTTTTCCACGACCTGCACGAGACCCTGGGGAATTACCACTACCAGGGCTCGCACAAGATGGACGACGTCGAGCTGGCCGAGAATCTCGTGGACCGGATGTACGACGTTCTGGCCGATGAAGAGCGTTTCCGCGAGCACGACCAGTGGATCGGGCGCTTCGCCGCGCAGCTCGACCAGGCGCGCCCCTACACCACGCGGGAGTTCCTCAACCTGCTGGGCCACGAGCTGGCCAGGCATGCGAGCGAGGACGGCATCGTGAGCGCGGCGGCCAAAGCCGGCATTCCGCTGTACTGCCCGGCGGTTGCCGACAGCTCCATCGGCATCGGCATCGCCGTCAACCGTTATGCGGGAAACAATCGCTTCACGTTCGACGTGATTGGCGACGTGATCGAGACGGCGCAGATCGCGGCCGAATCTCCCAGCACGGGTGTCATTTACTTTGGCGGCGGCACGCCGAAGAACTTCGTGCAGCAGACGGAAGTCACGGCCATCATCATGAACTCGGGCGTCACCGGCCACAAGTACGCCGTTCAGGTGGTCACCGACGCGCCGCATTGGGGCGGCCTTTCCGGATGTACGTTCGAGGAGGCGCAAAGCTGGGGCAAAATTGCCAAGGACGCGTCCATGGTGACCTGCCACTGCGATTCCACGATCGCCATGCCGATCCTGGTTTCGGCTTTGCTGGAGCAGACCGAATTGATCAAAAACCGCGCCAGCCCCGAATTCGCCATGGGCCGCGATTTCGCGATCCGCCGGCATGCAGGAGCCGGCGGTGTACGGAAATCCTAGCAGGAGTGCGTGCGCCCCATAAGCCGTTGTGGCGCAATCCGTGTTCATCGGTGTTTATCGGCGGCCAATATTCATGCTCAAACTTCACGTATAATAAGAACATCGCTCGATCTGCCTCACCGGCTTGAGTGGTACCCAAGCGACCCCGATCATGTTTGAAACTCTATCGGACAAACTGCAGCGGGTTTTCAAGAACCTGCGCGGCGAAGGTCGGCTCAGCGCCGAGAACATGGAAGCCGCTCTGCGCGAAATCCGCGTGGCGCTTCTCGAAGCCGATGTCAACTTTCGGGTCGTCAAAGAGCTGATCGAGAGCGTAAAAAAACAGGCCATGGGAGAGGAAGTGCTCCAGTCCCTTTCCCCCACTCAGCAGGTCATCAAGATCGTTCGGGACGAGCTGACGCGCATTCTTGGCAGTCACGAATCCAAGCTTCGGTTCGCCAACAGCCCTCCGTCGGTGATGATGATCGTGGGCCTGCAAGGCTCCGGAAAAACCACTTCCGCGGGCAAGGTCGCGCGCTGGCTGAGCAAGAATGGCCACTCACCCCTGCTGGTGTCGGTGGACGTCTATCGCCCCGCGGCCCGCGATCAGCTTCAAATCATCGCCAAAGATATCGGCATCCCCATCTATCCGGGATCGGCCGGGGAGAATCCGGCCAGTCTGGCCGCGAGCGCCCGGCGCGAGGCCGTCAACTCCGGCCGCGACGTTCTGCTGGTGGACACCGCCGGCCGCCTGCATATCGACGATGCGCTGATGACCGAACTGGCCGAGCTGAAGCAACAGCTCACGCCGGTCGAGATCCTGTTCGTGGCGGACGCCATGACGGGCCAGGACGCGGTCAAGTCCGCCGACGAGTTTCACAAGCGCCTAGGCATTACCGGGGTGGTGCTCACCAAGATGGACGGCGACGCGCGCGGCGGCGCGGCCCTTTCCATTCGCTACGTTACCGGCCAGCCGCTCAAGTTCGTCGGCGTGGGCGAAAAGTTCGACGCACTCGAAATTTTCTATCCCGAGCGCGCCGCCTCCCGCATTCTCGGGATGGGCGACATCCTCTCCTTCATCGAGAAGGCCGAGGAGGCCATCGACAAGAAGCAGGCCGTCGAGATGCAGCGGAAGATCATCGACAACGAGTTTACGCTGGAGGATTTCCGCGATCAGATCCGGCAGCTCCGCAAGCTCGGACCGCTGGAGGGCCTTCTCTCGATGATGCCGCAGGTCGGAATTTTGAAGGACCTGAAGAACGTCAAAGTGGACGAGAACGAGATTACGCGTGTGGTGGCGATCATCGATTCGATGACTCCCAAGGAGAGGGCCAACCACATGATTATCAATGGGACGCGCCGCCGCCGCATCGCCCGGGGCAGCGGCACCAGCGTCCAGGAAGTCAACCAGCTCCTGAAGCAGTACTCGCAGGCGCGCAAAATGATGAAGAGCTTTTCCGGCGGCATGCTGGGAAAGAAAATGGGCAAATTTAAAATGCCATTGCCATTCTAGCGATGGCGCCGCCATTGAAGGAAGAGAGAAACCGATGCTGATGATTCGTCTGGCGCGCTTCGGCGCCAAGAAGAAGCCGTTTTACCGAGTGGTAGTAATTGACAAGGAAAGGGCGCGGAACGGCCGGGCTCTGGAGGTAGTGGGTCACTATAATCCGCTTACCGATCCGGCCCGCGTGACGCTCGATCAGGAGCGTATCGCACATTGGACACGTATGGGAGCGCAGTTATCGGACACCGTAACTCGTCTGCTCAAGAACTATTCCGCCGTTCCCGCCCCTCCCGCCGCCTAGCGGCTTGTGAAATTCGTTACTCCGATCTCGTATGTCCCTTTGTTACTATAGTTAAAGGAGGCGCAGGGGATGAAGGAGTTGATTGAAGATATCGCGAAAGCACTGGTCGACATCCCAGAGGAAGTTGTAGTCCGCGAAGTACAGGGAGAGCAGGTAACTGTACTGGAACTGCGCGTGGCTCCGAGCGACTTAGGGAAGGTAATTGGCAAGCAGGGCCGCACGGCCCGCTCGATTCGAACCATTCTGGGCGCTGCCGGCATGAAGCTCAGCCGGCGGTTCACGCTCGAAATACTGGAGTAGATCTGGCTTCTCCGGAGTTGTGGGTCAGCGTCGCCCTTTTGACGCGCGTGCGTGGAAATAAGGGCGAGCTGGAGGCGATGGCCCTCAGCAGCAAGCCCGAGCGCTATGGCGCTCTGCGGACTGTCTATCTGTTCGGCGAAGGCGCTCCGCACGAAGTTGAGTCAACCTGGTTTCACAACGGGCGGTTGATCTTCAAGTTCAAGGGCGTCGACAGCATTTCCGCGGCTGAGCGGCTGGCCGGCTCGGAGGTTCGCATTCCCTTGAGCGAGCGCGCACCCCTTGAAAGCGGGGAGCATTATCTGTCGGACCTGATCGGGTGCGAGATGTTCGAACAGGGGACCAACGTCCCGCTGGGTGTGGTTACCGGCTGGGAAGAGCCCGGCGAAAGGGTCGTGCTGGTGGTGGATCGAGGCCCGGAAGGAGAGATGCTTGTGCCCTTCGCGAAGGCGATCTGCCTCTCCATCGACTTGGAGAAGCGTCGGATTGTGGTGAGCCTGCCAGAGGGATTGAAGGACCTGAATCTTTCGTGACCTTTCACGTGCTGACGATCTTCCCGGAGTTTTTCCAGGGGCCGTTCCAGCACGGGGTGGTTGCGCGTGCGGCCGAAAACGGTCTGGTCGACTTCCGCATTCACAATCTGCGCGACTGGACGCAGGACCGGCACAAGACCGTTGACGACCGGCCTTTCGGCGGAGGCGAGGGCATGCTGCTCAAGCCCGAGCCGATCTTCAACGCGGTGGAATCCATCTGGCCCGAACGGCGCGAGGACCGGCGGGTAATTCTGCTTTCCGCCCAGGGCAGGCTGCTCGACCAGGAGGTGGCGCGGCGGCTGGCCGGCGCCTCCGAGCTGCTTTTCATTTGCGGCCGGTACGAAGGCGTGGATGAGCGGGTGGCCGAGCATCTGGCCGACGAAGAAATCTCCATCGGCGACTACGTGTTGAGCGGCGGGGAACTTGCCGCAGCCGTCGCCGTTGACGTGGTGGCGCGGCTGATTCCCGGCGTGCTGGGCAATCTGGACTCGACGGTATTCGAGTCTTTCAGCAGCCGGGAGGACGGGCCTGTGCTGCTGGATTGCCCGCAATACACCCGGCCCGCCGAGTTTCGCGGCTGGCAGGTCCCCGAAGTGCTGCTGGGCGGCAATCACGATCAGATCCGGCGCTGGCGGCGGAAGGCCGCGCTCGACAAGACGGCCCGGCTCCGCCCGGACTTGCTGCGCGATGTTAAATTAGATAAGGAAGTGCTGTAATGAACAATCCACTGCTGACCAAGTTTATAAACAAGAACAAGCGGACCGACATTCCCGAATTCCGTCCCGGCGACACCATCCGCGTCCATGTCCGGATCCGGGAGGGCGACAAGGAACGTCTGCAAGCTTTCGAGGGCACGGTAATCGCTCGCAATAATACGGGCCTGGGCGAGACCATCACTGTGCGCAAAGTCAGCTTCCAGCACGGCGTCGAGCGGATCTTCCCGCTTCACGGACGACTGATCGACCACATCGATGTAGTGCGCACCGGACGGGCGCGGCGCGCGAAACTCTACTATCTCCGCGGGCTGAAGGGCAAAGCGGCCAGGCTCAAAGAACGCAGCTGAGCCGGCCGTCTTTTTTTTGGCCAGCGATGCCGGGCGTCCTGCCGACCTCGAGAATCCGTTGCGAAGCAACCATCGAGAGAGGGCTGCGGGCGCGCGGCTTCACTTGTATCGCGGGCGTGGACGAGGTGGGCCGCGGGGCGCTGTTCGGACCCGTAGTGGCCGCCGCTGTCGCGCTTTCTCCCGACTGTCCGGTTCGCGGCTTGAACGATAGCAAGCAAGTGGAACCCGGGCGCCGCGAGGAATTAGCCGTCCTGATCCGCGAACGTGCTTTGGCCTGGGCTGTTGCCGCCGTAGATGCAGCTACGATCGACAGGATGAATATCCATTGGGCTTCGCGCCTGGCGATGAGGCGCGCCGTTGAAAGCCTCCATCCCCGCGCCGATTTCTTATTGATAGACGCCTTCCCGATCGACCTTCCCATACCCCAGCAGCCGCTGATCAAGGGAGACGCACGCTGCCACGCTATCGCCGCGGCGTCCATCGTGGCGAAGGTCTACCGCGACGCGTGCATGGCAAGCTGGGACTCGGTTTTTCCCGAATACGGCCTCGCGCGCCACAAGGGCTACTCGACGCCGGAACACGCCGAAGCTCTGCGCCGCCTGGGCGCCACTCCGCTGCACCGCTTGAGCTTCGAGCCGGTACGCGCGGCGTGCCCTTTCGCGGTGCTTCCGATGCCGGCCGGCGAGCAACTCGGCCTGTTCGGGGAAACGGAGGCGCCGGCATGCCGGTAGAGCCTCCGTTCTCGCAGGGGCCGGTTGCGGTGGAAGCCAGCGCGCCGGCGTACCGCTGGTACCACAAGGCATTCGCGCTGGCCTTTATCGTCTTCTGCCTGGAGTCGGGGCTGTTTCTGCTGCTTTTTCCCTGGTCCGAATATTGGGACCTGAATTACTTCGCTTCCGTTGCGCCGGAGTGGAGGGATTTTTGGGGAAATGCTTACTTGCGCGGCGCGGTCAGCGGACTGGGCATGTTGAATCTTTACGTCTCTCTCTCCGAAATATTTCGCCTGCGCCGGTTCTCGCGCACACCATAAGATTTTCACACTCCAGGTTTGCCTTTTCCGCAACTCCCCCTATAGACTAGAGATTGCGAGGAACCCTCCGTGAGCATGTGGAATAAACGTAAAGAGGACGATTATGCTCCGAAGCCGGTGAATCTGCCACCGGCGACACCCGAGCCGACCAAAAAGGAGACTGTGCCTGTGTCTACTACGCCTGTTCGACTGAACGATTCCGACCTGTCGCGCAACTCGGCGACCATTGGGAAGTCGGTCACCGTGAAAGGGCAGATTATAAGCCGCGAGGACCTTTACGTCGATGGGGAAATCGAAGGTACCATCGACGTTCATGAGCATCGCCTCACCATTGGTCCAAACGGGAAGGCCCAAGCCGGCATCAAGGCGCGCGAGATTGTCATTCTCGGCGCCGTGCAGGGCAACGTCGAAGCGGCCGACAGAATCGATATACGCAAGGACGCGAAACTTGTGGGCGATATCAAGACCGCCCGCATCGTCATTGAAGACGGCGCTTATTTCAAGGGCAGCATCGACATTGTGAAGACCGTCGAGTCTAAAACGCCGGTTGCGACCAAGCCCCAGATTTCGCCCGCCGTTCCCGCAATCACCGCAAATGCGGCTGAATACAAACGCTGAACGGTAAGGGGAGGAAGGGGTTGTTCACGGATCGGCTGAGGGGTATTATCCGCGGCCTGCCCCTGTCGGGCCCTTCCGCGACGGAAGGGTCGCAGGACCCTGTCGAGAGCCGTTCCTCCCCCCTATCGGAGTCCCAGGAGATGGAGGACTCCTACTCCCGGCCCAGCAAGGGTCTGGAGCAGTTCTTTACTTCCATCAAAGGCGAAGCCGGCCTCTCCATTCTGGATCTGGCAGGCGTCACCCAGTCTAACGTGAATTTCATAACCAGCCTTGGGCACAGGCTTTACTCCGAAGATTTTCTCCGCAGTCTCCGCGAGTCTTTTCCCGGTCTGAACGATCAATCCAACCCCGCTCTTGTCGATCGCTTCCTCAACCAGAATCTGGTGTACGAGAAAGAGTCTCTGGATGGAGTGCTGATCTGGGATTCGCTGGAGCACATGTCCACTCCTCTGCTGGTAGCCACGTTGGGACGTCTGACAAAGATCGTTAAGCCTCGCGGGTACCTGTTAGCCTTTTTTCACGCGCAGGATAAAGTCTCCGAAATCCCCTACTATTCATTTCGCATCCAAGATCCGAAAACTCTGCTCATCGGCCGGCACGGCAAACGCCAGTTGGCCCAGACGTTCAACAATCGCAATCTGGAAAAACTCTTCGACCAGTTCGAATCGCTGAAGTTCTTCCTGACGCGCGAACGTCTGCGGGAAGTGATTATCAGGCGGTAACGTTAGCCGGCTACTCGTCCCGCTCTTCCACCTCAATCATCGCCTTCACCAGGTTCGGCCTCTCGCGCAAACCCGCGAAGCCGCGCGGCGTGCCCGCCAGCGTGAGGCGGTCGGTAATCCACGGAGCCGTATCGATCTCTCCGCTTTCGATCATCCGGATAATGCGCGGAAAGTCGCCGCAACTGTTGCGGCTGGCGAGCAGCGTCGCTTCCCGGCGATGGAACTGGGGATCGTCGAAGGAGATGCGTCCCTGCACCAACCCGACCAACACCAGACGCCCTCCGAAAGCCACATAGTCGAAGCTGGCCTCCATGGCGCGCGGGTTGCCGGTGGCATCGAAAACCATATCCGCCCGGCGCTGGTCCCAGGCGTCCAGGCATTCGAAGCCGAGGCCCTCGACGAACGCCCGCCGCGCGTCGCTGAGTTCCAGGCAGCGGACCCGCCCGCCCGCCGCCCTTGCGAACTGCATGGTGGCCAGACCGATCGGTCCCGCGCCAACCACGAGCGTTTCTTCTCCGGAACGCAGGCTGCCGCGAGCGACGGCATGCGCGCCGATACCGAGCGTCTCCACAAGCGCCAGTTGATCGAGCGTCAGCGCGCCGGATTTGTGCAGCAGCCGCACCGGCACACTCAGGAAGGGGCGCATGCCGCCGTCGGTGTGCACACCGAGCACCTGAAGCTTTTCGCAACAGTTCGGCTTGCCCAGGCGGCATGAATGGCATTCGCCGCAACTCAGGTACGGCTCCACGGCACAGCGGTCTCCGGCGCGGATGCCGAAATCGTTAGCCGGCGCGTCCAGCACTTCCACGCCCAACTCGTGGCCCAGAACCCGGGGGTATGAAAAAAACGGCTGGCGACCGGCGAAAGCGTGCAGATCCGTGCCGCAAACGCCAATTCGCCGGATGCCCACCAGCGCTTCCCCCTCTTTCCGCGCCGGCGGCGGTACGTGACGTTCGATGAACTCTCCGGGTTGTTGCAGAACGATTTCTCGCATACGGATCCTCCCGAGCTTATCAACACACCGCCCTCCGGTGCATTGGAAATTGGCGCCGCCGGTATAATGGATACAGGCCCATGCTGATTCGGTTCTCTTGGATTCTGTTGATGTTAGCCTTCGCGGCCTGGGGCGCCTTGCCCGAAACGGAGAGGGCGCGCCGTCTTTACGACTCCACGGAATACAGGCAGTCCATCGTTATCCTTCAGGCCCTTCCCGAAAAGAATGCCGCGGCTTACGAATTGCTAGGAAAGGGCTACTACCGGATTGGCGATTACAAAGAGGCGACCGAGGCGTTCGAAAAGGCAATTGCCGCCGATCCTCGCAACTCCGTCTACCACAACTGGCTCGGCAAGGCTTATGGCCGCAGGGCCGAGACCTCGAGCGTGTTCACTGCCGCTCGCTACGCTTCCAGGGCCCGCAAGGCGTTCGAGCAGGCCGTTCAGCTCGATCCCAGCAATAAGGAAGCTCTGAACGACTTATTCGAATACTACCTGCAGGCGCCCGGTTTCATGGGCGGCGGCTTCGACAAGGCAGCGGCCATGGCAACCAGAATTGCGGCTCTCGATCCAGCGGAAGGCCATTATGTGCAAGCCCGCATGGCCGAGAAACGCAAGGAATTTGGCAAAGCGGAGCAGCATCTCCGGCGCGCCGCCGAACTGGCCCCGCGTCAGGTCGGGCGCGTGGTCGATCTGGCCCGGTTCCTGGCCTCGCAGGGCCGCTTCGACGAGAGCGAGCAGGCCTTTCGAAAGGCCGAGAAAATCGAGCCTGACAACCCCAAGCTCCTCTTCGAGCGGGCAAGCACTTACATCCGCGCGGGCCGCAACCTGGACACGGCGCGGGACCTGCTGGGACGCTACCTCGAGTCCGATCTGACGCCCGACGATCCGCCGCGCGGGGAAGCCGAGCGGCTTTTGAAACAAGTCAGCGGGAGTAGTTGATTCTGAACCTTCCGGAGTCTCTGCGGTTCAGCATTCAGGCGCTGCGCGCCAACGCGGTGCGGTCCCTGCTGACCGCGCTCGGCATGGTCATCGGCACGGCCGCGGTGATCCTGGTCGTCACCATCTCGCTGACGGGCCGCGACTACATTCTCGAACAGATTCAGGGCATCGGCTCCAACATGATCTTCGCCTACTACGAGACGGGCGGGAGCCAGGCGATCCGGTCGGAAGCCGATTTCGTGAAGATGTCCGACGTGGAGGCCGTGCGCCGGCAGCTCGGCGACCGCATCATTGCCGCTACCGGCGTGATGACCAACTACGACAGCATCGCGATCGGTGGGCGCGAGGAAGATCTGGCGGTTATCGGCTCGGATGAGCACTACGGCTCCGTGCGCAACCTGGTGCTGCTTGCCGGGCGCTTCCTCGATGCGAGCGACGTGCAGCTTCGCGGCAAAGTGGCCATGCTCACAGAGACGCTCGCCAACCGCCTTTACGGAGGCCAGCAGGCCGCGGTGGGCAGAATTTTGAAGGTCCACGGCTTGCAGTTCACCGTGATCGGCACCTTTAAGGAACGTGTGGAGAGCTTCGGACAGACGGAGCTGGCGCGCGAGACGCTGCTGATTCCCATTACCGTGCTGCGCTACTTTACGCCGGTGGAGCGCATCGATCCGCTATACGTTCAGGTGCGCACGCCGGAGGATGTCGCCTCGGTCACTGGGGAAGTCCGCCAGATTCTGGAGAGCCGCCACCGGGAGGGCGCGCGCTACCGCGTGGAGAACCTTACCGCCATTCTGGACGCGGCGGAGAACATCGCGCTCATTCTGCGGCTGGTGTTGATTCTGGTCTCCGCGGTCGCGCTGATCATCTCCGGCATCGGCATCATGAACATCATGCTGGTCACGGTGAGCGAGCGCACACGCGAAATCGGCATCCGCATGGCTGTGGGCGCATCGCGCAGCGCCGTTCTGCGGCAGTTTCTTGCTGAAGCAGTGGTAATCAGCCTCGCGGGCGGAATCGTAGGCATTCTAGTGGGAGTTTCCATTCCGCTCAGCGTGCGGTTCTTCGTGGACAATATCCGCATCCCGGTGTCGCTGACGTCGATCGCGGTGGCGTTTACGGTCTCGTGTCTGGTCGGACTGATTTTCGGGTTTCTACCGGCCAACCGTGCCTCGCGCTTGAATCCGACTGAAGCCTTGCGCTACGAATAGCGCAGGGTAGATATGGCGTCGATGTTCACCGCTGCGGGGCGGTGAAAAATCATCATTCAAGCCCTTCGCGCCGCAAGAGCACTGGGAAATTTCGGGAGCCGTGCACCACTCGAAGGATTTCTATTCCGTCCGGTTGCGGGCGGTAGAGCACGAGAATCCTTTCAAAGCCCGAAACGCGGAAGACGCGCAAGGATGAAAGACTGCGATGTTTGAGCCGGGAATGCCAACCTATGTTCGGCTGGGTGGCAAGAAGAGCAAAGGTTTCATGAGCGGCGACGAGAAACCGGTGACCGGTTTCGGGGCTTACTTCGGTTGCAAGGTAATAGGCTTGATCTTCAAGGTCCTGATCCGCCTTTGGGCGAACCACGTAACGACCATTCACCGGGTGCCGGTCTTCTTTAACCGTTCGTCGAGACGGCGGTGCTTTTCTTCCCAGTAACCTGGCCCGGCCTCGATCGATTCTCCGGAGTTGAGCCCTTCGAGGGCAATCGCCTCAAGCTCCTCCTCGGCCTGTTCGTCGTCACGAGCGATGCGCTCGATGTATGCCTCAACGGTGATGCCCTCTGCCTCCGCTCGGGCTCGGAGCCGCGCTTCCAGGTCAGGATGAATGGTAATGCTCATCGGTATACTCCGGATTACTGTACCTGAGGCCATTTTACGCCCAACGAGTCCCGCTGCAACCTGAAGACTACTCGAACAGAATCCGCGCGATCACCAGATCCGGCATCTGATTGTTCCAGCTTTGGGGGATGGTGTCGAAGGGCATGCGGAACTTCTTGATCTCGCCGGGGGCAAGCGTGTCCTTCCGGCGTCCGGCGATGGCCACGCGCTCGCGGAGCACGACTTCACCGGAGTGATTGCGGAAGATGCAGTTCACTTCCACCAGCCTGAGCATGCGATCGCCCTCGTTACCGATCATGCCTTCTATCTCCACCAGGACCTGCTTGAAGTAGCTCTCGGCGGCCTTCATCTCCACATTGCTGAGCTTGAGATTCTTTACGTAAGCTTTGGCTTCCGCGGTGAGAACCGGCCCTTCCGGAAGGTTCTGGCCCGCCCGCCAACTGAAAAAGGAAAATGTGGCCACGCCGGCGAATACTAGCGCCAAGGCGATGACCACCGGGACAGGCAGCCGCTTGCTACTTTCCGCCAACCGTCATCTCCCCGATCATCAGAGTGGGGGCAGCCGTGGCGCCGCGAAACTCAAGATCCGTGCCCACGGCGTCCAGGTCCATCAGCATGCGCTTCAAATTTCCGGCGATAGTCACTTCGGCTACCGGAAAGGCCAGCTCGCCGTTGCGAATCCAGATCCCCGTAGCGCCCCGCGAATAATCTCCGGTTACGGCGTTGACGCCAAAGCCCATCAGCTCCGTGACATAAAATCCGTTGGGAATTGAGGCAATGATCTTCTCGGGAGCGGCCTCGCCTTTTTCGGCGAACAGGTTGCCGTGCCCGATGCCCGCGTTGCCGGTGATGCCGCGCGCGGCATTCCCGGTGGTCTTCATGCCCAGCTTGCGCGCGGTGTAGGTGTTCATGAGGTAGTTCTTGAGGACGCCCTTCTCTATCACGGGAGTGCGGCGGCTCGGCACGCCTTCGTCGTCGAACGGCGATGTCCCAAACAGACCGGGCAGCGTGCCATCGTCGATCACGGTCAGCTGGTCGGAGGCGACCTTCTCGCCCAGACGCCCCGCGAGGAACGAGGCGTGGCGGTAAACGGCTTCGCCATGCACCGCTTCGAAGATGTTCTCGATGAGCGAACGGGCGGTGCGCGGCTCGAAAACCACGGGTACCTTCTGCGTTTCCATCTTCACGGGGTTCAAGCGGCGCAGCGCGCGCTGGGCGGCAATGCGTCCGATCTCCTCCGGCGTTTGCAGCCCGGCGAACCCTCGAGCCATGGAGAACCAGTAGTCGCGCTCCATGGAGCTGCCTTCGCGGGCAACGGGAACCGTACTGAGAGAGCAGTAGCTGGCGCGGTACTCGCCGGCGAAACCCCGCGAGTTGGCGAAAACGTGCCGGCCGAGGTGGGAATCGAAAGACGCGCCTTCGGAGTTGGCAATGCGCGGATCGTAACCGAGCGCGGCCGATTCGCATTTCCGCGCCAGTTCGATCTTGTATGCGGTATCGAGCTGCGCCACGTCGGTTGAGTAGAGCTTGAGGTCGCCGGGGATCGATCCCAGTTCGGACGGCTCGGGGAGTCCCAGATAAGGGTCTTCCGTAGTGATCCCGGCCAGCTCCATGGCCGACCGCACCAGGCGCTCGATGCCTTCGGGCGTCAGATCGGAGGTGTAGGACGAGCCGGTGCGCTTGCCGATCAGGATACGAAGGCCCACCGTGCGCGAGCCGGCTTCCTTGAGCGTCTCCACTTCGCGCATGCGCACGCCGGCGGAGAACTCCTCGCCTTCCGCGATGGCGCATTCGGCGTCCGTCGCGCCAGCGGCCATGGCGCGCTTGACGATGTCCGCCGCGAACCCGGCTTCCGTCGAGGCTGCTTTCAGCGGCTGTTCCGCCGTCACGCCGTTCCTCCCACGGTCATGCGGTCGATCCGCACGGTCGGGATGCCCACGCCCACGGGAACGCTCTGGCCTTCCTTGCCGCACATGCCGATGCCTTCATCCAACTGGAGATCGTGGCCCACCATGCTCACGTACCGCAGCGCTTCCGGGCCGTTGCCGATCAGCGTAGCATTGCGCACGGGCCGCGTCAGTTTGCCGTCTTCGATGAGGTAGCTCTCCGAAGCCGAGAAGACGAAATTGCCGTTGGTGATGTCCACCTGGCCGCCGCCGAAATTGGCGCAATAGATGCCCTTGGGCACGGACCGGACGATCTCCTCCGGGTCGCTTTCTCCGGCCAGCATGAAGGTATTGGTCATGCGCGGCATGGGCATGTGCTGGTAGCTTTCGCGGCGCCCGCTGCCGGTTTGCGGCGATTTCATAATGCGGCTGGAAAGCTTGTCCTGCAGGTAGCCGCGCAGAATTCCATTCTCAATGAGCACATTGCGGCCGGTGGGCGTGCCTTCGTCGTCCACGTTGAGGGAGCCGCGCCGGTCGCGAATGGTGCCATCGTCGATCACCGTGCAAAGGGGGCTCGCCACCTGCTCGCCAATGCGGCCGCTGAAAGCCGAAGTTCCCTTGCGGTTGAAGTCGGCTTCGAGGCCATGGCCCACCGCTTCGTGCAGCAGCACGCCGGGCCAGCCGGGACCCAGCACCACGGTGGCCTCGCCGGCGGGCGCTTCCACGGCATCCAACTGCACCACCGCCTGACGGGCCGCCTCCCTGGCGAAGTATTCCGGCGTCTTGTGCTCGATGAAAAACTCCAGGCCGACGCGCCCTCCGCCTCCCGAATGGCCGCGCTGCGGAGCGCCTCCATTCTCCCTCGCCAAAGCGTAGACGCTCATGCGCGTCATGGGCTGGCGGTCGAAATTCAGCACGCCTTCGCTGGTGGCCACCAGCACCTGCCGGAGGCTGTCCGCGTAAGTGGCCTGGACCTGATAGATGCGCGGATCGTAAGCGCGGGCGGCGAGGTCCGCCCTCTGCACCAGGTCCACGCGTTCGGCGAGCGCCGTCTCGCTGGGCGCGGTCAAAACCGGGTATAAATTGTGGCGCAGGCCCTCCTCAAGCGAGGCCGTTTCCACCTGGGCCGGTCCGGCGGCGATGCAGGCGGCAACCAGGGCCGCCTTGCGGATTTTCTCCGGACTTAAATCGTCGCTATAGGCATAGCCGGTGCGTTCCCCGGCGATGACGCGCACGCCAACTCCCAGCGATACGCCCTGCGTGGCCGTCTTGACAATCGATTCGTCCACGCTAATGACGCTGGTAGCCAGATATTCAACGTAAATGTCGGCGTAATCCCCGCCTTTTGAAAGGGCCTCGGCCAGCCAGGACTCCAGGTCGCGCTCGGTCAAATTGAACCGCCGCGCGAAGAACGACTCCGAAAACCGCATACTTCCAGGGTAACACGCAGGAATAGGCCAAAGCGTTGATAAACCGGGGTAAAAAGCCCTATTCCAGCCAGCAATCGACGGCCGCGGCGAGCGCCCGGCCAAACTCGTTGTACCCTTACAACGATAGGGGAACCTGGATGACCTGGAAAATCCCCAAGTGAGGAGCCTGTTGAGTGCGAATCCTCGTCGCTGAGGACAACCATGTTTCGAGACGCCGTCTGGAGGCGATGCTTTCGACATGGGGCTATCAAGTTCAGCCGGCGGCGGATGTCGCTCAGATCATGAGCGCCCTCCGGTCCAACGACCCTCCCCAGATGGCGCTGCTGGATTGGGGCCTGCCCGGCATCCGGGAAGCGCACCTATGCCGCCGCATCCGGGAGAGCGCCGGAACGCGTTACGTCTATATTGTCCTGCTGACCTCGGTCAACGAGAGCGACGGCGTGGTGGAGGCGCTGGACTTCGGCGCGGACGACTTTGTCACCAATCCGTTCGATCCTCACGAGCTGAGGGCGCGGCTGCGCACCGGACAGCGACTGCTGCAGTTGGAAGCGCGGCTGTTGTCGATCCAGGAAGCGCTCAGCGAGCAGGCCGCAAGGGACCCGCTGACCGGCCTGCTGAACCGGCGCGCCATCTTCGACATCTTTCATCGCGAGCTGGACCGTGCACGACGCGAAGGGAAACCGCTGGCCGTGGTGATGGCCGATCTCGACAGGTTCAAGCAGGTCAACGATACCTACGGGCATCTGGGCGGCGACGCGGTGCTGGCGGAGGCGGCCAGGCGCATGAAGGCGTCCATGCGCTCCTACGACCATGTAGGCCGTTACGGGGGAGAGGAATTTCTGATCGTTCTTCCGGGCTGCGACACGCGCACCGGCGCCATCCAGGCCGAGCGCTTGCGCCAGGAGGTCGCACAGCCCATCTCCGTGTCCGGCGAGGAAATTACCGTGACGTGCAGCTACGGCGTGGCCTCCACGGCGGATGTGCCCGGCTGGGAGATGGACACTCTGGTCCGCCTGGCAGACGACGCTTTGTACCGAGCCAAGCGCAAGGGGCGCAACCGCGTCGAGTCCCACCCGGAAGTTCGCGTGGAGTGAAAGGCGGCGGCATTTGCTCTATAATCCCGACATGCGGTTACTCACGCCCGTCGTCCTGTTTGCGGTCGTTTCCTGCGCTCTTTCCGCTCAGACCAACCGTCCCGCGAGAACCATGCATCCCGTGGTGCGCGGCACACGGCACGCCGCAGCCTCCATGCAGCCGGAATCCACGCTGGCGGCCGAGCGGATCCTGCGCGATGGCGGCAACGCCTTCGACGCGATCGTTGCCGGTCAGGCCGTGCTGGGTCTGGTGTCGCCCTCTTCGAACGGCATGGGCGGCGATGCGGTGCTGCTGGTGTTCGATGCGAAGACGCAACAGGTTCACTCCATCAACGCGGAGGGAACCGCCCCGCGGCTGGCCACCATCGACTGGTACAGGAAGAATCACGGAGGCAAGCTGCCGGTGGACGATACGCTGCTTGCCGCCACCGTGCCAGGCGTGGTGGATGCCTGGTTTATTCTCCTGGACCGCTGGGGCACGATGAGCTTTGAGCAGGTGCTCGCGCCGGCCATAGAGATGGCCGAGAAGGGATTCCCCGTGAGCGAAGGTTTTTCGCGCGCGGCGGGATCGAAGAGGCTGCGCGGCTATCCGACCAGCGTGAAAACATACACGAAAAATGGGAAGCCACCCGCGCCGGGGGAGCTGTGGAGCAACCCGAACCTGGCGCAAACCATGCGGAAGATGGTGGAAGCCGAGCGGCAGAACGCTTCCAAAGGCCGGCGCGCCGGGCTACAAGCCGCGCGCGACCGCTTTTATAAAGGCGACATCGCGCATGTCATGGGTGCGTTTTCCCAAGAGAACGGCGGGCTGCTGCGGTACGAGGATTTCGCGAGCTATACGGCCAAGGTGGAGACTCCCGTGTCGCTCGACTACCGGGGCTATCGCATGTACAAGAACGCCTCGGCCACGCAGGGACCGGCCGAGCTGTTCGTGTTGAATTTGCTGAGCGGCTATGACTTGAAAGCCATGGGCCACAACAGCCCCGCCTACATCCATACGGGCGTGGAAGCCGTAAAGCTGGCGTTCGCGGATCGAGACAAGTATCTCGGCGACATGGATTTTATCAACATCCCGTTCGAGAGCCTGCTGTCGCCCGCCTACGGCGCTGAGCGGCGCAAGCTCATCGATGCGCGGCGCGCCTCGCTCGAGTTGCGTCCCGGCACGGTGGCGAAAGGCGAAGTGGAACGGCCTTTGGACGTTGACCTCGCCGGTAATGCCGATCACGAAGGCGATACGAGCTACATCTGCGTGGTGGACAAAAACCGCAACGCCGTTTCTTTCACTCCAAGTCTGCACAGCGGCTTCGGGACCAAGGTGGTTCTTGGCGATCTTGGTTTCTCGCTCAACTGCCGGGGCGATTATTTCTCGCTCGTTCCCGGCCATGCGAACGCGCTGGAGCCGGGCAAGCGGCCTCGGAGCACGCTGCAATCGAGCCTGGTGACCCGCGATGGAAAACTGTTATTCGTTGTCGGCAGCCCTGGAGGCGACGATCAATGCCAGCGCACCATGCAGACTTTTCTCAACATGGTGGAATTCGGCATGAACGTGCAGCAGGCCATCGAAGCGCCGCGCTGGTCCACGCGCAGCTTCCCCGCGTCGCCTTTCCCGCACACCATGTATCCGGGCGAGATTTCGCTCGAAGCGCGCATTCCGGCCGCCACGCGCGAAGCGCTGAAGAAGCTGGGGCACAAAGTGAAGGTTGCCAGGCCATGGTCCCAGGGTCTCAATGCCGGCATCTGGCTGGATACGGAAACGGGCGTGCTCAGCGCGGGCGTCGATCCGCGATCGGAGGGTGTGGCGCTAGCCTGGTGAACTCTATTTTTTGGATTCGATTTTCAGGTTGATCACCGGCTTCTTCCGGGAGTCGAACGAGCTCAAAGTCCTTACGGAACTTGAAGCGCCCTCATGGTCCGCTTTCAACTCATAGTCCACGTTTTGGTCGAGTCCGTGAAAGTAGTACGTTCCCTCTTCCCGGGTAATGAAGGACCGGATCTGCAGAGATTTGGTGTTCTTGAGCTGCACCACGGCGCCTGCCACCAGGTTGTCCTTCGCGTTGGTAACGGTTCCCTGGACCATGCGGACGTTTTCGTCTTCGCCTTTCTTTCCCTGGGCGAAAGCCGCCGCCGGCAGCAGCAAAAGGCAGATCGCCGGCAGCAATGCCGCTTGGTAGAATCGTGGTTTCATATGTTCCTCTCTCCGTTAAGGTTAAGACGTAACTCGCGCGAATTTAGTATGGAACCGGCAGGCGGCTGTCAGGGAGCCGCCTCGAGCATGAAGGTCACATCGATCCGCTCGTCGCCTGAAATGGTGACGGCCTTTTCCTTGGGGACAAAACCAACTGCCCTTACTTCAATGTTATAGCGTGCTTCCGCCGCCGGCAACCGGAAGGTGAACTCGCCGCGGGCGTCGGAGACCGCTTTTCGCTTTTTGGCTTTGGCCTTCTTGCCCGCGGTATCCGGGTGGATGGTCACCTGGGCGCCGCGTAAGGCGAAGCCGTTATCCCGAAAAACGGTGCCGACGATCAGTGCGTATGGAGAGGCTTTTTCGCGGTTTTGGGCGGCAGAGTTTTGGACGGCAGACAGGACAAGCGGCAGGGCCAGAAGGAGCATGGCCCGGAGGGCCAGACCACGAAACGAGGTGAAAAGGCTACTTCCAGTCGTCCTCGTCGTCCTCCTCGTCTTCTTCGTCTTCGTCGTCGTCGAAGTCCTCGTCGTCTTCCTCTTCATCTTCCTCTCCCGCTTCCAGCTCGAGGGGCTCGACGCTAAGGACTTTCAGGTCAGCGCCGCACTCGTCGCAGCTCAGAGAATCGCCCTCGTCGATCTCTTCCGTATCCACGTCGATGTTGCTGTCACAGACCGGACAGGTCACCATAGATCACGCCCTCCAATTCAACAGTAGTAACACGATTTCGATCCTGTGCAAGCCTGTAAAGCGGGCTAATGCGCGGCCACGAAGTCCTGGATCCTGGCATTATATTCGGCCAGTTGCCCGGACGATACGGTGAGGAGGCTCTTCTCCATATCCTCGCCGGTCTCTACGACGTTCTTCAAATGCAAGGCGGCCAGACGCGAGCACCAGGAATCGGTAAGCTGCCGGTTGGCGCGGCGGCTGAGTTCCAGAAGGCCGGCGTGCTGCATGGCCACCACTTTTTCCTCGCGCGCGTCTTCGCACTCCAGGAGAAACTTCACATCCACAGTGTCGCTGTGGCGTATGGAAATGGCCGTCTGCAACCACTTGAACCTGACCTGCCAAAGGCGGCCGAAGGGGTCCGGGCCGGCTTCGAAGTGGCGAAAAATTTCCATGTCCTCATCGTAGCATCGGCCCAGTTCATTCGAACTGCTTGAGGAAGTCGCCAAACTGCCGCCGCAAAGCCGCAATTTCGTCGCGCAGCGATTCCACTTCGCGCTCGAGGCTGGCGATGCGATCGCCGCCGGATGCGGAGGCGGGCGCCGCAACGGAGGCGGGCGCATCGGGCAGGTCCATTGCATCCGAAAGCGGCGCGCCCGAAAGCAGATGCGCGTAGCGCGGCTCCTTGGTTCCAGCCTGGCGCGGCAGCCGCGCGACGAGCGGTTCCGGCTCGCGCTCCATCAGCTTGTTGAGGGTGGATTGCACGGAGTCGAGATCCTCGAAGTTGTGCAGGCTCTGGGTGCGGGCGCGCAGCTCGCCGCCGGTCTGCGGTCCGCGCAGCAGAAGCACGCACAGCAGCGCAGCTTCGCGAGTGCCGGCGTTGAGTGTCTCGTAAAGGCGGTGTGCGTGTTTGGGCACGCGGTGATCGCGGCCGGTGAGGATGAGCGCGAGCTTGTCCGCGCGCAAGCGTTCCAGGGCCTGCGATACGGCGCTCTCGTCGAGAGTCATCACTGGCTCGCGGTTCGTCTTCTGGTTGCAGGCGTTGACGAGAGCGTTGAGGGAGAGCGGGTAGTATTCGGGCGTGGCCAGTTCTTTTTCCAGCAGCGCGCCCAGGACCCGCGCCTGCACGGGGTCGAGCTGAAAGGGCATCAGGCTATTGTCGCAATTGGCCTGGCGGCGCGGCACTCTACAATAACGGTCATGCCCATTCTCTCTCTCTTTCTCCTGTGCCTCACTGCGGGAGTCTCCGCGCGGGCTGAAGTTCGCAGCATGACTTTGGCCGAAGCGCTCGATCTGGCGCGGCGGCAGAATCCCGACCTGACGCTGGCGCGGCTCGAGGAGCAGCGAGCCGCGCAGGGCATACGCGTGGCGCGGGCGCCCTTCACGCCACGCGTGGTTGTGGGCAGCGGGCTGGCATATTCGAACGGCTTTCCGCTCAGCATGGAAGGCGCCGCGCCGGCCTTGCTTCGGGCCGAGGGTATTCAATCTCTCTTCAACCGTCCCCAAAGTCTCCAGGTAGCCCGGGCCCGCGAGAATGCGCGTGGAGCCGCCTTCGCCGCCGCCACACGTCAGGACGAAGTGCTCTACCAGACCGCGGACTTGTTTCTTGCCGCCGAACGGCACGCGCGCGCCGCGGAGTTCGCCAAACGTCAGGAAGAAAGCCAGCGGCGGGTCGGAGAGATTGTGCGGGAGCGCGTGCAGGCGGGCCGCGAGCTTCCCATCGAAGGGCGGCAGGCGGCTCTGGAAGCGGCGCGGGCCGCGCAACGCGCCCAGAGCCTCGAAGCCGAGCAGGCCATGGCCGAAAGCTCGCTGGCACTCATCCTTGGCTTCGGTCCCGGCGATCGCGTGCGCCCCATTGCAGATGAACGGACTCCGCCGCAACTGCCGCTCACGGAGGAGGAGGCCGCCGCACAGGCGCTGGAGGTCAATCCCGAACTGCGCCGCCTGGAATCGGCCCTCGCGGCCAATGCGCTCGAGGTACGGTCCTACAATGCCGAACGTCTGCCGCGGGTCGATCTGGTGGCCCAGTACGCGCTGCTCTCGCGCTTCAATAACTACGAGGAGTTCTTCCAGCGTTTCCAGCGCAACAACGCGCAGATCGGAGCGTCCATTCAAATTCCGATCGTAACCGGCTCGGCCATCTCGGCGCAGAAGGCTCAGGCGCTCACCGAGGCGTCGCGCTTGCGAACCCAGCGGGACGCCCTGCGGGATCGGATCGCGGTGGACGTACGCCAGGACTACATGCAACTGCGCCAGGCGCGGACCGCGGTGGAAGTTGCGCGGCTGGAACTGGAGGTGATACGCGACCGCATCTCGGTTCTGCTGGCGCAGCAGCAGGAAGGGCGGATTACCATGCGCCAGGTGGAGGAAGCGCGTGTGGCCGAGGCTCAGCGCTGGATTGAACTTTACGACGCCCAGTATAACTTGGAACGCGTAGGCATGCAGGTGCTCCGCGAGACCGGGCAGTTGGCGACCGCGCTGCGCTGACGGTTACTTCACCACGAACGTGGGCGGCGTGCGCTGCAGTTCCTCTTCCCACTCCCGCATGGCATTCCGCAGCGCCGCCAGTTTCTCGGGATGCCGGAAGGAGATGTCGGCCCGCTCGGAGACGTCGCGGTCCAGGTCGAACAGCATCTCGATTGCGCCGTCGCGCAGGTACTTCCAGTTGCCCTGGCGCACCGCTTTTTGCTTGCGGTCGCCCCGGTCGATGCGCCAGAACAGCGTTCGCTCCACCGGCGCCTGCTTCCCGCTGAGCACGGGCAGCACATTTACGCCGTCCAGCTTCCGGTCTGCCGGCGCTTCGACGCCCGTAGCGGCCAGAATCGAGGCGGCAAAGTCCATGGTCATGGTCACCTGGTTGGAGACCTTTCCGGCTGGCAGCCGCCCCGGAAAACGCACGATGGACGGCACGCGGATGCCGCCTTCCCAGAGCGTCGCCTTGTGATGGAACAGCGGTCTGTTGTCGGAGAGCCGCTCGCCGCCATTGTCGTTCGTGAAGATCACCAGCGTGTTCTGCGCCAAACCGTGCTTGTCGAGCGCCGCCAGTACGCGCCCCACGGCGGCGTCCATGGCTTCGAGCATCGGAGCGTAATCCTTCGGACGCGTTCCGTCGTACCACGTCTGCGGATTGCGGACATCGTTGGGCCGGCCGGCGGCCTGAAAAGGCCAATGGACCGCGTTGAAGGGAACGTAGAGGAAGAACGGCTCGCGCGAATGCTCGCCGATCCACTCGACGGCCCGATCCGCCAGCATTTCCGTCAGGTATCCGGTCTTGCCGACTTTCTCCGTGTCCTCCCACAGATCGTGCGTGCCGAAGCGGTTCTCGTGGGAGTACATGTCCGTGTTGCCGCCGGTGATCCCGAAAAACTTGTCGAAGCCGTGCACGCGCGGGTTGAACTCGGGTTCGCCGCCCAGGTGCCACTTGCCAAAAATTGCCGTCGCGTAACCGTTGCCCTTCAGCATGCGCGCGATGGTGGTCTCGCTCTCCGGCAGGCCTTTGCCCTTGTCGGCGGGCACCAGCGCCCACTCGAGACCCACGCGCTGCTGATAGCGCCCGGTCATCAGTCCCGCGCGCGTGGGGGTGCAGACCGGCCCGTTGGAGTAACTGTTGGTCAGCCGGACGCCCTCGCGCGCCAGCCGGTCGATGTGCGGCGTGCGAATGTCCTTCGCGCCAAACGGGCCCGTGTCCGCGTAACCCATGTCGTCGGTAAGAAAGACGACCACATTGGGCTTCTGCTGAGCGAACGCCCCGGCAGCCAGGCAAAGTGCGGCCACGCAAAGTTCAACCACGGCAAGTCTCATCCCGACTATCCTCATCCGTCGAACCGGCTTTTGCAACCTCCGTAGTATTATCGGGATTCACCCTCGAGAAACGACTTTATGGATAAAATCATACGTTTTCAAAGTAGCGGCGCTGTTCAATGCGGTCTCGTGGATGGCGAGACGGTGTATGAAACGGAGTCCCTGTTTTCAACCCAACGCGGCAAGGCCCGCTCATTGAACGCCGTCCGGCTGCTCGCCCCTATCGCCCCCTCGAAGATCGTTTGCGTGGGCCGCAACTACGTGGATCATGCCAAAGAGCTGAACAACCCGGTGCCTCTCGAGCCGATGATCTTTCTGAAGCCGCCCTCGGCGCTGATCGCCACCGGAGACCGCATCATTTATCCGAAGCTTTCCGAAAACGTGAACTATGAAGGGGAGCTGGGCGTGGTGATCGGGACTCGGGCCAGGTTCGTCGCGCCCGAGGAAGCCGAAAAATTCATCCTCGGCTACACCTGCATCAACGACGTGACGGCGCGGGACTTGCAGCGCAAGGACGTGCAGTTCACGCGCGGCAAGGGCTTCGACACTTTCTGCCCGGCCGGGCCGTGGATCGTGCGGCGCGAGGACGTGGACTTCGACGCGGTCCGCGTGCGTACGTACCTGGACGGCGAGTTGAAACAGGACGCCTCCGTGCGCGACATGATCTTCCCGATCAGCACAATTCTGGCCTTTATCACGCAGGTGATGACGCTCGAGCCGGGCGACCTCATCGCCACCGGGACACCCGCCGGCGTCGGTCCGATGCGCCCCGGCTCGGTGGTGCGCGTCGAGGTCCAGGGCGTCGGCGCTATTGAGAACGAAGTGTGCGTATAAGGTACAGGCTGGGCTGTCTCCGAGTGGAAGAATACCCTGGGAAGTGCAAGAATATCTAGCGAGAGGACGAGGGACAATGAAGTTTTTTCTGGATACCGCCAGTCTGGACGAGCTCAAAAAGGGCGCAAGCTGGGGCATTCTCGATGGCGTGACCACGAATCCGTCGCTGATCGCCAAGGAGGGCCGGCCCATCGCCGACCAGATCCGCATGATCTGCGAGATTGTGGATGGAGATATCAGCGCCGAGGTGGTGGCCACCGGCGCCGATGAAATGGTCCGGGAAGGCCGCGATCTCGCTCGAATTCACAAGAACGTGGTAGTGAAGTGCCCGCTGACGCGGGATGGCATTCGCGCCACCAGCATCTTGAGCCGCGAGGGCATAAGGGTCAACGTGACGCTCTGCTTTACGCCGGGCCAGGCGCTGCTGGCGGCCAAGGCGGGCGCATACATCGTCAGCCCGTTTGTGGGACGGCTGGACGATATCGGCGCTACGGGCATGGACCTGATCCGCGATATAACTCTCATTTACCGGAATTACGGTTACGCGACCCAGGTTCTCGCCGCTTCGTTGCGCTCTCCGCTGCATGTGGTGGAAGCCGCGCGAGCCGGAGCGCACATCGGCACCCTGCCGTTCAAGGTGTTGGATATGCTGTTCAACCATCCGCTGACCGACAAGGGCCTGGATCAATTTCTGAAGGATTGGGCCAAAGTTTTCCAGGAGACCCCGGTAGGCACGTAGTCTGGAGGCCGACATGAGAAGCGTGCCGTCATATGTCACTGTGGCTCGCGATCCTGCTCTTTGCCGCCCTGGCTGTTAGTGCCGGGATTCACTTCTGGTCGCGGAATCGCGAAGTTCCGGGCAGGCGCGAACAGCGCCGGCGCGAAGCCCTGGAACGCACGGGCCTCAATGGCTCCGGCGATATCATCGACTTCCGCGACGATACCGTGTACTATTCGTACGAGGTTCGCGGCGTGTCGTACACGGCATCCCAGGACGTGTCCGCATTGCGCGACCGTCTTCCGGACGATCCATGCCAACTGATCGGAGACGTAGGACTGAAGTACCTTTCGGGTAACCCCGCGAACTCTATAATCGTCAGCGAATACTGGAGCGGATTGCGCAGGTGCCGTCCTTCCAGCGACAATACGACGAGCAATCGTCAAGGAGATTAAAAGTAATGATGAAGAGGCTAAACACCAGAAGAATTTTTTGGGCGGCCGTCCTGTCTTGCGGTTTGACTGGCGCCGGCCTGCTTCTGGCGGCCGGAAACCCCGCCTCGATCGTGCACGTGGTAACCATCCGGTGGAAGGCGGACTCGACGCCCGAGGCACGGAAGGCTGCGCTCGAAGGGGTCAAGAAGATGGGCGCCGAAATTCCGGGAATCAAGAACGTGTGGATCAAGGCCACCAAGGTTCAGGGCGAAGGCTACACGGACGCTTTTGTGATCGAGTTCGAGGACAAGGCCGCCGCGGACCGTTATGTGGATCATCCGGCGCACCGGGCGTGGGAGAAGACGTACCTGCCCATCCGCGACCAGAGCACCTCACACCAGATCACTAATTAAATTAATGCGAAGCGCCGGGCATCGGAGGTCCGGGGCCTCAAAGTCAGCGAGGATTATATGACGGGACGAAATCCATCCTGGAAACGTAAAGAGTTGTTTGCAGCGGGAGGCCGCGCGGCCGCGCGGCTGGCGCTGTGCGTGCTCGTTGGCGCGGCGGCTTTCGCCCAGAAGGAAGGCGAAGTCGAAAAATTGGCCCCCTTCTACCCGACGCCGGAAACAGTCGTCGAGCGCATGCTCAAGCTGGGCGGCTTGAAGGCCGGAGAAAAGATGTTCGATCTGGGAAGCGGCGACGGAAGGATTGTCATCATGGCCGCCCAGAAATTCCACGCCGATGCCACCGGCATCGAGATCGACAAGGATCTCCACAAGCAGAGCATGGACAAGATCCGCGGCCTCAATCTGCAGAAGACCGCGAGGATTGTCAACGGAGACATTCTGAGGCAGGATTACAGCTCGGCGGATCTGGTCAGCGTTTACCTGCTTCCAATGTCCAACGACAAGATTCGCCCCATGCTGGAAAAGCAGCTCAAGAAGGGCACGCGCATCGTGTCGCACGATTTCGAATTCAGCGGGTGGACGGCCGAAAAGGTTGAGAGCATTGACGACGACGGCGAAGGCCGAAGCCACACGCTGTACCTCTACCGCCGCCCGTAGTACGACCTAGTACCCAGACAAATTAGAAGCCGTGATATCATTCAGCCCAAGGAAGGGAGTGGAGGAGGGCAACCGATTCCACTCTACTCATTCATGCTGGAAGAGACGATTACGCGTGAGAGCCGGAGCTTTGCGGCTCTTGTCGAGCGGATTCCACCGAGCCGTGCGCTGTCCAGCGTGCGAGTCCTCCTGGGTCTGACTGCGCTTGCAATCGGACTTTCGTCCGCCGTTAATCCTGTTATCACGTCCGTGCTGGCAGGTTTCGTGGGCTTCGGAATCTTCGCGGCCCGGAAGAAAAATTCGCACGCCGGGATCTTCGGCGTGCTCAGCCTCTTCCTGGACACGTTGTTCTTTGTTGTCCTTGCGGCGGGAGAGGTGGACCCGACCCTGTGGTTCCCCTCCATCTACTTTCTGTATGTGCTTTGCTCGGCGGTTGCCCTGCACCGGGCGAAGGACGTAATCGGAGTGGTGGTGATTTCAGCCGCCATCCTCCTGGCCATGCCCGGCCCGGAGCTGGCTTCGCTCCAGCGCACAGCCGCAATTGGCGGCCTGTTCGCCTGTGTTTCAGCCGTCCAGAAGCGGCGGCTCGATCACGGGATCGAGGGGCTGCGGCTGGATGCGGAGGTCGCTCGCAAACAAGCCGACAAAGCGCGCGACGCCGAGCGGCAGCGGATTGCCGACGATTTCCACGATGGTCCGTTGCAGTGCCTGATCAGCTTCCAGATGCGGCTGGTGGTCTTGCGCAAGCTGCTGGAGCGCGACCGGGATGCGGGCATGGCCGAACTCCAGCAACTGCAGGAGATCTCCATCACGCAGCTTCGCGAGTTGCGCGCCTTCGTGCGCAGTATGCGGCCGGCCGACGACGAAGGCGGCAGCCTGACTGTCTCCACGCGGCGTCTGGTGGACACGTTCCAGAAGGAGTGCGGCATCCCGGTGACCTTTATCGGCGGCGAAAGGCCCATCGAAGTGGCGCCCGAGATTTCGGCCGATGTTTTACAAATGATCCGCGAGGCGTTGAACAACGTTCAGAAGCACTCGCGGGCTACCCGTGTTGCAGTCGCTTTCGAAAAGGTTGGCAGCAATCTCGAAATCTCGGTGGACGACAACGGAACCGGATTTCACTTCAGCGGAACTTATACTCTGGACGAGCTCGAGTTGCTGCGTCTGGGGCCGGTGAGCCTGAAACGGCGCGCAAGATCCCTGGGCGGCGATGTGGTGCTGGAATCGCGCCCGGGCCGGGGAGCCGGTCTCAAAATGAGGATTCCGCTGCCTGCTTAGCCCGCGCCACCCGAAGGCATTGGGCCTGTCCCTCGGGCTGTGCGTCCTGCTGGCGTCGTGCGGCGGATACGCCGATTTTTCCCTGCCTCGGACGGAGAATCCCGCCCAAGCGGCCGCTTATCGTTTTGAGTCCCATCCCGATCCGCTCATCGGACGCGGCGTGGCCGGCGAGTGGGATTCGGTGGACGTCCTGAACCCTTCAGTGGTGAAGAGCGGCAATATCTACTTCAATCTCTACTCGGGCTTCGACGGGCAAACGTGGCACACGGGTTTGGCTACCTCCGCCGACGGCCTGCACTGGGAGAAGCGCGGCAAAGTGCTCTCCCCTCGCAAGGACACCTGGGAAGGCCATTACATCGCCGCCAACGGAAGCCTGCTGTGGAAGGATGACGAGTTCCTCTACTGGTACCATGCCGGCCCGAGGGAGAAGCCGCGGTTGGGACTGGCGCGGTCGGCCGACGCCGTGGAGTGGGAACGCCGCTCGGAGCCGGTGCTGCTCACCGGCCCGCGTGGGAGCTGGGACGAACGTGGCGTGGCCGATCCTTATGTAATCCACACGGGCGATTCGCTCTATATGTATTATCTGGGCCAGGACCGCGCGCGAAGGCAGCGGCTGGGAGTGGCGCGGTCGCGCGACGGCGTCCGCTGGGAGAAGCTGCGCGCCAACCCGATTCTGGAGCTGGGCGAAGCGGGCGGCTTCGACGAATTGGGGCTCGGAGAGCCGGCCGTCTGGGCTTCGGACGGCTTCTATTGGATGCTGTACACCGGCCGCGACCGCCGCGAGCACCGGCGGCTCGGGCTGGCGCGGTCGGAAGACGGCGTCCACTGGCGCAAGCTCGGACTGGCGCTGGCCGGCAGGGAAGAATGGAACGGCAAGGTGGTATGCGACCCGTCCGTGCTGATGGAGAACGGGCGCATTCGCGTCTGGTACGGAGGGGGCGCCGCGCCCTCGCCGGACGAGAACCTTAAGGGGCAGATCGGGCTTGCCGAAGCAAGCATGCTACGGTGATCCTGTGAAGATTGGCATCACCTGCTATCCCACTTACGGCGGCAGCGGGATCGTAGCGACAGAACTCGGTCTGGAGCTGGCACAGCGCGGGCACGACGTCCATTTCATCACGTACTCCAATCCCATTCGGCTGGACCCGGATCTGCCCCGAATCCATTACCATGAGGTGGAAGTTTCCACCTACCCGCTTTTTCAGTATCCGCCGTATTCGCTCGCGCTGTCCTCCCGCATGGCGGAAGTGGCGGAGGGCTACAACCTCGACCTGCTGCACGTGCACTACGCCATTCCACACTCCATTTCGGCGCTGCTTGCGCGGCAGATGATGGCGGAGCGGCGCCGCCTGCCGTTCATCACCACGCTGCATGGAACCGATATCACGCTGGTGGGCGCCGAACGCTCCTACTTTCCCATCACCAAATTTTCGATTGAGCAGTCCGACGGCGTGACCGCGATCAGCGAGAACCTGCGACGCGAGACCGTACGGGTCTTCGGGACGCGCAACGAGATTCGCGTGATCCACAACTTCGTGAACTGCGATCTTTACCGTCCGGATGAGACCAGGAGCGGCGGCGGGGAGAAGGTTCTGATTCACCTCTCCAATTTCCGGCCGGTGAAGCGGGTTCTGGACTGTGTGCGCATACTGGCCGCTGTCCGGCGCAGCGTACCGGCCCGTTTATTGATGGTGGGCGACGGTCCCGAGCGCAGTCCCGCCGAGCACCTCGCCCGGGAATTGGGCGTGGAGCGGTACGTCTCCTTCATGGGCAAACAGAACCATGTAGAGCGTCTCATCCCCAAAGCGGACGTCCTGCTGATGCCGAGCGACATGGAGAGCTTCGGTCTGGTGGCGCTCGAGGCAATGGCCTGCGGCGTGCCGCCGGTTGCGACGTGCGTGGGGGGCGTGCCGGAGCTGATAACGGACGGGGCGGATGGCTTTATGCGGGCGCCGGGCGAAATAGACGCGCTCTCGGACTGCGTCGTCCAGCTCCTCACCGATGACGGCCTCCATCTCCGGATGGCCCGTGCGGCACGCGAGAAGGCGGTATCGCGCTTTGCCACCACGCGCATCATTCCACAATACGAGCGTTATTACGAGGAAATCTGCAACGGGCGAGCGGTAGTGCCGGGCGCAAGAACCTAATATTACTACGTTAGGTATTGACAAAGCAAAAGAGCACTGTTATGTTTGGG
>JBBDWK010000045.1:0-32010 GCA_040902885.1 Bryobacteraceae bacterium | reverse complement strand
AAACCGGACAACTCACGTGCTAATTGGACCGGACAATTCACATGCTAGCGACAGGTTCATCGCTCACTCCTTGGTTACGGTCTCGTCAAGGTTTAGAATCAAGCTCGCCACGGAGGCATAAGCGGCGAGCTGGCGCTGGTCGAGCGAAGGATCGGAAGCCGTCTCGCCGTGGCTCAGGAATTCCTTCGTCTTTTCTTCATTGCCCGCGAAGTAGTCGAGGTGAAATTGCAGGCTATCGCGCAGAATGCGCTCTTCATCGGCGGACGGAGCGCGTCCGGTTGCCAGCCGGAAGCCATGGCGCAAGCGGTCCGCCGGATCGCCGCCGCCTTCCCGCATCATCCGCTGGCCGATGAAGCGGGAGGCCTCCAGGAAGGTGACATCGTTCATCAGGTTGAGCGCTTGCAGCGGTGTGTTGGTCTGCGTCTCGCGAACCACACAGCTTTCCCGCATGGCCGAATCGAAATTCGCCATCATCGGCGGCGCGATCGTTCGCTTCCAGAAGGTGTACAGGCTGCGGCGATAGAGGTCTTCGCCCTTGCCCTGCACGTACTCCATGTCCTGCATGGAAATCTCTTTCCACAAGCCTTCGGGCTGATATGGTTTCACGGACGGCCCGCCCAGCTTCTCAACAAGGAGGCCCGCTGCGAGCAGCGCCTGATCGCGGATGGTTTCGGCGGGCAGGCGAAACCTCGGCCCGCGCGCGAGCAGCCGGTTCTCCGGATCACGCTGCAGAAGCTCCGGCGTCGCTTTTGAGGACTGGCGATAGGCGGCGCTGGTGACGATGAGTTTTTGCAAGGCCTTCACGCCCCAGCCGCCGCGGACGAACTCGGTAGCCAGCCAGTCAAGCAATTCGGGATGCGACGGCCACTCGCCCTGCACTCCGAAATCCTCGGTGGTTTTCACCAGGCCCGTCCCAAAATACATCTGCCAGAACCGGTTCACCGTCACCCTTGCGGTGAGCGGGTTGGCGGGATCGACCATCCACTTCGCGAAACCGAGCCGATTGTTGGGTACACCCTCTGGCAAAGGCGGAAGCACGGCAGGAACACCCGGCGTTACCTTCTCGCCCTTCACGTCGTACGCTCCCCGGATCAGCAGAAACGTGTCGCGCGGTTTCGTCCGCTCGGCCATCACCATCACGGTGGGAAATTTGCGCTCGAGATTCTCCCGGTCCTGCCGGAGCGCCGCGAGCCGCTTCCACGCATCCCGCATCTCCGGCGCCGCGGCCGTTTCCAGAAACTGCCATCGCAATTGCCGTTTCTCGACCTCCGTCCGCGCAGCCTCCGGCTTGCGCGCCGTCTCACCGATCGACGCGCCCCATGCCAGGGCCGCAATCTCTTCGCCGGTGAGCACGCGCGCATAGACCCGCACGTCGTCGATCATGCCTTTGAAGCGCCGCTCAGGGCCCCAGCCCCCTCCCACGCGGAACGGGTCCTTAATCTCCCGCCCGGCATTGCGGTAGGGCCGGTACAGCGTGTCCTGCTCAACTTTGAAACTGGCTTGCTTGCCATCGATGTGTACCCGTACACCGTCGGAGGTGCGCGAGCCTGTATAGGTGACGGCGAGGTGATACCAGCGTCTGGCCTCGAGCGTCTGCTCCGTCTCCAGGCGGATCGCGTCGTCGGCCCAAACGCTGGTCAGATGCACATGGACCCTGCCCTGGTTCACATGCAATCCGTAGCCTCTGCCTTTGGGGTCGTCGGCCATGCGGGTGACCAGTGGCCCGTCGGGAATCTGTTCGGAGTAGACCCACGCCGCGATCGTGAAGCGGTCCTCGATATCGAAGCCCGCGATATTGCCTGCGTCCAGGTAGGCCTTGCCGTCGAAAACTCCCGCCTGCCCGATGCGTCCCGGCGCCGACGCTACCGCGCCATCCACGCTCTTGGTTTCGGAGCCGTCCTCGAAGGAAAATGCCGCTTCCAAACCCCTTGCCGGCGACCACCAGACCGGCTTCGCCTCCGCCATGCGGCTTTCCCATACTTTCTGCGCCCTGTCCGTGGCCTTGGCGTGCCGCTTCAGGAAATTCTCGATTTTTTGCATCCGCCGGTCGAGCTCGCCAAGCTGCGCCTGTTGCTCTCGCGTGGGCGCCGGGATCAGCGGCGGCGAATTGCCGTACTTCATGGCGCGCCCCAGTTCGGGGACGTTATTGAAGTATGCGAATACCTGGTAAAACTCTTTCTGGGTGAAGGGATCGTACTTGTGGTTGTGGCAGCGCGCGCAGCCCAGCGTGAGGCCCATGAACACCGTGGACGTGGTTTCCACGCGGTCCACCACGTATTCCACGGCGTACTCTTCCGGAATGATGCCGTCTTCCGTATTCGCCCGATGGTTGCGGTTGAAGCCGGTGGCCATCTTCTGCTCGATCGTCGCGTTGGGCAGCAGATCTCCCGCAATCTGCTCCAGAGCGAACTGGTCGAACGGCTGATTGCGATTGAATGCGTCGATCACCCAATCGCGCCAGCGCCACATGAAGCGTTCGGCGTCGTATTGATAGCCGTTGGAGTCGGCGTAGCGCGCGGCGTCGAGCCACGGCCCGGCCATGCGTTCGCCGTAGCGCGGCGAAGCCAGCAGGCGGTCCACTACCTTTTCATAGGCGTCTGGCGACCGGTCTTTCAGAAACGCATCGATCTCCGCCGGAGTGGGCGGAAGACCCGTCAGATCGAGCGTCGCGCGGCGCAGCAGCGTCTCGCGGCCGGCTTCCGGCGAAGGCGTCAAACCTTCGCGCTCCAGGCGCTCCAAAATGAAAGCGTCGATCGCATTGCGCGTCCACGACATGTTCTTCAGACCGGGCAGGTGCGGCCTTTTGGGAGCGATGAACGACCAGTGTGACTGCCACTGCGCCCCTTGGGCAATCCAGTCGCGCAGCGTATCGATTTCCTGTTGCGAGAGCTTGAGGCCGGAATAAGCCGGCGGCATGCGGACACTCGTCTTCGCGGCCGTGATCCGGCGCACCAGCTCGCTCGCGGCCGCGTCGCCATCCACAACCGCGCGCCGGCCGCCCAGATCGGCCTTTGCCGCGGCCTCGCTGTCCAGACGCAGAGGAATCTTCTTCGCAACCGCGTCGGGACCGTGGCAGTGGTAGCACTTGTCGGAAAGGATCGGCCGGATGTCGCGGTTGAATTCCAGCGTTCGCTCGGCGGAGAAAAGGGCTGCGACCGGACAGAGCAGCGCGCAGAAGAGCAGGCGGCGTCGCATCGTAAGAAAGCCTCTTTGATTCTATACTCTTCCGTGCTGTTCGTGACGTACACTTTATGGAGGAGATGCAGCGGGATGACCTACAGCTCAGACGGCGTTCGATTCGTACTCACCGCTCCCGATACAGAAAGCACGGAACAAGGATTCAGCCCGTGGAAGCAGATGGTTTACGCTTCCGTTCCAGCGCGGTTTGCGCCGCGCTCCCTCTACCAGAAACAATTGCAACAGCAAACCTACCCGGATGGCAGCGCCGTGGTAATGCCATATGGAACGCGGATCATTGAGTCGATTTTGCTCGAGCACTTCGCTCCGGAAGACGTAGTCGTGTGCCACCCGGATCAGCTCGACCAGTTCGTCGGGCCGCAAACGCGCGCCATCGGAGTCAGCGCGCACAACCCCATCGGCGTGGCCTTCTCCACGGGCGTCTATAGCAACATCTTCGGCAGCTCCAACCGCCCGATCAACGCTTATGAAAGCGAGCGTGTGTTTCTGCATCCCGCCATTCGCAAACACCGGCCGAAGATTATCGTGGGCGGCGCGGGCGCATGGCAGATTGAGAAGATGGACGCCTTCGAGCGGCTGGGTGTGGACTGCGTGGTGATCGGCCGCGGAGAGGGGGCCATCCTCGATCTGTTCCGCAAGGCCGGCGCCGGCGAGAAATTGCCCAAAGTGGTGCGGCCGCCGGAACCGCGCTTCGAAGAGCTGCGGGTTCCCAAGCGGCGCTCGACGTTTGGCATCGTCGAGATGACGCGCGGCTGCGGGCGCCAGTGCGCCTTCTGCTCGCCCACTCTTGAAACGCGTATCTCCGTGCCTCCGGACCAGCTCATTGAAGCCGTGAAGGCCAACGTGCGCGAGGGCGGACGCATCATCTTCCCGGTCTCCGAAGACATCTTCATTTACGGCGCGAGCGCGCCCTTCTACATCCCGAACGCCGACGCGCTGGTGGACTTCTACGAAAGGGTGGCCAACGTTCCCGGCGTGGATTACGTGCCGCTATCGCACGCAACCATCGCGCCGGCGCTGGTGAATCCGCACCTCATCAAGGAGCTGTCCCGTATCCTGCTGCGCAAGAGCGTGCTGAAGAACCCGCGCTCGACCCATCCGGACAAGACCTTCCTCTCGCCGCTCATCGGCATTGAAACCGGATCGCCCAGCCTGGCCGCGCTCACCATGTCCGGAAAGGCGCTTCCGTTCGACATACGCGACTGGCAGGAGATTGTTGTCGAAGGCATCCGCATCATGAACGAGAACAATTGGTTTCCGGTCTGCACGTTTATCGTCGGCCTGCCCAACGAGACCGGCGACGATATCAAGCAGTCGCTCGATCTGCTGCACCGCCTGCGCAAGAACACCATCCTGTACGTTCCCTCGATCTTCACGCCGCTCGAAGATACGCGCATGGCGACGGGCAAGCCGCTGCAGCCCAAAGAGCTTTCCAAGCTGCAATGGGAGTTCATTCTCACCGCCTGGCGGCAGAGCCGGGACTTCGCGGTGGTGCGCAAGCGCTCCAACCTGGCGTGGAAGCTGGGCATGTACGCCTTCTACTACACGCGGGGGCGATGGCTGCACGGGCCGCAGTTCAAGTATCCGGCGCTGCGCTTCGCGGGAGTCCCCGAAGAAAAGATTGCGAAGCACCTCTATTTGAACTGGAGCTCGAACGGGGGCGGGCCGGAGGTGCCCATCCGAGAGCCCAGGCTGATCGCGAAACACGGCGACACGACGGTGAACGCCCTGGCCCGCTTGCAGGACGATCAGCCGTTCAACGTTTATGGCATGACGCGCTCGGGGCCGGCGTTCCCGATCCTGAACCAGCCGCAACCCTGAGTGAACGGATGATGACGCGACGAGACTTTCTGGCCGCGGCGCCGGCAGCGGCCCTTGCGAAGGACGGCCGCCCGAACGTCCTGTTCCTCTCCGTGGACGACATGAACGACTGGGTGGGTTGCCTCGGCGGCTACCCCGGCGTTCAGACGCCAAACATCGACCGGCTGGCGCACAGGGGCGTGCTTTTTTCCAACGCGCACTGCGCCTCGCCCTTGTGCAATCCCTCGCGCACGGCCCTGTTGACCGGGCTGCGCTCCTCCACCACCGGGATCTATAACAACGACCAGTACTGGCGTCCGGCGCTGCCCGATGTGGTCACGCTGCCGCAATACTTCATGCGCAACGGGTATCATGTGGCCGGAGCGGGCAAGGTTTTTCACCATACCGCGGGGTTCAATCCACCGGACCAGTGGCACGAGTTCCAGCTCCAGGAATTCGACGACCCCTGGTACCGGCGGCCCGAATGGTATCCGTGGAACAAGAAGATCCCGGCGCCGAAGGGGCACCCGTTCAACGGCCTGAACGATTTTCCGGGCGAGTTCGACTGGGGCGTGCTGCCTTGGGGCGAGGAGCGTTACGGGGATACGAGGGCGGTCGAGTGGGCAAGCAAGTTTCTGGAACGTAAGCATGAGAAGCCGTTCTTCATGGCCGTGGGCCTGTGGCATCCACACATTCCGATGTTCGCGCCCCAGAATTACTTCGACCTGTATCCGGAGAACAAGGTGCGGCTTCCCGAGCTGCCGGAGAACGATCTGGACGATGTGCCCGCGATGGGCCAGAAATTCGCCGCGTTTCGCCGCAGCGAGCACGAGCGCATTGTTCGCGAAGGCAAGTGGAAAGGACGCTATCCGCGCCTACCTGGCGAGCATCTCGTTCGCCGATGCCATGGTGGGCAGTATCGTCACCGCTCTGGAACGCAGCTCGCACGCGCGCAATACGATCCTTGTTTTCTGGTCCGACAATGGCTGGCACCTGGGCGAGAAGCGGCACTGGCACAAGTCCACGCTCTGGCAGCGATCCACGCACGTGCCGCTGATTTTCGCGGGACCGGGCTTGAAGGCAGCGGGCAGGGAACGGAAACAGCCGGTCAATCTGCTGGATCTGTATCCGACTCTGGTTGACATGTGCGGGTTGCCCAAGAGGAGCGAGTTGGAGGGGGAGAGCCTCACCCCGCTCCTTAGCGACCCGCGAGCAAAGCGCAACCCGACGGTGACGACGTATCTGCCGGACAACCACTCCGTCCGCAATGAGCGCTGGCGTTACACGCGCTACAGCGATGGCGGCGAGGAGCTTTACGACTGCATCGCCGATCCCAAAGAGATCCGGAATCTTGCCAGCGACCCGAAGCACAACGAATTGAAGCGGGAGCTGGGGAAGTGGATGCCGAAGGCCAGCGTTCCGCCCAAACCCGAGCGGGACGCTTACGACTTCAACTTCGAACGGCACACCTGGAAATTGAAAGCGGAGTAGGGTGGGCTTCAGCCCGCCGCGGGACTTTAGTCCGCTTCCGGCAGCACCGCGGGAGTTCACTTTGACCTCCTTACATCAGCTCCGGGGTATCCGCGGCCGCGGAGTTCGCCCCAGGACGCCATACGTGAAAGCCAAGCTTGCAGTACTGTCTGAATCCAAGCTTCCGGTAAAGCCCCTCACCCATCGACGTAGATCGCAGAACCCCGGTGGTATGGCCGCGAGCGGCTGCATCCCGGAGCGGCGCCGCAAAGTGCAGCTCGAATCCGCGGTGCCTTGCTTCCGGAACAACCTTCACCCAGTACAGGCCGGCAACACCGGCATGATCAAAGACCGTGCAGGTGGCTGCCGCGATCGCCGAGGTTACGCGGTCTTTGTCGAGCAGTGCACCGAACCCAATTCAGAACAGGGCAACCCGAGTAGACCCACTTCAGATCGGACCCATCATGCAGTTCGCCAGCGGAAGTCGTTCCTAAGCGCTTGAGGTACTCATGGAGGTGACTCTCTGTGAGCTTTGCCGTTGCCGAGTGATCCATAATACTCCCTGATTGGGCCTAACTCGCAGGAACTGGCCAGCGCCCATTGATCGATTCGGTCAACACCGTTATACAATAGCTGTAGGCTACACAAATGCCGGCAGTCCACGATTCACTTCTTGAGCGGATCACGATTGATCCTGACGTGCGGTTCGGGAAACCGTGCATTCGCGGGCACCGTATCACCGTTCAGGAGATCCTGGAGTGGCTCTCAAGTGGGGCATCCCAACAGCAAATCCTAGCCGACTATCCCCAACTCGAACCGGATGACTTCCTTGCCGTGTACGCCTATGCCGCCGAATTGGCGGCGGGGCGCAAAATCTCCGGAGGATGAAGCTCCTCTTCGACGAAAGCCTATCGCCGAGGCTCGTCCTATTGTTGCGCGACCTCTTTCCCGAGTCGGAAAGTGCTCTTCGAAACGGGCTTGCCCGTGCAGGCGATCGCAGGATCCTGGAGTATGCATCCGCACACGACTTCATTCTGGTCTCGACAGACCGCGATTTCGAAGGTCTGTTGAGGCAGATTCCCGGCGCGAAGGTCGTCATTCTCCGTTCCTGCAACTATCCGACGGTTGTTGCGGCCGAGGTGCTTCGGCGGAATGCGATCCGGATCGCTGGGCTGCCGAGCTCTCACGATCACTTGATGATTCTCGACTAGGTAGTCCTGGTACTCGCCAACTAAGCGCAATTTGCTATTTGCCTGCTCTATACCTACGAACGCCAGCAGCAGGATATCAATGGGGGCAGATTCCGCTGGCAGCTACGCTGGCGCAATGGTACTGGTGCGGCGTCTTTGGCGAACTCTACGGCAGCGCCTCCGAGACGCGCATCGCGCTTGATTTACAGCACCTGATGGCCTGGATCAGCGACGCGAAATGGGGCTACGCCAGCGACTGTTGTGGCCGCTGGGTTTCAAGCCGCGCGGCTGGATACAATGCGCAGCCGACTCTCTGCTGCATACCGCGGTCTTTACGTACTGCTCCAGAAGGAAGGCGCGGAGGACTTCTTCTGGAAGGCGCTTATGGTGGATCTCGACCGAAATGAGAAGGCCATAGACATCCATCACATATTCCCGCGGAAGTGGTGCGAAGAGAGGAACATGGCCCCGCGTACCTACAATTCCATCGTCAACAAGACCGCGATTTCGTACAAGGCGAACCGGAAAATCGGCGGCGCCGCACCTTCTATTTATCTCGGGCAACTGGAGCGCGATGCGGCCGTGCAATTAACGCCCCCAGCCATGGACACAATCCTGCGCACGCATCAGATTGATCCGAAGTACTTGCGTCAGGATGATTTTGACGGGTTCTTCCAGGACCGGAAAGTGGCATTGCTCAAGCTGATCGAGAAGGCGATGGGCAAGCAGGCAGTGACGAGCAGCGGGGCGGTTGCCGAGGACACGACGGATCCGGAAGACGAAAACTGAATTTGCAGAAGTGTTCCATCTGAGGGGAAGTGGCGGGCGTATACCGTCACTGCTCTTCCTCGAACAGCCCGAACGTAAAAATATCCGTTTCCGTGGCGATGGTCACGTATTGTTTTCCGCCGGCGCTGAAAGTCATTGGCGATGCGTAAAGCGAGTGGCCCGTGGCGAAGTGCCACAAGTCCTTTCCGGTTTCGGCGTCCAGCGCGACCAGATTGCCATCGTCGTCGCCGCTGAACACCAGCCCTCCCGCCGTGGAGACGGTCCCGGCCCACATCGTCGCCGGTCCGGGCATGGGGTGCTCCCAGCGCAGTTCGCCGTCCACGGCGTTGAGCGCCCGCAGAGAAAATTCACCCGGCTCGGCAGGGATCTGCTCGCCGCCCGTTCCCCGGAAGCCGCTCGATGGCACGGGATCTTTGGAGGAGCTGGTGTAGATGTCGCACTGCTCGAGCGTCACTACATATAGCAGCCGGGTGTCCGGGTTGTAGGATGGCGACATCCAGTTGCTGGCTCCCCGAACGGACGGACAGACGCGCCTTCCGCCGGGCGTCGGCTCCATGTTCGGCACCTCCATCGGCCGTCCTTTGTCGTTCACCCCAGTGGCCCAGTTCAGCTTTTTCACAAACGGCTTGGCCATCAAAAACTCGCCATTGGTGCGGTCGAGTATGTAGTAGAAGCCGTTGCGGTTCGCCTGGATCATGAGCTTTCGCATGCGCCCGCGAAACTCGGCGTCGAGGAGCACCAGCGTTTCATTGGCGTCCCAGTCGTGCGTGTCGTGGGGCGTGAACTGGAAGTACCACTTCATCTTGCCCGTATCCGCGTCGAGAGCCACCACGCTGTCCGAATAGAGGTTGTCGCCCTTGCGGTCTCCGCCGTAAAAGTCGGGCCACGGATTCCCCGTCGGCCAGTAAATCAGATTCAGCTCGGGGTCGTAGGAGCCGGTGGTCCAGGTGGGTGCGCCGGCCCATTCGGTGGGAAAATCCGACCAGGTCTCCGCGCCCGGCTCGCCCTTCGCGGGCACGGTCCAGAAGCGCCACATCTCATCGCCGGTCTCGGCCGATAGGGCCGCCACGAATCCACGCTGCCCGGATCCGCCGCCCGTGACCCCCACCAGAATCTTGTCCTTCACCGCCAGGGGAGCGATAGTCGAAGCATATCCCTTCTTCGCCGAGGCGAATTCGCGGTCCCACAACAGATTGCCGGTGGTTTTGTGCAAGGCCACCAGGTGCGCGTCCGTGGTCACGAAGAAAACACGGTCGCCCAGCAGGGCCACGCCGCGATTCGTCCGCTGGCTTGTCACACCTTCCGCGCGATAGTGCCAAAGCCGCCGGCCGTTGCGCGCATCCAGCGCGTAGACCTCGTTCGTGTTGGTCGCGTACATGATGTTTTCATGCACCAGCGGCACAGTCTCCAGTTTGCGCGCGCCGGGCACGTGGTAAATCCACTTGGGCACGAGCCGGTTTACATTTGCGCGATTGATCTGCTTCAGTGGGCTGTGGCGCTGCGACGCGTAGTCGCCCGCGTAGGTGAGCCAGTTTTCCGACGGGCCTCGAAGGATGTCTTTAAACTGAATCTGCGCGTGCGCCGGCGCCATCGCGAGCACCGCGAGAACTGCCATCTTCCGCATCACTCATTACTCCTTGGGCGAATCGTCTGGCGGCTTACGAAGGCCAGCACGTTCTGAACTTCTTCGGGCAACAGCCGTTTCGAGTAGTCGTCCGGCATGGGCGACTTCCCGCTAAAGTCGAGATGCTGGATGTCTTCCTTCGACAGCAGATGGAGCCGGCCGCCGGCGTCCAACACTTGTACCGAATAGTTGTTGAAGTTGCGTGCGACGCCGCGAATCTCCCGTCCGTCGCGCGCCTTCACGCTAACGCCGCGAAATCCTTCGGCAATGCGCGCATTTGGATCGAGCAGTCCTTCGCGAAGCTGCTTCACCGACCGGCGCGCCCCGATGTCCGTCAAGTCGGGTCCCAGGAAACCGCCTTGGCCGCGAATCATATGGCAGTTGGAGCAACCGCCCTTTCCAAAGAAAATCTGCTTGCCTGCCGGGAGATCTCCAGGGACACCGCTATCGGCCGCGGGCGCGCTCAAGCTCCGGACGAAGGCCATCATCTTCCGGATCTGATCGTCGGGCAGCGGAAAGGGCGGCATATCCGTACCGCGCACGCCGTTCCTGATGGAGTTGAAGAGCTCCTGCGAGTCCAGCCGGCGCAGCCGACGGCCGTCGCTGAGGCTCGGGCCAACGCCGCCTTCGCCATTCGGTCCGTGGCAGGCGCTGCACGCTCCCGCAAATAATTCTCTGCCCGCTTCAATTTCCTTGGCGTCTTGAGCGACGGCCGGGCAGGCCAGCAGAATCCAAATGAGAAGGAACACCATGGGGGCCGCGCTCCGGATCTAGAACCTTACCCCTAACAGCGCCGTCACTCCAACCACCTCGCCGTTCGCCATCTGCAGGTTCAACCTGCCGTCCAGAGCGTTCTTCTCACCCAGCTTGATGTGCGCCCCGATCTCGAGCGACAAGGTCTGTCCCGTCGTCTCGAAGGACCAGACCACCTCGTTTTCCTGGAACTGGAGCTGGCCATCGAATCCAACCGACCGGCGGATCGCGCCGCCCGAAGCCGTCGTCTGGCTGTACGCGAAACCTACCAGCAGGGTGGTTTGCCCCAGAACGCCCGAGAAACTGCCGCCGATGGCCAGCGTGGTCCCGCTGTTCGTTCCGTCCTCCCGTTTGAGCACAAGCTCCAGATCGCCTTGGAAGTTGGGCCGCACGATTTCCGCGGCGAAGCCTATCATGGTCGAGTTGACCAATGGTTCCCCGCTCGCCGATTTCTGCCGGTCGAATACATATCGTATCCGGAAGTCCGAATCGATCAGCAGCGTGCCCTGCAATTGCACCCCGAGCGTCTTGTTGCGCTTGTTGTAGCTATAGGCGAGCTGGTTGGTGCTTCGCTTCATGACGATCGATCCGGGCAGCACGAATTTGTGGTTCGCGCCGTCCGCGCCCTTGAAGGTAAAGCTCAATTTTGGTTCGCCATTGGGGCCTTCCTCCTTGCCCCATCCGCCAACGAACCCGAGCACATTGGTCTCCAGCGGTTTCTTTTTGTTGGAGAACAGGTAGAGGAACCTTCCGCTCGGATCGTTGATGAACCCGTCGATTTTCGATTGTTGGCCATTCACCGTGATTAACAGGTCGTGCTCGGCATCCAGGCTCCATTGCGCGCGCAGTGTGAACTCGAACGTGCGCTTCCTATCGGGCTTCACAAGCAAAACCCCGTCGCGGGTTTGGAACGAGGACCGGAAGCCGGGTAAGGCGCCGAAGTTCAACAGCTCTTTGTCGCCCTCAGAGACGATGAGCTGGTTATCGGAGTTGAACCGCCACGCCACGTCAATGGCCACGGCCGGACCCGTGTTCTTTTGTATGACGATCTGGTTCTTCTCGTTGGTGGTCCAGGTGCCTGCCTGGCCCGCCCCGCCCAGAGCGTCCAGTTCGAATGTTTCCTGCTCCTTCTTCAGTGCGAATGCCGGCGATGCCATCTATGCGTCTCCTTTGCGTTCAATTCACGGGAACGCTGCTCTCGAAACTCAGGTAGAATTTCCCGCGGCTTCCGCCCGTTGCCGCCGGGCCGAAGCCATAGGCCCAATCCAATTTCAAAACAACCAGATCCATATCCAGACGAAGCCCCGCTCCAGCGCCCCATCGCATGCCCGGCAGCGAATCTCTCGTCTGCCACGCGCCGCCTGCATCCCCAAATACGGCCAGCCGCAGTCTCCGCAGCGGGCCGGCATCGAACGGCAGCGGCATCCAGAGCTCGTTCTGCACGCTCCACAAGCGCCGTCCCAGCGCGTCGTCGGCGCGAAAGCCGCGCACCACGTCCGCCCCGCCGAACGACGGCAGCTCCACCAGAGGCGTGTCTTTGCCAGCCATCTCCACCCGCCCGCCGAAGTCCAATGCGTACCGGCCGCGCAAGGCCTGATGGTATCGCCCCGTAAACTGGAAGACACGGAATGGCGTTTCCGTTGCCGAGAGTCCCAGGCCCCACCGGATTCGCGGCTCGAACGAGAGCCGCACCGGATACTCCGACTCCATGCTACGGTAGAACACCCGCGCGCCGGTGTCGAGCCGGGTCAAGTTCAGCTTTGCCGCCACGGCGGTGTTACTGTATGTCTCCACCGTGCCGCGCGTCGCTTCGCCGAAAATCTGAAGCTGCGCGCCCGCCAGGTCGCGGAAAGGTTCGAACTCCAAACGCCCCAGCCCGCCGGAGCGCTTCTCGTCGAGATTTCGCCCGCCGAGAAATCGCTTGCGTTGCAGCTCCGACGATGCGTTCAGCCGCAGCGCGAGCCTTCGGCGCAAGGTGGAAAAGCCGATGTAGTCCGCAAAGTAATTGACCGCTCCCAGGCTGCCGTCCGGAAAGCTTCCCTTCACCGAAAGCGCGCCGTTGCCAAAGGGCCACGGCAGGCGCGTTTGCTGGCCGAGGCCAAACAGCCGCAGCGTCTGCCCCGGCCGATACTCAACTCCGCCGCCGACAAAGCGCGTGCGCTCCCGCAAAGCGCCGTCCCGCTCGCCGCCACCCAGGTCCGTGCCCGGAGTCTGCTGCCGGGGAATCTGCCGGTCCTGCCCCAGCAGGCCGCGCACGTCCGACTCAACCGGCGCGGGCTTTGGACGTTCTCCCGGCGGAGGGTCTTCTTTGTCGATGCGCTTTATCAGAAGGTCCCTGTACTCCTGCCCGCTCGGCGTCTCATCGTCGTCCCGGCGCGTGCGGTTGGGGACTACCGAGACGGTAGCTCCAAGCTGCGCCAGCGCGAGCTGCGCGAGTTGGAGGCGGCTCGCGATCAGATAGGGCTCGGTCAGTTTCGCGAACCCGAGGTCTTCCATGTAGTCGAAGACTCGCTCTTCCTGTGCCCCATCGCAGGTCAGATTCTTCAGGCGCTCCGCCTGCCGGAAGCGATCGTCCGATAGCAGGTTCCAGAGAATCTTCCGGGCCTCGCCGCTTTCGATATCGCACGCGATCCGAATGGAGGCGATACGCGCGCCCTCGCGGATAGTGATCCGTCGCGGCCGCGCGGGGATCGCCTCCACGGGCAGGTTCATCGGCGCATAGAAGTCTTCGATTTCACGGCGAATGCAGGCGTCGCACCACAGGCTGCCGTCCAGCTTTCGCAGCCTCTCGCGAATCCTGTTCTGCCTCTCGGTCCGTTTCCGCTCATCGCCCATCGCCGGGAACTCGATGTCGAGTTCATTGGTCTCGATCGCGACAACCTCGAACTTCACGCTGGGCGAGGAAAGATCGAGCAGCTCCGGGTCGAACATCAGAGCCTCATGGATCCGGCCGAGCACATTCTGGAAGACGGCTTCCGCCGGCTGGCGGTCGCCCGTTTGCGTCCAGAGGACAAACTTCTCCATGGCCTCCGTCCAGTCGCCCGAGAGATTCCGTACTTCCTCCGCGTCCGGATCCGTCTCCGATGCCAGCGCGAGCTGAAACAGCTTGGGAAGCTGGTTGAAGTATTGGTGAATGGCGGCGCTCAACTCGGGCCGTTCATTGGAGCTGAACTCGATTCGCTCCGGCGCGAGCCTGCCTTCATGCAGCTTGAGCGTGAGGGTTACCGAGTCGGCTGCCTGGAGCGCCGCCGCATGCCAGATTGCGAAAAACCCCACGCAGATGGAGACGAGGAGCCGCATGCGGAAACGCCGGTTACGTCATCATCCTTTGATATCCCGGAACGCCTCCTCAATTTCTTGCCTCGCCTGTAGCGGAAGCGAAGCGTTCGGCAGGCGCGGCGGCCCGCCATAGTATCCATTCAGGTCCATAGCATACTTCAGCCCGGGCACTCCGTAGCGGGAAGAGACGCACTCCGCGGCATGCGCGATGCGCCCCTGCAACTCCTCACCGGCTTCCTCCTCGCGCGTCCGGTGCGCTTCCCAGATGGAGATGGCCGCATAGGGCGCGGCGCTTGCGAACTGAAGAAAGGCCGCCGACGCGCCCGCACTCAGAGCCTGCCACAACCCGCCCGCCGAGCGCGCGACCTGCGGCCGCAAATCTACCAATCTGGGATGCGGCAAAGGAGCAGTCGGCGTGGCCAGCACAGGGATACGCGCTCGATCGGCGATGGAACAAAGGTACAACTTCTGCGTCTCGGGCGCCGCCGGCAGAGAATCGAGCAGGGCGGCGGCATAGCCCAGATCGGCCGCGCGCTCGATGAGCTGCAGACTCTCGTGAACGCCTGGCACTCCCACGCCGGCAATCAGCACGCGCCCCGGAGCGGCGTGCTCTGCCACCAGTTCCCATACGGCGATCTTCTCCTCAAAGCCCAAAAGATCGCCTTCCCCGGCCCCGGTGCAAACCACGTAGCCTGCCAGCGCTGCGTGGTTCCACTTCGCCAGGTTGTGCTCCAGCTTGGCGCGGTAGATTTCTCCCTTGTAATCGAATGGCGTCGGAATCTCGGCGTGGATGCCCTGTAGTTTCATGCGAAGTTCTCAAAATACAACATACTGGTCCTGAAGGTATGTTTTCCCTGGAGCTGGAGTGTACCACCGAGGAGCGCGACTTACTCATCGCCGAGCTGTGGGAGCGGGACCCGGCGGGCGTTGTGGAGTCGGAATTGAGCGTTCGCGCCTTCTTCGAGGACGATGCGGACGAGCGGGCCCTGATCGAGCGCTTCGCCGGCCGCCGTCCTGCGCTGCGGCGCGAGGAGAATCGCGACTGGGTGGCGTTTTCGCGCTCGCTCTGGGAACCGAGGCTGGTGGGAGAGCGCCTGTTTCTGGTTCCGGAGTGGCGCGACGATCCAACGCCTCCCGGCCGCGTGCGGATCCCCGTGAATCCCGGCCTGGCTTGCGGCACCGGCGCGCACGAGGCCACGCGGCTCTGTTTGGAAGCGCTCGAAGATTATCTGCGGCCGGGGATGAGCGTGCTTGATGTGGGCACGGGTTCGGGCATCCTCTCGCTGGCCGCCGTGCTTCTGGGCGCTGGCCATGTCATCGCCTGCGACGACGATCCCGCCGCCACCGCCGTCGCACGCTCCAGGCTTCCCCCCGGGGTTGCGCTGCTCACCGGCTCGCTCGATGCGGTGGCGCCGGAAACCGCCGACCTGATTCTATGCAACATCAGCGCCGAGGCGGCGATCGAACTCGCGGACGGCTTCGCCCGGTGCCTGCGAACCGGCGGCGCAGCGCTGATCAGCGGTTTTCAGGCGGACAGGGAGGAGGAAGTCGCGCAAGCTTTAGCCACGGTACGCGAACGCCGCACGGAAGGCGAATGGCGCTTGCTGATTTCTACTCGTGTGACTTGAACCATTGTATTCGGAGCCTCTCCTTGAAGCGGAAAAAGGGCTAGGCCTGCAACTCGAAGTTCAGAATGACAACCCGGCGCCGAGTGTGTTGGCAACTTCGAAGACGACGCCCATACGCGCTCTGTCAGATCGTTGAGCAATCGGCGTTCATCAGTGTTCATCGGCGGCCAATCTCTTGTGCCCAATTGGCCCAAAAGTCTCCCGGAAATTGCTGGCCGCCGATCAACGCGGATCGGGATGAGTGGCCCGAAGGCTGTCCAGTTAATTCCTGGACACTACAGTAGTTTGGCAATCAGCGCTCTTGCCGGAGAGCGATCACAGCGTCGGATAGAGAACCGGAGATTGTAGACAGCGCTCGTCGCACTTCGTCCAGGCTGATATCGTCATGCGCCGCTTCTGCCCATTCTTCGGGCGAGAAATATCCGGCGACGTCCTGGCCGACGCTGGCTGGGTCGGTGATGGTCACGGTCACCTGCTGCCTCTCTTCAAGCGGTAGGGCCTCCAGAGGCTGGAGAACGCCATTCTTGTACACGACTTGAAGTCTCTTCTCCATATGCCTTCAGTGTAACCGATCTCCATCAAAGAGCGGCAGTGACAACCACGGCCATTTATAATTCAAGTCACTCTATTCGAACACCTTCTCCACCGGAATGATCTCGATGCGGTCGGCCGGCACCTTCAGATCCCACTTCTCCACGACCTTGTCTTCCTTCAGAATCTCGTCCGGCTTGGGCGAGTTGTAGTTCATGGGAGACGCCTCGCCCGCAACCAGCTTCGCCTTGAGCGCGGCGGCGTCTTTGGTCACCGCGACAATCTGCACCCGGTCCGGGCGCAGATGCTTGCGAATGGCTTTGTTCACGTCTTCCACGGTCAGTTTTGCCAGAGCGTTCTTCAGGTAGCCGGCGTATTCGGGAATGCCGTAGTACGTGCTGTCAATGGCATACCCCAGCTCGGCGTTCTTGGTGCTCATCAGCAGGTTCGCGTTCTTCGTCAGATATTCGCGCGTGTGCTCGAATTGTTCCTGCGTAAGTCCGTCTTGCGTCAGGGCATTGAGCTCGAACATGGCCAGCCGCAGCCCGAAGTGCGCGGTGGGCGGCTCGAGAGGTCTGATCCAGATCTGAAAAATCTGCTGCTGCCGGGCAAGGTTCGGGTCCGGCGTGAACTGGAACATGCCGCGAGGGAAGTATTCGATATAGGCGTAGTTGCCGTAATTCAGGCCGCGCGCCTCTCGCATGCGGTTGAACAGGCGCCCGCCGCTGTTGCGATGCTGGCCGAACCAGGACTGAGCTACCAGCAGGGCGGGGAAGTCGGGATCGCCGCGCTTTACATCGATGGGGTATCCGATGGAATATGCCACCCCGCGCGTTTCCTTCTCAATCAACAGGACGCGCGACTTGTCCGGAGACTTGGGCGCGGGCAGTTTCTTCGATGTCCTTGAGCCCTCGGGCAGCCGCTCGAAGTCCTTCTTCACACGCTCCAGAAACCCCTGCGGATAACCCCCGGCAATGCCCAGAATCAGGTTCGCGCGCGTGAAGTTCTCCGCATAGAATTTCCGCAGGTCCGCCATGGTGATCTTCTCGATGGACGATACTGTGCCGGCGTTGTGATGGCCGTAAGGGTGCCCCTCGTAGATCGTGTTGTAGAGGACTTCCTTGGCGAGTTCCTCTTCATTGTTGTCGCGCAGTGTAACCCGCAGGTAATTGATGGTATCGTCCTTCACCCGCTTCAGGTCGTCTTCGCGCCAGCCCGGCTCGAGCACCGCCGCTCGAAACAGCTTGTAGTACTCCTCCAGGTTTTCGGCGTGGGTCGTGCCAGAGAAGGCGACCATCTCCTTGTCCACCTGAACCGAGATGGATGTGGCCATCGGAAACATGGCATCCAGGATCTGTTGATAGGTCTGCTGCCGGGTGCCGCCCCGAGCGAGCATACTGGCCGTCAGGTGGGCCAGGCCGGGCTTATCCGGCGGATCGTAAGCGGCTCCGGTCGTGAAGACCACGCGAAACGTAATCAGCGGCGACTGCCCGGGCAGGGCCGCCACGCGCATTTCGGCCGGCGCGGCGGATGCGAGTAAAATTGCGGTCAGAAAGAGGCACAGTAGCTGTTTCATCGGCCCTTACCTCCCGTCAGCGTGACAATGGTCCGCCCGCTCTCGACGAAATACTTGCGCGCTACCTTCTGAATGTCTTCCGGATTGAGATTCGCATACTGATCGTAGAGTCGGTTGATGGTTTCCGGCGTGCGGCGCAAAGAAACGTAATGCGCTACGTTGGCGGCCATGGCTGCCGTATTGTCCATGCCGAGGCTGAACTGGGAGCGCAGATGGCGCTTCACCTTCTCCAGACGGTACGCCGGCACCGGCTTTTCCGCGAATCCGGCCAGCGTTGCCAGGATCTCATCGCGCACCGGCTCCATATCGGATTCCTTTTTCACGCGGGTCATCACGGCGAACAGATACGGGTCCACATGGTCCGCATTCGACGCGGAAAGCGTATCCACCTTCTGTTCGCGAATCACCAGCCGCTGGTACAGTTCCGAGTTTTCCGAAAATCCAAGAAATGAAATGGCATCCAGAGCGGCCATGTCCTTTTCAGTGTCGCTGTAGGCGGGACCGCGAAAGGCCACCGTTACCCAGGGGAGAGTAGGATTCGGCCAGTCGATGCGCGCCACGGCCGGCTCTTTCTGAGGCGGCTCGGCCGGAACCGCCGCTTTGTGCGAGCCGCGCTTCCAGCCGCCCCAATACTTCTCAACCAGCGCGCGGGTATGATCCCGATGCACATCGCCCGCCACGATGATGGTCGTATATTCGGGCCGGTAGTAGCGGTCGAAGAACTGCAAGCTGTACTGATATTGCTGCGGCATGTTCTTCACGTCTTCGATGAAGCCCATGGTCGTGTGGCGGTAGGTGTGATTCTTGAAGGCCTTTCCGCGCAGCACCTCGAGAATCTTCCGGACCGGATTCGACGCGTTCTTGTTGTATTCCCCCAGAACGGCCAGCGCCTCGGTCTTGAAGACATCCTCGGTGTACTTCAGGTTCTGAAACCGGTCGGCCTCCATCTTCAGCAGCGCCTCCAGATCTTCTTTCGAGAAGACCGTGTGGTAGGCGGTGTGATCGTCCGTCGTATAGGCGTTCGAGGCCGCGCCCATGCGCTTCAGCTCGGCTTCGAATCGGCTGGGCGGATAGGCCTCGGTTCCGCGGAACATCATGTGCTCGAACAGGTGTGCGAACCCCGTCTTGCCAGGCTCCACCTCGTTCCGCGAGCCGGTCTGCACGACGATATAAACCGCCACGATGTTGGGCGAATCGGTTGGTATTGTCACCAGCCGCAAGCCGTTCGGTAAGTCGTCGTGCGTGTACGGGTAAGGAAAGATCTTGCCGGCCGGCGCGGGAGTCGCGGACAGCGTGGCGCACAACAGCGCCAGGCTCAGGAGTAACGGTGGAAATTTCACAAGCATTTTTACCTCTCGGCGTTTTTACATCTAATTCAGGCAGGCCGGGGGGCCGGGAAACGGACCGCGCGCCTCTTCCAGGCGCACCGCGATCTCCAGCAGCAGTTCCTCTTCGTATGGCCGGCCCACAAGCTGGACTCCGACCGGAAGTCCGTCCGACATGCCGAAGGGAATCACCAATGCGGGCATGCCCAGCAGGTTGAACGGCGTTGAGGGCATCATGGCCTCGAACAATCCAATGGACTTTCCATTCACCGGCCACCGGCGCTCGCGATGCCGGAAGGCCGGCACGCCGCAAGCGGGCATCAGGATGACCGGCGTGTGCTCCATCTGCCGCAGCAGGTCGGCTCGCATCTTGTCGCGAATGGCGAGGTTCCCAACCACCTGCTCCACCGTAGGTTTCGGCTGATCGAGGGCGCTATACAGGAATTCGGTGCAGGACCAGTGCGCGTCTTCTTCGCGGCCTTGAATCAATTGACGTGTAGAGGGCGCGGGCAGTTGCCCGAAGAAAAACCACCACAGGTTGGGTGCGCGTTCCAGGTTACGGGGCTCGAAGGCATCAGTGGAAAAGCCTACGTCCTCGGCCACCTGCGCCGCTTTCCGCACGGCCTCGCGCACCGGCTCCGCCACAGGAACTTTGTAGAACTGCTCCATCACTCCAATGTGCAGTCCATCCACTATCGGAGCGCGCAGATTGACGGGCGCGGAGAATGGGTCCTGATCGTCATAACCGGCAAGAGCGGCGAACAGGAGCCGGACATCCTTGGCGGTCCTCGCCATGGGACCGCCCACGCCGAGCAGGCCGCCCGGGTGGCAGATTTCCGGGTAGTGACCCGCCGCGGAAACCCTGCCTGGCGTGGGCTTCAGCCCCGCGATGCCGCAGAAGTGCGCGGGAATCCGTATGGAGCCGCCGCCGTCGCTGCCAATGCCGCCCGCCGAGCAGTATGACGCAATCGCCGCCGACTCACCGCCGCTCGAACCGCCCGCCGTGCGCTCCAGGTCCCAGGGATTGTTGGTGCGCCCGGTCAAATGATTGTCTGTTTCGTAACTGTTGAGAAACTCGGGACAGTTGGTTTTGCCTAAGATCACCGCGCCGGCCGCGCGCAGCCGCGCCACCGCGGTAGAATCGGCCGCCGCCCGGTGGGCCGAACGAAAACGGCTGCCGCACAGAGTGGGCAGCCCCTCCATGTCGAAACTGTCTTTAACAGTGAGGGGAACGCCATGAAGGAGGCCGGGAGTCTCACCGCGCAACATCGCCAGTTCCGCTTTCCGGGCCGACGCCAGGGCGGAATCGGCCTCGATTCGCACGAAAGCGTTCAACGCCGGATTGTACTTTTCAATCTGGCGGAGGTGCGCCTCGACCAGTTCGACGGGCGAAACCTGGCGCTCGCGCACGAGTGACGCCATGAGACACAACGACGAACGGAGGGGCATGTTTTCAGTGTAACGCGCGGGGATTGGATCCCTCGACTATGAATGTGGCCTGTACGGCCCGAGGAATTTCGGCCCGTTAAAGTGGATCATGTGATCCGGCGACTCGGCGATCCACACCTCCGTTTCCCAAGCGATGTCGCCTGCGTACTTCCGAAATGTTTTTAAGTCCAGGAAGGCTGTTACGTAAATCCGATCGGCCGGGCATTCTTTGAGCGTAGCCTCAATCTCCTTGTGGCGTTTAGGAGAAACGGGGCCGTGGGAAGTGACGGCCTCGATAAGGAAAAGCCAGTTTTTCTCTTGGCAATGGAGGATGACGTCAGGTAGCTTGCCGTGTTCGGTAACGGGAACCTTGAGAGCCGCTAAACCTTCAGCATCACATACGACAGGCTTCGCTGCAGTATCCCCGAGATAAAGCAGGGTAGAGCCGGGAGCGAAACGAGTGGCGAACTCCTCAACCACGACGATCTGTAGCTGATTGTGGGCGCCTGGCGAGAGGAAAACCGGCGAGCCATCGGCCAGCTTCAGGGGCAATTTGATTCCCTCTCTTCGGCGGCCGTATGCCTCTTTCAAAGAGCCGAATTTGCGGATGAACTCAGCGCAGGCCTTATCGAACTCATCGCTCCCGAATCGGACAAGAACCTTTCTTGCCTCCTTTGTAAGGCAATAGACAGTTTTACCGCTATTTGTTGCTCGCTTGGGATCATCTGGATTGCGATCCGTGATTCGCGCTTGCTCCAACTGATGCAACGTCTGGCGCCGGATGGTTTCGCGTGAGTTCGGCGCGTAGTCCCTTCCATATTGACGCCGCATAAATTGCATGATGTCGTACGTGCGGAGCAACGGACGCTCACTTTGATTCCAGGAAGAGCCCTCGCTGAGATTCGCTAACGCAAGCAGCGTGAGGGCGGAACGCTTGTTATGCTGAGCTTTCGGCAGACCAAGGGCTTTCAGAATTTCTATGGCATCTTCGATTTTCGGCACGGTCTAGATCTGGCTAAAGAGCGTTCCTTCAAGTAAATGATCTCTCAGTCTTTCGTGTATTCCCAGTTCAGCCAGCACAATGACCTCTACTGCGTCGGGATCGAAGACCCGAAGCGCTCGAATGCGATTTCCGATGCTGGCTATTCTGGAAAGGTCGGGGAATTTCATCATCCGGAGTTCGGTGGCATTCACTTGTGTGTTGCCGCTGAAGGTTCGGAAATACCTGTCGAACAGTGCGGAGTTGAAGAGAGCCGCCAATCCATAAACCTCATCGACGGCAAGCTCACGCTCGGCGTGGTAGACGTAGTTCAAATGATTTTCCAGTGCGACGAACGGTTGATTGAGAGAAGTGGACAACAGACAGCTGGCTGTGAGCCGCCGGCGCTCCTCTTTTGCGCTGAACCTTCTCAGTAAGACATAATTCCGCGCGGGTAGCAGGAGACGTAGCGATTCGGCGCACACCTTGAATGAAGGCGGCTGCTTTTTGTGCGGCACGGGCCACACCGTTTCGAATGGCTTAACGTTGAATACGGATAACAAAGGCACCGTGCCTTCATCGTGGGGCTGATTCGCAAGAAACTCGGTTGCTCTGAACATCACCACGGGACCCGTGGAAACTCTCAGGCCCAAACTGCTGAAGCGTGCCGGCCAGCATTCGACGATTCGAGCTATTTCAGAATCCTCTTCGCTCGCCGGGATCCTTACCGTCAGTTGACCACAGCTATCGTCGACTACGAGAGAGGTTGGAAGAGTCCGGCAAGAGCCTTTACCGGGGTTGGCGGCGAAACTCGTTGTAATCGTGACCGAGGCAGACGGTTCGCCGAGGCGATGGGATGCTGTAATGAGGCTCTCCTGCAGAACATCCCTGAACGTGCCCGTTCGCGACTCAAATAGATGAATGTGATTGAGAGCCATCCGCTGCAGAAACCAGCGCCGGAAGTCTCTAAAGTACAGTCCGTTGCAGAAGCTGCGGGGCGTAATGGCGATGAGTTGGCCGCCGGGCCGGAGCATCTCCGCTCCGGCGGCTAGGAAGAAGGCGTAGATGTTGGGTTGCCCGTGGACGACGTCGTCCATGATTCGCGCGTACGAAGAATCCTTGCTCAACTTGAAGTAGGGAGGATTCATAATCACGCCGTCGAAGTCGTTCAACCGATCGGGGTCCGCAAACAGCGACGGTGGCGAAAACAGAGGCTCGGCCGCGTCGAGAATAAAATCCTTCTCGTGAATCCGATATGTGAGGTTGTGTCCTGCCTGTTTGAGAGACTCGCAACAATGCTCCAGGTTCCGTTCCAAATATGGAAGCACTGTCGTATCGTTCTCGAAGAGGTGAATCTGTAACCTTCGCGGCGAGCGTAGAGACGAGATTCTCTCGCAGACTGCGGCCGACAAGGAACCAACCCCGGCACCGGGATCGAGAAGCCGGAAGGCGTCTGGGAAGTCCCGGTTGAAGAGACCTGCCATGAACCGGCACACCGGAGGGGGCGTGAAGAATTGGCCCTTCTCTTTGCGGGCGGCTACACTCGTCCGGGCTTCATACTCACGTTCGAGTTCAATTGAAAAATCCAGGATACCGCGCGAAGCTCCATTTTCGACTGCGCTTTTCAATTCATCCCCAAAGCCCATCCGCCAAGGCAAGCCCTCTTATAGTTGGAGCGTCTCATAGTACCTCATTGGCCCGAAGGCGTTCAACGCGGCGCGTCGTTACAGAGCTGGCGCGTCGTAGCGGTAACCCAGCTTGGAGGCAAGTTCATCCAGGAAGCCCATCTGGCCCTTAAGGATCTTCGTCCGCGCAACCTCAATCGAAAACCATTCCCCACGATCAATTTCCGGGAACTCGCGCATCTTCCCTGATTTTGGAGGCCACTCCATCGAGAACATGTTACTGCGCACAGTGGAGGCATCACAGTCGCCCTCTAGCGCCCACGCTCTGACGATCTTTCCGCTTGGCTGCTTGATGTCCGTCAACTGAATCAGTTCACCCTCCGGAGCTATCCCGGTCTCCTCCTCGAACTCCCGGCGCGCAGCCGTTAATGGGTCTTCACCCTCTGAGTACTCACCCTTCGGAATTGACCAGGCGCCCAGATCCTTTTTCGCCCAGAAAGGCCCGCCTGGATGGACGAGGAAGACTTCAAGCCCGCCGTTTCTCCGTCTGAACAGCAACAGACCAGCGCTACGCTTTGCCATTACCATCTCCTATTGCCGCGAAAACTGGGACTCGCATCAGTCGACGAGAGCGGAAAGTCGTGAGTTCCTGATAAAATACCCACCGGACTTTATACTGGAGGCGCTTGTGGAACATCGTAAAGGACAGACTCGCAGAGAAGCGCTCGGTTTGCTGGCCCTTTCGGCGGCGGCGAAGAGGGCGCAGGGAGCGGCCACTCCCGACCGGCCGAATATTCTTTTCATCTACACCGACGACCACTCCCACCGGACGATCAGCTGCTATCCGGAAGCATACCCGTGGGTCAAAACGCCGAACATCGACAGGCTCGCCACACAAGGCGTGCGCTTCACGGCTGCTTACAACGGCGCGTGGTGCATGCCATCCCGCGCGACCATACTCACCGGGCATCATCAATTCGGGGTGGAGTCGATGCGCATGGAAGGGCCCTATCCAGGCTGCGTCTACGATCCGCAAAAGTGCCCCTTCTGGCCGAAGGCATTCCGGGCCAACGGGTACACCACGGCGCAGATCGGCAAATGGCACACCGGAACGGATACGGGCTATGGCCGCGACTGGGATTTTCAACTCGTCTGGAACCGGCCCAAATACACCGAGACCAGCACTCACTACTACTACGATCAACCCATCACTTACCACGGGGGCAAGACGGAAGTTCTCAAGCGGTATTCTACCGATCAATACACGGATTGGGCGGCGGACTTCATGCGGGGTAACGGCCGGGACAAGGAAAAGCCGTGGTATCTTTGGCTCTGCTACGGGGCCGTGCATGGCCCGTATACTCCGGCCGAGCGCCACAAAAATGAGCTAAGCGGCATCGACTTCGACACCCCGGCCGACATCTTCCCTCCGAGGCCGGGCAAACCCGATTGGGCGCAGAAGGTCGAGCATTGGCAGAAAGGCCCCGACGGTACGCCCATGGCGGGCGGCCGCGGGCTGACCTCCTGGGTGCGGCAATATCATCAAGGTGTATTCGCGCTCGATGAAGCCGTTGGCCGTCTGATGGCCGTGCTTGAGGAGACCGGGCAGCAGAAAAATACGGTGGTCATCTTCACCTCCGACCAGGGCCTGGCGTTCGGACAGCATGGGTTCCGAGGCACCAAGATCGCGCCTTACGATGCCAATATCCGGTCGCCTCTGATCTTCTCGATGCCGGGCCGTATTCCGCAGGGACGCGTCTGCGATGTTCCGGTCGGTGGAGTCGATCTGGCTCCGACGATGTTCCATTTTGCAGGCCTCAAGACACCCTGGGAAATGCACGGCCGCGACCTCTCGCCCTTAATCAGAAATCCGAATGCGGATTGGCCGCACCCGATGATGCTCGCCGCCACGGGCCGGAAATTCGGCTCCGACACCAACGTCATTCCGCGAGGACAGGAAGCGTTCCACGGAGACGTGCCCTGGTATGTCATGCTGCGCGAAAGGCACATCAAGTATATTCGGCCTCTAATTAACGATCTCGAGGAGCTTTACGATCTGCGCGCCGATCCCGATGAGTTGAATAATCTCGCCATTAAGCCGGAACACCAATCGACCCTAAGGCGACTCCGCGCCGCCACGATTGCCGAACTAAGGCGCACCAAAGCTGGATTCGTCGACCGCATGCCGGCAGTCCGCGAAGCCGTGCCGGCGCGCGTATAGACGCAGCGCCACCACGGTTCCGCGGGATCGCTATACGGCTGGTTTCGGGAATGCCCCTCGACAGACTAACGTCCAGCGAGATACGGATCGAGGACAGCCATCACCGCATTGCGAACCTTCTTTGCAAGCTGATGAGCTCTCGCCTCGTCTCCGGGCAGTGTCTCGGGACGATCGCCTGGATATCGAATGTCGGCTCCGAACGGGCTGAGCCAGCTTGCTTCATCAAGGGCCTGCGCCGTTGCTGAATCGATCGGCTGCAGAAGGATTAGCAGGCGTCTGATAACGTGGGTCTTCGGAAATTCGATTTGGTGCCGGGTGAGGAGCCCCTTCAAGTACTTCTCGGCCGCCTGCTGAGCGTGGAAGGCAACGATGTCCCGAAACTCACCTTCGGCGCTCAGGCGCAGGACAGTTCTAAAATCCAGATCTGCCTTGCCTATCCACTCGGATACCAGCCGGCGGATCTCGTCCTCAGGCGGCCTCATAGAGGACCCTGCCGTACTTGTGGGCGGGATAAGCGATCCCGCCAATGATATTCTTGGTGGCTTCGAACCGCTCGGAGGCGATGACCTTAACGTCAACCGGAAAGTTTACGTCGCCGATGGCGTCCGCGATTGCGACGCTCTCTTCGTGACGATTCTTCGGCGACGGCTCCACGATCAGCAGGTCGATGTCGCTGTCCTTGGTCATCTGGCCGGTTGCAGCCGAACCGAACAGGATGATCTTATCGGGCCGCGCAACACTCAGAACGCGGCGCACAACCTCGTGCAGCAATCTTTCATCGACGCCCATTCAACCTCATCATAAATGATCGGCCAACGCCGCCGGGCTGTAAGCCGCCCGGGATGAAGTCAAGCTAGCGCCCTCCATTCCCCGATGCACCGAAACCTCGCGCTCCCGGTGATAGAATGAAGGCTCCGAAGGAACTTCCGTATGCATTCACGCCGTAATTTCATTGGGAAGGTGGCCTCCGGGTTGGCTGGCACCCTGGCCACGTCGAATGTGCTCGGGGCCAACGACCGCATCCGCCTGGGCATCATTGGGCCGGGCAGCCGGGGCATGCAACTGGTGCGCGACGCGATTGCCTGCCCGAACACCGAGTTCGTGGCTTTCGCCGACATCTACACCCGCCGGCTGGAAGAAGCCAAGAAGACGGTGCCGAACGCCAAGACGTACCTCGATCACCGGTACCTGCTGGAGGACAAGGATATTGACGCGGTGCTGATTGCCACACCCCAGCACTTGCACTGCGAGCACTTCGTCGCGTCGCTCGAGGCCGGCAAGCACGTCTACCAGGAAAAGACGATGGCCTTCAACGTGGATCACGCCAAGCGCATGCGCGCGGCGCGGCGGAAGGCGCCCAAGCTGGCGGTGCAGATCGGACATCAGTCTTCCTCGTCCGGACAGGTCAAGGATGCGGAGAGCTTTCTGGCGACCGGACACCTGGGCAAGATCACGGCGATCCACGCCCACATGTACCGCAACACGCCCCACGGCAAGCCGCAGTGGTCGCGGCCCATCTACCCGGACATGACGCCGGAGAACATCATCTGGAAGTCTTTCCTCGGCGAAGCGCCGCAGCGCGAGTTCGATCCGAATCGCTATGCGAACTGGCGCTTCTTCTGGGATTACTCGGGCGGCAACGTCTACGAGAACATGTGCCACCAGGTTTCCTTCTGGTACAAGGTGATGAACCTGCAGATTCCGAAGGCGGTGACCATGGTGGGCGGCGTATACCTGTGGAAGGACGGCCGCGAAGTTCCGGACACGATGAACGTCTCCATGGAACACCCCGAGGAGATTCTGTTCACGTGGGATTCGGGCTTCGGCAACAACCAGCTCGGCAGCAACGAGGACGTTCTCGGCACCGACGGAACCATTTCCAAAGGCCAGCAGATTCGCTATTTCCCGCAGAAGGTCAACCGGCCGGACGGAACGGAGATGACAGGCGCGACGAAGACGGCCCCGAACGCCCACATGCAGAGCTTCCTGGACGCCATCCGGACGGGCAAGGAGCCAACCTGCCCCTTTGACGTTGGCTTCCGCGTCTCGGTGGCATGCCGCATGGCCGTGGACAGCTACCGCCAGGGCCGTACCATGCGCTGGGACGCCACCCGGGAAGAAATAGTCTAACCAGTCGTGGAATTCGAGTATACGGCGGAGCAGGTTCAGCTTCGGAAAGCCGTCCGCGAATTCGCCGAATCCGAAATCGGGCCCCACGTGATGCAGTGGGACGAGCAGCAGATTTTCCCCGCCGAAGTGGTGAAGAATCTCGGCACGCTCGGGTACATGGGATCGATCTTCCCGGAGGAGCTGGGGGGCGCGGGGCTTGGGTATATCGAGTACTCGATTATCATTGAGGAGCTCGCGCGCGTGGACGGTTCAGTGGGCATCATCCTCGCGGCCCACACTTCGCTGTGCACCAATCACATTTTCAAGTGCGGCACCGATGCCCAGCGCGAGCGTTACGTTCCGAAGCTCGCGTCCGGCGAGTGGCTTGGCTGCTGGTCGTTGACCGAGCCGGAAGCGGGCTCGGATGCGGCGGGCACGCGGACCACGGCGGTGCGCAACGGCGGCGGCTGGGTACTCAACGGCTCCAAGACGTTCACCACCAACGCGCATTACGCCGACGTGTGCGTCGCCATGGCCACCACGAATCGCGGCGCGGCGCAACACGGCATCTCGGCCTTCATTATCGAGAACGGCACGCCGGGATACCGCACCGGCAAGAAGGAGAACAAGCTCGGGCTGCGTGCGAGCGCAACCGGAGAGGTGATTTTCGAAGGCTGCCGTCTGGGCGAGGGCCAGTTGCTGGGGCGGCAGGGAGAGGGCTTCGTCGATAGCCTGAAGGTGCTCGACGGCGGGCGCATCTCGATCGCCGCGCTCGCCATCGGCATGGCGCAGGGCGCTTACGACGCGGCACTGCGGTACTCCAAGCTGCGCCGCCAGTTTGGCCGGCCGATTTCGGAGTTTCAGGCAATCCAGCACAAGCTGGTCGATATGGCCACCGAACTGGATGCGGCGCGGCTCCTCAATTACCGCGCCGGCTGGATGCTGGACAATGGACGGCGGGTGACCAAAGAATCGTCTATGGCGAAACTCTTCGCCTCCGAGGCGGCCGTGCGCATCGCGAACGAGGCCGTGCAGATTCACGGCGGCTATGGCTTCATCAAGGACTATCCTGTCGAGAAGTTCTATCGCGACGTGAAGCTGTGCACCATCGGCGAAGGCACCAGCGAAATTCAGAGACTGGTCATTGCGCGGCAGCTTCTGAAGGACTGATGGACGACTGGGCCCGCAAGATCCTTTCCGGCGATATACGCGCCCTAGCTCGCGCCGCGACGGCGGTGGAGAACGGCGACGCCCAGGCTGCTGCGCTGATGCGCGATCTGGCGTCTCTGCCCAAACGCGCACGGGTGATTGGCATAACCGGGCCGCCGGGGGCCGGCAAGAGCACGCTGGTGGACCGGATCGCGCGGGCATTGCGCGGTGAGAACCGGACTGTGGGCATTATCGCCGTGGATCCTTCGAGCGCCGTGTCAGGCGGCGCAATCCTCGGCGACCGGGTACGCATGCAGGCGCATCACGCCGATCCCGGAATCTTCATACGCTCAATGGCCACGCGCGGCTCGCTCGGAGGGCTTGCGGGCGCCACGGCGAAACTGGTGCGGCTGCTCGACGCGGCAGGGAAAGATTTCATCCTCGTCGAGACGGTTGGCGTGGGCCAGGCGGAAGTGGAGGTCGCGCGCCTGACGGATGCAACGGTGGTGGTCCTTGTGCCGGGCATGGGAGACGGGGTGCAGGCCATCAAGGCGGGGGTGCTCGAGATCGCCGACGTGTTCGCGATCAACAAGGCCGACCATCCCGGCGCCGGCGAGCTTGTACAGGACCTGCACGCGGCGGGATGGACTTCGCCGGCGATTCAGACCATTGCGACGGAAGGCGTGGGCGTCGATGAACTCGTGGCTGCCATCGGCAAGGTGGAGCGCGGGCGGCAGGAAGCCCGCCGCGGGCAGTTCGCCCTCGATCATCTGGGCGTTGCGGTGCGGTCTATCGACGAGGCGCTCCGGTTCTACGAGGGGCAGCTTGGCATGTCGGTTTCGTTGCGCGAGGAAGTGCCGCACGAAAAAGTGAAAGTGGCCATGCTTCCCATGGGCGGGCCGCGGTTGGAATTGCTGGAGCCGGCCGATCCGGAATCGGTGATCGGCCGCTTCCTCGACAAGCGCGGCCCCGGCCTGCACCACGTGGCGCTGCGGGTGGCGAACCTGAGCACGGCGGTTGCCCGGCTGAAGGAAACGGGCGCGCGGCTGATCGGCGAGCCGAAGATTGGCGCGGGCGGCCATCGCTACGTCTTCGTACACCCCGGCTCCACGGGCGGCGTGCTGCTGGAACTGATTGAGGAGAAGGAAATTTGAAAGCGGAAATCGGAATTATCGGCGGAAGCGGTCTCTATTCGATGCCGGGCTTCGAAGCCGAAGAGGAACTTTCCATTGACACGCCGTGGGGCAATCCCTCGGACGGCTATGTGGTCGGCAGGCTCGCGGGCCGAAGCGTGGCCTTTCTGGCGCGGCACGGCCGCGGCCATCGCATCTCGCCCTCGGAGTTGAACTTCCGGGCGAACATCTACGGCATGAAGACGCTGGGCGTGGAGCGTATTCTTTCGTTGAGCGCGGTAGGCTCGCTGAAAGAAGAGCACAAGCCGATGGACTTCGTGATCCCGGACCAGTTCTTCGACCGCACGCGGGGCCGCGTATCCACGTTCTTCGGGGAGGGACTGGTGGCGCATATCAGCTTCGCGCACCCCATCTGCCCGCAGCTTGCGGCGGTGGCGGTGGAGGCGTGTCGCTCGCAAAGCGTCACCGTGAAACAGGGCGGCACATACCTGTGCATGGAAGGGCCGGCGTTTTCGACGCTCGCCGAATCCAACATCTACAGAAGCTGGGGCATGGACGTGATCGGCATGACCAACCTGCAGGAGGCGAAGCTCGCGCGCGAAGCGGAGATCTGTTATGTGACCATCGCCATGGTTACCGATTACGATTGCTGGCACCCGGAGCACGATGCGGTGACGGTGAGCGAGATCATCGGCAACCTTTTGAAGAACGCGGAGAATGCGGCCAAGGTCGTCAACGCCGCCGTGACTTCAATGCCGGAGGCGCGCGAGTGCAAGTGCGGCTCGGCGCTGGCGCACGCGCTGATCACGGATCGCAAGACGATACCGCCGGAAACGCGGAAGAAGCTGGACCCGATCGTTGGCAAGTACCTCGTGTAATCGTCTGGCGGAGGAACTGCTGGACTGCTGCCTGCGCGGCCAGCCGCGGCCCGCGCACCTCCTGCGGACGCTGATTGGCGAAGAGTGCTCTCCGGCGTTCTTCGGCACGGTGATTGAAGGTTTAGGCGACCGGTTCGAGCCGCGGCTCTGCCGCGTCTACGCGGAATTGTTTGCCGAGGCGCTCGAGGGCGCCCTGCCGGAATTTCGCGCGCGGGATCTGGTGGAGCGTTACGAACGCGTGCGCCGGCCGCGCCGCTTCGAAGGCGATGCGGAGCGCGTGGAGAAAGTGTTCGTGCTCTCGCGGGTAACGCTGGGCGCCGATGTGGCCGTGACCAGCGTGATGCTGGACGCAGCCCGCCGGCGATTCCCAAACGCGCGGATCTTCCTTGTGGGCAGCCTGAAGAGCTGGGAGATGTTCGCCGGCGATCCGCGCATCGCGCACGCGCCGTTGCCGTATCCGCGTAGAGGGTCGCTAAGCGAGAGGCTCGCTTCCTGGCAGGAGTTGAAAGCGATGCTTTCGCAGCCCGCCAGCATCACCATCGATCCGGATTCCCGCTTGACGCAGCTTGGCCTGCTGCCGGTGTGCCCCGAAGAAGACTACTTCTTCTTCGAAAGCCGCGGGTACGGAGGCGACGGCGGCGATCCTCTTCCCGTGCTCGCGCGGCGTTGGGCGGCGGAGACGCTTGGAGCGCCGGACGCCGTGCCCTTCCTCGCGCCCGCTTCGAGCATCGGCCCGCAAGACCGTCCGTTCGCGGCCGTCAGCCTGGGCGTCGGCGAGAATCCCGCCAAACGAATTCCCGATCCGTTCGAGGAGGAGCTGCTGCGCATGCTGCTGCGGCTCGGCTACGCGGTGCTGATCGACAAAGGCGCGGGCGGCGAGGAGACCGAACGGGTGGAGCGCGCCGTGGCGAATTGCGACTCGGGCGACGGGCGAATCTTCACGTGGCAGGGGGCCTTCGCACCGTTCGCCGGCGCCATCGCGCGTAGCCGGTTATATGTGGGCTACGATTCGGCGGGCCAGCACGTGGCCGCGGCGTGTGGCGTGCCGCTGTTGACGGTCTTCGCGGGCTTTGTTTCCGAGCGCATGTTTCAGCGGTGGCGTCCCTGGGGACGAGGACCTATCCAGGTGCTGCGCGTAGAGGACCGCGATCCGGAAGCCGTGCTGGCGAGGGCGCGGGAAGCGATCGGCAAACTACTAAAGTGAATTACCGATTTGTGGAGCCGCGAAAACTCTTCGCGCACCGAAACCCGATGGTCGGGCTGCGCTCGGCCTGGCGCGCCCAGCTTCGATAGGAACTGGTGAGGAAGAGTTCCGGCTGATCGAA
>JBBDWK010000044.1:0-32231 GCA_040902885.1 Bryobacteraceae bacterium | reverse complement strand
CGAGCCCGGTTCCGTTATGTCAAACTCGTTTGAGAAAACTAAGTGGCATTGGGCTCAAGCCCACCCCACTCGTTCACTCGAGGATTTCGTCCAGCACCCGGCCCGCGACATTACCCATTTGCAACCCGAGGATTTTCGCGACGGTGGGCGCGATATCCAGATTGCGCATGGTTCCCAGCTTCACGCCCGGCTTGATGCCGGAACCCCAGGCAATGAAGGACGCATTCATATCGGGATCGGAGTTGAGATATCCGTGCGCTCCCGGAGATGAACCGGCGGAAACTTCGGTTACGGGTTCGCCCGTGTGAACGGCATCGAAGGCGTATCCCTCGGCGGCCGCCAGCACCAGATCCGCCATGCGATCATTCGACTCCGGCTGAGGATATCCGAGGGCATCGAAATCCGAAGGCGCGATCACTCGCGCCACGCCTTCCAGCTTGGAAAACTCGGCCGCGAGCTTCCGGACAATTTCCGGTTTCATTTTCCGCCGTGTGGCGTAAACCATCGCCGTGCCGCCTTCGGGAATGACCCAGGCATCGCAATCGAGCTTTCCGTCGCGGTCTCGCAGGTGACCGTTCCGCCGCAGAAATGCGTTGGGATGAATCACGTGACGGTAGGTCTTAAAGCCGTGGTCGGCCACGATAAACACAGTCGTCCGGTCGAAGATGCCGGCAGCCCGCAGCGCGTCGAGCAGCCGCTCGACCTTGCTGTCCGCAAGGGCCATGGCCGTATTGCCCGCCAGACTTCCGGCTCCGTACCGGTGCTGCGCGCTGTCCGTAGTGAGCAGGTGAAACAGAAGCAGGTTCGGCCGGTGCTTTTCAATGAGGTGAATGCCGGCGCGTGTCCAAATCTCATCGCGCCAGACGATGGGCGCTTTGGCGAAGCCGCGGATCTCTTCCTCGCTCACCAGACCGGCCACAATCATCTCACGCTCGATACCGCCTTCCACACGCGGGCGCTCCGGGAACTCCCAAGTGATGGTTTTGGCGTTCTGGATGGCCACCCAGTCCACCTGGGCCGTGGTGAGGCCGGCGGCGTGGGCGGCATCGTATAGCGTGGGAGCTTTGACCAGCACATCTTTGTCCAGCCAGGGTTCCACACGCAGGGGTTCGCCTTCCCCGCCCCGCACGGCAAGTCCGTTGTAGAGGACAGAGTGTTTTGCAGGTGCGACTCCGGTGACCATTGAAGTATGGTTCGGCCAGGTCACGGAAGGGTTGACTACCTGCATCGCGTCCGCACTCGCGCCTTCTTGAGCCAAACGGCGAAGCGTGGGAAGCGGGACGCCGGCATCCCGCATCGCGGAAGCGCCGAACCCGTCGATGCTGACGATCACAACGTGCCGCTGCTTTTGAGCGGACTGCGCTTTTGCGGCAACGAGCCCGGCCAGGGATCCCGAGGCGATGGAGAAGAAACGTCGGCGATGCATAATGCTCTGTTATATGCGGGAAAGCGACCTGCTGGCCACGCCATTCCAGGTGGTCAACGGCTTCATCACCGTGCCGAAGACGCCGGGTCTTGGCGTGGAGCTGGACGAAGCCGCTCTCAAGCGTTTTCGCGTCGCCTAGCGTTTGCCGAGCGTCGCTAGACGCCTTGAACTTTGGGCTTCGGCGCGGGTAGTTCCCTGGCCGCGCATTCGGACTGGAAGCCCTGCCGCGCGTGCGCGCCATCGCAGAAGGGCTTGTTCGCGGAATGCCCGCAGCGGCAGAGTGAAATTACCGTGCGGCCGGCAAGCCCATACTCCACCCCGCCCATATCGTTGATTGCAAAGTCTCCTTCTATACGCAGGGGACCGTTATTCAGTACGGTTACTTTTGCCATCTAAGCCGATGTTAGCAGACTCACGGCTGCTTCGGCTTCTCCGGTTCTTCGTTCACGATCTCACCGAACTTGATCTGCGATTCAGAGCCGAAGACCTTGTAATCTTCGTACTTCACGATCATGCGGATCTTTTGGGGCCCGCTCTGGAAGTGCAGCGTATCGTCGGCCCGAGTGTAGGTGGGGAACCAGTATTTCTTATCGATCTGCTCGCGGTAGGTCTCGAAGCGCGGAAACTGATTGTCGGAGCCCTTCTTGATGATGCCGACGCCCTTGCCGTAGGTCTTCACGATCTGCAAGTCGCGGTCGTCCACCCAGATCTGACCCTCAAAGTAGCGCTGGCCCGCCTCCATCTTCTTGGGCTTCACCGCGAAAACATAGCACGGAATCTCGTCGGCCTTCTGTTTGCCCAGATAGCGGATATCGTACTTCGGGATCTCCTCCGTGGTCAGAACAAAAGGCTGCACATTGCGCAGATCCTGTTCGTCCTCAGGCGTCAACTGCAAATTGCGCAGCGTGGAGACGGGGGCGCGCACCACTTTCTCAGTGCGCTTGCGGTCGGCGGAAAAGATGATGTCGGAGACCATCTCGTGTTTTCCGCGGACGCCGCCGCTCGGGTCCAGCTCGAGTATGCGGACGGTCTGCCGGTAGGTATAGTTCTCCCGCGCCTTTGCGAACTCGGCCTCCTTGGCCGCGAACTTGGTGATAATCTCCTGAGGGTCGACTTCTTGTTTGACCTCGTTCGCCCAAAGGGCGCATGCCGAAGCCAGCAGGCAAGCACAGAAATAGAGTCGGCGCATAAGATCCTCGATTTTCAAAGACGTTCCGCCCGCCAAGCCGGTTGCTCAGCGGCTATTGCCTAAAATCTGTTTGGCGATGGTTGCCAGTTGAATATTGCTCGTACCTTCGTAAATCCGTCCGATCTTGGCGTCCCGGTACAATTTCTCCACGGGATACTCTTTGGTGATGCCCACGCCGCCGAAGATCTCGATCGCTTTGGAAGCGGCCTTCTCGGCGATCTCGGAGCTGTAATACTTGGCCATCGCCGCTTCGGTCATGAAGGGCATCCCGGCATCGCGCATCCTGGCCGCGTTATAAACCAGTAGCCGCGCGGCCTCCACTTCCGTGGCCATGCGCGCCAGATCGAACTGTACTCCCTGGAACTCGGAAATTGCCTTGCCGAACTGCTTGCGTTCTTTGGCGTAAGCCAGCGCGTGTCCCAGCGCCCCGCGCGCGAGGCCGATCATCTGAGCGCCAATCGCTATACGGCCTTCGTTCAGCGTTTCGATGGCGATTCTGTAGCCTTTGCCAACTTCGCCCATGACGTTGGCTTTCGGCACGCGGCAATTGTCCAGGATCAGCTCGCAGGTGGAGGAAGCGCGAAGGCCCAGCTTGTCCTCCTTCTTTCCTACCTGAAAGCCTGGGAACTCGCGCTCGACGAGGAACGCGGTAATGCCGCGATAGCCCGCTTCGGGATTCGCGTTGGCGAACAGAAGAAACAGGCCGGCTTCGGCGGCGTTGGTAATCCAGAGTTTCCGTCCCGTCAACAGGTAATCGGCGCCGTCTTCCGCCGCGCGTGTGGCGAGCGCGAAGGCATCGGACCCGGAGCCGGCTTCGGAGAGCGCGTAGGAGGCGACGGTGTCGGCGGCCAGGCGCGGCAGGTAGCGCCGCTTCTGATCGGCATTGGCCCAGCGCAGCAGCGCATTGTTGACGATGGTGTTCTGCACGTCCACGATCACGCCCGCCGAGGGATCGACGGCCGACAACTCCTCCACCGCCAGCACGCACTGGAAGAAGCTGCCGCCCTGCCCGCCGTACTCTTCCGGAATCTCGATTCCCATCAGGCCCAGTTCGAAGAACTGCTGGATGATGTCCTTGCGGAACACCGACGTCTGATCCATCTCGCGCACGTGCGGGCCGATCCGCTCGCGCGCGAACTGCCGCACGGTGGACTGAAAGAACTTCTCTTCCTCGGTCAGAGACGTAAGGGGACGCAAGGGAGCTTCAGCGGTCTCGACGGTTGCGGGCATGCTTCTCACTCCCTCATTAGTTTATACCCGGGCGTCAAACCATCGCTTCAAGGGATCTCCAGGGACGTCCCTGCGATTCCGCCACGCCCGGATGCGCGACATGGCCGCGATAGGTGTTGACGCCGGCGCGAATGGGCGCATGCTCCTCGCAGGCGCGCTCCAAACCCTTTTCCGCCAGCTCCAGCAGATAGGAGATGGTGGCGTTGGTGAGGGCGAAAGTGGAAGTATGCGGCACCGCGGCGGGCATGTTGGATACGCAGTAGTGCACCACGCCGTCGACGACGTAGACCGGATCGGTGTGCGTGGTGGGCCGCGAAGTCTCGAAGCAGCCGCCCTGGTCGATGGCCACATCCACCACCACGGACCCCGGCCGCATGAGGCCCAGCATGGAGCGCCGCACCAGCCTGGGCGCGGAGGCGCCGGGAATCAGCACCGCGCCGATTACGAGATCGGCCAGCTTCAGCGTCTCGGTCACGGTCCAGACGTTGGATGCCAGGGTGACCGCCTGCCCGTTGAAGATGTCGTCGAGCTCGCGCAGCCGGTTCAAACTCCGGTCCACGATGGTGACGTGCGCGCCCATTCCCACCGCGACCTTGGCTGCGTTCGTGCCGACAACACCGCCGCCGAGGATGGCCACATTGGCCGGAGCGACGCCGGGCACGCCGCCAAGTAATATGCCTCGCCCGCCATTGGGCGCTTCCAGGTACTGCGCACCCACCTGCACGGCCATGCGGCCCGCTACTTCGCTCATGGGCGTCAGCAGCGGCAGCGAGCCGTCGGCTTCCAAGATGGTCTCGTAAGCTACGCCGTTGACCTCGGCGTTCAGCAGATGCGTCGTCAACTCCGGCAGCGGGGCCAGGTGGAGGTAGGTGAACAGGATCAGACCGGGACGGAAGTACGCATACTCGGCGGGCTGCGGCTCCTTCACCTTGACCACCAGGTCCGCGCGGCGCCACACTTCCTCGGCGCCGGTCAATATCAGCGCGCCCGCTTCGGCGTAGTCGCCATCCGGCAGCGCGCTGCCCACGCCCGCCCCGGACTGCACGAGCACTTCGTGACCTTGTTCGCGCAGCGCAACCACGCCGCTGGGTACCAGGCCCACCCTGGTCTCATGGTCCTTGATCTCGCGGGGAACGCCGATTACCATCGCCGCCTACTTGGCGATTTCCACCACCGGCTCGCGTTTCGGGCCGAGCCCGAGTGCGATGAGCGAGAGCGAATTCAGCTTGCCGGTTGGAGTCAGGTGCTGCGCTTCCTGGAAGCGCTTCAGCGCCTCCACCGAGTCGTCGCCCCAGACGCCGTTCGGCTCGGCCTTCAGGAATCCCTTGTCCACCAGAGCCTGCTGAATGTCCTTGTAACGCGCCGCCTCGGGCTTGAGCTGCCGGTTGCGCCAGCTTGCGGCCCGCGTCCTCCTTCTGGAAGCCGTGCGGCGTTTGGCGGGCGCCGGCTTTTTGGTTGCGGTTTTTTTCGCCGCGGGCTGCTTCGCTGGGGATTTCTTGGCCGCGGATTTTTTGGCTGCCGTCTGGGCCAGGCCGGTGGTCAACGGGATTGAAAGCGACAGCGCGAGAATCAGCGCCGCGAGTATTTTCAAAACACGACTCCAGAAAAAATAACGGGCAGACCCGAAGGCCTGCCCGGGTTGAGAAAACTTACCGATTGGGCACCGTTCCGGCCAGGAACTGGCTCTGCCACGGGCGCTCCGGACCAAGCTGCCGAAGGATATGGAACGCCACCGGGTCGCCCGGCTTCAGGCTGCCCTGAAGGCGCGGGACGTCATCCACCGAGTTGACGGGCTGCCGGTTGATGGCCACGATCACGTCGCCCTTCGCCAGCCCTACATCCTCGGCAAAAGAACCCGGCTCCACATTGAAAATCAGCACGCCGCGGCGATCCGAAATCCCCATGCGGCTCTTGCGGGCCTCGCTAAGATTCTCAACCCCGAAGCCGAACCTGGCCTCGGTAGCTTCGCCGGGTTCGGATTCCGGGCCGCCTGCAGCGGCAAACCGGTCCGAGAAGACCTCGACGCGGTCTCCCACGGTGATCGTCACGTCCTGCTTGCGCTCGTCGCGCAAGATGGCCAACTTGAGCTCCTGACCCACTGGCGTGTCGGCCACGCGCTCCACCAGGTCCGTTCCGTCCTTCACCTGTTTGCCGTTGATGGACAGAATGATGTCGGCCGGTTTGAGGCCCGCCCTCTCGGCCGGTCCCTTGGGCTCCACGGCTACCACGAACACGCCTTGCTTCGCGCCGTAAACCTCGAGCAGCTCCGGCTGGGCCTCGCGGAACGAGATGCCGATGGAGCCGCGCGTCATCTTTCCGGTCTTGATGATCTGGTTATAGACTTTAGCGGCCGTGTTGACGGGGAGCGCGAAGCCGATGCCTTGATAGCCGCCGCTCTGCGTGGCGATGGCCGTGTTGATGCCGATCACCTCGCCGTTGATATTCAACAGAGGTCCGCCGCTGTTGCCTGGATTGATAGCGGCGTCGGTCTGGAGGAAATGCTGAAACTGCTCCGCGCCCGGCAGATTGCGCTCTTTCGCGCTGATGATGCCGGCCGTCACCGTGGCCTGCAGGCCGAAGGGAGAGCCGATCGCCACCGCCCAGTCGCCTACGCCCACGGCATCGGAATTTCCGATGCGCGCCGGCTGGAACGGACGGTCCGACTCGATCTTAATGACCGCCAGATCCGTCTCCTGATCCGCGCCAATGAGCTTCGCGTCGAATTCCTGCTTCATACCGGAAACACGGACGCGAATCCGGTCGGCCTTCTCAATCACGTGGTTGTTGGTGAGGATATAGCCGTTCTTATCGATGATCACGCCCGACCCGAGGCCGCTTCCCCGGCGGGGGCCTCGTTCCGGGAACGGCCCGTTGCCGAACGGATTCCCTCCGAAGAAGCGCTGGAAGAACTCGTTCATCTCGTCGCCGCCCGGCTCGTCGCTCGGCCCAGGGCGCCGCCGCGACTGCTGAGGCGCCTTCTGAGTGAAGGACGTCGAAACGTTCACCACGGAGGGCTCGAGCTGTTTGGCCAACTGGCTGAAGGCCGTCGAGAGCTGCACGGGATTGGGGATCGCCAGAGGCGTGGCATTCGGCGCCGCCTGTCCCTTCTCCGCCTTCACGCCGGTGTTGATGAGCGTCCCGATCAGAATGCCGAACGCCAACGTAAACATGATCAAGGTTGTCGAGACAAGCTTGTGATTTCGCACTGTATCCAAAACACTCATATTCTTTATCGACCTCCGCTAGGCATACGATAAAACGATTATACCTTCCCGAGTAGGTCCCTAACAGATTGATGTGCCCGATGTTCCGCAGGTTTCAATTCCACCAGAAGAACTCCCCCAAGTATCAAAATAGCTCCGAAGATGCCCTGCTGCGGCAGCATCTCTCCAAGCACTGCGAAAGCGGTGAGAGCCGCGAACACCGGTTCCATGGAGAAGATCAGCGCCGTCCTGGTAGCCGTGGTGTGCTGCTGCGCCCAGGCCTGAACGGTGAACGCGACCGCCGTGGCCAGCAGACCGGTGACGCCGAGCGCTATGACAACCGCGGGCCGCCACTCGACAAACCAGTCTTCCACCCACCAGAAGCTGCCTCCCGCGAGGATGGCCGCCGTGGCCACTTGCAGGACCGACAAACTTTCGAAACCGAGGGTTTTCGAAAAGTGACCCAGTGAAACAATGTGGCCGGCGAAGGCGGCGGCGCAGAACATGGTCAGAACGTCGCCCCGGTTAAAAGCGATCCGTTCGTCCTGTAACGTAAGCAACGCCATTCCGCCAGTGGCCACAACGATTCCGGCCACATCCCGGACACGCGGCCATCTACGATAGACGATTGCGCCCAGAATTGGTACCAAAGGAATCGAAAGCCCGGTGATGAACGCGGACTTGGACGCCGTGGTATAGCGCAGCCCCGCCGTCTGGAAGAAGTACCCCGCGAAGAGAAAAGCGCCTACGATGATCCCGCCCCGCAGCGCTCCGGGCTGGCTGAACAGTATCGCCGGTCGGAAGCGGAAGGCAAGCGCGAGCGCCCCCGCGGCGATGAAAAAGCGAATAGCGATGAATAGCAGGGAGGAGATATCCTGAAGCGCCGTCTTGACCAGAACGAATGTGGCCCCCCAGATGAGCGTGTTGCCGAGCAGCGCGAAGTCGGCGCGCCAGGCCGCAGTGGCCTTCTCGCCGGTCATGAACGGAGGTAGCTCGGGGTGGCCGCGTCGCGCAGCAACAGGCAGAGCGTAAGGAAGATGCGCTTCAGACCGAGGTCGCGCCCTTCGGACTGAAACCATTCCTGCGCGGTGTGCGCGCCTCCGCCGTTCCCGCCCGCTCCGATCGAGACCGCGGGGATGCCCATGGAGAGGGGAATGTTGGCGTCGGTGGAGGCGCAATCCACGTGCGAGCGCAGCCCGAGGTGCGCATCCACGGCGCGCAGATAAGACAGAATGGAGGCCCCCGACGCAAGCTTGCCCGCGGGACGCGAGCCTATCTCCTTGACGCGCGCCGCCACTTTGCCGCCCGTGGCGCGCTCGTTTTCGATCTCCTGGGCGCGCTCGACGGCGGCGCTCAACAGGCCCACCAGCTCTTCGATCTTGTCATTGCTCTCCGAGCGGATATCCACCTTGGCGCGGGCCGCCGGCGGGATGGAGTTGATGCTCGATCCGCCTTCGATGAGGCCGAAATTGAAAGACGATCGCGGATTGCCGTTGAGCCGCGTTTCCGAAAACAGCGCGATGGCGCGGGCCAGGGCGTGGATGGGGTTGCCGGAGCCGAAATCGCTCCAACTGTGCCCGCCGGGACCGGAGAAGGCGACTTCGAAGCGCCGGCTGCCGAGCGCCTGGCAGGTGATGTGATCCGTGCTCGCGCCGTCAAGGACCAGAAAGGCGGCGATCCTGCGGCCGAGCGCCGACTGGCGGCAGATGTGCCGCATGCCGCTGAGATTGCCCTCGCCCTCCTCGCCGACGTTGGCGATCAGCATCAGCTCGGCGTGGCAGTCTTCTATAACCGGAGCCGACTTGACCGCGCGCGCGACGGCCAGCAAAGCGGTCAGCCCCGCGCCATTATCGGAGACGCCGGGTCCGCGCAGCTTGCCCTCGTTATCGAAAAAGATGTCCTCTTTCGTGCGCGGGGCGAGCACCGTGTCGAGGTGGGCGGTCAGGGCGACGAAGGGGCCTTCAGGGTTGGGACGCGGGACGGCGACGACGTTCCCCGCGGAGTCGATTGTGGCTTCCCATCCGAAACTGCGCAGTTGGGCAGCCATCCACTCGGCGCGCTGCCCTTCCAGAAACGTGGGTGCGGGCACGCGGCAGATCTGCAGGTGTTGTTCGTTAATCCACTGTTTTTCGCGGGTGAACCACCGAAGACTCTCGCGCACTCCGCGGCTCTGAGCCAATTCCGTGACCGAAGGAACCTTCGGGGGCGCCGTATTTACTGCCATCCTAACAACAGTTTATCGCGGATGGAAGCGGCCCTCCCGACTTTATTGAATCTGATACGGCAAGCGAACTTCGATAGTTCTGGGGCGGTAGCACACGGTTTTGCTGCAAGCCTGGTAACGAAGCTTGCCTAGCAGAATGCCGGGGCCGGAGGAGGCCAAATCCCGTGCCTTCACGCGCGCGACGATTTCGAAATCGCCCGTGAAGACGGACAGCGGCTTGGGAGAGAATTCGTACTTTTCCGTTTGCGGCTCGGGAAAGATCGTCTCGACGGTTTCGAACGCGGCGCTCTTTTCCCATGTGAGGCGCAACGGGATCAGATATTCCTCGCTCGGGGTATTGCTGTTCACGTGGAAGCCGGACTGCAACTGAACGGGAATCTTTACCTCTGCCGTGGCCTTGGGCTTCACCACAACCTTTGCGGTCTTCGCGACCGTGAGATAGTCAGTTTGCGCCGGCAGGAGAACCGGCAGCAGCGCGGCTGCCGCCAGGAGCGTCCAGGAGTTGTTTAATGCCATCTTCAAAGTCCGATTTGCTCGCCAGCCCGACGTGCATCGCTGCAATTTTTCCCTCGCGATCGATTAGAAACGTGGTAGGGAGAGCGGCCAACCCGCCGAAGGCGTCGGCTACGTCGTCGTTGCCGACCAGCATGCGGTAATTGATGCCGACCGCCTTGGCGAAAGGCGTCACCGCGTCCCAGCCCTCTTCGTCCATGGAGACTCCGACTACCGAGAAGCCGCGGTCCTTGTACGTTCGCTCAAACTCCTTGAACCAGGGAATCTCGATCTTGCACGGTCCGCACCAGGTGGCCCAGAAATCGAGCAGGACCACTCGTCCCCGGTAATCGCTCAAGTTGACGGTCCGTCCCTGGTCGTCTTTCAATGCGAAGTCGAAAGCCGCCTTCCGCTCGGTGGCTGGTTTCAGCGCTGCTTTCCTGCTGGCTTCGCCCGAGAAGCCTGGGAACACGCTCAAGGACTCCGAGCAGCCTGAGACGACGATAGTCGCCGCGACCAGAGCCGCGCAAGCGGCAAGAGCCAGATGTGAACGCACAGGATGTGAACGCACAGAGATCTCCTTTTGCTTTATTATACCCGGATTCGCTTGTGGAGACCCTCGTCCTCGAACCAGCGTTTGCGCGCTTCGCGGAACCTCGAGGCCAAGGTGAACTCTTCGTGCGGGCCGCCTTCGGCAAGCAGCCACGCGGCGGTATCGCAGAAGCTTTCACAGACGTATTCCCGCCATGCGCGGCTGCGTACGACCCCGTCTTGTTGCTTCAGCGCCCGCTTCCGCCACTCCGCGGACCAGCCCAGTTCTCCGCGCGCCCTCCGCCGCAGCTCGCCGGCGATCGCTTCTTCGAACGACCTCCGCCTCCGATTGCCCAAACGCACCCAGACAAAGTGAAAACATTCATGAACGAAGATACGGTTCCACTCGCCCGGATGGCTGGCAAGCGCTGCATCGAAGACAATCTCCCTCCTGTGAACGAAGCTCCCCGCGTGAATCTGCATGCCTTGTCCGCGGTTGGAGAGTAACTTTCCCCGGTGTGCGGAGAGCGACGGAAGAAACCGAATGGCGATGGGCTGCCCGTGCATATCGGGCATCTCGGGAAGCCGCGGTCGCGGAGACTTCATTCACGCACCATCCTACGCTATTGACCGGAACGGGTTCCGAAGGATGTAATAGCGGAGAGGGAAAGCCTGTGATCTCGACGCGAACGTTCTGCCTGTTCCTGGCGCTGTCCGTATTTCCGTTTCCGGCGCTGGCCGAGGATTGGCCGCAGTGGCGAGGCGTGAACCGCGACGGCATTTCGCCTGAGACCGGATTGCTGAAGTCGTGGCCTGCCGAAGGGCCGAAGCTGTTGTGGAAGACAGGCGGCTTGGGCGAAGGCTTTTCGGCGTTCTCCGTGGCGCAGGGCAGGCTGTTCACGCAGGGGCAGCGCGGGGATCGCGAGTTCGTGCTCGCGCTGGACGCGGCCACCGGCAAAAAATTGTGGGAGGTGGAGACCGGCGCCTCGTTCCGCGAACGCCGCGGCCATGGGCCGCGCGGAACGCCCACCGTGGATGGCGACCGGCTGTTCGCTCTGGCCGCGGACGGCTCGCTGGTGTGCCTGGAGACGGCGACGGGCAGGCGCGTGTGGGGGATCAATATCGTCAGCCAATTCGGCGGCGAAGTCATCAACTGGGGCATGAGCGAGTCGCCGCTGGTGCTGGGCGAACACCTGATCGTTACGCCGGGCGGCCCGGGCGCGGCCATCGTTGCGCTGAACAAACGGGACGGTAAAACCGTTTGGAAGTCCCAGAGCGATGAAGCCGGCTACTCGTCTCCCATCGCTTTCAATATGGGCGGCTCCACGGTGCTGGCCGTGCTCACCGGCGAGGCGGCAGTGGGCCTCGCCGCAAAGAACGGCGAGTTGCTCTGGAGATACGACAAGGTCTCCAACCGCACCGCGAACATCGCCACGCCCATTCACCGCAACGGGCACGTCTTCGTCTCTACCGATTACGGGACCGGCTGCGCCCTGTTGAAGCTAACGGCGCAAGGCGGCGGCGTGCGGGCCTCCGAGGTTTATTTCAGCCGCGAGATGAAGAATCACTACAGCAGTTCGGTGTTGGTGAAGGATCACCTGTACGGCTTTTCCAGCGCGGTTCTCACGGCCATGAATTTCGCCGACGGGGCGGTTGCCTGGCGCGACCGCAGCGTGGGGAAGGGCTCCGTGACATACGCCGACGGGCACTTGTACTGTTACAGCGAGCGCGGCGTGATGGGCCTGGTAGAAGCGACGCCGGAGGGTTACCGCGAGAAGTCCCGCTTCCAGATTCCGCCCGGAGAGTTCAACACCTGGACGCCGCCGGTGATCGCCAACGGCAGGATGTACCTGCGCGAGCAGGATAACCTGTACTGCTACGACATCAAGGCGAAGTAGAGCGCCTCGATCTCATTTGCTTGGCTCCGCGTTGCCTCGAATCAGCTTGGCCACACGCGAGTGCTCGTCGACCGGCTCGATTAAGATGACGTTGTTCGCATTCACCAGCATCTGGTCGGGAGCGTGCCATTCGCTTCCTCTTTTTATTACGTTACTTGACACTTCTTTAGTTTGCGGATTCACATTCGTTCTTACATAGTACACATCCTTCAAGAGGATCTGGGGCTTGCCTAGATCCCCGGCCTTGGCGTACACCACGAGATTATTCTGCAAAAAGAATGCGTAGTAGCCGGAGTTGGTGGGAAACGGCTCCTGCTGACCCGGCCGCAGGCCTCTGAACCAGAACAACACCGAACCGCCTAGCAATAGGGCGATTACCACCCAGAAGAAGCGCGATACCTTGCTTGATTGGTGCATGGGGCCGATCTTACCACCATTCAAATGCGGCTACTACAGAAAAGTAAGATGCCTTACTGTGTGAAGCAGTACGTCCGTTTTGACTAACAGGTAAAGATAAGCATTGCCTGTTCTGATAGGGGCTGCTATTCTGCTGGAAACGTTTCACGACCGTTACGGAGGAGACAATGAGACGCATGATTCGAACGCTACCGCTGCTACTGCTGGGACTCATTCCGTCTACAGGCTTCGCGGGAGCCGTTATCACCAATGGCAACACCTCGCTTGGAGTGAATGACCACGGGCATCTGAATTTCTTTGGGAACGGGCCCGGGGGACCTCTGACTTATGGTGTGTATAGGGCGGGAGTCGGGGACGCCATATCGCCGGGATGTGCCTGTGAAGGATGGGGCGTGGCCGTGACTCTTCCGGGAGGGACTCGAACCTCCGGCTTTGTGAACCGGTCTTCGGGCGACGGAGGAGTGGGCGGAGGCGTTTTTGGTTCCACCTCGACTACCGCAACTTCAACCACCTCCCTCACGGGAGCTCCGGTGACGGTGGAGCACCGCTATGGCCCTTCGCTGGCGGCCGACGTGTTCCAGGCCGAAGTCAGGGTCACCAATTTCGGCCCCGACCCGCTGACCGATTTGACATATCGCCGGGTGATGGACTGGGACGTTACTCCCACGCCATTCAGCGAGTTCGTGACCCATCAGGGTGTGGTCGCCAATCTGGTGGCCAACGGTGGAAACGTATTATTCGCCAGCGATAACGGCTTCGCAACTTCGAATCCGCTCCTTCCCGGGGGCTCGATACTGCCGGCGAGCATAAATACCGATTTCATCGACTTGGGGCCGGCGGACCACGGGTCGGTTTTCGACTTCGGATTTGGCACGCTCGATCCGGGAGCCACCCGGATCTTCAATATCTTCTATGGCTCGTCAGGCTCGGAAGGTGGAGCGCTAGGGGCCTTGGCGGCACTTGGGGTGGATCTTTACTCCCTGGGCCAGAACTCGGGGCCGGGAGGCGCCACCGCCGGCACGCCCGCCACCTTCCTGTTCGCCTTCGGGGGCGTGGGAGGAGTGGAACCGGGCATCACTCCGTCGGTTCCGATTCTGCCGTTTGTCCCGGCCCCCGGAACGTTTGAGTTTCCGGAGCCAATTCCCCGCCGCTGGTACGATCCGCCATTCGTGGACTCCTTCGTCTACGCGCTCGATGCCGGATCTCTCTTCACCGAGGTTGGATTACCTCCGGCTACATTCCCGTACGGCCCGGTGGATATCATCGTACCCGGGTTTGGCGTTGTGGCCGCGGACCTTGCAATGGGTTCGAGTTTCCTGTTCACGGGTTTCCCGGGAGGAGGAGTTCCCACGTTTACCATCTCCGGAATCTCGCCTCTCATCGATTCCGCCGACCCCGATTTCACCACTGCGTTTCCCACGTTCCTCGATTTCACCGGGTCTCCCTCCCTGCTCAGCATGGACGCGGTTTTCGTTTCGTCGCCGGCCGTGCCGGAACCCGGCAGCCTTGGCCTCGCCGCTGCGGGAGTGTTGCTCCTGGCTGCCGTCCATCGCTTCCGGCGGCGGCGCGTTTGACGGCCTCCCTTGACGAGCCCTTTCAACCCGTTTGAAAGGGCTCGCCGCCGCAGCCTGTCCGGACGGCATATCATCTTTTAGTGGCCCTTCCCAAACTGGTTCCCATAGCAGCCGGCGCGCTCTCCCTCGCGGCGCTCGCCGGAGTCCTCCTCTATCGCGCTCCATCCGCGCAACCGCCGGCCTTCGGGGCGGTTCGCGTGCCCGAGGGCTTCAGCGTCGAAAAGGTTGCCGGAGCGGATCTCGTCGCATATCCCATGCTCGGCACGCTGGATGATCGCGGCCGCTTGTTCCTGTGCGAATCCTCGGGCAGAAATCTGACCAACAAGGAGATGAGCGGCGATCCGGAGTTCCGCGTCCGGCTCCTTGAAGACCTGAACGGCGACGGCAGATTCGACCGCAGCACGGTATTCGCCGACCGTCTCACCTTGCCCGCGGGAGCCGTATGGCATAACGGCAGCCTCTACGTCGCGGCCCCTCCCGACCTGCTGCGCTTCGACGATACCGACGGCGACGGCGTGTCCGACCGGCGCGAGGTGATTGTCACGGGCTGGAACCTCTCCTCCAATGCCGCCAGCCTGCACGGCCCTTTTCTGGGGCCCGACGGATGGCTTTACCTGACGGATGGCAGACACGGCTATAAGATCAAAACCAAGGAAGGGCCGGTGCTCGAGGGACGCGCCTCCCGCATCTGGCGCACCCGCATGGACGGCACGGGACTCGAGTGGGTGAGCGGAGGCGGCTTCGACAATCCCGTCGAGCTGGTCTTCACGCCCGCCGGCGAGACTATCGGGACGATGACGTATTTCACCGATCCCAAGAACGGCGAACGTGACGCCCTGCTGCACTTCGTCGAGGGCGGCGTGTATTCGAAATGGCACCCCACCGTCTCCGAGTTCAAGCGCACGGGCGGCTTCATGCCGGTGATGACGAAGTTCGCGCGCATCGCTCCTGCCGGTCTGCTGCTCTATCGCGGCGGCGCTTTCGGCCCGGCGTTTCAGGGCAATCTCTTCAGCGCGCAGTTCAATCCCCACCGCGTGCAGCGGCACGTCTTATCGCGCGTTGACGCCACCTTCCAAACTCAGGACGAAGATTTCCTAACCTCGACCGACCCCGACTTTCATCCCACCGACGTGATGGAAGACGCGGACGGCAGCCTGCTCGTGGTGGACACCGGCGGCTGGTTCCTGCACGGCTGCCCCGTCTCCCGAATCTCCAAGCCCGAAGTGCGCGGCGGCGTGTACCGCGTGCGGCGCACCGGAGCACCCCGCACTGCCGATCCCTTCGGCCTCGCGCTGAATCTGGAAAAGCTCGCGCCCGCCGAGGTTGCTCGTTATATGGAGGATTCCCGGCCCGCGGTCCGAGACCGCGCGGGGAATGTGTTGATCAACGCGGGCGACGCTGCCGTTCCTGCGTTGCGAGACCTGCTTGCCTCTTCTAAATCCGCCGAAGTTCGCGCCGCGGCGGTCTTCGCGCTGGGCCGCATCGGCGCCCGCGGTGCGGTGCGCGAGGCGCTGAACGATCCCGATTTTGTCGTGCAGGTGGCTGCGGCCCGTATGATTGGACTCGCGCGGGATGGCGCCGCAACCGGACGGCTGATGGAACTCGCGCGGCGCGCTCATCCCGCCGCACGGCGTCAGGCCGCAACGGCCCTCGGGCAGATTGGAGACGCGCGGGCCGCGGCGGCGCTCATTGCCGCTTCCGGCGACCCCGAGGACCGCTTCGTGGAGCATGCCATCATCGATGCGCTGATCCGCCTGCGCACGCCGGGCCCTGCCACGGCGGCTTTACGCCATCCCAGCGCGAGCATTCGCAAAGCGGCGCTCATCGTGCTCGACCAGATGGATGGAACACCGCTGGACAAAACCCAGGTTGCTCCCCTGCTGCGCGATGCGGATGCGGAGTTGCGGCGCACGGCCCTCTGGGTGTTCTCGCACCATCCGGACTGGTCCGGCGAAGTAGTCCAGTTTTTGCGCTCCCGCCTCGAAGCCTCCGGCGGACGCGAAACCGAAGCTCTCCGCGAGGCCTTGCTCGCCTTCTCGGGGACATCCGAAATTCAGGCTCTGATGGCGGAGTTGCTGGACAACCCCGCGCTCGATGCCGACCGCCGCCTTCTGATTCTGGAGACCATGGACCGCTCTCCGCTGAAAGCGCTCCCCAAAGCGTGGGTGGCACGGATAGGCAAGCTTGTTTCCAACCCCGATGGGCGCCTGGCGTCGCGTGCCGTGGCCCTGATCCGCGCGCGGGGAATTGCGGACTTCGACGAACGTCTCTCCGGATTGGCCGGCAACTCGTCCGTACCGGACGAAATCAGGATTGCGGCCCAGGCCGTTGTCTTGTCGAGGCGGCCGCAACTCGACGCACATATGTTCGGGTTTCTGTTGGGCTCTCTCGACGCGCAACGCGACGCCGCGGTGCGGCTCTCCGCGGCTCAGGTCTTCGTGCGCGCGGAGTTGGACCGCTCGCAGCGGCTGGAGCTGGCGCGCCGTTTGGTATCCCAGCAGGACGCGCTGATCACGCCCGCGCTGCTCGAGAAACTGCGCACGCCGGACGACGAGGCGGTGCGCCGGGAACTGGGGCCGCTCCTGGAGCAGGTGGAAGCGGGGCAGAGGTCGCGCGCGGCGCGGCTGCGAAAACTGGAAGTTCTCTTGAACGCGGGCGGCGACGTAGCACGCGGCCGCAATCTCTTCTTTGGCGAGAAGGTGGCCTGCGGAAGCTGCCACACGATTGGCGTCGAAGGCGGACATGTTGGACCCGATCTGACGGCCATCGGCGCCATCCGCTCGGGCCACGACCTGCTCGAAGCGATCGTCTTCCCGAGCGTCAGTTTCGTCCCCGGCCATGAAGTGTACGTAGTCGAGACGGCGAGCGAGATTTATTCGGGCGTCATTCAGGAGCGGAATGCGGAGGTAGTCGTGCTCGTGGCGGGGCCTCAGGATGTGGTGCGCATCCCTCGCGACCGGATCCGCTCCATGAGACCGTCCACGGTGTCGCTGATGCCCGACGGTCTGGACGAAAGCCTCAGTATGGCCGAGATGACGGATCTGATGGCGTTCTTGCAGGCGCAGAAAACGCGTTAACCGCCCGGCTTGGGCCGGGGCGCGGCGCTGCCGTCCGTCAACTTGAGCGCCCATTTAATGCCCTCCAGCCACATCTTCTGAATGTCGGACCGGTCCCAAACTGTTTCGCGATGCCCAAGGGAGGAGTAAAAAACGCGCCCCTTGCCGTAGTCGCGAACCCACGTAACCGCGAAATCGCCGTCGGTGCGGCGCACCCTCTCGTGTTTCAAATCGACGGAGCTCGTATCCAGGCTCATCAGGACGCGCACGCGGTCGCGCGAGTAGTTCTTGAACTGGTAGATCTCGTCGGTGACCTCCATGGTCTCCGGATAGTGTTTGGTCGCCGGAAAGTCGCGGTCTTCCACTCGAACGCGCACCAGTTGATGCCATGGATGATGATCGAAGTAGCCGCCGATCAGCTCCCCGTATTCCGGCCATTTATAAAAGGTGTCGGTGGCGCTGTGAGTCCCGATAAATCCTTTGCCATCGTCCCGGACGAAGGATAACAGCGCCGCTTTCTGCTCGTCGTCCATGTTCAGCTCGCCCGTGGTGTAGAAGAAAACGGCGTCGAAGAAGTCGAGGTTCTTGGCGTTCCCGGTGAGCTTCTTCTTGGTCAGGAGTTGGGTGTCCGTTTTGATGTAGGTGTCCCAGAGGCCGGATTCCCGCCCGATCTTCCAGATGGTGGCCATGGCGTGGGAGACCGAGTCGTGCTGGTGGCCCGCCGTCGCCCCGATCACCAGGATCTTCTTCTTGCCGCCGGGCTGAGCCTGCTGGGCCTGTAACGCAAAGACACTCAGGAAGAGAGCTGCCGAAAGTAAAAAAAACCGCTTCGTCATAGGGGCCTCGCAAAGATCATCTCACCCCGCGAAACCGCGGGCAACAGGTCAGACCTTGGAAACGCGGCGGAGGGTGAAGGCCTCCGGGTTCATGTTGGCGTGCTCCAGCCGCTTCCAATCGTCGTTGACGTGGATCATCTTTCCGCTGATGTGATTGGAGCGTTCGGAAGCCAAAAACAGGGCGAGCTGAATTTGTTTTTCTGGCGGCGCTCCGCCGGTGACCCGGATCCGCTCGGCGTCGTCACGGTCCTTCTCTCCGGCCTTGACGCCGGCATGGATGATCTCGTCGGTCATGTGCGTGTAGGTGCCGCCCGGCGAGAGACAGTTCATCTGCACGTTGCAGTCGCGAACCTCCTCGGCCACGGTTTCGACGAAGCGCGCCACGGCGGCCTTGGACGCCGCATAAGCGCTGAAATTCGGCCTTGCGTAAGCGGCGCCGCCTCCGGAAAGGACGATGATCTTGCCTTCGCGGCGCTCCACCATTTGCGGCAGCGCCGCGCGGCAGGAGTTCACGACGCCGAGAAGATTGATCTCGATGGTTTCGGCCCACTGCTTGGGCTTGCATTCGAGCAGCGGCCCGATGGGTCCCTGCACGCCCGCCGCCGCGATCAACACGTATACCCCGCCGAAGTGCAGATGCATCCGGTCCACCGCGGCCGCCATCTGCTCCGTATCCCGCACGTCGGCGCGGATGCGCAAGGAGATCCCGCCGGCATGCTCGATCTCCAGTTTCGCCAGATCCAGTTCGGCCTGGCTTCTGGCCAGCAACCCAACACGGGCGCCGGCGCGGGCAAACCCCAGCGCCAGCCGCTTGCCGATCCCCCGCCCCGCGCCCGTAATCAGAACGCCCTTATCCTTCATACTTTGCAAGCCGTTAGCGTCTCCCAAGCTCGTATTATCCCGCCTTTGCGTCTGCGTCGCGCCAGCATTGCCGCCGCTCCCCACGCCGCCAGACTGATGCCGGCCATCACCCGCTGCTCCATGCTTCCCCGGTATTCGAGTTCGATGCGGGAGCGATCCGCTGCCCGCGGTCGGAGCAGAAGATAGCCGAGGCTGTCTTTCTCCACCGGCAGCTCGCGGCCGTCCTGCGTCGCCTGCCAGCCGGAATCGTGGCTCACCTGCAGGGAGACGAGCATCTCCGGAGGCAGCGGTCCCTCGATCTCGATTCGGTTCGGACCTTGCCATTTTGCCCGGAGCCTGGGTCGCGACGCGTCGTCCAGCGCCGCGGCATACTTCAGAAGGGACCGGATGCTTCCGTCTACCGGTGGCTCCGGCGGCAACTCGGACGGCCGGACGAGGTGCGCGAATGAGGCGAAGGGCGCGCGATAGATCCAGTCGTTCTCTTCCCTATAGACCGCCTCCAGGAGGCCCTCGAACTTTCCCGAGTTCCGAAAATCGCGGTAGTGTTCCTTCGAGTCCGGACCGTGCACGACCACGTACTCGGCTCCGAGCGCTTTGAGCCGCGCCACCGCGTCAATCCCTTCGCGGCCCGGCTCGTGCTCTCGCCCCGCGCGGATCTGGTACGCCAACTGCACAGGAGCGCGGTTGGCGAGACCGGACTCGAACGTTCCGCCGACCTGCGGCAGATCGAACCATCCATTCATCCGGAAACGCAATCCGCCCGAGGCGAAGACGCGGCCCGACGGCCGATGCCGGTCGAGCCACTGCGCTACCCGGTATTCCACGGTGCGCTCCTTCCGCACGGGGGCCAGGTGCAGCGGGCTTTGCGTCGCGTACAGCCACGGCTGGCGCCAGCCCTCCCGCAGCAGCAGGAAGACAATCAGCAGACCGCACATCTTCGAGGCGAAGTCCGGCCGGCGCAGCAGCCGGCGGAAACCTTCCGCCGAGAGGACGAAGAGGAAGAAGATGAACTCCAGCGAATAGCGGCGGGATTCGGGGATGGTGTCCTTGGCGTACCAGTAGTGCGCCAGCACGATCCACGCGAAGGCGTAACAGCCCAGCGAGACGAAGCACAGGTAGGACTCGCGCGGAAATCGCAAGAACAGGACCCGGATCAGGACGAGGCCGCCCAGCAATCCGCCCAACAGAAGAAACTGATCCATGCCGGCTCGGTACCCGAACGAGTCCGTGGGCCAGTTGAAAGCGGTTACGCGAATGAAGCTCGGGGTGAGCCAGAAACAGGCCAGCAGGTAGGCCAGACCGGCCGTGGCGAGAAAACGGCGCGGTTGAAAATTCGTCTTTTTTCCGGTTCCCGCGCCGGCCGCAAACAGAAGTACACAACACAGCGCCATCCCGAGCGACGCAACCCAGTTTGTTAGCGCGACCAGCGCCAGCAACCCGGCCGCCAGGAACATCTGCCAGAAGCGCTTTCCCGTCGACGCCGCCCACAAGGCGATCAAACTCAGCGGCAGGATGGTCATGCCAACCGTGTGCGGCCCCTCCCCATACTTCACGAGCACCTGCATGCGCCACGGCAGATAGGCTACCCCCCGGTCGTTACTCTGCTGGAGGATGAAGCCGTATGTCGGCGAGAAGAAGATGTAGGCCGCCGCGACAGCCACGGACCAGAACCGGCTCCGCGTGAAATACAGGCAGAAGAAGTAGAGCGTCACCGGGCCGAGGCACGCCAGAACGACGGTCAGCAACCGATAGGCGTAAGGGGCATCCAATCCGGGAAACAGCCACAGCAGCGCCGCGGTGGAGTACGGAAGCAGCGGCAGATAGGTGAACTGGGACGGCAGCCCGCAATATTGCATGGGATTCCAGCCCCATGGGTTCGGGTTTGCGGCGACGAAGCGGGCCATCGAGGCGTACCCGCCCTCGATGGAATCGCGGTAGGGCAGCTCGCCGGGCAGGAAGAGCGGGTTGTTCAGAGCCGCGCTCAGCAGGAACAGCGCCACGGCCCAGGAGGCGTGCCCGAGCCATGCTCTTGGTTTCATTGCATCAGGCGAGCGCCTGTTCCAGATCCGCCAGAATGTCTTCTGTTGCCTCAATGCCCACCGACAGGCGCACCAGGTTATCGCGAATTCCCATCCGTTCGCGCTGCTTGGGCGAGATCTCGCGATGCGTGCTCATCACCGGATAGAGAATCATCGAGTGTACATCGCCGAGCGATGTGGCGCGCACGATCATGCGGAGCCTGTCTAGAAACGCGAAAACTTCGTCGCGTCCCGCGTCTTTCAGCTCGAAGCCGATCATGGCGCCATAGAGATTCTGCGGAAAGATGCGCCGGATGGCAGCGGCATCGGGATGCCTGGGGTCGCCCGTGAAGTGTACGCGCTCCACGGCCTGGTGATCGGCCAGCCACGCCGCCACGCGGCACGCGTTGGCGCACTGCCGCTCCATGCGCAACGGAAAGGTCTTGATGCCGCGCATGGCGAGAAAGCTGTCAAACGGCCCCAGCGCCGGCCCGATGATACGGGAAAGCGACCGCAGCGTCTCCAGATGCCGCGCGTCGGACACGGCCACACCGCCCATCACGTCGCCGTGCCCGGAAAGGAACTTGGTGAGACTGTGCACCACAAGGTTCGCGCCCAGTTCCAGCGGACGCGCCAGCAGCGGGGTGGCGAAAGTGTTGTCCACCACCAGCGCCGCGCCCGCTGCCTGAGCCAGTCCGGCAACGTCGTCCATCGGCGGCACGCGCAAGAGAGGATTCGAAACCGACTCCATCAGCAGGCAGCCCGGATTCTGTGCGGCAATGGCCTGTTCAAGCGCCGCCCGGTCGCAGAAGTCCGCGAAACGCACTTCCACTCCCATGGGAGCGAGCACATCCATGAGAAGGCTTATAGTGGCGCCGAAAGCGGCATCGGCGGCGACAATCGACTTGCGTCGGTCGGTCAGCGCGGCCAGCAGGGCCATGTGCAGGGCGGTCATCCCGGAGCTGCATGCCACAGCGCCCGGCCCGCTCTCGAGCGCGGCCACCAGCTCTTCCAATGCGGCGGTGGACGGATTTCCATAGCGCGAGTAGCAGTAGCCTTCCTCGCCAGCGAAAACCCGGTCGAGCTGCTCGATCTTCTCATAGAAGAAACTCGACGAGGCGTAGATAGGGGTGGCGGTGGGCACGTGCTCGCCGGGCTTCTTCCGGTCGCCTGCGTGGACCGCCTTGGTTTGTATCCGCACTGCTCTATTTCCTTTTCCAGCGGACACCGTCCTTGGTGTCCTCGAGTATGATGCCGCGATCCAGAAGCTCCTGGCGAACCGTATCCGCGCGGGCGAAATCGCGGGACTTCTTCGCCTGCGCGCGTTCCGCGATGCGGGCTTCCACCTCTTCGTCGGTAAGCGCGCCCGCTTGAACGGCCGGCGTAAGAACGTCGAACATGCCGTCGAAGCGGGCCAGCAGATCCAGAGCGCCGGCCGCGTTCGCCGAGCGGAACTCGCCCGAGTCCATCGCGGTGTTGGTCTCGCGGACGTACTCGAACACGGCGGCAAGAGCTTGCGCCGCGTTCAAATCGTCGTCCAGGCTCTCGGCGAACTCCCGCACGGCGGCTTCGGTGCGCTGCTGGAGGGCTTCGTTGAGTCCCGCCTCGAACCGCGCCGTCTCCAGGCGGAGCTTGTAATTGCGCAGGCGCTCGATCGCGGTCTGCGCCGACTTCAAACCGTCGAATGTGAAGTTCAACTGCTTCCGGTAAGGCACCGAAGCCAGCAGGTACCGCACCGCTTCCGGCGGATAACCCTGCGCCAGCACATCCCGCAACGTATAAAAGTTGCCGAGCGACTTGGACATCTTCTGCCCTTCCACCAGGAGAAACTCCGAGTGCAGCCAAAAACGCGCGAAAGGTTTCCCCGTCAGCGCTTCCGACTGCGCGATTTCGTTCTCGTGATGCGGAAACGTCAGATCCACTCCGCCCGCGTGAATATCCAAGGTCTCGCCCAGGTACTTCACCGCCATCGCGGAGCACTCGATATGCCAGCCCGGTCTGCCCGGCCCCAGGGGAGTGTCCCAGAATCGCTCGCCGTCCTTGGGCGCTTTCCAAAGAACAAAATCGCGCGCATCCGTTTTCTCGTAGCTGTCCACATCCACGCGCGCTCCGCTGCGCATTCCGCTGAAATCGTTATGCGACAGCTTGCCGTATTCCGGAAACTTCGCGATGCGGAAGTAAACGGAGCCATCGCTGCGATAGGTATAGCTCTTCGCGCTTAAATTCTGAATGGCCTCGACCATCTCCGTGATATGCTCCGTCGCGCGCACCAGGCGTTCCGGACGCTCCAGGCGCAGCAGGCCGCAGTCCGCGAGGAAGGCCTGCTCGTAAATCTCCGTGTACTCTTCGAGCGACTTCCCGTGCGCGGCCGAATTCCGGATAATCTTATCGTCCACGTCGGTGATGTTCATGACATGATCGAGCGTATACCCGTGACTGCGCAACCAGCGGCGCAGGATGTCGTAAAAGACGAAGGTCCGGAAATTTCCGATATGCGCGTAGTCGTATACGGTGGGTCCGCAGGTGTACATGCGCACCGTATTATCCTGCAGGGGAGCGAACTCGGCCGGCTGGAGAGACAGCGTGTTAAAGAAGCGCAGAGCCATAGACGATGAGACGAATCTTTTTATCCTAACATCGAGCCGTTTGACAACCTCTGGCGTTGATATATAAACTCGGGTGCGTCAGGCTGGAGATCCTCTATGGCCGTCTCGCCGGAAGGACCGGTACGAAAGAGAACGGTCGTGTTCTCTCTGCTCGGCCTGCTCCTGTCGACGGGACTCGGACTGGCGCAGCAGTCCTCGGCGATCTCCTTCTCTAAAGACGTCGTTCCGGTAATTCAAAGCAAGTGCCTCAGTTGCCATGGCCAGTCGCAGCAGATGGCCGGTTTGGATCTGCGCACCCGCGCCGGCATGCTGAAGGGCGGGTTGCGGGGGCCGGCCCTCACGCCCGGCGACGCTAACGCCAGCCGCCTCTACCGCCGCATCTCCGGCGCCGAAGATCCCGCCATGCCTCTGGGAGGCAGCCTCGGCAACGCGGAAGTGGAGGTTTTCCGGAAGTGGATCGAGCAGGGCGCTCCGTGGGACGCGGCCGGCGAGGCAATCTCCGCCGCGCCGCTGCCATCCACCCGAAAAATTACCCCGACCGACCGCGCATGGTGGGCTTTCCGGAAGCCGGTAAAGCCTTCCGTGCCGCCGGTCAAGGAAGCCCGGTGGAGCCAAAATCCCATCGACGCCTTCATCGCCCGGAAGCTCGATGAGAAAGGGTTAATGCCAGCGCCGCCGGCCGGCAAGCGAACTCTCATCCGAAGGCTGTACCTGGACGTGACCGGCCTGCTGCCCACGCCGGAAGAAACCGATGCGTTCGCAAATGACAACAGTCCCGATGCATACGAGCAGTTGGTCGAACGGCTCCTTGCTTCGCCGCATTACGGGGAGCGATGGGCCCGCCACTGGCTGGATGTTGCGCGTTATGCGGACAGCGGCGGCTACGAGCAGGATTTCAATTATCCCAACGCCTGGCGCTACCGGGACTACGTGATCCGCGCCTTCAACGAGGACAAGCCCTACAACCGCTTCATCCTGGAGCAGCTTGCCGGGGACGAGCTGGACGAGGTTTCCTTCGACAGCCTGATCGCCACCGGGTTCAACCGCGTGCTGCCCACCGTCGGCTTCCGCGAGATGGCCAACCCCGAATACCGGTATACGTACCTTGACGACCTCGTCGGCACCACCAGCCGCGCCTTTCTCGGGCTGACGGTGAGCTGTGCGCGCTGCCACGACCACAAATTCGATCCCATCCTGCAAGCCGACTATTACCGCATGCAGGCCTTCTTCTTCCCCTACGTCCGCTACGATCACCCGCTTGCTTCCGCTTCCGAAGTAGCCGACTACGAAGCGCGGAAGGCGGCAGCCGAGGCGAAGATGGAGCCCTTGCGGGAGCGCATCGCCCGTATCGAAGAGCCCTACCGCAAGCTGGCGTTCGAGAAGAAGTTGGCCACGTTTCCCGACTACATTCAAGAGGCCGTGCGCACACCGGAGGAGAAGCGTACCGAGGGCCAGAAGCTGCTCGCCACGCAGGTCCAGATGATACGCGGCGGCAATATCCGGGGGCTGCTCAGCGCCCAGGACGCGGCCGAGGTGAGCCAGCTCCAGAGCGAGCTCAGGCAGATTCAGAAGGAGATGCCGAAGCCGCTTCCGGTGGCGATGGGTATTCGCGACGGAGACGATCGCTTTAGACCGCCTGGACCGGGCGACGACGAAGCCCCGGGAATAGCCGGAAGTGGCGGCGAGAACCTGGAAGGGTCGTACATCCCAGTGCCGGGAAAGCCCTATAAGCCTCCCGAAGCCCACTTCCTTGTCAGCGGCGACCCGGATAACAAGGGTCCCCAGGTGCAGCCCGGTTTTCCCGAGGTGCTGAGCGGCGGCGCTTATCCCACCGCAAAGCCGCCGTCGGATGGACGCATCACCACGGGACGGCGCCGCGCGCTGGCGGAATGGATTGTCTCCGGGGAGAACCCGCTGACCGCGCGCGTGATGGTCAACCGCGTCTGGCAACTCCACTTCGGCCGGGGCATCGTCGGGACGGCAAGCAACTTTGGCCGCCTCGGCCACCGCCCTTCGCACCCCGAGCTGCTCGACTGGCTGGCCACCGAGTTCGTCGAGCACGGCTGGAGCGTCAAGCACATCCACCGGCTGATTCTCTCTTCCGCCACTTATCGGATGGCATCGGACCATTCGCTGGAAACCAACGCCGGCAAGGACCCCGACAATATCTACCTCTACCGCTTTCCCCAGAGAAGGCTCGAAGGCGAAGCGATCCGCGACCTGATTCTCGCGGCCAGCGGCAAGCTCAATCTCGAGGCCGGCGGCCCGCCCTTCTTCCCGCCCGTTCCCGAAAGAGTCCGCAAGTCTGTCGCGAAGGGGATCTGGAACGTGACCGAGGACGGTCCTTCCGTGTGGCGACGGAGCGTATACTCCTACTACAAGCGCGGCATGCGCTACCCGATGTTTGAAGTCTTCGACCAGCCCGACCCCAACATCACCTGTGAAGGGCGAAACACAACCACCGTACCCACCCAGGCGCTGACGCTTCTGAATAACGAGTTCGTGGTGACGCAATCCGAGCACTTCGCGCGCCGTGTGGAATCGCTGGCTGGACGAGAGCAGGACGCGCAGATCCGGGTTGCCTACCGCATCGCTCTCGGGCGCGAGCCAACCGCGCGGGAGATGGAGATGAATCTGCGATTCTTGAACCGGCAGATCGCCGGACACGACGGAAAGGATGCCGCACTTGCGGCGCTCACGGACCTCTGCAACGTAGTTTTGAATTTGAACGAATTCGTGTACCTGAACTGACATGAACGACAAGCGATACATGTCGCGAAGGGATCTGCTGTTCCAGGCCGGAGAGGGAATGGGCGGGATGGCGATGGCCTGGCTGCTCTCGCACGATGGTCTGCTGGCCGCTACGCCCGCTTGCGATGCGCCCTTAAACGTTCCGTCTCCGCTCGCGCCCAAGCAGGGACATTTCAAGCCGCGCGCGAAGTCCGTGATCTCGCTCTTCATGACCGGCGGCGTCAGTCACGTGGACACCTTCGACCCCAAGCCCCTGCTGGCCAAACACCACGGACAGCCGCTGACGGGCAAGGGAGAGATCGTCGTCCGGCAAGGGTATCCCGGCCCGCTGATGGCCAGCCCGTACAAATTCAAGAAGTACGGTCAGTCCGGCATAGAAGTGTCGGAGCTGTTCCCGCACGTCGGCTCGATCATCGACGAGGTGGCTTTGATCCGCTCCGCGCAGGGCCGCTCCAACGATCACGTGCTGGCGCACTACGAGTGGAACACAGGGTCGCTGTTGATGGGCTTTCCCAGCGTCGGCTCCTGGGTGACATACGGACTGGGCTCGGAGAACCAGAATCTGCCCGCATTCGTAGTGATCTACGATCCGCGCGGCGGGCCGAATGCCGGCAATCTCAACTGGAGCAGCGGATTCTTGCCGGCCGCCTACCAGGGCACGGTATTCCGCCCCTCCGGCGATCCGATCCTGGATCTCAGCCCACCGTCTTCCATAGCTCCCGAACAGCAGCGCGCACGGCTCGATCACTTGGCCAAACTGAACGAAGAGCACGCGCGCCGGTATCCGGACAGCACGGAGCTGGCCGCGCGCATCGCTTCTTACGAGCTGGCGTACCGCATGCAGGGCTGCGCGCCGGAGGCCGTGGACATCGGGCGCGAGTCCGAGGCCACGAAGAACCTCTACGGGTTAGACGATCCCATCACCGAGCCTTTCGGCAAGCAGTGTCTGCTGGCCCGCAGGCTTGTTGAGCGGGGCGTTCGATTCATTCAGCTTTACAACGGGGCGAAGGGGCGCACCGACGTCGACGATTGGGACGCTCACAGCAATCTGGCGGATAATCACGAAGCGCACTCGCGCGAGATCGACAAGCCCATCAGCGGCCTGATTCGCGATCTGAAGCAGCGCGGGCTGCTGGAAGACACGCTCGTCATATGGCATTCCGAGTTCGGCCGCATGCCGATTTCGCAGAAGGGACTGGGACGCGATCATAACCCCCACGCCATGTCCATCTGGGTAGCGGGCGCGGGCATTCCCGGCGGGCAGGTGATCGGCGCGACCGACGAATTCGGCTACAAAGCCATCCAGCAGCCGGTGAACTACCACGACGTGCATGCCACCATCCTGCACCTGCTGGGCATCGACCACAAACGGCTTACGTATTTCTTCAACGGCCGCCACATGCGGCTGACAGATGTTCACGGTGAGCTGATTCCGCAGCTCACCGCCTGAAAATTCTTGCTTGGGGGGCAAGTCTATGTACGGGAATTCGGGGAAGAGTGCGTCTTGGCTGCGCCTGGGATTGGCGCTTTGTCTGATCGCGCCGGGGGCCACGGCGCAAGTAGGGGGCAGAATCGGCGGATATGTCAGAGATGCCACGGGTGCGGTCATTCCGAATGCGGCCGTGCGGGCGGTGTCCACTGAGCAGCAGCTCGCGCGGTCCGTGGACTCCGACGATACGGGCTTCTACAATCTGCTCGCGATGCCCCCTGGCATCTACGAAATCTCTGTCGAAAGAGACGGTTTCGAAAAGCAGGTACAGACCGGAGTCCGGCTCGCCCTCGGAGAGAGCCTGCGCCTGGACGTGGAGCTGAAGGTGGGCTCGCTGGCTTCGGAGGTGACAGTCGCCAGCACGGCCACGATGGTGAACACCACGAACCAGACTCTATCGGGCCTGGTGGACGACCGGCGAGTCCAGGATCTTCCGCTCAACGGACGCAACATCATGAGCCTGGCGCGTATTCTTCCGGGCGTACTCTCCGTGAGCGCGCCGCAGGAGCTGAATAACACGCGCGCGGGTCCCAATATGAGCGTCAACGGTGGACGGGCCGTCAACAACAACTACATGTTCAACGGCGCCAACTTCAATCATTTCGGGCAGACCACCGGAATGAACTATCCGCCGCCGGACGCCGTTCAGGAGATCAGCGTACAGACGCACAATTTCGGCTCCGAGTACGGCAACAACTCCGGCAGCCAGGTGACGGTAACGTCGAAATCCGGGACCAACGCGTTTCATGGCTCCGCCTGGGAATTTCTTCGTAACGAGAAGCTGAACGCGCGCAGCTTCTTTCAGCCCCGGCGTCCCATCAGCCGGCAGAATCAGGCGGGCGTCGCGGCCGGAGGCCCCATCAAGCGCGACAAGCTGTTTGTCTTCGGCCATTATCAGAAGCTGTGGAACCGCCCGGAAGTCGGATCGTCGCAAGCGTTTGTGCCGTCGGACGCCGAGCGCAGCGGCGATTTCACAGGTTCCCGGATCACGCTCCGCAATCCCGTGGATGGATTGACGAACCAGCCGTTCCTCGACGCCACGGGCCGGCCCTGCGTCGCCGGCAACCAGATCAGCCCCGGTTGCATCAGCCCCGCGGCGCGCACCGTCCTCGACAGGTACATCCCCCGCTCCCCGACCGGCGTGCACGTCTCGCTGAACCCGGAGCCTTCCGGCAACTACAGCTTTATGACGCGCGTCGATTTTTTGCAGAGTGCGCGGCACACCATCTACGGTCATTACTTCCAGGACAGCTACGACCGCACTTTCGGCGCCGGGGACATCCGGCCATATGTGCAGGGGCAGCGGTTCGTGGACGTGAACAACTTCAGCGTCAGCAGCACCTATACCATCTCACCGGCGCTGTTGAACGAAGCCACGTTTTCGTTCATGCGCACCGTCTCCGGCGAAGAGCCCGATCAGTTGATTCCTCCCGACAGTATCGGCGTCAACCTTCCGGCCGGAATCAACGGCGAGGGCCTCAGCCTGAACGCCCAGGGCCGGTTCAATCTCGCGGTCGTGAATCCCAACGGGCAGAGCTACAGGAACTGGCACTTCCGCAATTCCACGAGCTGGATCAAGGGCCGGCACACCATCAAGTGGGGATATGAGGTGCACAAGGTGGATTGGGTCCTGAACTCCCGTCTGACGCAGAGCCGAAGCGCGGTCTTCAGCGGAGCCCGGACGGGCGACGCCGCGGCCGACTTCCTGCTCGGCGCCTTCGACCGGTTGACCGTCACCTTCGGCCAGCCCGGCAGCGAACCGATCGCCTGGAAGCACTTCTTCTTCGTCCAGGACGAGTTCAAAGTCCGGCCCAGGTTCACGCTGACCTACGGAATCCGCTACGAGCCGTACTTCGCCTGGGATCAGAAGTTCGGACGCCATGTTTCGCTCGACCCCGGCGTCCGCTCCACGGTGAAGCCGGACGCCATTCCGGGCGTGCTTTTCCCGGGCGACCCCGGTCTGCCCGAAAACGGCAAGCTGAGCTACGACGATCTGAATAACTGGGGGCCTCGCGTCGGCTTTGCCTGGGACATTTTCGGCAACGGGAAAACCAGCCTGCGCGGCGGCTACGGCATCTTCTTCGATCAGTTGAGCGCTAACGTGGTGCATACTTCCGAAGCGCCTTTCGCCGGAACGGATGAACTGCGCAACGGCCGGCTGGACAACCCGTACGGTTCGCTGAACCGCCGTCTCCCGCCCGAAGGGATTCTGACCGGCGAATTCGGCTGCGTGGACATCGCGACCTTCCCGGGCGTCCAATGTGAATTCCCGCTGCCGGTCAATCTGGTTTTCACCGAGAAGCGGCTGGTCGCTCCTTATACGCAGTCCATGAATCTCACCATCCAGCGCCAGATCCATCCCACCATCATGGCCGAGGTAAGCTACGCCGGAAAGCTCTCGCAGAAATTGGAAGGGCACCGGCACTGGAACCCGGCGGTCTACGGCCCTTCGCCCCTTACGGGGGCTGCTCCGTCCGCGCAGAACGTGAACGAGCGCGTGCTTTTCGCCGAGACGCGCGGGCTGATCAATCCTCAGAGCCGGGTGCTCGGCAGCGACTACCGGCAGGGCTACCACAGCCTTCAATTCCGCGTGGACAAACGTTTCAGCCGCGGCTTCTCCCTGCTGGGCGCTTATGTTCTTTCGAAAAATCTGGACAACGTCATCGCGCCGCAACCCGGGCTGACTCCCGGGGTCGGTAATCCGTTCAACCTGAACCTCGAAAAGGGCCGTGGCAATTTCGACCGCCGCCACGCGATCTCGCTTTCGTGGCTATGGAGTCCCCAATTGCCGTTTCAGAGCGGGATTGCGCGGCATCTGTTGGGCGGCTGGAGCATCGCCGGCTTCCACGCAATCCAGAGCGGAAGCCCGGTTTTTGTAGCCATGGGAACCGATGTCGCGTTGGATGGAACCGGCGGGCAGGGCCGGCAGCACGCGGAGTTCGCGCCGGGCATCACCCACCAGGACCTGACCGTACCGCACTCCGACCGGAACGCCATGGTGACCCAGTTCTTTAACACCGATGCCTACGTTCCCGTGAACCTCCTGCCCAGGGGAATTTACGGAAACGGCGGACGCAACATCCTCAGCGGTCCGGCGCTGAACAACAGCGACTTCACGGTGATGAAGGAGATCCCTGTACGGGAGGATTTGCGCGTCCAGCTTCGCGGCGAATTCTTCAACGCATTCAACCAGGTGAACTTCGACAATCCCGATGCGCTGCGCTCTTCGACGAATTTCGGCCGCATCCGCGGCGCGGATGCCGGGCGCGTAATTCAGCTCGCGGCGAAGATTCTCTGGTAGGATTCGGAGACATGATGCGAATTCTTGTCCCATTGCTTCTTGCTTTTTCCTGCGCGTACGCGCAATCGAATCCGCCGCTTCCTTATCAGGTGGATCCGGCCTGGCCGCAGTTGCCCGCGGGCTGGAACTTTTTGGAGACGCCCGGCGTGACCGTGGACTCACGGGAGCACGTCTACGTGTTCCACCGGGGCGAGCATCCCATCATCGAGTTCGGACCCGAAGGCAAGGTCGTCCGTTCCTGGGGTGACCGCATGTTCGATCGCCCGCACGCGATCCGCGTCGATCAGGAGGGAAACTTCTGGCTGGCCGACGATGTGGGGCACGTGGTTGTGAAGATGGACAGGACCGGACGCGTGCGCATGGTGCTGGGCCGCAAAGGGCAGCACGGAGAGGGCCCCGACACGTTCAACCGGCCGACGGACGTGGCCGTCGCGCCGAACGGCGACTTTTACGTCTCCGACGGCTATGGAAACTCGCGCGTCGCCAAGTTCACGAAAGAAGGAAAGTTCATCACGGCCTGGGGCAAGAAGGGCAGCGGCGAAGGCGAATTCAATCTGCCGCACGGAGTGGCGCTGGACAATCAGGGCCGGGTCTACGTGGCGGACCGCGAGAACTACCGCATGCAGGTCTTCGACGCAAACGGCAAATTCCTGCACCAGTGGAAGCACGTCGGCTCGCCGTGGGGCATCGCCATCACTCCGGACCAGCACATATATATGTGCGACGGCCACAACAACCGGATTCTGAAGCTCGACCTGGAAGGCAAGATTCTGGGATCGCTGGGCGAGATGGGCAAACTTCCCGGGCAACTGAACTTCGCGCACCATATGGCCGTGGGCCCGAGCGGCGCGCTGTACGTGGCTGAGATCAAGAACTGGCGGGTGCAGAAGTTCGTGCCAGAGCGGTAGGGTAAGGCGGTGTTGGCGGGCTAACATCGGAATGGTAAGTGAAACAACGGCGCACCGCACCTGACTGGTAACTGCCCGGGCGGCAGCGAGGCTCCGGCGAACAAGTTACACGGTCTTGCCCAGCATCGCAGATATCGACGTTGTTACTTCAAGAATACTCCCCGGCCACACTCAATCGGCAGGCCTTGACACATTGACGCCATACACCTATGCTTTAGCTG
>JBBDWK010000043.1:0-32252 GCA_040902885.1 Bryobacteraceae bacterium | reverse complement strand
CAACCGCTCCCTCACGGTCGCGGCTCTGAAAGGGCTTACGGAGCCGCGACCGTGAGGGAGCGGTTGCCCAGGCGTTGGCGCTGGCTGAAGTGGACCGGCGCGGCCGTTCTGAGCCTGTCGCTTGCCTGGGGCTGGAACGGGAACTTCGGAGCAATCCGCTTCGAGGAGATCGCCGAGAAGGCCGGCGTGCGCAACGTGCACCATACCCGGATCTTCAATGGAAAAGCGGCGGATGTGCTGCGGATGTTCACTTCCGGAGGCGCGGCCGTGGCGGTCGGGGACTTCAACAACGACGGGCTGGACGACATGTTCGTCACCGATTCCGACAAGGGCCGGCCCAACCGCCTTTTCCGGAACGACGGCAACTGGAAGTTCACCGAGATGGCCGAAGCGGCGGGTGTGGCGGGCGGCAACGATCCGCTCTCCATCGTCGCCGATGCGCTCTGGTTCGACTACGACAACGACAACCGGCAGGATCTTCTCGTCGCGCGCTTCGGTACGCCGATCCTGTACCGCAACCTTGGCGACGGCAAGTTTCAGGACGTGACCGCGAAATCGGGGCTGAACAAGTTCGGCAACACCATCGCCGTGATCGCTTTCGACTACGACCGCGACGGCAATCTCGACCTGATGTTCGGGAATTATTTCAAACCGGAAAATCTGCTGGATCTCAAGACGCCGCACGTGCTGCCCAACGATTTGGACAACGCGATCAATGGCGGGGGCGTCACACTCTGGAAGGGCAACGGGAAAGGGCAATTCGTGGAGGTCACGGAGAAAGCCGGCTTCAAGCATCACACCGGCTGGACGCTCGACCTGGGGCACGGCGACTTCGACAACGACGGGCATGCCGACGTCTACATCGCGGCCGACTACGGCACCGACCGCCTCTTCATGAACAACGGCGACGGAACTTTTCGCGACATCACCGAAAAGGCCATCGGCTTCGACACCAAGAAGGGCATGAACGTGGATGTCGGCGACTACGACAACGATGGGCTGCTGGACGTCTACGTCACGAACATCACCGACGAATACATGAAAGAGTGCAACATGCTGTGGCACAACAACGGCGACGGCACCTTCACGGACCTTTCGAAGGAGACCGGCACGTGCGCCACGCTGTGGGGCTGGTCGGCGAAGTTCGGCGATTTCGACAACGATGGCTGGCTGGACCTCTTCGTGACCAACGGACTGCGCTCGGCGGGCAAGGAAAATTACATTCCCGTTCTGGTAAACATGATCACCACCCCGGGCATTGATTTCACGAACGTGCATAACTGGCCTTTGATCGGCGACATGACCTGGAGCGGGTATCAGAAGAAGAAGCTGCTGCATAACCTGGGCACGCAGGCCTTCAAGGAGATCTCGGCCGAAGCGGGCGTGGACAACGACCTGGACGGCCGCGGGTTGGGCGTGGCGGATTTCGATAACGACGGGCTCCTGGACTTCTACCAGACCAACGCCGACCAGCCGGCACTGCTCTATCGCGGCGTCACCCGGAATGCCGGGAACTGGGTGCAACTGAAGCTGACCGGCACGAAGTCGAACCGCGACGCCATCGGCTCCCGTGTCACGCTTACGGCCGGCGGCACAACCTATATCCGCGAGGTGGACGGCGGCAACGGCTACTCGGGCCAGAGCACCAAGCGCCTTCACTTCGGCATCGGCCGCGCCTCGAAGGTGGATTCGGCCGAGATTCGATGGCCGAGCGGCGCCGTCGAGAAAATATCCGCCGCCGTCAACAAACTCACCCTGGTGACGGAAGGGAAGGACGCAGTTACGAAATGAAGCGAGCGGTCCTGGCACTGACAACTGCCGCCGTCGCGGTGTTCCTGATGGTGGGGAGCCCGGACGCGGGTCCAGCCGAAGACCGGTTGTGGCATCACCGCAATCTCGGCAAGGCGTTTTACGAGAACCCCACCACCCAGATTCAGGCGGTCGATGAATTCAAGAAGGCGCTTGACCTTGCACCGGATTCGGCCCGCGAACGCTTGAATTACGGTCTTTCGCTGCTGCGCGCGGGGAAGACCAAAGAGGGCATCGACGAGATTGAAAAGGCGCAGAAGCAGGACCCGAAGATTCCGCACACGTGGTTCAACCTTGGTGTCGCTTTCAAAAAGGAATCCGAATACGAGCGCGCCATCCAGCAGTTTGAACAGATGGTAAAGCTGGTCCCGGACGAGCCGGTTTCCCACTACAACCTGGGCGTGCTGTACAAGCTCACCGGCAAGACCGGCGTGGCGCTCAAGAGCTTCGAGATGGCATCGCGGTTAAACCCCAACCTTGCCGGACCTCACTTCCAGCTTTACAACGCCTACCGGCAGGCGGGCCGCGCGGAGGACGCCGCCCGCGAATTGAAAATCTTCCAGGAGATCAAGAAGCGCCAGGTGGGCGCGGCGGTGCCGGAAGATTTGGAGTGGAGCTTTTTCTCCGAGATCTACGAGACCATCGATCCGCGTTCGGAGCCGGCCGCCGAAGCGGCTGTCATTCAGCTCCAGGAGCAGAAGGTTGGCAAACCCCTCGACGCCGCGACCGCGGGACTCGCAGTCATCGACTTGGATGGCGACGGCCAGTTGGACCTTCTCGTCTGGTCCGCCTCGGCCGTGCAGGCTTTCAAGAATGGAACGGCCGCCGTGGGGTCGCTGGGAATCGACGCCAAAGACGTTCAGGCGGTGGTTCCAGGCGACTGGAACAACGACGCGCTGGCCGACCTGGCAGTGCTCACCAAGTCCGGTGCGACGCTCTACACGAATCAAAAGGGCGCCTTCGCGAAACATGCCGCGCAGTTGCCCGCGGGCAGTTATTCCGCGGCGGTATGGATGGACTATGATCACGACTACGACATCGACCTGTTCCTGCTGGGTGAAAAATCGGTGCTCGTGCGAAACAACGGAACGGCCGGATTTTCCCAGGAGAGCTTTCCGTTCGTCGCGGGCCGGGCGCTATCGGGAACGATGGTGGACGCCGTGGCCGACACGGACGGCTTCGACCTTGCGGTGACCTACGATGGCCGCGCGACCGTGCTGTACCGCGACAAGCTGGCCGGCAAGTATGAAGCGCTTCCGCTCGACGCCGTTCCGGCCGGGGCGAAGGGACTGATCGCCTTCGATTTCAATAACGATAGCTGGACCGACCTGGCGTTCGACTCGGGTCTGGCAGTGAACCGCAACGGGGCATTTGAAAGGGCCGCGCTGCCGGATGGCGCGAAGGGGCCTGTCGTCTTCGCCGATCTTGCGAATCGCGGTGCGGCGGACCTGATTGCCGGGGGCAGCGTGTATCGGAATCATGGCCTCGCGAAGTTCGAGCGGGTACACGAGGGCGCCCCGTCCAACGCCTTGGCTGCCGCCGACTTCAATGGCGATGGCCGGCAGGACCTGGCCGCCGTAAGAAGCGACGGCGCGCTGGTGCTGCTGCGGAACCAGACCGCCACCCGGAACAGCTTTCTTCGCATCGCGCTCACCGGTGTAAAGAATTTGAAGCTGGCTCCGGGCGCGGAAGTGGAAGTGAAGGCGGCCACCCGCTATCAGAAGCGCATCTACACCGGTTTGCCCCTGACCTTCGGCCTCGGTTCGTTCAAGGAAGCGGATACGGTTCGCATTACCTGGCCCAACGGCCTGATCCAGAACGAGCCCAAGCAGGCTACTGGGAAGGCCATGGCGTACAAGGAAGCGCAGAGGCTTTCCGGCTCCTGCCCCATGATCTTCACATGGAACGGCGAGGCGTTCGAGTACATCACGGATGTGCTCGGCGTCGCGCCTCTTGGCGCAAGCGCGGGCGGCGGCGAGTACTTCCCGGTGGACCACGACGAGTATGTGCAGATCGCGGGCGAATCGCTTGCCCTCGCGGACGGCCGCTACGAGATTCGCATCACCGAGGAACTGCGTGAGATTTCCTATCTCGACCAGATCCAGCTAACCGCCGTCGACCATCCGGCCGATGTCGCGATCGTAACTAATGACAAGTTCAAAGCGCCGCCGTTCCCGGAGTTCCGGCTCTTCGGAGTGAAGCGGCCCATCCGGCCGAAGGCCGCACGCGATCATCGCGGGCGGGACGTTCTGCGCCAGGTTTTGAAGCGCGATGGAACCTATCCGGACAGCTATGCCCGCGATTACGGCGGCGTGGCGGAGCTGCACCATCTCGACCTCGACTTCGGGCGTGAAGCCAACCAAGGCGTGCTGGTGCTGAGCGGCTGGGTGGATTGGGCCGACGGCAGCACATTCCTCGGCGCCGCGCAGGCGGATCCCAACGGTCTGGTGATGCCCTATCTGCAAGTGAAGGATGCTGAGGGGCAGTGGAAGACGGTTATTGAGGACATGGGCATTCCGGCAGGCAAGCCGAAGACGATCGCCGTGGATCTGACCGGCAAGTTCCTCTCGGCCTCGCGCGAGGTTCGCATCGTGACCAGTCTCTGCGTGTACTGGGACGAGATCTATCTGAGCGAAGACACCGCCGAGCCTGAAGCCGTTTTGACCGCGGTGCTCCCCGAGACCGCCGACCTGCGCTTTCGCGGATTCTCCAAGCCGACCGTCCATCCGGAGCGCAAGCAGCCCGAGACATTCAATTACGCGAAGTGGATGCCAACGTCGATGTGGAACCCGACGCCCGGAAATTACACCCGCTTGGGCGATGTCCGGCCGCTGCTCGAATCCATCGACGACAAGCTGGTGATTATGGGCGCGGGCGATGAGCTGCGGCTGCTTTTCCCCGCGGGCGATCTGCCCCCATTAAAGGCCGGCTGGAAGAGGGATTTCCTGTTATTCGTGGATGGCTGGGCAAAGGATGGCGACGCCAATACAGCATATTCGAAGAGCGTGGAGCCGCTGCCGTTCCACGGCATGAGCGCTTATCCGTATCCGGCCGGGGAGCGCTTCCCGGACACGGCGGCTCATCGCGCCTATCGGGCGGAGTACAACACCCGGCCGGCACTGCGTATTATGCGTTCGTTGGCGGAAGCGCCGAGGCGGCAAACAGAAGGATTCTAATGTGTTTCAATTATTGCTTGCCTTTCCATGCGGCGACTAGGATGCAACGAGGACCACACTCATGAAGAATTCCAAGCTCGCTAAACTCGTAGGAATCTTTTTCCTCGTGCTGCTGCTGAACACGGCGTACGTCGCCGCGTTCTCTTTCCCCACCATCTTTTACATGACCAACGTCCTGTTTCATCTGGGACTTGGTCTGGTTCTCTCCGTGGCGGTGCTGTTCGTCATCCGCCGCAACCGGGAACTGGCGCGCGGCATCGCTCCCGCCCTCGGTCTGTTCGCGCTGGCGCTCGTGCTGGCTCTCTACCTGGTCGCGGTAGGGAACACGACCGAGTACAGATGGGCTTTTTGGGGACACATTATCGCGGCGTGCCTTGGAGTATTGGCCCTCATACCTTATATTTGGCGCCAGACGAGCCCGGGCTGGGTGCGGTTCCGCAAGGCGTTCCAGGTCTCAGTGATTATCCTGGCCGTGTTTCCCGTCAGCACCAGGATCTCCAGTAAGCTGTTCCCCAATCCGAGTGACCGCATCGTGAATCCTCTCACCGTGCCCACGAGCATGGATGGAGAAGGCGCCGGGCCCAAGTCTCCCTTCTTCCCATCCTCCGCGAATACCAACGTCGATGGAATCATCCCGTCCAACTTCTTCATGGACTCGCAGGCCTGCGGAGATTGCCACAAGGACATCTACGAGCAGTGGAACAGCTCCATGCACCACTTCGCCTCGTTCAATAACCAGTTCTACCGGAAGTCCATCGAGTACATGCAGAGCGTTGTCGGCCCTCAGCCCAGCAAGTGGTGCGCGGGCTGCCACGACCATGCCGTCTTCTTCAACGGCCGGTTCGAGAAGCCCATCAGCGAGCAGATCGACACGCCCGAGGCGCACGCGGGTCTCGCCTGCACTTCGTGCCACTCCATCGTGCACGTCAACAGCTCTATGGGCCAGGGCGGCTTCACCATCGAGTATCCCCCGCTTCACGAGCTGGCCACCAGCAAGAACAAATACATTCGCGCCTTCGACCACTTCATTACCTATCTGAATCCGCAGCCGCACAAGAAGACCTTCATGAAGCCCTTCATGCGCGAGGATTCGGCCGAGTTTTGCTCCGCCTGCCACAAGGTGCATCTGGATGTGCCGGTGAACGACTACAAGTGGTTCCGCGGTTTCAACGATTACGACAACTGGCAGGCCAGCGGAATCTCCGGCCAGGGTGCGCGCAGCTTCTACTATCCGCCCAAGAGCCAGAATTGCGTGGATTGCCACATGCCGCTGGTTCCTTCCAAGGACCCCGGCAACCACGACGGGCAGATCCACTCGCACCGCTTCCCGGCGGCGAACATGGCCGTGCCGTTCGCCAATCGCGATCACGCGCAGATGAGCGTGACCGAGCGCTTCCTGAAGAGCGGCTTCATCACCATGGACATTTTTGCCGCGTCGCCCGTGGATGAGACCGCTACCGAGACGCCCATGATCCGGCGCGTGGGAGAGGGGCCGCAACTGATGTCCGGGATCGCAGTCGGCGAAGAGGCCGAGCAGGCGCGGGACGTGGTGATTCGCGAGGTCGGCGAGGTAGCCGCGCCCATCGACAAGTCGGGCCTTCAGCTTAAGCCCGGCACGACGGCGCGTGTGGACGTCGTGATTCGTACCCGTAAGATCGGCCACTTCTTTCCCGGCGGAACCCTGGACGCCTTCGACGTCTGGGTGGAGATGCAGGCCAAGGACGCTACCGGCAAGATCATCTTCTGGAGCGGGCAGGTCGAGGACGACGGCAAGGGGCCGGTGGAGCCGGGCGCGCACTTCTATCGCGCCTATCAGCTCGACGCGGAAGGCAATCCGATTGACAAGAGGAATGCCTGGCAGGCGCGCAGCGTTCTTTACGTTCGCATGATCCCGCCCGGCGCGGCCGATGTGGCCCATTACCGGCTGAAGATTCCCAAAGACGCCAAGGGGCCGATCTCTCTGCACGCCAAACTGAACTACCGCAAGTTCTCACACTTCTACACGCAGTTCTCGTACGCCGGGAAGCCAAAGCCGGGACAGGACCCGGCGCTGCTCTCGAAGGCGCACAACAGCCTGGAGTACAGCTTCGATAAGGCCAACGTTCCCGCCAACGTATCGGGCAAGATTAAGGGCGAGATTCCGAACCTTCCCATCATGACCCTGGCGGAGGCAAAGAGCGAGCTCGTGCTGGGCGGCGGCGAGACCGAATGGAAGCCCGTGGCTTCGAAGGCAGACCGCGAACGCTGGAACGACTGGGGCATCGGACTGCTGCTTCAGGGCGATCTCAAGGGCGCCGAGTACGCGTTTACGCGCGTGACCGAAGCCGAGCCAGAATACGCCGATGGCTGGCTCAATGTGGCGCGCGCGCTGATTCAGGAAGGCCAGACGGAAGCCGCCAAGCCCTTCATCGAGAAGGCCATGTCCATCGATTCGAAGCTGGCCCGCGTCCATTTCTTCAAGGCCATGATCCAGAAAGCCGACGGAGACTACGATGCCGCGCTCGGGTCGCTGATGGTTGCCGAATCGATGTATCCGCGCGATCGCGTGGTGCTCAACCAGATCGCGCGCATCCTGTTCCTGAAGCGCGAATACAAGGAAGCGCTCAAGTATCTGGAGCGAGTCTGTCTGGTGGACCCGGAAGATCTCCAGATGCACTATACGGCGATGCTCTGCCACATGGGCCTGGGCGACCGCGAGGCGGCTGGCAGGGAGCAGCAGCTGTTCCAGCGCTTCAAGGCCGAAGAGTCGGCTCAGTCGATTACGGCCAAGCGGCGGCTGATCAGCCCTGAGGACAACAACGAGCGGCAACAGATCCACGAACACGTAAGCGTGGACCTTGGGTCCATCGAGAAGGCGCCGGCGAAAAGGAGCACGGCCGCGCCCATCGCCAATAAACCGCGGCCCGGCGCCGCCCATGTTGTGGGAGGAAGCGAGTGAAAGGAATTTTGATTTTCTCCGCCGGATTGGCGGCGCTGGCTGCCACGCTGCCCTCGGGCAGCGTGCAGTTTACCGACGTGACCGGGGAAGCCGGCATTAAGTTCACGCACAATAGCGGACGGGCCGGAAAGAAGTTTCTTCCCGAGACTCTGGGCTCGGGAGGAGCGTTTCTCGATGCCGACGGCGACGGCTGGCAGGACATTCTGCTGATCAACAGCAAGGACTGGACGCCTCGAGGCCGGAAGTCGCTGCATGCTCTCTACCGCAACAACAAGAACGGCACGTTCACCAATATCACGGCCGGCAGCGGGCTGGACGTGGAGATGTACGGCATGGGTGTCAGCGTCGCGGACTACGACAACGACGGCCGCGACGACGTATACATCACGGCTCTCGAAGGCGACCGCCTCTTCCACAATGAGGGCGGCGGCAAGTTCCGGGATGTAACCAAAACTTCGGGGATCGACAACGCCAACTTCGCCACCAGCGCGGCATGGCTCGACTACGACCGCGACGGCAAGGCGGACCTGATTGTCGCCAACTATGTGCAATGGACCGCGAAGGGCGATCTGTGGTGCTCGCTCGACGGGGCGACCAAATCCTACTGCACGCCCGAATCCTACAAAGGCACGCAGTCCAAGCTGTACCGCAACCTCGGCGCGGGCAAGTTCGAAGACGCGACCGAGAAGGCGGAGATGGTCGAGAAGAGCGGCAAGACGCTCGGCATCACCATCTTCGACTACAACGTGGACGGCTGGCCGGATGTCTTCCTGGCGAATGACACGCAGCCCAACAAGCTATATCGCAACAATAAGAACGGAACGTTCACCGAGGAGGGCATGATCGCGGGCGTGGCCTTCGGCGAAGACGGGATCGCGCGCGGCGCGATGGGCGTCGACGCGGCCGACTACGACCGCTCCGGCCGCCCGCACCTGATCGTTGGCAACTTCTCCAACCAGATGCTCGGCCTCTATCACAACGAAGGCACCGGCCTCTTCGTGGATGAAGCGCCCTCCTCCACCGTCGGCCGCGCGAGCCTGCTCACTCTGGCTTTCGGCGTCTTCTTCTTCGATTACGATCTGGACGGCTACATCGATATCTTCGCCGCCAACGGCCACATCGAAGAGGAGATCGCCCGCGTGCAGCCCAAAGTCCAGTACAAGGAGCCGCCGCTTTTGTTCCGCAATCTGGGCAAGCGCAAGTTCGAAAACGCAACACCCTCGATGGGCGCTTCCTTCAACCGTCCCATTGTGGCGCGCGGCGCGGCGCACGCCGATTTCGATCGCGACGGCGACCTCGATATTCTCCTGACTTCCAACCATGGCCCCGCCTATCTGTTCCGGAACGACGGCGGCAATCGCAACAAGTGGCTGTGCGTGAAAACCGTCGGCACGAAGTCCAACCGTAACGGCATTGGCGCGGTCGTCCGGTTGCAAAGTGCCTCCGGGAAGCAGTGGAGCGCCGTGCGCAGCGGTTCCAGCTATTGTTCCCAGAGCGATCTGGCCTTGACGTTCGGTCTGGGGCAGGACGCAACGGTAACCGCGCTCGAGATCGAGTGGCCGAGCGGCGCGCGAGAGAAACTGTCCAATATCGCGGCCAATCAGTTCATCACCGTGGAAGAAGGGAAGGGCATAGTGTCGAAGTCCGGCCCCGCGGCCGCGAATTCTTCGACTGCCAAAAAATGAGCGATATCGCCGACTTCCTGGCCTCGGTTCCGATGTTCCGCGAGGTTCCCGCGGATCAATTGGCGCAGATCGCCCCTCTGTTCCGGGAGGCGAAATTTCAGGCCGGGGAAGCGATCTTGCGGCAGGGGGGGTACAGCCAGGCGGTCTACTTCCTCCGCACCGGGCGGCTCGCCGTGCGCGTTCAGAAGCTGGAGGGCCGCCAGACGGTGGCCTATCTCCAGCCCCCCGCCGTCTTTGGAGAGTTGAGTTTCATCACCGGCCGCGCGTGTTCGGCCGACGTGGAAGTGGTGGTGGATGCGGACGTCATCTACCTCCCCAAGGAGGCGATGGTCCACCTGCCCGCGCAGCGCGAGGCCATACTGCGCGGCATGATGCGCGTGGTCGCCGAGCGCCTGCACGATACGGTCACCAAGGGCGCGAAGGCCGCCGAGTCTCCGGTGATTCTGGTGTGCGCCGACAACCGCTGGGAAGCGCCTTTCAGTTTCGCCGCCGAGTTATGCCGTTCGCTGGCGCGGCAGACGCAGCAGGAATCGCTGGTTGTGATTCTGGGGCAGGCGGGCGAGCCGCGGAAGATCGGTCCCAAAGCCTGGACGCTCGGGCTCGCCGTGGACATTCCGGATGACAGCTTTCGAGGCGCCGTGGCGCGCGAGCTGACCGAATGGAAGCACCGCTATACCAACGTAGTGCTCAATCCGGTGGGTGCAAAAGCGGCCGCGATCGCAGGCTGCGTGAGCGCATTCGCGGACTATCGGGGCGACTTGGTAGGCCCGACGCGCCTCGCTCCCGAAGAGGAGCAGGACAGCTCAAGATCCTTCGTCGTCGCAAGTTCCTTCGATCCGCACCTGGCCTTGCTCAAGGGGAACCGGCAACTGATTTGGGAAGCTGCCGAATCCGAGAAGGCCTGGCTTGCGGATGGCGAGGTTACGGAACGCTTCCGGCGCACTGTGGACTCGATCGCCCGCTTCATCTCCGGCACGCAGGTCGGCATCGCGCTGGGCGGAGGAGCCGCGTGGGGATGGGCGCACATCGGCGTTCTCGAAGTGATCGAGAACGCGGGCATTCCCATCGATGTCATTTCCGGCTGCTCCATGGGCAGCGTGATCGGCGCCCTGCGTTCCTCCGGTGTCGGCATCTCCGAGTTGCGAGAAATCGCCTGCTACTGGTCCACTCGGACGAGACGATTCGTCGAGTGGCGTCTCTGGCGCTTCTGCCTGGTCAACGAAATAGTCGCGCGAAAAGTGTTTGGAAGTTACTTTGGATCGCGCACGGTGAATCAGACCGAGATCCCCTACTGGGCGAACGCCGTGGATATCAAGACCGGCAAGGAGTTCACCATTGTGGATGGAACTCTGGTTGATGCAGTTCGCGCGTCCATCGCGCTGCCCGGGTTGCTGCCCCCGTTCGCGCGCGGCCCGCACCTGCTGGTCGACGCGGGCATCATGGACCCAGTGCCGGTGAATCTGGTAAGACGCATGGGCTGCCGCTACGCGATCGCCGTGAACGCCATGGCGCGTCTCGAATCCCAGACCATGAGCACGCGCTATCCGATGAACATGTTCGATGTGATGCTGCGTTGCATGCGCGTCACCGGCCACGAGATCGGCCAGGCCCGCTGCGAGGAGTCCGCGGACATCGTGATCACGCCCAAACTCGGAAGCATTTCCATGCTAGACTTCGCCAATTGCAACAACATCATGGAATCGGGCAGGAAGGTGGCTGAAGAGAATATTTCGACGATCCTGGCTGGATACGACCGGGCGAGGGGATGGATCGCGGGACCGGTGGCGGCGGAAGTTGTAAGGAACTGAAGGTGGAGCTCAATGGAAAACGGACAAATTACAACGGAAGATATTCGGCGGGAAGTAAAGCGCCTGGTGGCGGAGGTCACCGAGCGCAGTGAAGACGAGATCACCGACACTGCCCTCTTTGTGGACGAGCTTGGAGTGGATTCGCTCATGGCCATGGAAGTCATGGTGGCCGTGGACAAAAAGTACAAGATCAACATCCCGGAAGAAGAATTCGGCAAGATCAAAAACGTGGACGACACGGTGACCGTCGTTCAACGCTACATCTCCACCGCAGCCGGCTCGTAGACGGCGACATGAAACGCGTGGCAATCACCGGCCTGGGCCTGATCACTCCGATCGGGTCCGGGAAAGGCGTCTTCTGGGAGAACCTGCTCGCCGGCAAATCGGGCATCGCTCCGGTCTCGTCGTTCGACAGTTCGCCGTTTCCCGTGCACCTCGGGGCGGAGGTGCGGGACTTCGAGCCCGAAGAGTTCATCCGGAAACGGCCAGCCGGCGAGATGGGGCGCGGGTCGCAGTTGGCGGTGGCGGCGGCGCGCATGGCCATCGAGGATTCCGGCATAGACCTCTCCGCGTACGGACGCGGGCGGGTGGGCGTCTCCATGGGAACCACTTCAGGCGAGCCCAGGCAGGTGGAGCGTTACAATGACATTCGCAAGGCCGAGGGCCTCGATGCGATCGCCGGCGACGTGGTGTCGAAGTATCCCTGCAACGTGATTCCAAGCAACATCGCCATCGAGTTCGAGTTGAACGGGCCGTGCCTGATGATTCCGACCGCTTGCGCGGCGGGCAACTACGCCATCGGATACGGCTTCGATCTCATTCGATCCGGTCGCGCCGATCTGATGCTTGCGGGTGGGGCGGACGCCTTCTCGCGCATCACCTACATGGGATTTGCGCGGCTCGGCGCGATCGCACCCGAGCGGTGCCAGCCCTTCGACAAGAACCGCAAAGGCATGGTCCCGGGCGAGGGCGCGGCGGTGCTGATTCTGGAACCGCTCGACGCAGCGCTGGCCCGGGGCGCTAAAGTGTACGCCGAGGTTCTGGGCTACGGCGTGAGCTGCGACTCGCACCACATGACCGCCGCGCATCCCCAAGGCGACGGCGCCATACGGGCCATGGCGATGGCTCTCCGCGACAGCGGCCTGACCGTACAAGACGTGGATTACATCAGCGCCCACGGCACGGGCACTCCCACCAACGACCGTGTCGAATCCATCGCCGTGCGCACGCTTTTCGGCGACCGCGCGGGCACCGTTCCCATGAGTTCCATCAAATCCATGCTGGGGCATACCATGGGCGCGGCCAGCGCGATCGAAGCCGCGGCCTGCTCGCTGGCGCTCGACACCGGCGTGATTCCGCCCACGATCAATTACGAGGAGCGCGACCCGGAGTGCGACCTCGACTACGTGCCCAACCGGGCCCGCCGCACCAGCCCGCGCGTGGCTCTCAACAACGCCTATGCGTTCGGCGGCAACAACGCTTCGCTCTGCCTGGCGCGCGTGGAAGGAAGCGTCGCATGAGCGCCCGCGTGGTGGTCACCGGCGTCGGAGTGGTGTCGCCCATCGGCGCGGGCATCGACGAGTTTGAGCAAAAGCTCTTCTCCGGATGCTCCGGCATCGGTCCCAGCGAGCTTTTCGGCGCTGGAGCCATCGCCGGCGAGGTGCGCGGGTTCGCCCCGCAGCAGTGGCTGGGCCCGAAGGGACTGCGCGTGCTGGACCGCAGCGCGCGTCTGGTCTGCGTGGCCGCTCACATGGCGTTGTGCTCCGCCGGCCGTTCCCAGCAGGAGAGCGCGGAGGGCGACCCCGAGATGGGACTCGTCTGCGGCACCATGTTCGGCAGTGTTCACAGCATCGCTTCCTTCGACTGGAGCGGGTTGACGGACGGTCCCACCTACGTCAATCCCATGGAGTTTCCGAACACGGTGATCAATTCGCCGGCGGGCCAGGCGGCCATCAAGCATAAGCTGCGCGGCGTGAACTCGACCATATGCGCCGGCCTCGCTTCCGGTTTGTACGCCATCCATTACGCGGCGGAGTTTCTGCGCTTCGGCCGCGCGCAGGCCCTGCTGGCGGGCGGCGTGGAGGAACTCTGCGAGGAGTCGTTCCTCGGATTTCGAAAGATGGGCGCGGCGTCGGAGTCCGGCATGGCGCGCCCGTTCGCCGAAGACCGCGACGGCGCGGTGCTCGGCGAAGGCGCGGCGTTCTGGATGCTCGAGACGCTGGAGACCGCGAAAACGCGCGGTGTTCAACCGCTGATGGAAATTTCCGGATTCGGTTCGGCGCACGATGCGCACAGCACTACCCGCTTCCGGGTGCGGGCCGAGGGGGCGACTCTGGCCATCCAGGAGGCTCTCGATGCCGCGGGAGTTCCGGCCTCGGACGTGGGTTGCATCATCGCCAGCGCCAGCGGCAGCCGGGCGGGCGACGAGATGGAGGCTCACGCTCTCAAGAACGTCTTCGGAAGCCGTCTGGCGGACATTCCCGTCTGCGCACCGAAAGCGGCGCTTGGCGAATCGCTCGGGGCATCGGGCGCGTTCTGCGCGCTTGCGGGCGGTTTGGCGCTCCTTCGCCGGACGGTTCCGCCCACCGTCCATTCGGGTTCGGCCTCCAACGGGCTTAGCCTCTCGGCCGAGCCTCGTCCGTTCGAGGGCGGCCATGTGCTGGTCAACGCGTTCGGGTGCGATGGAAATAATGCAGCCCTGGTTTTGAAACGGTATGTCTGAGCCACAAGAATACGATCGAAAGATACTTCCCGGCTTCGTGCAGGATACGTTTGCCATCTCGCTGGGGATGGCTTACAAGAGCTTCGAGATGATGAAGTCCCCGCAGGAGAGCATGGGCAGGATGATGGACGAGATGAAAACCCTCTTCACCATCCCCTCCGATGCCGGAGAGGGCGCCAGGAAGAAGGCCGAAGCGGTGGCCGCGGTCTGGATGGAAAAGGGTGCAATGTTGATGGAGGAGTGCAAGACCGCGGGACAGAAGTTCACAGAAGGCAAGTAATGGCGCTGCCCGGAACGGGAAATCTCGAGATGGGCCCAGGGGACCTGCTTCCCCGGTTGAAGGATCAGGGCTACGATGCCGAGCGTGTCATGCGGCGGCGGGCGTGGGTGGAGCGCAAGACCGGCGCCACGCTCGACCACATCGGCAGCTATTCTTTCGATCCGGAGCAGATGCGGGGAAACATCGAGAACCCCATCGGCGTGGCTCAGGTGCCCATGGGCGTGGCCGGTCCCGTGCTGGTGCATGGCGAGTACGCCAAGGGCCTGTTCTACGTTCCCATGGCAACCAGCGAGGGCGCGCTCATCCGCAGTTACGAGCGCGGCATGGTGGCGCTCACCAAATCGGGCGGCGTGCAAACGGCGCTTCTCGCGGACGAAAACCAGATCGCTCCGACATTTTTCTTTGAAGATGTATCGAGCGCGGCGGCATTCTCGGAATGGCTGCCGCGGCAGATGGAGTGCCTGAGCGCGGCGGCGAACGCCACCACCCGTCACGGCAAGCTCACCAGCCTCAAGTGCTATCAGGTGGGACGCCAGGTGCTGGCCAACTTCGGCTACCACACGGCCGACGCGCAGGGCATGAACCTGCTGGTGAAGGCCACCGAGGCCGCCTGCCAGTGGGTGAAGAGCAATTTCCCTATTCAGAGTTATTTCATCTTCAGCGGCATGTGCTCGGAAAAGCGGCCCTCCGGCTTCCTGCTGACGCGCGGCAAAGGGAAGCGCGTGACGGCCGGCGCCCTGATCGCTCACGATGTGCTGAAGATGTATCTGCACTGCACGGCCGATCAGTTGTTCCGCGTCTGGCACTCCACGCTCATCGGCCACTTGCAGGCCAACGCCATCGGCTACAACGCGCACTGCGCCAACGGTCTCACGGCCATCTTTATCGCGACGGGCCAGGACGTCGCCAATGTGGTCAACGCCGCCTGCGCCATCACCTATTTCGAGTTGCAGCAGGAAGGTCTGTTCGTAAGCACAACCCTGCCCGCGCTCGAGGTCGCCACTGTGGGCGGCGGCACGGGCCTTCCCACGCAACGAGAAGCGTTAAGCGTAATGGACTGCCACGGCACGGGCAAAGCCCGGAAGTTCGCCGAGATCGTGGCCGCGACCGTTCTGGGCGGCGAGATCTCCATGGGCGCGGCGATCACCACCGGCGAGTTCGTCGCCGCGCACGAGCGCTATGGGAGGAACCGGCCGAAATGAGCGTCGCCCTGGTGACAGGCGGCGGTCGCGGAATCGGCCGGGCCATGGTCGAGGAGTTCGTCGCCTCCGGCTACAAAGTAGCCTTCACCTACGCCTCGAACAAAGAGGCGGCCGATGCGCTGATGGCCTCTCTCAACGGCGAAGCCATTGCCTTCCAGGCAGATTCGAAAATCTTCACGCGCGCCCAGGAAGTGGTCGCCTGCGCGCAGGAAACCCTGGGGCCGATCGACGTTCTGATTAACAACGCCGGCATCCGGCGCGACGGCGCTCTGCACAACATGGACCCGGCTGCCTGGCAGGAGGTGATCGATACCAACCTGACCAGCGTCTTCAACTACTCGCGGACTTTGATGCGGGATATGATCCGCCGCGGCGGTTCGGTCGTCAACATCACCAGCGTGAGCGGCATCATCGGAATGTCCGGCCAGACGAATTACAGCGCGTCCAAGGCTGGCATCATCGGCTTCACGAAAGCCCTCGCGCGCGAAGTGGCGCGCTTCAACGTGCGCGTCAACGCCATAGCTCCCGGGTTCATCGATACGGATATGACCTCGTCCATTGACGAGAACACGCGCAAGAAGCTCTACGCCCAGATTCCGCTGGGCCGCACAGGCACGGCCAAGCAAGTGGCCCGCGCGGCAGTGTATCTGGCGAGCGAGGACGCCGCCTACATCACGGGCCAGGTTCTCACCATGGATGGAGGCCTCTCATGAGCTCTGTCTTCTCCGCGCCTCGGCGTCTCGGCGGTTAAGCCTTATGCCGACCGTCTTCGGCCGCGAATATCCCGAGCAGTACGATGCAATCGTGATCGGAAGCGGCATCGGCGGCCTGTTCTGCGCAAATCTCCTCGCCAAGGGCGGCATGAAGGTGCTGGTCCTGGAGCGTCACTACATGCTCGGAGGCTTTTGCTCCACGTTTCGCCGCAAGGGCTTCGTCTTTGACGCCGCCACGCACTTCTACCCGCTGCTGGGCAATCCCTCGACGCTTACCGGCAAGCTGCTCAAGGAGCTTGAAATTCCGACCGAATGGGTCAAAATGGACCCGGTCGACCAGTTCCACTTCCCAGGCATGAAGCCTTTCGCGGTACCCGCCGATTTCGGGCGCTTCCTGCAGCGGCTCGAGGAATGGTTCCCGGACGAGAAGCCGGGCATCGACAGCTACTTCGCCGAGTTGCGCCAGGCTTACCTCTACGGCCTCCTCTACTACTTCAAGGGCGTCGATAACGATCAGGCCGAGCGCTTCGAGCGCTTCACGGTGACCGACAAGCTCGATGAGCATTTCCACGACCCGCGCATCAAAGCCGTCCTCATGGCCGACACGCCTCACTGGGGATCGCTGCCCAATCGCACTTCGTATCTTTTCGACGCCATGCTGCGGCTGTCCTATTTTCTGGGCAACTATTATCCCCGGGGCAGCTCGCAGAAGTTCGCCGACGATCTGGGCCGCGGCCTCGAACGCCGGGGCGGGCGCATCCTGAAGTGCGCCGAAGTCGAACGGATCGGCGTGGAAAATGGAAAGGCCGCCGGCGTGCGCCTCCGGACCGTGTCCAGGAGGCCTTCGGAGTATGTCGAGTTCCGCGCTCCGGTCGTGGTGTCCAACGGCGACGCGCTCCATACCTACCGCGACCTCATCGGCATCGAACACTGCGGCAACTGGGTAATCGAGCACCTGGCTTCGCTCAAGCCAAGTTATCCGTGTTTCCTGATTCATATAGGCCTGCGGGGCATGGACCCGGAAAAACTTGCCGCCGCCGAAGGGTATTACTGGAAGTCGTTCGATCCCATCGATGCCATTCAGAACGTGTTCAAGATCTTCATCCCGACCCATTTCGATCCCGGCATCGCTCCGCCAGGCTGTCAGATCCTGATCGTGCAAAAACTGACGCCCGTTCGCATCGAGCAGATACCGGACTGGCAGGCGCATAAATTGGGCGTTGAAAACAGTGTCATGGAACGGCTCCGGGAGATACTTCCTGGAATCGACAATCATATTGTGATAAAACTGAGCGCTACGGCGATGACTTCCTATCGCTTTACCAACAACTGGCAGGGCGCCATGCTGGGCTGGGAGATGTCACCGGGCCAGTTGGGCGCGGACCGGCTGCCCGTTTCGACGCCTATTGAAAACCTCTACCTGACCGGCCATTGGACCCAGCCTGGAGGAGGCATCACCCCGGTCATCGTCTCCGCGCAGCGCGTGGCCCGGATGATTCTGACCGGCAAGGAATCCGGCAGGGAGCTCGCCTCGGAGTATTTCGGCTTTCGTGGAGCACAGGCGAACGATATTCCGGCGCGCTCCAGAAGAGGTTCCGAATGAGCCGGGGCGTGCTTGGCGCCGAGCAGCAGCGCCTGGTCCTCGATGCCGCCGTGCAGCTGGTCGGTACGAAGGAACTCTCGTCGATCACGCTGGACGACCTGACGCGCGCCTGCGGGGTCTCCGCTTTCGATATCGTACGCCACTACCATTCCAAGGAGAACATTCTGGCGGCCGTGCTCGAGCGCGAGCTGGAGTTGATGGCCGGGGCCGTTCCTTCACCCGAGTTGCGTTTTCCCGGAGAGACGCTGCGCGACGAGCTGCAGATGCTGGCGAAAATCATGCTGCAGGAGTACCGTGCGCGCATGCAGTTCATGAGCAAGCTCCTGATGGCGTCCTTCAACCAGCCGGAGGTCGGCGCGCTGTTTTACAGCACGTTTATCCGTCAGGGACGCTTACTCTTCACCGAGTTTTTGAACGTGCGGATGCGGTTGGGCGAGCTGCGGGACGATGTGGACGTGGAGGCCGCGGCCGCCATGTTTCTCTCCGCGCTCACGGGTATTCTTCTGGCGGTCGAGTTTTTCGGGGGGAAGCAGGTGGAGGCCTTCGACGAGGAACGCCTCGTCCGGGAACTGGCGGACGTCTTCCTGAACGGAGTACAGAAGAGATGAAAGTAGCGTTGCGCGGATTCACTGGGCCAGTAGCTCGCGCCACGCGCGAGCGGCTGGACGCCCGGGGACACCAGTTGGTTGAGGCCGGCGCGGAATGCCTCATCTACTTTCCACGCCCCGGCGATGACATTCTGGAGGGCCTGGAGCGGGCGGCCGGCACGCCCGGCTTGCGCCGCCTGGTTCTGCGCAGCCACGCATACGCCTACGGTTCCAGCACCAAGAACCCCGGCTTGATTACCGAGGAGCGCGTCTCTCTGTTGCCCGACGATGCACCGGAGCGCCGCTGGCTCCGTGCCGAGGAGATTGTTGCGCGTTTTCCCAATTCGGCCGCGGTCCGCCTGACCAACGTGGTGCATCCCGATGAAGGCGACCTGGTTGTGCGGCAGCTCGCCTCGCGCGCCGCCTCCCCGCTCGCCGGACACGATCCGAATTTGCAGTTCATCGGCGTGATGGACGCGGCAAGCGCCCTGGTTGCGGCCGCCGAAGGAACTGCAACGGGAATCTTCAACGCCGCCGGCCCCGGCGCGATTCCTTTGAAGAAGGCTTTCCGGGCCGCTGGCACGGAGCGCATTCCCCTGCTCAAGCCGCTGCAGGGCCTGGCCAACCGCAAAGAAAGCGTCGATCAGTTGCAGTACAACTGGACGGTCTCAGGCGATCGAGCGCTGCGCGAGCTGGGCTTCAAGCCCGAGCAATCCACCCTCGAAGCGCTGGCCGGCTTCATCCGGAACAAACCGGGCGCGCGGCCGGAGATGCTGTCGAAGCCGTATGACGATTACGGTCTCGACGTGGATTACATCCGCGCCTGGGGCTGGTGGTTCGCCTTCCTGCGCAAAGTTTACTGGCGCATCGACTCCGAAGGGATGGAGAACATTCCGCAAGCCGGCGCCGCTATGTTCGTGAGCAATCACCGCGGCTTCATGCCGCTCGACGCGGTGATGCATCTCTCGCTCGCCTTCACACAGCGGCAGCGCATTATCCGCTTCCTGATTATTCCATCGCTGCTGCGCATCCCGTTTCTGTGCAACTTCCTTACGAAGCTGGGCGGTGTGATCGCGAGCCAGGAAAGCGCCGCGCGGCTCTTCGCAGCCGGCGAACTAGTGGGAGTCTTTCCGGAGGGGATTCGCGGCTCTTTCACGCCTTACCGGCGGACCTACACGCTGCGCGATTTCTCGAAGAGCGCTTTCGCCAGGATCGCGATCGAGAACCAGACTCCCATCGTGCCCACGGCAGTCATCGGGCACTCGGAAATCTTTCCAATCATCGGCCGCATCGATTCGAGCTACATCACGCGCGAGTTCGGCTGGCCTTATCTGCCCATCGCGCCCATGTTCCCGCTGGCGCCGATCCCGATACCCTCGAAGTGGCACGTGCGCGTGCTGCAGCCCGTGCCCGTGAGCGGCCTGAGCCCCGCGGACGCGGAGAATGCAAAACTCGTGTGCGACTTCAGCCGTTACGTCCAGAGCATCATTCAAACTAACCTGAATGACATGCTGCCCAAGCGGAAGAGTATCTTCTGGGGCAAGGTGCTGGACGGCACCGCTCCGGACGTGCCGCCTTTCGCGTTCCCGGCCAAAGTCCGCGTGACAGAAGCAGGCCGATCTTCACACCTGTGAGTCCTCTGCCCTCCGAAGCAGCCGCAAGGCTCTCTAAACATTACTGTTCGCATCTGGCTGAGTTCGTGCTTGGCCGGTGGCATGCGAACTCAGGTTGTGTTCTACACGTTGTTGCTCTCATTCTTTTCCGCCGCCGAGCGTGTTGCGGCGCAGTTGTTTTCGTTTGGCCTGAAGGGCGGTGTTCCACTTCTGGAGCCAGCCCGCACGAACAACATATCGTGGGTGAACGACGAATCGCGGCGATACACTTTCGGTCCCGCCATTGAATTCCGGCTTCCGGACAACTTTTCGGTCGAGGCGAATCTTCTGTATTCCCGCATAGGCAGCACCAGCAATTTCCTCGACACGTATGTAAGCCGCACCCGGAGCCATTCGGTGGAGCTGCCACTTCTGGGCAAGTATACGTTCATGCCCGAATCGAGGACGTGGCGTCCCTTCGTTTCGAGCGGCTTCGCATTTCGAAAGATATGGTCCGTGACGGCAGGCACGTACCCGAACTTCGACCCGGCAGGCAACGTTATCGGAAACGCGGCCTTTCGCTCCGGTTCCAGGAGCGGCCTCCACGTCGGCGCCGTTTTCGGAGGTGGCGTTCGTCTCAAGACGAAGCTATTCGACATCGTTCCCGAATTCCGGTACGTGCGCTGGGGCGCGGGAACCGGCACAGTGACGAATGCCAACCAGGCCGGCTTCTTAGTGGGAATCCACTTCTGAACTATTCCTGACGCAGAGTCACAATAGGATCGAGCCGTGCCGCCCGCCGGGCGGGAATCCAGCCTGCTGCTACTGCGACGGCGGACAGCAATAGCAGGACGGCGCCCATGGTCATCGGGTCGCGCGGCTCCACGCCGAAGAGTAGACTCTCCAGATACCTTGCCGCAAACCACGCTACGGCGAAGCCGAGAACGGCTCCCGCGCCAGTCCACCACGCAACCTGCGCGAGGATCATGCTCTGAATCCGGCGTCGCGTCGCTCCCAGCGCAATGCGAATCCCGATCTCATTGGCGCGCTGCGCCACCAGGAAGGACACCACTCCGTACAGACCGATCGCCGCCAGAAGCACGCCCATCGCGGCGAAGAGGCTGAGCAGGATGGTATTGAAACGGGGCCGCTGGACGAAACGGGCTACGCTCTGATGCAGCGTTTCCAGGCTTACCGGCATGCCCGGATCGAGAGCTCGAATCTCCTCGCGTATCATCCCGGCGAGCGCATCCTGATTGGACGAACCTAGTCATCGCGAAGCTGCCGGACTCTGCAAAGACCGGGCGATCCGGCAGGTGAGAAAGAAACTTGTCCCCCTGCTGCGGGAGGGGACAAAGGAATCGCTCGAGAAGGCCGAAGAACTTCTGCTTGTTCTGCGGTCTTGGGACGAAGAGGCGGGGGACGAGCGCGCGGAGTGGGAGCGTAAGAATCGGAGGCTGCAAACAGCCGGGCAGGCGGATGAGGCCATGAAGGCGATTCGCAAGCGGGTTTCCGAACTGCGTCAAGCGCCGCTGCGGGCCATCCGGGAGCTCGACAAACGAGTTCTTCTGCTCGAGCGGGAGGGACTCGATCTCGAATCGGGCGAGCGGCGGGAGTTGCGCGAGTTGAGGCAGAGTCTCTTCGCCAGTTTGTCGCTTCCGGAGCGGATGATAGCCAAGCTGTACGAAACGTGGCGCGCCGGCGTAAAAGAGATGTACTGGAAAGGTGATGATGGCCGCTCCGGAGGTCCGGATGCCGGGTAGAGTACTGGCACTTCTGTTGGCTGCGTCTACTCTGTTACAAGGTCAGCCCGGCGCACAGACGGAACACCGCTGGATCGTGCTGGTAGACGTGTCGATCAGTTCCAACCAGGCCGATCAGGAGATGAGCCTGCGCAGCGAGATGCTCTCGCTCTCTCAGATTCTCCTGGGAGCGGTCGCCGAAAGCGACACCACACGCAGGAATTTCTTAACGGTGTACTTTTTTGGCAACGGAGTGCGCACCGCAAACCTGCCCCCCCCGGCCGCTTCGTTGGGGAGATGCCTGGCCAGTGGACAGGTGGGAAGACGCTGTTCCTCAAGGCATAGGCGGCCGCACCGAGATTGACAAGGCTATTCAGCGCGCCGCCGGGGACTTTGAGGGGATGCCTGCCGCCGCGCGGAAGCATCTGCTGGTCGTCTCCGACGGCGAACTCGACGTTGGCCCGCACAACCGCGGGACGGGGGCGCCTTTTCAACCTGAAGAGCGGACTGCCTATCGCGGCATCTTCGGGTCGATTGAGTCGCTGCGCTCGCTTGACGTGACGGTACACACGATCGCGATCGACGAGCTGGCCGGCGCGGACGAGAGTCGCCGGCAGGAGGAGATTCGCACCCGCCTGCGGGCAACCGGCGGCGCGAGCGTTCCAGAACAATTCCTGCGCTTGCTGGATCATCTTCAGAGAGGGGAGGGTCCCTATTTTCTTCACGCCCTGGCGCAATCGCTTTTAGGCCGGCCCCGGTCGGTTCTTCCCGGCAATGTTCTCGACGTCGTGTGGCAGACGATTTTCCCGGAGGCGGTGCTCAGCGGAAGGGTTGCGCCCGGATCGAGAAATCTCGTGGTCTTCGCGCGGGCGAACGAACCCGTCCGCTTGTGCCTGGAAGGTTCGAATGAATTGCTGCTCCGCTACGATGCCCAATCGGGCGGAATCGTCAGGGAGCCCCAGGACAGTTCAGCCGATGTCTATGCCCGCCGTCTCGCCACCTCGCAGTACGCGACGTGGCTCATCGACGCGCCGCAAGCCACGTGCGTGGAACCGCGCAGGGCGTATCACGGGAACAACGTTGCGCTGCGCTGGTTGCCGGACAAGCCGGCACATGCGGGCGATCCGCTTCCAATCGAATTGGATTTGTGGAGATGGTCCGAGCAGGAACCCTCGCTTGCCTGGTGGCGGACCTACATGGCCGATCAGATCCTGCACAAAAGGATCAACGCCGTGGCTACGGTTTCACCGCCCGAGGGCCCGCCCATTCCAGTTGTGCTGGATGCGAAGGTCGTTTCCGGGCATGAAGAAGTTGTGGTGCTGACGGGCCGGCTCCCGGAAGCGGCTGCCGCGGGTTCCTACACGATTAGCGCGAAGCTGGTTGTTGGCGATTCGAACCAGGCTTGGGAAGAAACAGTTGCGCCGAAGACGTTCCAGGTAGGAGAAAGACCAGGAATCTTTGACGGTTACCGCTGGTTGTGGGCAATCATCATCATCATCGTGGCTATCCTTGCGGCGCTCTTGCATTTCCGGCCGGCATTGGTCTGGCGCCGGCGGGCACCGATAGCCGATTTTAAATTTGTCATTCACCATGAAGGCGGCGTCGAAGTGACGGACCCAATGCAGCCGAGGGTAGTCAGCTTCGTTGCCAAAGGGGAACAAATTCACTCAGAGTGCGGTACAAGAGCCGACGAACACGGCCCAACAGCGATCTTCGAGCCCGTCAGCCGCAGCAGCTATAAAGTGCGGGTCGTCTCAGGGACCGGCTGGCAGTACCGGCGCGTGGACAACGACCCAAATGTTCCATCGTCGGCTTTCATGCCCTTAGGCCAGACCGGGGTAGCAATTTCCAAGCTTGACTTTGTCAACGGACATGCTTTGGAACTCAAGCACGGCAAGGACGTCGTCCAGATCCGGCATGCCGGTTATCCAGATCGGCTTATCCATCACCAGAAAAGGACGGGTACACATGACTAATAACTCTCTTCAAGGACTTGCCAGAGTCGTGAAACCGACACTGATTGCCGCCGTCGGCGGCACCGGCGCCTCGGCCGCAAAACAGGCAAAACTGCGCTTCGACCAGTTTGTGGGACCTAGACGCCACTATGCCGCGATCCGGGCGTTCGACACGGACTACCAGGACGACCGGACGCCCCGCCTGGTGGCCCATGCCGAGCATGTTTACCTGGGCGGCTTTAATGCGCAAAGCGTGATTCAGGACGTGATCGCCGGAAGGGAGGAGTTTCGCCACTATGCCAAGTGGCTTCCTCCATGGCTCAGCTTCCAGCAGGTCGCGGTAGGCGCAGGAGGCATCCGCCCGATCGGCCGGCTTTGCTATTTCTATCAACGCGAGCGTATCAAGGGCGCAGTGACGGAAGCGCTGACGGGATCGCGGACAATGCGCAGGCGCTGAAGCACATGCAGGAGACCGGCGTCAATGTCGACCTTGACGCGGGAATCGATATCACGTGGTCGGGTCACTGTGCGGCGGTACCGGATCGGGCATGTTTCTCGACCTTGCCTACGACTTGCGCCGGTGGGCCAAGGGCTTTACGAATAAAGACGTAACCGTCACTGGACATCTGGTTCTGCCTGAAGCCTTCCGCAACAAGCCGGTTGTCATGCGGTCACTCGAAGCGAACTGCTATGCCGCGCTCCAGGAGCTGGACCACTTCATGAATGGATCGCAGGGAGAGGGCTGGTGCGTCGAGTACGAGCCAGATCATGTGGATGTGTCCCGCGATGTCCCGTTCAACTACTGTTACCTGTTGAGCGGGCTGCAGCAGGGCGGGGTTATGGACGTGGAGGGTCTCGCGGCGATGATCGGTGAGACGCTTTTCCTGCTGACGGCTACCGAGGTCGGCAGGCGTGCGGTAGCTTGTGCAATCAATGCTAATGCCCAGGGAGCCACGGTTCGGGATTCACGCGAGCGCCTGTGTTGCTACAGCAGCTACGGAGTTCTAGGCGTTGAAATTCCATCCGAGTTGCTCGGGCAGTCGCTAGGCGCTGGCCTCGCAAGCGATGCTCGGCTTCAGCTTCTGCAGCCGGCGCCCAAACCAGACCACGACTTGGACCGCCAGGTGGTCATTGTCCCGGCCTCTCTGGGGGTGACGGTTGATAATGTGCAGAAGCTCGTCCCCGTATTACAGCTCGATATGACGCCGGTTGCGCTCCTCATAGACGACAAGCAAGAAAGGGCCGCCGGCGCGATGATTCCGGGCATTCTCTCTCAGGCGCGTGCGGAGCTCCGCCGCCAAGCCGAGCAGCAGGCCGCCAGGCAGATATGCGGGGGCGAGGAGCTTCGGGCGGCTGTGCGCCAAGTGTTGCTTTCCATGCTGCCTCGGGCAAGCGGGTTTGACCGCAGCCTCGCTTTTCTCCAGGGGCTTCTGAGTCGTCTCCGCCAGTTGCAGCAGACCTTGTCCAGCAACGCCCAACAGGCCAAGGGCGAGACCGACATCCACCGCGCCGCCGCCGACTTGATCGACCGCCACGGCGTTCGCGTCATCAAGGAGTGGGAGGATGAATTGAGGCCTTGGAAGGTGTTTTATCAGCTGGAAGCGAAGGAGAGGGTTTTTCAGGGGCAGGGTCTTCAGATTGGTCGCCTCGCCGACGGCGTGGACGGTCTGATCGAGAGGTGGCAGCATATCCGGACCCTCTTCGTAAACCTCCGGTTGAGGAAGGCCGACGACGAGATTGCGTACTATCGGGTGCGGCCCTCGCGTACCGGTGTTTGCCCTTTGGCATGGTTCATCACTTTGCTGGATCCGTTCCGGGAGGCCATGATCGAGCGAATCCTCGCGGGGTTGGTCGAGGAGTTCGACACGTGGTCTCAGGTGAGTGCGGCCGAGCTCAGTTCCCGGTTCTATGCTCTCTGCACCAGGGCGATGCACGACCATTTTCAGGGCGAGGCGGGCATGACGTGCGATCGCCTGCTCGCGGACTGCTACAAGCATCCGAGCGACCGGTACCGAGAGATGGTAAGCGCCTTAAGTGCGCGCGCCCGGGCAAGCTGGGAAATACACGAGACGTATCCCCACCGCAATAACATTCTGGAAATCGTCCTGGTCGGCGCGGCATCCGATTCGCTCCTGTCGGGGACGCTTCGCGAAAGCAATCCTCAGACGGTGTTTTTGGAAGATGAGTGGCCCGATTACGTTCCCGTGCTTCGGGTCCAGCACGGATCGTCGCTGATCGGTCTGAAGCGCCTGCAGGATTACAGGAGGAGCTTCGTCGAAGCGATCACCCTGGAGCAACGCTACGACATGCATTTTTTCCTGGACTACCGCTGGGTGACAGACCTTCCTTTTCCCGACGACGATCTTCGGGAACTGGCGCTTTTGCGGCTGTTCAGCCTAGCCGAGCGCGAGGGTGCGCTGAAGCGCTCTTCAGGCGGTTATGCATTCATCGCTAACGGCCAGCAACCGGTACGGCTGGATCCCTTCCGCCACAGGGCCTTCGAGCAGTTTCGCGTCAACGAGGCGCTTATCGCCGAGGCCGAGAATCTGGTGTTTCAATCTGGGATCCTTTTGAGGAACGAGGAACTGGAGTACTGGCGCATCGAGCTGATCCGCAAGCTTCGGCAGGCGCATGCCTACGGGGTCGGCGGAGCGGCGTCCTTTGCCGCCCGGGCCGGCGCCGATATTCAGCAGGCGCCGGCCCACGGAGTGGGCGGCAGTGCATCCGTGACGGTCAGGCCGATGAACCGGGAAGTGTTCCAAGTACACCAGGAGCTTCGCGCCGTGCGGGCCGCGATGAGCAGCGGTGGAGGGCCTATTTGAGAGCGGGGGTCGAAGAGTCGCTTTCCGGCGTGGTTGCCGTCGCACTCGACGAAGCCGGTATGCGTGTCCTCGATGCCCTTGCTGCCCAGGGAGCACTGTGGGGCCGCCCGGTCTCGTGCCATCGTTGTAGTCCAGCGGATTTCGGCGCTGTCATTCAACCGGCAGTGGACCGGCTGCGGGAACCCATCGGCCGGATTCACCTGCTCGTTGTCGCGGAACGATGGGAAGGCCCGGACGCGGGTTCGATTCCCGCCATATGCGCCGCGATCCGATCGGCTCGACAGCGTTACAGATCTCGGATCGGCCGCGCGATCCTAGCAGTGCCGCGCGAGTTTCAGCCCCTTGGCGAGGCGACGCGCGGATCACTCGAGACTTTGACGTTCGGTCCCGGCGATACTTCCAGGTTGGATGACTTCGATGCGGTCGTGCTACTCGATACCGTAAACACCAAGGGATTGACGCTTACGGACCCCGGCGAGATCGCGGCCCAGCACGCCGCCGTTCTTGCCCACCTCACCATAACGGACCTTGCACCGGACCTGCACCGCCAACTGGAGAATGAACGCAGCAGACTCGGATTCGCGGGCCTGTTCGTCTCCATGGGCGTCGCAGAGATCGTATTTTCAAGCGATGACGCGCGTGAGCAGATTGCCCAAGCCCTTCATCGAAGGTTGGTGCGCCAGCTTCAACGGGAGACACATACCTCTAGCTTCACTGAAGATTTCGGATCCGACGTATGGTGTGAGGCGATTGAGAAGCGGTTGCTTGCCGAGAAGTTTGCGGCGCGGGATTCCACGTTGGCCGATGTGTTGAAACTCGAGGGCATGCAGGATTTGCAGAGCGGCGTTCAAAAGGCTGGGTTTCATGCCGGCTTCCTCCTGAATCGCCTGGATGAAAGGACGGAGTCGCTGCGCCGTATCCAGGATAGAGCCAAAGTTCGGTTGGCAACCTTCATGGACGAATTCGCGCCCTGGTACGCCAGGTTTAAAGCGGGCAAGCTGACAACTTTGGCCCCGGTGGAAATAGTCAGGGTAGAAGAGACGGTGGATCGGGCGCGTGTAGCTGTATTCCTGGTGTGCGTGGCGGGGTTCCTGATCGTCCTGCTTGGAAGCCTGGGCCTGGACGTTTCCCCGTTCAGTTTCCCGGCCGGCCTGCCCCTATTCCTGTTCTTGGCCGGGGCATTGATCATGCTGATCATTGGATTTACGATTAAGAACACGATTCGGACTTTCCAACAGCCTCCTCCTCCCAGGGATATGATCGGCGAGTTGAAAGGCTACCGTGCGTGTCATGAAGTCGTCACTGAAATTCTCGAACACCACAGGGCTATCCGGGAATCGGTCCACCAGGACATCCAAGGCCTGAATGCGGATGACGATACGTCAACTTGGGTTGCAGATTTGCTCGAATTGCCCGAAGAATTGATTGACCGGTTGCTGAACGACAGCCGGTTCGCCCCCCAAAGGGCGCTTGAAGCATTCTGGCTGCGGCCGGAGGAAGCGCTCTCGACCGCTCGCGCCGGCCGAAGAAGTCCCCTCTTCGAGAGACTCCTCGCGCACGCCCGCGAGCTTTGCGCGGAGTTCTCCAATCTCACGATGAACGGCGTTCTGGAGCGGTTGGGGGACATCTCCGCTCTCGATTCCCCGATCGGAGAGCGTTTGGACCGCATACTGCGCGAGTCGTCGCCGTGGATGCCCGCCGAGGGGAAAGTTCTAAAGACGGCGGTAGCCCTGCCGGAATCGATACCCCCCAACTCCGCGACGCCATTCTCTCGCGCCTTGCGCAGCCCGCTGCCTGGACCGGAACAAGGCGGGAAGCCCTGATCGTCGTCCAGTGGACGCAGGGCTACACGGAGCAGTCCCAGAGCATGACCGCCGGTGCCGGGCCGTTGTAGGGCGGGACACGGTTACACACGCCGAACCGCCGCTCCGAATGAAACAATTACGATGGTTTTTGTTGATCTCGTGTTACTGTAAAGCATAACCCAACGTAAAGCGTTGGAAGCGCCGCTGAACGTGCCGCGCGGTTTGCCCGGCACGCGCCGGAAGCCAGGTAAAGCACTGGCATTTCTGTTGGCCGCCTCCACTCTGTTGCAGGCTGGACCTGCCGCTCCGGCGGAACACCGGTGGATCGTCCTGGTGGACGTCTCGCTGAGCTCCAATCAGGCCGATCGGGATGTGAGTCTCCGCAACGAGTTGCTCTCGCTCTCTCAGATTCTCCTGGGAGCCGCTGCCGAAAGCGACACCACGCGCAGGAATTTCCTGAAGGTCTTCTTTTTTGGAGACGGGGTACACCCAGCGGGCCTGCCCCCCGGGCCGCTTCGATGGGGAGATTCCTGGCCAGAGTATCGCTGGGGCGTTGCGCTCCCCCGAGGCATGGGTGGGCGCACCGAGCTGAACAAGGCTATCGAGCGCGCCGCCGAGGAGTTCGAGAGCATGCCGGCCGCCGCGGCGAAACATCTGCTGATCGTCTCCGACGGCGAGCTGGACGTCGGCCCGCACAACCGCCGGGCGGACGCGCCTTTTCAACCTGAAGAACGGACAGCCTATCGCGGCATCTTCGAGTCGACTGGGACGCTGCGCACGCTTGACGTGGCGGTATACACGATCGCGATCGACGAACTTGCAGGCACAAGCGAGAACGGCCGGCGGGAGGAGATCCGCACGCGACTTCAGGCCACAGGCGGCGCGAACGTTCAAGAACAATTCCTGCGCTTGTTGGACCACATCCAGAAAGGGGAGGGTCCGTACTTTCTTCACGCCCTTGCGGAGTCGCTTTACGGCCGGTCCCGCTCGGTTCTTTCCGGCAATATTCTCGATGCCGTCTGGCAGACGATCTTTCCTCAGGCGGTGTCCAGCACCGGAGTGGCGCCCGGATCGAGGGCTCTAGTGGTTTTCGCGCGAGCGAACGAGCCCGTCCGTTTGTGTCTGGAAGAAGGCGGCGGTTCGCAAAGCCTGCTGCTCCGCTACGACGCTCAAACTCGTGGAATCGTCAGGGAGCCTCCGGATAGTAACTCTGATGTCCATGCCCGCCGCCGCGCCACTTCGCAATACGCGACGTGGCTAATCGACGCGCCTCAAGCCACGTGCGTCGAACCGCGCAGCGCCTATCACGGGAATAACGTCGATCTGCGCTGGTTGCCGGACAAACCGGTACACGCGGGCGACCCGCTCGCAATCGAATTGCACCTGTGGAAATGGTCCGAACACGATCCCTCGCTTGAATGGTGGCGGACCTATATGTCCGAACAAATTCAAAGCAAAAGCGTCACAGCCGTGGCTACGGTTTCACCGCCCGAGGGGCCGCCCATCCCGGTTGTGCTGGAAGCGAAAGTCACTTCCTGGCTTAAAGAGGTTCTGGTGTTGACAGGCAGGCTGCCTGAAGCCGCCGTCGCGGGTTCCTATAGGATCGGCGCCAAGCTGGTTGTTGGCGATTCGAACCGAACTTGGGAAGAAACCGTTGCGCCGAAGACGTTCCACGTAGGTGAGCGGCGCGGCATGCTCTACCGTTACCGCTTGTGGTCGGCACTCATCGTCATCCTATCCGTCCTTGCGGCACTCTGGTATTTCCGGGCGGGATACAATCGGATGAGAGGTTGACGATGGAAAAGTTCCTGCGCCTCCTTTTGGGATTTGCGGTCCTGCTGCCCGCCGGTGTTTGCCAGGAGCAGGAAAAGGAGTGCGCCCTTGGCAAGCACCTTTCCGAGAATGTAAAACGTTCCGCAACCCTGCTTGACGATCCAGCCGTTGTGGCCTACGTGGACCGACTCGCCCAAACAGTATCGGCGCGGTGCGCGGCTGGGAAGCCAGTCAACGTCGGAGTGATCGTGTCAGACGAGATGAACGGCTTCGCCCTGCCGGGCGGCTTTCTATTTGTGAATACAGGTGTCCTCCGGCACGCAGGCAGTGAAGCCGAACTGGCGGGCGTGTTGGCGCATCTCATCGCCTACAAGCCGATACGGCAGACCGCTGTCAACTACACCAGCACGCCGCTCATCTTCATGGGCAGTTGGTTGGGTCATGCCTACAACGTGGGAGCGGGGACGGCCGTTCCACTCGGCTCTATGGAGGCTTACCGCACCGCCGTATCGGAAGCCGACGCTCGCGGCCTTGCTTGCCTTGATCAAGCCGGCTACGATCCAGCGGCCTACATCGAGAATTTGAGGAGGCTTCCGACGCCAACGCGCGCCTCCACTCATCCAGCGCCGGCTGAGCGTATCGAACAGGCGCAGGGCGGCATGCAGGTACTGGAAGCGAAGCCGGAATATCTGCTCAGCACCGCGGAGTTCCAAGAGATGAAACGCCGCCTGATTTTTTGAGTGGGGTGGGCTTGAGCCGGCTTGAGCCCGCCACGGGACTTTTCAGTCCCGTTCTCCGCGCTCCGCGAGAGTTATCCGGCACCGGTTGAAACCGGTGCGCGGCTGAGGCCCACCCTACTCAGCCCGCGTTCCTTGCCGGCACCGCGCGTCCTCGCCGTACGCTCCGTGCCCCAAGCACCGCCGCAATCAGCGCAAGCGAGATCCATTGCGCGATCGAGAGCGGGCCTCCGAATGGATTGGCCTGATCGTGCGCGCGCACAAACTCCACGCCGAACCGCAGCGCGGAATACAGCAGCAGGTACAAGCCGAGGATCGCGCCCGGACGGCGCGGCCGGACGATCGCCGCCATCAGAAGCGCGAAGATGGCCAGTTCGCCCAGCGATTCGTAAAGCTGAGTCGGATGCAGCGGGATGTTCAGCGGAACGCCCACCAGGCGGTGCGCCTCGGGATGCGTGAACTCGACGGCTCAGGGCAGCGAGGTCTGCCGGCCCTTCGATTGGTGTGGACTGTATCGAAGAAGCGCGGAATTACGGTCACGATATCAAACGGCGAAAGCTGGTTTCGGCAACCCGTTCCGTGAAGCGGTCCAACCCGAAGACGGGCGCCGAGAGACCGAAGGCATATCAAAACCGTTTTCCACTACTTATATTTATATCCTGGCTCTTAAGAAGTCAGCATCATGACCTATAGAACCTATAGGACTTAAGGCTTCCCAACCCAAGCGTTCACGACCTTAGGTATGGCAATTTTAAGTATTGATTATAACCCCTCCGATGTGATAAAAGTAATCTCCCTATCTCCCCTTGAAAGGTATTCATGCCGCTTGCGCCGCTTCTCGTATTCGTTCTCGCGGGCCTGCTAACTCCTGCTTTTGGGCAGACGGGCTTTAACTTCGCCGCCGACTCCTTTTCGATTCAGGGAAACGCCCCAGCTTTCTCTGATGACTTCAACGACGGTTCGCTGACGACTTCTCCGACTTCGCACTTCCAATTCAGCCCCGGTCTGAGCGCTGCAGAGGAATCAAATGGGTTCATGCACTTCAGCAGTAGCCGAGGAACGAATGTGAGCAGGAGTCCGTTTGATGGCACGGTCTTTGCGACCAGTCAGGCTTCGATAGGCATAAACGACTCCTCGCCTTACCAGCTTCGGAAAGGTCGCGGTAACTCCGTTATTACCGCTACATTTCGGGCTGACGTGCCGTCGCCTATAGCCGCCTACGGCCTCAACATGTACGCTCTATACAGACGCGCATAATTAAAGGGACATTGGTGTCAACAAAAAGGCAGCAGGTAAGAGCGGA
>JBBDWK010000042.1:133817-149188 GCA_040902885.1 Bryobacteraceae bacterium | reverse complement strand
AACCGGACAACTCACGTGCTAATTGGACCGGACAATTCACATGCTAGCGACACTTTTTCGACTTTTTCGTTGAAGTCGCTTCAACCTTGTGGTAGTCTAGCGCTACCGGCCGCAATCTAGCGGAGGTAATACACGTGATTTTTGCGCGGAAAAGGAGGCGACAGCCTACGTCACTTATCCGGTGTATGCTTTCGGGAAATCGATTCCGATTTCCGTCCGGTCTCTGGCATCTCCACTTCAATAGCGTTTGTCGGCATGGTTAAAAGAGGCTCCTCATTGGAGCTAGTATTTTCGGCCTGAAAGGACTAGGAGCGGATCTCCTTTGGCCGATAGATCTCAGTGGGGAAACGGTCGAATCGCTCAGTTCCGCCAATTCGCCCGTCGCCCTCTGGCACATGGATTTTTAAGCCCTGGCAGAAGGAGAAGCGATGGCTCAGACCACTTATCCAGGTGTATACATCCAGGAAATCCCTTCGGGCTTCCGCGCCATTTCCGGCGTTTCCACTTCGATTGCAGCCTTTGTAGGAATGGCGAAACGCGGCCCGCTCCTAGAGCCCACCCGCGTGCTGGGCTTCAGTTCCTACGCGGCAAAATTCTCGGCCGACACCTCCCAGGGAGAGATGACCGAGCAGCTCCGGCAATTCTTCATCAATGGAGGAGAGCAGGCCTTCATCGTGCGTGTAGCGGAGGGTGCTCAGGAAGCGACCCTCGACTTGCGCAACGCCGCCAACGCGATCGTGCTGGCGTTGGAGTCCATAGATGCCGGGCTGGACGCCAACCAGATCCGTGCCCGCGTGGACTATAACACGGCGAGCCCCGAGCGGACATTCAATGCAACATTCTACCGCGAGACCTTCGACGCCAGCGGACAGCCAGTGGTCTCGGCGCTCGAGACGCATACCGGACTGGGCATGGACCCTGACGGCGCGCGGTACGCGGAGGCGATCATCAACCAGCAGTCGCAGTTGGTTCGGGCAACGGTGAATGTCGCAAACGTCAACGCCGCCGCCACGCTGAACGCGTTTTCGGCTTCCGCTACCATCTTCGCCAACCAGGCCGCGGTAGAAGCAGCCGTGACCACCGCCATCGCCAACGCGGGCTCCACGGTAGGCCGCTTCCGGATCAAGGTGGGAGACGCGCCCTGGCTCACAGTGGAGCTGGCGAGTGCGGGCTTCGCCTTCGCGAACATCGCGGACCGCATCAACACTATGCTGGCGCCGTTCACGACGGTACAGGTCACCACGCCCGTCCCGGCTGACACTCCCTTGCGGATCGAGGCAGATACACCCGGCAACGACGTTCTCATTGAGCGCTCGACGGAACTGGACATCGCCCAGGAACTGGGTCTGGGTGTGGCACAAGGGGGTATCGAAGTCGGCACGTTTGCCGCGGCGCGCCCGGTTCCTTCCTCGCTGGTTTCGGTTCTGGACGCAGGCGCGGCTGGAGACCTGGCGGCGCTGCTCGACTTCGGGGACGCGGTCAAGGCAAACTTCGACACCCCCGGAGTGGCGGTGGTGCGAGCGTTCACGGTTCCCCAGGCAGACATCGCATATCCATCGGCGGCCGGGAACATGAACCAGGGGACAACGGCGGGACTATCGCTCCGAAACATCCGGGAGAATCTGCAGGCCATCGCTAACGCGCTTTCGGCGGGCAGCGACGATTGGCGGGCGGAGGTCCACGGGCACCGGCTGGCGCTGATCCCCGAGTTCGGAGATGCCAGCAGCGGCATCGGCGCCACGTTCACTTCAGCGAATCCCGATCTCAGCGCGGCCAACCAGATCTTCGATATCGCCGCCGGCATCATCGGCGCGAGCGCCGCCGGGTCGCTGCAAGGCGGCTCGGATGGCAATGTCCCGCAGGGACCGGAGTATGACGCGGCTTACCAGCAGCTCGATGAGAAGGTTGATCTGTTCAATCTGCTGATCCTGCCCAAGAGCGCGGACGACACCGGCGACCCGAGCATTCGCTCGACGCTGTGGGGAGCGGCGAGTTCGTTCTGCCGGGATAGACGCGCGTTCCTCATCGAGGACCTCGAACCGGTGCTGCAAACGCCCGACGGCGTGCTGGCGGAGCTGCCGGACGCGCGGACGGGCGTCGTAAAGGATCACACGGGGATCTGGTGGCCGCAGGTGATCATCGCGTCCAACGGGACCCGAAAGAACATCGATCCGAGCGGCTCGATCGCCGGGCTGATGGCCCGCATCGACGGGAGCCGCGGAGTGTGGAAGGCGCCCGCGGGGCTAGAGGCCAGCATCCTGGGCGTGCTGGGCGTCCGCGTCCCGATGTCGGACCAGCAGAATGGCTTGATCAATCCCGAGGCAATCAACGCCGTGCGGGCGTTTCCGGCGGGCGTCGTGAGCTGGGGAGCCCGGACGCTGGACGGCTTCGACAACTCCGGCAATACCGACTACCGCTACGTTCCCGTGCGCAGATTTGCCTTGTTCATCGAAGAGAGCCTGGTCCGGGGCCTGAAATTCGCCGTATTTGAGCCCAACGACGAACCACTATGGGCGCAGATTCGGTTGGCCGCCGGGGCCTTTATGAACAGTCTCTTCCGCAGAGGCGCTTTCGCCGGCCGGACGTCGCGGGAAGCCTATTTCGTGAAAGCAGACGCCGAGACCACGACGCCGCAGGACCAGGCGCTCGGCGTAGTCAACGTGCTGGTGGGATTCGCGCCGCTGCGCCCGGCCGAGTTCATCGTCATCACGATTCAGCAGCTAGCGGGACAGGTCCAGGTTTAAGACCTGCCAAACCACTCGAGAGGCAACCAGCATGGCCAAATTCACCAAAAACGCACGCATTGATCCCTACAAGAATTTCAGATTCGTGCTGTTCTTCTCAGGACGCCAGGAACCCGTGGCCGGCTTAAGCAAGATGAGCGCGCTCAAGCGGACAACGGAGGTGGTGAGCCATCGGGACGGAGCGGATTTGAGCACGCCTCGCCACGCGCCCGGCATGACGAAATATGAGCCGCTCACGCTCGAACGCGGCGTGACGCACGACACGGACTTCGAGGAGTGGGCCAATCTGGTCTACAGCACCGCGGGCGAGGGCGCGGTGTCGCTGGCCGGATATAAGCGCGACCTGCTGATCGGGTTTAACAACTTACAGGGCGTCACGGTCAAGGCTTACCGCCTCTTCCGGTGCTGGGTCTCCGAGTACGAGGCCCTGCCGGAGCTTGATGCCAATGCCAACGCGGTGGCGGTCGAGAAGATCGTCTTGCAGTACGAAGGCTTTGAGCGCGACCTGGACGTGGTGGAACCAGTAGAGACTTAGGGCCGGCCGCCCCCACAAGCTGGATCTGAATCATGATCCACGTGGATTTGCACACGCACATGAGACTGGATCGCGAGCCGTCGCGGAAGGTGTATTTGCGAGAGCTTTCCGGGTACGAGGAGTTGTCGAACGGGTCGGCAACGGAACTGATCGATGCCCTGCTTGTGGATTGGCCGGGCGCGGCCGCGCGGGCGGGAGAGGCCGCGAAGCTCACGTTGGCGGAGACCGACCGGGTGCTGGCGGCAATTTATCGCGGCCTTTATGGCGACCAGGTGGAGTGCCATGTCTCCTGCCCGGCTTGCGGCACCTCTTACGCCCTCAGCTTTGCCATCGCCGATTTGTGGGACGCCGTGACGGAAGCAACCGCCGTGGACGAGAAACTGCTCGAAGAACTCGGAGGACCGGACGAGCAGGGAGCGTACCATTTAGGCGGCCTGAGATTCCGGCTGCCGACGGGCGAGGACCTGGCTGAGGTGGCCGGCCTCGATCAGGAAGGCGCGGCGGAGGCGCTGCGTGCCCGTTGTGTGTTGGAGGAGGATCCCCGTTACACGGACGAGACTCTGGACCGCATCATGACGCTCGCCGGGCCGACCCTCGACTCGGACCTCGACGGTGTATGCCCGGATTGCGGCGCCGAGCAGGCAGTGCCATTTCGCATGGACGAGTTCCTATTCGCCGCACTGTGGCGCGAAAGCGCGCTGTTGACGCGCGAAGTGCACGAGCTGGCGCGGGCCTACCGCTGGTCGCGGAGGGAGATTCTCGAGATGCCCCGCCGCGAGCGCCGGCAGCATGCGGGGTTGGTGTTGGCCGAAGCCTCGGACGGAAGATGGGCATGAAGTATTTGATGAGAGCCGCCCGGCGGCTGGCGGCGACGGGCGCACCGCCGGCCGGAGCAGCAAGGCTGCGGCCGGCCATGCCGAGTCGTTCGCCGCTCGCCGAAGCGGACCAGCGACTCAACATCGACTCGTTTGCCGCAAACTTCGATCTGCCTGTGGGGCGCGAGGGAACCGACGCGGCAGTCGAGAACGACCCGGTAGCGCCAAGCGCCTCCGATCGATCCGGGAGCCTCGCGAGTGAGCGGTCACCGTCGCCCATGGGCGAGCATCGAATTGCGCCCTCGGAGCCCGCCATGCCAGCCGTCCGAACCGCCTCCGAAAGCGAGAGCGCTCCAGCGCGAGCAAAACCTGCCGGCGAACCTCCGAGACAGGCATCGCCACCTTCGGCCGCGCGCCTCGCGAGGCCGTGGACAGAGACCGCAGCCAGCGATTCCGGAGCTGCCGTTCCAGAGAAGCCAATACCTTCGCAGGATCGACGCGCGGCCGGACCACCGTCCCGTCGAGTGAACTCGCTGCCCGACCCGGCCGCCGCTGCGGGCAGCCGCCCAGCTCCCGGCAGCTTGCGAATGGAGCCCGCGTATGCGGCGGCGCGGGAACCGGCGCCACAGCGCGAGCGCGCGGCGGACGCTGCCATGGATGCGTTGAGCCGGGCGATGCGGTGGGTGGAGGGCCGGTCGGGCAACGCCCGCGAGGAGGCGCGCGGCGAGCGCGGGAAAGATTCCTCTTCGCAAAGGCCCCAAGCCCGGCTGGGAGAAACGATCAACGCGCGGCCACTCCGGCCTGCACTACGCGACATGCGGCCGATCACCCATCTCGAGATCGGGAAGATCGAAGTCGAGGTCGTGTCGCCGGTGAAGTCCGCTCAAGGCGCGGCCGCGCCCCGGCCCAGTCCGAAGGCGGCCGGCTTTCGCAGCGCGTCCCGGCGTGGGTTCGGATGGAGGCAACGTTAGCCCGTGCCCCTGACCGACATCTCGAGGGTGACGACGGCTGTGGCGACTCTGATTCGTCAGGCCATCGCGCGGGACAATTTCCCCGATGATTTCGACGTGTCGGCCGCGCCGCCGGAGGACGAGACCAACGCGGCTCCGAACGTCATCAGCCTGTACCTGTTCCATATTGTCGAGGACCCGCACCGCAAGAACCTGCCGCCGCGGCGGCCAGTCGTTGCCGCATCGCCAATTCAATATACGGAGGCGGGATTGATCCTCAACTACGTGATCACTGCCCGCAACACCAGCGCGACGGGCGGCGGGGATCGCACGTTGATCGAGCAGCGTCTGCTGGGCTATGTGGTGCGCGCCCTGCACGATTTTCCGGTCGTCACCGATGAGACCGTCATCCCTGCAGTACCGCCAAATCCCCCCAACAATCCGATATTCCAGACGGCCAACCTCTCGGGCGCGGACAACAGGATCGAGCTGATTCTGCGCCCGGTCGGTATCGACGAAACGGTGAATTTCTGGAGCAACGAGCAGGAGCGGGCGGCGCGCCTGGCGCTGTACTACGAAGCGCGGGTGATTTTGCTCAGCACGCCTCCGGTAACCTCGACCCCCGGCATTGTTTTCTCGCTCGGCGGATATGTCTCGGTCTCCGGTCAGCCGTTTCTTCAGTCGGTCCAGAACCTGGTCGGGTTCATTCCGCCTCCCGGTTTTGCTCCATCCGATCCGGCTTCGCCGTTTCAGTTCCTGTTGTCCAACCCGGCGCGCGTATCACTGTTCCCGGCGGGGGCGATTCCGCCGGATGTTGCGCCCGAGAACAACCGGTTTCGTATCGACGGATCGGATCTTCGCGACGAGCGGACGTTCCTGGCGCTGCGCGGTCCGGCCGGCTTGGGTGCGGCCGCGCCGGTGGAACGAAGCTTTCGCATCGACGTGGACGACGGGAACAATCCAGACTGGAGTTTCGATGTTCGCGATCCGGAGATCGCGGTGAGCATCCGGCAGGATGTGCAGGACGACCAGGGAACGGCGCTGACGCTGTACCCGGGCCTTTTTTCGCTGCGCGTGATCACGGCGCGGCAGCTTGCGGGGGACACCACGGGGAGGCTTTTCGAGCAGTCGAGCAACGAGGTGGTTTTCGCGGTGACGCCTCAGGTGGTTTCCGTGGCCGGGCTGGGCGGCCCTCCCGCGGCGCGCCAGTTCCGCCTGACTTTGTTCGGCCCCTATCTGCGCGATGAACTCGACATACAGCTCTCGGCCGGCGGCGGAGTCCTGACGAGGGACGCGGATACGACGACGGCGGGAAACTACGACTTCGCGCCCAATACCGATCAAATTGATTTTGCGGTGGACACGACTTCGAGGCCGAGTCCGCTGCCCGTAAATCTGCTGATCAACGGAGCCGGCTCGACGCCGGCATGGGCGGTGTTCTGATGGCGGCCGATACAAAGGGCGCGGCGGCAATCGGGGTGAACGAGGCTCCGGTCGAGATTGGTGTGCTCGACGCGGTGCTCAGCCGGATGCGCGCGCTGGCGGCGCGCCGGCTGCTCTGGCTGGAGACCCTCTCGAAGGCGGAGCCGGGCGTGGCCGCCCACGCGGACTTGCCCTCTCACCTGCGGGTGGGGTTGCTGGATCTGGACTCGCCGGAAAAAGAGGCTCGCTTCCACCAGCGGGACTCGCGCTCGCGAGAGCTGGCCGCGCGGGCCGCTAGTTACGGCGACGCGATCGCGAACTCCCCGAATAACGCGTTTCGCCACCTGATTGAGGCGCTGGGCGGGACCCCCTCGGAAGCCGATCTTTTGCAAGTCTGCCTGGCGGCGCATCTCGATCCGAACATCGCGCAGATCTATGGATATATCGAGGGCGACACGGCACGGAAGAGCCACCCGACGGAGGCCCTGGCGCGGCGCCTGTGCGGCTATGGGCGAGCATCCATGTGGAGCCCGGCGGGAGCGCTGGCGCGGTGGCAGGTGCTGGAGGCGGATGCGGCCGACCCGGGCGACTCTCCGCCGTTGCGCGTGGATCCTTATATCCTTCAGTTTCTGCAGGGAAGCACGGAGATCGATCGGGAACTGCTCGATTGCGCCACCTACGTGGAACCTCGGCCCGGTCTGCCGCGGTGGCCAGTCGATGAGGTGAGCCGCCGCATCTCACGAGCGTTGGAACAGGGCTTGCCAAACCGGATCTGGCTGGTGGGACAGCGGCTGAGCGGCAGGCGGACCCTCGCGGCATGCGTGGCTCGCAACTTGGGCTGTGCGCTGGTGGCGGTGGACACGTCGCGCATCGGCGAACAGAGCTGGCCGCGTGTGCAGGTGCGAATCCGGCGTCACGCTTTGCTCCACGGATGCGCAGTGGCTTGGTCTGGCGGACACGTGTTGCGCGCGTCCGCAACCAGCGAAACGAAGCTGCCACTCGAGTTCGCGGTGCTGGAGCCGCCCGGCGAGGCGCCCTCCGAGCTGGGCTGGCGCGAGGAGCGGGTGGAGATGCCGCGCCTGCTCTCGCACGAACGGCGCACCTTGTGGGAGGAGCTCCTTCCTGTCTCGAGCGCCTGGGCGGAAGAGACGCAACGCCGGCTCTCGGAACGGTATCTGCTGCAGGCCGGCGAGATCGCGCACGTGGCGGCGCAGTCGCCCCAGAGCTTCGAGGATGTGCGGCGGCTCGCCCGCGAGTTCTCGCGCGGGCGCCTGGACGATCTCGGCCACCTGCTGGATTGCCCTTTCCGGCGCGAAGACCTCCAACTGCCGGAACGGCTGGCGCGGCTGTTGGATGAGTTTCTCTTCGAGGCCCGCGACCGCATCCGTTTTTGGGAGAACGAGCGCGTGCGGCGGCTCTTCCCGCGAGGCACCGGTCTCATCGGACTGATGTCCGGGCCTCCGGGGACGGGTAAGACAATGGCGGCCCAGGTCATCGCGGCGGAACTGGAACTTGACCTGTACCGCATCGATCTGGCTTCCACTGTCAACAAGTACATTGGCGAGACGGCGAAGAATCTGAAGCGGCTCTTCGCTCGCGCGGCGGACATGAACGCCGTACTGCTGTTCGACGAGGCCGACGCCTTATTCAGCAAGCGAACCGAGGTTCGCGACTCTCATGACCGCTACGCCAATGCGGACACCAACTACCTGCTGCAGCTGATTGAAGATTATCCCGGTGTGGCCCTGCTGGCGACAAACAAGCGGCAAAACATGGATGAGGCGTTCGTTCGCCGTGTTCGCTACCTGATGTTTTTCCCGCGGCCGGATGTGGCGCAGCGCCTGGCCATCTGGCGGCAGGTGGTTCGGGAACTCGCCGGAGAGGATCGCGAACAGGCGCTGGCCAAGGAACTGGAGCAGGCAGCCGAAAAGGTGGAAGCCACGGGAGCTCAAATCAAGAACGCCACCCTGGCGGCGATGTTTCTGGCGCGCCGGGCCGCGAGACCGGTGGGCATAGAGGATATCCGGCGCGGGCTGGAGCGCGAATTGTCGAATCAGGGTTCGACCGTGTCGCTCGAGCCGCAGGGCAAAGGAGGAAGAAGATGAGCGTTTCGGCGAAAGGCGGCGAGCCCGTCACGCGCGCGCGAATCGGCAGCCTGAAGCTGCGCGTCGCGGCGGGCGATGCACGTTCCGCGAAAGCTCTCGCCATGGCGGTGGCATCGAGATTGGCGTTGCGCGTGGACGGCCTAGGCGCCCTCGCGGGCCGGGAGACAGTCCGGGCGCGCGTCACCGCCAGGCCATCCATGTCGCGGGAAGCGATGGCGGATTCGATCGCGGATGAGATCGCAAACCCTCTGGTGCGAGGAAGGCGCTAAATGCCGGAAACCGGATTCACAAGAAGTCCGCGGCTGGTGCGAGGCGCGCTCGTGCAACTGGCGGAGGATGTGATCGGCATCGTGCCGAATGTGATCCCGTTCCAATACAACCCGGAGACGATGACCAGGAAGCTGACTCCATGGAATCCGTTTGAAGTCGATCAGACCGGCCGCGGACAGATCGCGCCGACGGCACAGCCGTTCGATCCGAAGGAAGCGATCACGCTGGAGATTCATTTCGATGCCGCGGACCAATTGGAGGAGAGCGATCCGATCGCGGCCGCGATCGGCGTGTCAGACCGGATCGCGGCCATTGAAAAGCTGCTGCTTCCCTCGCAGGGACTTCTGGGAGACCTGTTAAGCGCGGCCGCGGCGCTGGCCGGGGCGGCGCAGCCGCCGCAGCGCCCCACGGTTCCGGTGACGCTGCTGGTGTGGGGCCCGGGGAGGATTCTGCCGGTGCGGGTGACCGATTACAGCATCGACGAGTCGGCGTTTCTGCCTTCGCTGCAGCCGTTGATGGCGAAGATCAATCTCGCGCTGGAGGTGCTGACGCCGGACGTGTTCCGCTGCGAGTCCGGGCCGGCCATCGAGCTGGCGGTGGCCGCTTACCGCTTCTACCGTTTGCAGCAGAGCGTGCTGGCGCTCCAGTACAACGCGCGTAACGCGGTGCAGGCCCTGAGCCTGCTGCCTTTCTAAGGAGGAAATCGCCGTGGCCGTTTTCGATCGCAAAAGCCGATACGTCAAGCCGGCGCTCGAGCCTTACTCGGTCATCGACCGCCGGGGCCGGGAGGTCAAGGCATTACCCATGATCGAGCCTCCGCGGGAAAGATCCATCGGCGAGTTCATCAGAAAGCAGGGGCAGCGGCTCGATCATCTGGCGAACTCCCTGCTGGCCGACCCGTATGGCTACTGGAGAATCTCTGAACTGAACGGAGCGCTCGTGCCCGACGCGCTGGAAGAGGTGGAGCGCATAAAAGTGCCGGCGATGACCCGGTAGGGGGAAGCCATGAGGGACATCCGTTACCAGATCGCCATCAACCGCCAGCCGGATAACGAGCTCAGCGAACAGGCGGCGGAGATCGAGGTGCAGCAAACCATCGAGGGTCCCACCACCTTCCGCATCAAGTTCGCGATCGACATCTGCCAGGGAGAATTCAATCTGCTCGACGACGAAAGGCTGAATCCCGGAGATCCCGACACGGAAGCCACGGTAACGGCTTATCTCAATGGTGAAAGTTACGTGATGGCGCACGGCATCATCACCGAGCGCAAGGTGAGCCTGGCCGAGGGCGGGGCGGGTTCGTCGCTCGAGATCATGTGCCAGGACCGGCGGCTGGTAATGGACAGGGAGGAGCGAAACGAGGCGCACCAGGGGCGGGCCAGCGACATCGCGAAACAGATCCTGGAGCGTTACGGCTTCGAGACGGACATCACGGATACGGAAATCAGCTACGAGGAAGACACCACAACTCTGAACCAGTCGGAAACCGATCTGGCGTTCCTGGACAAGCTGGCCGGACGCAATGGCTCTCGTTTCTGGATCGACTGGGAAGCGGAGGAGGGCTTGACGGGTTTCGAGATTACCGAGACGGCGCACTTCAAGCCGTCGCCTCCGCAGCCGGCAGCCAACCCGCTTGGTTTCACGCCGCCGCTGGTGCTCGCGCCGGACAGCGCGGCCGAGTTGACGCTCAACTCGGGAAGCGGCTGCTCGAACGTGGCCAGCTTCGAGCTGCAGTCAAACGCGGAGACGCCGAACCAGTCCGGCCCCATCGAGCGCGTCGATGCCGACTCGGGCGAGGTCACCGAAACCGAAGCGCCGGAGGCCACTACCGAAACTCTGGGCGAGGAAGCGCCGGCGCCGGCGCAGGCCCGCACGCGGAGGCTGGTCACGGCGGGTAACGCCCAGGAGGCGCAGGTGCGCACGCAGGCGGCCCTCAACGATGCATCGTGGTCCGTGCAGGCGACTGCCGAAACGAGCGTTCAGGCGCTGAACGCCTTTGTCTCGCCGCATCAGATTGTGCGGGTGACCGGCGGCGGGCAACTCAACAGCGGCGACTACTTCGTAAAGGAAGTCACGCACACAGTGGACTCGTCCGCCCACAAGATGCGGATAGGGCTGCTTCGCAACGCTGTAGGAGGTTCCTGATGGCAGACGGCATGGCGGTGGGGCTCGAGACGCGCACGCAGTACTACGGGAAATACCGCGGGACGGTGGTCGATAACGCGGACCCTCTGAAGCGCGGCCGGCTTCGCGTGACAGTGCCGGCGGTGCTGGGCACGGTCGAGGTCTGGGCAGCGCCGTGCGTGCCGTACGCTGGGCCGAACCTGGGCTTCTACGCGATGCCTGAAGTCGGAACGGGCGTTTGGATCGACTTCGAAGCGGGCGACGTCTCGTACCCGATTTGGGTGGGTTTTTTCTGGGCCGAAAATGACGTGGACCAAGCGGACTCCGACCCGAAGATCAAGTTCCTCAAGACAAACAAATTCAAACTGCGCATTGACGACAGCAACGGCGAGATCATCATCGAAAACGACAGCGGGTCGCAGATCAAGATCACCGCGCAGGAGATCCTGCATAAAAGTTCCACGGTCAAGCAGGAGGCGGCTGGCGGGCGCAAGACGGAGTTATCGGCGGCATCCTTCAAGGTGAACGACGGCGCCGCGGAGGTGCTATAGATGCCGGCGTTATTTGAGGGCTTTTACTATCCCGTCGCCCTTGACGCCGGCCTCGGGCGTCTGCGCAAGGAGACCGACTATCCGGCCTACGTCGTTCAACTGATCAAGCAGGTGCTGCTGACGGCTCCGGGGGAGCGCGTGAACCGCCCGGACTTCGGCGCCGGGCTGCGGCGTTTGGTCTTTTCACCGAGCAGCCAGGAGACGGCAACGCTGCTCCAGGCGACCGTGTTCCAGAGCCTGGACCGCTGGCTCGGCGGCCTGATCAAAGTGGACCGGGTCGACGCCTCGTTCGAGGACGGCCGCCTTGATGTGGTCATCGCTTACACCTTGAAGGCGCGTGGCGACCAGGAAGTGATCAACCTGGAGGTCACACTCTAATGCCAGCGCCTGGAGACAGACTCTCCCAACTCCGCTCGCGATCCGAGGACTTCACGGGGATCCAGTTCGTGCAGGTGGTGGACAAGTGCGACCAGACCAGGCTGCGCATTTACTTCCTGACCGATCCGCGCGACCTGCGTCCGCCCTTCGAGGACGTCGGCGATCCGCTGGTGATTCCGGAGCCGCTGTCTTTCACCGATTTTCGTATCTACAATCCGCGCGGCGCCGCGCCGGATGTGGAAGTGGTTCTTTGCGCCGGTCCCGATGGAATGCTTTGGGGCGACGACGTGGAGGCTGGCAGGCGGTTCCTCGAGATCTGCGTGGCCGAGCCTGGGGATTTCACCGAATATCGCCTTTTGATCGACGATGAGCGGATCGATCGCTTTTTCAACGACGTTCAGTTTTCTTTCAAGGTGGGCTGCGAAGACCGGCTCGATTGTGCCGACCCGGTGAAGGAGTGTCCTCCCGACGACCTGGTGGATTTCCCCGTCGACTACCTGGCGCGGGACTTCGTCAGCTTCCGAAACGCTTTGCTGGACTTCGCGGCTCAGCGGTATCCGAACTGGCAATTGCCGATCGAAGCCGACGTCGGCGTGATGTTGACGGAGGCGATGGCGGCGCTCGGCGACGAGTTCTCCTACCTGCAGGACCGCCACAATCGGGAAGCTTACCTCGAGACTGCGACCGAGCGGCGCTCGCTGCGCAAGAAGGCGCGCCTGCTCGATTACGAAATCCACGACGGGCGCATGAGCAGAACGCTGCTCGAACTCGCGGTCCAGCCGGGTGTGACATCGGTGGAAGGAGGCGACCCGGTATGGGCGCCGGTCCAGGGTTCGACGCCCATCCGGTTCGAGCTGGGCGAAGGCATGCTGGACAGGGGCGAAAATTTTCCGGTTGATGCCCTGTGGAATCCGGCGAACTTCACGGTATATCTCTTCGACGATGATCAGGAGTGCCTGGAGGCCGGGGCGACGGAGCTGTTTGCCCGCAATGATCCGGCCAACCCGGATAATCCGGGAGGGGTGGTCTTCGATCAGAACGCGGCGAACCTGTGGAGCGCCGGCCGCCTGCTGCTGCTTCGCGACCGCCCGGCCGATCCATCCGAGACCGATCGTCTGCATGTCGTCCGGGTTGTGGATGTCCAGCTTGAGCACGATGATCTGTTCAACATCGACGTGGCGCGCCTGAGTTGGGAGGTTGCGGACGCGCCGCCATTCGCGATCCCGTACGAGGAGCTGGAGCTGTCCGGCAACATTGTTCCAGCGACGGCGGGCGAGTCGCGAGGTGCGCTGTTCCGCTTGGGGCCGCTCGAGCAGACCGACGCTGAGAGCACGATTCCGGCGGTGGAGCGGGAAGGGCCGCTTTTCTCGCAGGCTGACCCGAGCCTGCTCCTGAGACGGAATACCTGCGAGGAGCTGGAAGAGGAGAGCTCGTCGCGGCCTCCCATCTACTTGCTAAGCCTGCCCGGAACGGACGAAAGCGGCCTGGCGTTTACCGACCCGGCCGAAGATTTGCGGCGGACCGAGCCTGAGGTGCGGCTGTTCGAAATCGACGAGGGCACGGGAGGTCGCGACGAGTGGTTCTTCCGGCGCACGCTGATTGCCGAAGGCAGCGACGACTCCGTGTTCACCCTCGAAGACGGGACCTGGCGGCGTATCGTGGGACGCTGGCTCGGGGGCGAGGAGATGGTCCATCGCGACTATGCCAGCGGCGCCGGCTACACGGTGCGCTTCGGCGATGGCGAATTCGGAAGGCTTCCAGCGCAAGGCGCTTTGTTCGAGGTTGAGTACCGACTGGGCTCCGGCGCAGCGGCCAATGTGCCGGCCGGAGCGGTAAGCGTGCTCGAAATTCCGGCCGAAATCAGTCCGCTTGCAGCGCAGCTTGTTCGAGTGGGCAACCCGTTCCCTGTGACGAGCGGGGCCGATCCGGAGAGTGCCGCGGAGATCAAGCTCCTGACGCCGGAGGCCTACAAGTCCGAGACGTTCTTCGCCGTGCGACCGGAGGATTACGGCGCTCAGGCCGAGAAACTGGACTTCGTACAACGGGCGCAGGGGAGCTTCCGGTGGACGGGTTCCTGGCTTTCGGTGATGACCGCGGTGGATCCGTTGGACGCCTTCGAGCTCTCGCCGGACCGGCGCGAACAGATCGAGTCTCTGCTGCATTGCCGCCGTCAGGCCGGACGGGACGTGATCGTGAAGGACCCGAAGTTCGTCAACCTCGATCTTTCCATCAGCATCTGCGTATCGCGAAACGCCTTCCCGGGTCAGGTTCGCGTTCGCGTGATGGAGGCGCTATTCGGGAAAGGCGGTGCGCGGCCGCAGCCAGGCTTCTTCGACCCCGACAATTTCACGTTCGGAACGCCGCTCAGGCGGAGCGCGCTTGAAGCCGCCATCGTCGCCGTGGAAGGCGTCGAGGCGGTGACCGGAATCGAAATTCGAACGCACGGGGTTACCGCGTTTCGCGACTTTGAAGAGCTGGCGTTCGAGGTCGCCGATGACGAGTTGATTCGGGTTGAGAACACACCGCTCCGGCCCGAGCGCGGGACGTTAATCCTCTTTACGGAGGGTGGAGCATGAGCTGCTGCGACCCGCCCCGGGGATCGCCGCTCGAAACTCTGCCGGCGGGCCTGTCTTCGCTGCCCCGGCAGTTGCGGGGCTTTCCCGAGGTACGCCGCGACCTGCTTCGGGCACTCGGCGCCGATCCGGGTGCGCTCGCTGGATGGCGCCCGTCAGGGAACGATTTCGGGCTGATGTGGCTCGAAATGTGGGCCTACATCTCGGACGTTCTCGGCTTCTACGACGAGCGGGCGGCGAATGAGACCTACATCCGCACGGCGGTCCGGCGTCCATCCCTGCGGCGCATCGTCGAGCTGCTCGGCTACACGCCCAGCTCCGGCGTCGCGGCTACGGCGACGGTAGCTGCCCTTGCGGACGGAGCTGTGGCCGTGACTCTGCCGCCGGCGACGGGCTTCCGTTCGAGCGCCTTCGCCGCCGAGCCCCCGCAGGTATTCGAAACCACGGCAGCGTGGACCATCCATCCGCTGAAGAACCAATGGAAAGTCATCACCTTCAAGCGTCGCCCCACCGTGGATGCGGCTCCCGACGCGACCGACACCGGCGCGGCGACGAATCAGAAGAAAGGAAGCCCTTCGGCCGGGCCGAACGTTCGCCATCTGCTCTTTGAGACCGCGGGCTTCGGGTTGGCGGCGAATGAGTTGGTCCTATTCGACAGCCGTCTGGCGGGGATCGCGAATCCGGTGAGTCCTCCGGTGACGCTGGTCACCACGACCGGGTCGTTTGAAGGCAAAGATTCGCTGACCTACATTCGGGCTACCCTGGAGCCGGCCGTCACCATACCGGTCGACACGGACCTTTCCACCTTACGGGCGAGGAGGCCGACGCAAACGGCGACACCCACAATCAACGAGCCGGTGATCGATGTGAAAACATCCGCGCCTCCGGTTGAGAACGTGTCGGG